>CAXTTJ010000029.1:0-25978 GCA_964247235.1 uncultured Sphingomonadaceae bacterium
CAGAAAAATACAAAAAAGAGAATCCCCGATTCAACCTGAACGGTTTTGGGTCTAGCTTTTTGACAGAAACGCCCGTATCGCATCAGTCACTACAATCGGCTTTTCCCATGGCACGAAATGTCCGGCATCCGCGACCCTGACGATCGTCAGGTCGGCAACCAGATCGTCCAGTCCGACCAGTTGGGACGGCGTCAGCGCTTTGTCGCCCAGTCCCCACACCACCAGAGTCGGTGTCGTCAAAACCGGGAATTGCACGTCAAGATAGGCCGGACGCGCAGGGGTTTCATCCATATCGGGCACGATGACGGCCGCAGCGCGATACCAGTTGAGCATGGCCTCGATCGCGCCGACTTGTGACCATTCATCAATGTAAAGCGGCTTTTCCGCCGCTGGCGCAACAGTCAGGCCGGAATGACCGAATGTCTTTTCGTAAAAATTGTCGAGATTGCCCGCGATATACTGCGCCATCCCCGGCGACCGGAACGCGCGGATATATTGCGACGCGGCGCGCTGCTCTCTGTCGTCGAACAGCGATTTCTGGAAAATATAGGGATGCGGCGCATTGATGATGACAAGCCGTCTGATCCGGTCGGCATGGCCACGCGCCGCCGCCCACGCAATTGCGCCGCCCCAGTCATGCCCGACCAGCGTGAAGGTCTCGACCTCAAGCGCATCGGCCAGCGCCATCAGGTCGCCAATGGGTTTGTCATGGCTGTAATCGGAGACGAGCGGTGGCTTCGACGAGCGCGCAAAGCCCCGCTGATCAGGCGCGATGACCCGGTAATCCGCCGCAAGATCGGCCATCTGATACCGCCAGGTCCGCGCACTTTCGGGAAAGCCGTGGAGAAAGAAGATCGCGGGCGCATCGTCCGGGCCGCCGAGCGTCACGTCCAGTTCGACGCCGGTCGGCAGGGCAAGGCGTTCGCGGCGCAATTCGGTCATGCCGCGCTCATCGTAAGCGGAACTTCAGGGATCGGGATGAATTCCCTGTCATCGCCCGGCACCGTTGGAAAGCGGCCCGCTTTCCAGTCGGCCTTTGCGGCATTGATCCGATCGCGCGACGACGACACGAAATTCCACCAGGCATGGCGCGGTGTCGTGAACGCCCCGCCGCCAAGCAGCATCGCCCGCGTCGCTGTTGCCGCGCGCAGCGTCATCGCCTGTCCCGGCGCAAGGACATGGAGCGTGAACAGGTCGAGTGCCGTGCTGTCGAGTGTCGCCACACCTTCGGTCACCAGGATGGCGCGCTCATCCGCATCGGCATCGATCGGCACGGATCCGCCCGCTGCGATCCTCATATCGGCATAGATCGTCGGCGCGTGGCAGGTCGTCGCCGCCGTATTGCCCCACAATGTCCCCATCAACACGCGGATCGACGTCGCGCCATCCTCGATCAGCGGCAACGCATAGGCCGCGACATGCTCGAACGCCGGATCGATTTCTTCGCTGCCATCAGGGAGCGCAAGCCAGGTCTGCATCCCGTAAAACGCCGGCCCCGCCGCGCGCGTATCGGCGGGCGAGCGTTCCGAATGCACGATGCCGCGTCCCGCCGTCATCAGGTTGATCGCGCCGGGTTCGATGACGGCATGGCTGCCAATCGAGTCGCGATGCTCGATCGCCCCTTCGAACAGATAGGTAACAGTCGACAGGTTGATGTGCGGATGCGGGCGCACGTCCATGCCAGCGCCTGCGGGCAGCCGCGATGGCCCGAACTGATCGACAAAGATGAACGGCCCCACCATCGTGCGCGTCTTTGCGGGGAGCGTCCGCCGCACCTTGAAATCGCCGAGGTCATGCGTGACGGGAATGATGGTTTCCATTGCTCAATCTGCCCATATTGCTCGTCAGTGCACCAAAAACAGCGCGCAAAATCAATCTTCCCCCGTCGCGCGGGCCCTGATCGCCAGCGCATGCACCTTTTGCCCCGGCACGTCACCCAGCGCCTTGTTCACCATCCGCTGCCGCGCCAGCCGCGCAACGCCCGCAAACGCCGCGCTTTCGATCTCCACCGTAAAGTGCGATTCGCCTGTCCCGTCGTCACCCATGTGCCCGCTGTGGCGCGCGCTGTCGTTAATCACGGCGAGGCGCGTCGGCGAGAAAGCCGCCGTCAGCCGCATTTCGATGTCGCTTTGCATGGGGCCTGTCACAAAAACTCCGTTCACCCTGAGCTTGTCGAAGGGGTGTCCTTGTTCTTATCTAGGGCGAAGAAGAAAAGACAGGGCTTCGACAAGCTCGGCCTCAACGGTTTCTGGATCAACATGAGCAGCGAACAGTTCCGCCGTCACACCCGTTTTCATGGCCGCGTCGCGCGTGACGAACCCTGTGCCGAGTCCGGATGCACGGAACAGGGCGAATTCCGCGCACCGCTCGAACCCGGCAACTTTGACGGCCCAGGCGCGTGGCGCTGGCTGTGCCTCGATCATGTTCGCGAATTCAACGCACGCTATAATTTCTTCAACGGGATGAGCACCGACGAAATCCTCGCGCAGCAACGCCCCTTTGCCGGATGGGAACGCGAAACCCGCGCGTTCAACACAGTCGGCGCAGACCGTCCGCCGCACTGGGCAAACTTCACCGATCCGCTTGATGCGATCTCGGCACGGTTCCGCGACACGGCGCCAAAGCAACGCGAGGACGGCCGCGCCCTGTCCGGCGAAGACCGGCGTGCGCTGAAGGTTCTGGGACTGCCCGTCGATGCCGACCGCAAGGGCCTGCGCACAGCCTATTCAGGGCTTGTCCGGCACTATCATCCCGACCGTAATGGCGGCGACCGGTCCCATGAGAAAAAACTGCAAGCCGTGGTCGAGGCCTATCAGCACTTGCGGCGTTCACCGGCATTCGCCTGACCCTGCAACCAGTCGCGCACGCGTGTCGCGATGGCAACAAAGGCATCGGCCTGAGTGCCGTCCCCTGCCGCCGGTGGCTGCCCCGCATCCGACGCCGTGCGAATCGCGATGTCGAGCGGAATGCGACCGAGGAACGGGCGGTCCATGGCCCTGGCCGCCGCTTCGGCACCACCATGACCGAAGGGATCACTCGCTTCGCCGCAATGTGGGCAGACATAGCCTGCCATATTCTCGACAATCCCGATAATCGGCACCCCCGACTGGTCGAACAGGTCGATCGCGCGCGTGGCATCGATCAGCGCCAGATCCTGCGGAGTGGACACGATCACCGCGCCGGCGGGTTTATGCTTGGCGATCATCGACAACTGGACATCCCCCGTCCCGGGCGGCAGGTCGACGATCAGAACCTCTGCATCGCCCCACTCTGCGTCGATAAGCTGGTTGAGCGCATTGCCCGCCATCGGCCCGCGCCACGCCACCGCCTGTCCCGGCTTTACAAGATGGCCGATCGACAGCATCCGAATCCCGAACTTTGTCGGCACGGGATCGAGTTTCTTGTCATGTGCGGTGGGGCGCATCCCTTCGGTGGCCATCAGTCGCGGTTGCGACGGGCCATAGATGTCAGCGTCGATCAGGCCGATTTTCAGGCCGGTCCGGGACAGCGCAATGGCAAGATTGGCGGCCAGCGTCGATTTGCCCACGCCGCCCTTGCCGCTGCCCACCGCGATCAGGCGGCGACCGGTGCGTTCGGCGGTCAGTGCGATGCGCACGCTGCTGACACCGGGAACCGCCATCAACGCGGCCTCGACATCAGCCTGCACCGCGTCGCGCGCCGCCGGATCAAGGCCTGTCACATCCAGAATCAGGCTTGCCCGCCCCTCGGCAAAGCGCGGCGGGGCGGCGCGTCCCCGTGCAGCGACGACAGTATCGAGGGCAGCGGCCAGCATCGCAATTTCCGTCATGCCCGTCCCATACACGCGACGAATGCGACACGCCCACTGTAAATCCGCAAAACCCTTCTTATAATGGGATTATGGAAACAAAGCGCGGGATGCGGGGGCTTATTGCCCTGCTCAATGAAAATGGCCCCTGGGGCAATAGCAGCGGAAGCGGTGGCGGCGGGAACGACGGTGGCGGATCGGGCGGCAAGGGCGGCGGCGGTCCGCGCAATCCGTGGAGCTTTCCGCCTGACAGCGGCAAGGGTGGCGGACGTGGCCCGTCGGCGCTGGACCAGCTGTTCGGGCAGGCGCGCAGCCGGTTTGGCGGGACGATGCCAACAGGGACCCCGCAATTGTGGAGCTATGCGATTCTCGGCCTGCTGATTGCGTGGGTTGGGTTTACGAGCATTCACCGCATCGATCCGCAGGAACGTTCTGTCGTGACACGGCTCGGCAAATATTCGCATACGCTCGAACCCGGACTGATGTTCACCTTTCCCGCGCCCATCGACCGGGTTCAGACTGTTGATGTCCAGAATATCCGCAGCATCGACATTCCCAATGGCGCAGGCGAAAAACTTGTCCTGACGCGCGACGAAAATATCATCGACCTCGATTATTCGATTCGCTGGAACATCAAGAGCCCCGAACTTTATCTGTTCCAGCTTGCCGAACCCGACCAGACCATCGAAGCCGTTGCCGAAAGCGCAATGCGCGCCGCGATTGCCAATGTCTCGCTGAACGACGCGATCGGGTCCGGCCGCACTGGCATCGAAACCGAAGTGACGTTGCGGATGCAGTCGCTGCTCGACAAATATCGGTCGGGCGTGAAGATTCAGGGCGTGGCGATCAAGCGCGCCGATCCGCCCGAGGCCGTCAATGATGCCTTCAAGGAAGTCAGCGCGGCGCAACAGGCCGCACAGACCAGCGTCAATCAGGCCAATGCCTATGCGCAGCAGATCGTGGCCAAGGCGGGGGGGGAGGCTGCGGCGTTCGACCGGGTTTACACCCAGTATAAACTCGCCCCAGAAGTGACGCGGCGGCGCATGTATTATGAAACGATGGAGCGCGTGCTGTCCAAGGTTGACAAGACCATCGTCGAACCGGGTGTCACGCCCTACCTGCCACTTCAGGGATCGCGTCCGGCGCCGCCTGCGGTCCAGTCAGGAGCCGAAAAATGAGCACGGACTGGGGCCGCCTACTGCGCAATCCGCTTTTCTTTGGCATCGGTGCGATTGCGCTGATCATCCTGATCGCCAATACATTTTACGTCGTGCCTGAAACCCAGCAGGGCGTTGTCCTGAGCTTTGGCAAACCGGTGCGGACGATCAACCGCTATCAGCCGGGCGAAGTCTTTGGCCGGACCGGGGCTGGCCTGGTCGCGGTGATGCCCGGTTTCGAACAGGTCGTGTGGATCGACAAGCGGGTGCGCGATGTCGATATGGAACGGCAACAGGTGTTGTCGACCGATCAGTTGCGGTTGAATATCGATGCGTTTGCCCGTTTTCGGATCATCGATCCGCTGAAAATGGTCATTACCGCACAGACGGAGAATAATGTCGCCGATGCGCTGCGCCCGATCCTGGGTTCGGCGTTGCGCAACGAACTGGGCAAGCGGCCGTTTGCGGCGCTGCTCAGTCCCGAACGGGGTCAGGTGATGGACAATGTCCGCATCGGTCTGGACCGGGTGGCGCGTCAATATGGCGCCGAAATCGTGGATGTCCGCATCAAGAAAGCTGACTTGCCCGAAGGGACGCCGCTCGATTCGGCCTATGAACGGATGCGGACGGCACGCAAGCAGGAAGCGCTGACGATTCAGGCGCAGGGTTTGAAAAAGGCCCAGATCATCCGCGCCGATGCCGATGCATCAGCGGCGGGTGTCTATGCAACGGCGTTCAACAAGGACGCGTCCTTTTACGATTTCTATCGCGCGATGCAGAGTTACGAACACACATTCGGTGTCGACGGGACGACGGCGACGGGGCAGTCGTCGATCATATTGTCACCCAACAATGATTATCTCCGCGAATTCCGGGGGCAGCGCTAACATCGTCAAGCTGCTCCATTCAATCCCTGTTCAGCCGCGTGAAAGCATCTGACCCGCGACCTGTTTGTTAAAGAGGAAAAGCATCCGTGCGTTATGCCTATGCAATCACCACCGCACTTTTGATTGGCGGCACGGCCGCGACGATGGCGCTCCAGTCACCGTCGTCGGCCCAAGTGGCGCAGAACGAGCCGGGCAGCATCAACGCCGCTGCCCCGCGGGCGGGTGCGCCGATGAGTTTTGCCGATCTCGCCGCAAAGTTGCAGCCCGCAGTCGTCAACATATCGACGACTCAGCAGGTCGAGGTTCAGCAGAACCCGTTCGCCGGGACGCCATTTGGCGACCTGTTCGGCGGCGGCGGCCTTCCCGGTGGCAACGACGGAAAGCCGGTAACGCGCGAGGCGACGTCGCTCGGGTCGGGCTTCATCATTTCGGAAGACGGGTATATCGTCACCAACGCGCATGTGATTTCAGGCGGTCGGCCCAACAATCCGGCGGTCGGATCGATCACGGTCATCATGCCCGACCGAAAGGAATATCCGGCAAAACTGATCGGCAAGGATGCGTCATCCGACCTCGCGGTGCTGAAGATCGACGCACGCGGCCTTCCTTTTGTGAAGTTCGGCGATTCGGCGCGGGCACGGGTCGGCGACTGGGTGGTGGCGATCGGCAATCCCTATGGCCTGGGCGGATCGGTGACGGCGGGCATTGTCTCGGCACTTCACCGCAACATCGGTTCGGGACCTTATGACCGCTATATCCAGACCGATGCCGCGATCAATCAGGGCAATTCCGGCGGGCCGATGTTCGACCTTAACGGCAATGTCATCGGCATCAATTCGGCAATTTTTTCACCGACCGGCGGCAATGTCGGCATCGGTTTTGCCATCCCGGCCGAACTGGCCAAGCCGATCGTCGACACGTTGCGCGGCGGGGCCCGCGTCAAGCGCGGCTATCTGGGCGTGCAGATCCAGCCGCTGGATGCCGACTCGGCCGAAGCTCTCGGCCTTGCCAAGAACCGCGGCGAACTCGTCGGACGCGTCGAGCCTGGCCAGGGCGCGGCAAAGGCGGGGATCCAGCAGGGCGACGTCATCGTGCGGGTCAACAACCGTGACGTGACGCCCGATGAAACCTTGTCCTACATCGTGGCGCAACTGCCCATCGGATCACGTGTGCCGATCGAATTGATGCGCGCCGGAAAACGCATGACCGTGACGGCAACGCTGGCCGAACGCCCGACGGACGAGCAACTGGCCGCGACGCTCGGAACAGACGGGGGCGATGCGATCGGTCCTGACGATCCCAAGGCGAACGGCAATGCGACACGTGAATCGCTCGGGCTGGCGGTGCAGACACTGACGCCAGAAGTGGCGCGGCAGGTTGGTGTCCCCGCTGGCACCAAAGGTGTCGTTGTCGGCGCCGTCGACGCGTCAAGCGATGCGGCCGCCAAAGGCATTCAGCGCGGTGACGTCATCCAGTCGGCCAATCAGCAACCTGTTGCCAGCCCGAATGACCTGACACTTGCCGTCAACGCGGCGCGCAGTGCGGGCCGGGGCAGCATCCTCGTGCTTGTCCAGCGCGGGGGCGGGCGCCCCGTCTATATGCCGCTGAAGCTCAGCAAGGCGAAGGGATAGTGCTTTCGGGTCGCGCCGTCTTGCGCTAGTCGCTGCGCTTCAGCGGAGGGCGTGACATGGCGGATGACGGTATTTTCCTGGGACTGGGAGGCGGGCAGCGCCAATCGATCAATCTGAAACGTGCCAATCGCCACGGCCTGATCGCGGGCGCGACGGGCACGGGCAAGACCGTGACCCTGCAGGGCATTGTCGAGGGGTTTTCCGCTGCCGGCGTGCCCTGTTTCGTGGCCGATGTGAAAGGCGACCTGTCGGGCCTTGCCATGGCGGGATCGTCACAATCGAAAATGCACGAAATCTTTGCAGCACGCGCCGCAGAGATTGGCGATACCGAATGGGCGTACAAGGATTGCCCGACCCAATTCTGGGACTTGTTCGGCGTGGCGGGGCACCCGGTCCGCACCACCGTTTCGGAAATGGGGCCACTTCTGCTCGCGCGGCTGATGGATTTGAACGAGGTTCAGGAAGGCGTCCTGACCATTGCCTTCCATGTCGCGGACAAGGATGGCCTGCTCCTGCTCGACCTTGATGATTTGCAGGCAATGCTGGTCAGCTGTGCAGAGCGCTCTGACGAGCTGACCGTTGCCTATGGCAATATCTCGAAACAGAGCGTCGGCACGATCCAGCGGTCGCTGCTGCAACTGCGCAGCCAGGGCGGCGAACATTTCTTTGGCGAACCCGCACTCGACATGATGGACCTCATCAAGCTCGACGACAGCGGGCGCGGTGTCGTCAATATCCTCGCCGCCGACAAGCTGATGGCAAGTCCAAAGCTATATTCGACCTTTCTGCTGTGGCTGCTCAGCGAGCTGTTCGAAACGCTTCCCGAAATCGGCGACCCTGAAAAGCCCAAATTGTGCTTTTTCTTCGATGAAGCCCATCTGCTGTTCAACGACGCGCCCAAGGCTCTGCTCGAAAAAATCGAACAGGTCGTCCGCCTGATCCGGTCGAAAGGTGTCGGCATTTATTTCATCACACAGAACCCGATTGATATTCCCGACACTGTCGCCGGCCAGCTCAACAACCGTGTCCAGCACAAGCTGAACGCGTTCACGCCGCGCGATCAGGCAGCGGTCAATGCAGCGGCACAGACATTTCGCGCCAATCCCGGTGTCGATGTCGCAACTGTCATCACCGAATTGAAAATCGGTGAAGCGCTGGTGTCGATGCTTCAGGCCGATGGCTCGCCGACACCGGTCGAACGCACGCTGATCAAGCCGCCGGCATCACGCGTCGGGCCGATTACCGACGATGAACGCCACATCATGATCACGACCGACGCCATCGGCGACAAATATGACACGCTGGTCGATCGCACGTCGGCGGAGGAAATACTGAGCGCAAAATCAGGCGAAGCCGCCGCTGCCGCCGCCGCCGCAAAAGCCGATGATGACGCCGCCAAAGCTGCGGCGGAACAGGCGAGGCTTGACGCGCAGACGGCAAAGGCGACGGCGCAGGCCAACGCCATTGCCGCTCGCGAAGCCGCCCGCACTGAAGCGGCGGCGGCACGTGAAGCTGCAAAGCCCAGCATTGCCGACAAGATGATGCAATCGGCCGCGCGGTCCGTTGCGTCGTCCGTCGGGCGGCAGGTCGCTACCCAGATCGGCGGGCAGTTGCTCCGCGGGCTGCTTGGCGGACTGTTCAAGGGGCGATAAGCCGACACAGGACCGGATCATCATTTCCGTATCCCCCGAAAACAATTTCTAACTTCAGATTTCATCACAAGCCGTGCATCGGCAATGCGGCTGACAGAGCGCCGCGGCTTGGGGAAGGATGAAATGATATGACGGCTGTCCCCCACCCTGCGCTTGGTGCTGGCGCGGAGCCTGTCGCTCTGACTCATCTCCAGCGGCTTGAGGCGGAAAGCATTCACATCATGCGTGAAGTGATGGCGGACGCCGAACGACCGGTCATGCTGTACAGTGTGGGCAAGGACAGCGCGGTGATGCTGCATCTGGCGCGCAAGGCCTTTTACCCGTCACCGCCGCCGTTTCCGCTGCTCCATGTCGATACGACGTGGAAGTTCAAGGCGATGTACGACCTGCGCGAAAAAGCGGCGCGCGATGCCGGCATGGAGTTGCTGGTTCACCAGAACCCCGAGGCCAAAGCGCGCGGGATCAATCCGTTCGACCACGGGCCGCTCCACACCGACATGTGGAAAACCGAAGGGCTGAAACAGGCGCTCGACAAATATGGCTTTGATGCCGCATTCGGCGGCGCGCGGCGCGACGAGGAGAAAAGCCGTGCGAAAGAACGCATTTTTTCATTCCGCACTGCAGCGCACGGCTGGGATCCGAAAAACCAGCGGCCCGAACTGTGGAACCTCTACAATGCGCGCAAGGCAAAGGGCGAAAGCATCCGCGTTTTCCCGATCTCCAACTGGACCGAGCTCGACATCTGGCAATATATTCACCTTGAGGGGATCGAGATCGTCCCGCTTTATTTCAGCGCACTGCGGCCGACCGTGGAACGCGACGGCATGCTGCTGATGGTGGATGACGACCGCTTTCGCCTGAGGCCTGGCGAAGTGCCCGTCGAACGCGCGATCCGCTTTCGCACTCTGGGCTGCTACCCACTGACCGGCGCGGTGGAAAGCACCGCGACAACGCTGCCGCACGTCATTCAGGAAATGCTGCTGACCACGACATCCGAACGCCAGGGGCGCGCCATCGACCATGACCAGGCCGCAAGCATGGAAAAGAAAAAGGCGGAAGGATATTTCTGATGGCATCCGTTTACAAAACCGACGATCTGATCGCATCGGACATCGACGCGTACCTCGACGCGCATCAGCACAAGAGTCTGCTGCGATTCATCACCTGTGGGTCCGTTGACGACGGCAAATCGACGCTGATCGGGCGCCTGCTGTACGATTCGAAAATGATCTTCGAGGATCAGCTTGCCGCGCTTGAGGCCGATTCAAAACGGATGGGGACGCAGGGTCAGGACATCGACTTCGCGCTTCTTGTCGACGGTCTGGCGGCGGAACGCGAACAGGGCATCACGATCGACGTCGCCTACCGTTTCTTTGCAACCGAAACGCGCAAGTTCATCGTCGCCGATTGCCCGGGGCACGAACAATATACCCGCAATATGATCACCGGTGCGTCGACCGCCGACCTTGCCGTCATCCTGATCGATGCGCGCAAGGGCGTGCTGGTCCAGACACGGCGGCACAGCTATCTCGCCAGATTGCTCGGCATTCGTAACATCGTTCTGGCCGTCAACAAGATGGACCTGATCGATTATGACCAGGCGAAATATGACGCCATCGTTGCCGACTATGCCGCGTTTGCGACCCGTATCGGCATCACCGGTTTCACGCCGATACCGATTTCGGGGTTCAAGGGCGACAATATCACGGCCCGGTCGCCCGACACACCATGGTACACCGGCGTGCCGTTAATGGCGCATCTGGAAACGGTCGCGCTCGACAGCGAAGCCGACCAGGCCAGGCCACTGCGCATGGCAGTGCAATGGGTCAACCGGCCCAATCTCGATTTCCGCGGATTTTCCGGTCTGATTGCCAGCGGAACCGTCAAGCCCGGCGACACGATCCGCGTCCTGCCATCGGGCAAGAGCAGCACCATCAGCAAGATCGTCACGATGGGGGGCGAACTGGATGAAGCGGTCGCGGGCCAATCGGTCACGCTTTGTCTTGACACCGAAATTGACTGTTCGCGCGGCGATGTCATTGCGGCGGCGGACGCTCCGCCCGAAGTGTCCGATCAGTTCGAAAGCACGATCGTCTGGATGTCTGATGATGCGCTGATCCCGGGGCGCGCCTATTGGCTCAAGCTTGGCACGCAGATGGTCTCTGCCACTGTCCAGGCACCCAAATATATCGTCAACGTCAACAGCCTCGAACATGTCGCGGCCAGAACGCTTGACCTTAATGCCATTGGTGTCGCCGAAATCGCGACGGACAAGCCCATTGTTTTCGAACCATTTGCCGTCAACCGCACGTTGGGCGGCTTCATCCTGATCGACAAGATCACCAATGCGACGGTCGCGGCCGGACTGTTGCACTTCAGCCTGCGCCGTGCCCAGAATATTCACTGGCAGGCGACTGACATCAGCCGCGAGGCGCATGCCGCGCTCAAGAATCAAAAGGCGCGTGTGCTCTGGTTCACCGGCTTGTCCGGATCCGGCAAGTCGACCATCGCGAATGAGGTCGAAAAGCGCCTAAACCTGATGAACCGCCATACGTTCCTGCTCGACGGTGACAATGTCCGCCACGGACTGAACCGGGATCTGGGCTTTACCGAGGCCGACCGGATCGAGAATATCCGCCGCGTCGGCGAAGTCGCAAAGCTGATGGCCGATGCCGGGCTGATCGTGCTCACGGCCTTCATTTCCCCCTTCCGCGCCGAACGCGATATGGTCCGCGCGATGCTGCAAGCCGATGGGAGAGAGGGTGAGTTCATCGAAATCTTCGTCGAGACACCGCTCGACGTGGCCGAGGCGCGTGACGTGAAGGGCCTGTACAAAAAGGCGCGTGCAGGACAGCTCAAGAATTTTACCGGGATCGACAGTCCCTATGAAGCGCCCGAACGCCCCGAAATCCGGGTCAACACAGTCGAAATGACGCCCGCCGAAGCCGCCGACTATATCATCCGCCAGATCATGCCCCTGAAATGAACAAAGGCGCAATGCGTGATGCCGAAGTCGCGGCCATGCTTGCCGGGGCGGCAGGCGATTTGCTCATAGCGTTACGTGCGCAACGCGCCAGCGCGGGTGCGGACGGGATGCGGATCGGCGCGGCTGGCGACGAACAGGCTAATATACTCCTGTGCGACGGGCTGGCAGACGTGCGGCCCGACGATGCCATCTTGTCCGAAGAACGCAAGGACACCGCCGAACGCCTGTCCAGATCGCGCGTCTGGATCATCGATCCGGTCGACGGCACGCGCGAATATGGCGAGGGGCGCACCGACTGGGCCGTGCATGTCGCCCTCGCCGTCGATGGCGTCCCCGTGGCCGGTGCCGTGGCGCTGCCCGACCTTGCTCTCGTGCTGCGATCGGACACGCCGCACCCGCTGCCACCGCCCGGCAATCCGCTGCGCATGGTCGTGTCGCGCACGCGCCCCGCACCACAGGCTGTCGCCGTTGCCGAAGCGCTGGGTGCCGAGCTGATCCCGATGGGCTCTGCCGGTGCCAAGGCAATGGCCATCATTCGTGGCGAGGCCGATATCTATCTTCATTCCGGCGGTCAGTATGAATGGGACAGCTGCGCCCCTGCGGCCGTCGCGCTTGCTTATGGTCTGCACGTGTCCCGTCTCGACGGCAGTCCGCTCGTCTACAACCGGCCCGATGTGTTCATGCCCGATCTGCTGATCTGCGAAAAGAAACTGGCGCAACGCGTGCTGGCGCTACTGAGATAAATGCGGCCCGGCAGTGCCGTCATTCTTTTTCCACCTGGCTGACATCGCGCACGGCGCCACGTGATGCGTTGGTGGTGAGTGCGGCATAGGCGCGCAGGGCCGGTGACACGTCACGCTTGCGGCCAAAGGGTTTCCACGCTTTCTTGCCCCGTTCGACCATGGCGGCATGCCGTGCGGCGATTTCGGCATCGGGGATGTCGAGCTTTATGAGCCGGTTCGGGATGTCGATGACGATGCGATCGCCGGCATTGACCAGCGCGATCAGGCCACCTTCGGCGGCTTCGGGAGAGACATGGCCGATGGACAGGCCCGACGTGCCCCCCGAAAACCGTCCGTCGGTGATGAGCGCGCAGGCTTTGCCCAGCCCCTTTGATTTCAGATAGCTGGTCGGATACAGCATTTCCTGCATCCCCGGTCCGCCCTTTGGTCCCTCGTACCGGATGACGACGACGTCGCCCGGCTTCACGTCGTTGCCAAGGATGCCGACGACCGCCGCGTCCTGACTTTCGTACACGCGTGCGATGCCCGTAAAGGTCAGGATGGAGTCGTCGACACCGGCGGTCTTCACGATGCACCCTTCTGGCGCGAGATTGCCGAACAGGACGGCAAGGCCGCCATCCTTCGAAAACGGGTTGGCCGCGCTGCGGATGACACCCTCGTCACGGTCGAGGTCAAGGTCATGCCAGCGGTTGCTCTGACTGAAGGCGACTGTGGTGCGGACACCGCCCGGCGCCGCCTTGTAGAATTGGCGGACACTTTCGCTGTCGGTGCGGCTGATATCCCAGCGATCAAGCGCGTCGCCCAGCGTCGGAGAATGCACCGTGGGAAGCGACGTGTCGATCAGCCCAGCCTCATCAAGCTGGCCAAGAATCGCCATGATCCCGCCGGCACGGTGAATGTCTTCCATATGGACGTCCGCTTTGGCCGGGGCGACCTTGCACAGGCACGGGACGCGTCGCGACAGCCGGTCGATATCGGCCATGGTAAAGTCGACTTCGCCTTCATGCGCGGCGGCCAGCAGGTGGAGCACGGTATTGGTCGATCCGCCCATCGCGATGTCAAGGCTCATGGCATTTTCGAAAGCAGCATAGCTCGCGATCGTGCGGGGAAGCGCGCTGGCGTCATCCTGTTCGTACCAGCGTTTGGCCAGATCGACGATCGTATGGCCCGCCTCGCGGAACAGCTTTTCGCGGTCGGCGTGCGTGGCAAGGACCGAGCCATTGCCCGGCAGCGACAGGCCCAGCGCTTCGGTCAGGCAATTCATGCTGTTGGCGGTGAACATGCCCGAACAACTGCCACAGGTCGGACAGGCGGACCGTTCGATGACCGCGACTTCTTCATCGGTATAGCTGTCATCGACAGCAACGACCATGGCGTCGACCAGATCGAGCGCGACCGTCTTGCCGCGAATATCGGCTTTACCCGCTTCCATCGGACCGCCCGACACAAAGACCGACGGAATGTTGAGGCGCATCGACGCCATCAGCATGCCCGGCGTGATCTTGTCACAATTGGAAATGCACACCAGCGCGTCGGCGCAATGTGCGTTCGCCATATATTCGACGCTGTCGGCGATGAGGTCACGGCTGGGCAGGGAATAGAGCATGCCGCCGTGCCCCATGGCAATGCCGTCATCCACGGCAATGGTGTTGAACTCCTTGGCAACACCCCCTGCCGCTTCGATTTCGCGCGCGACAAGCTGACCCAGGTCCTTCAAATGGACATGGCCGGGAACGAACTGGGTGAAACTGTTGGCAATGGCGATGATCGGCTTGCCGAAATCCTCGTCAGTCATGCCAGTGGCGCGCCACAATCCGCGTGCGCCCGCCATATTGCGGCCATGCGTGCTGGTGCGTGAACGATAATGGGGCATTTTTGCGCAGTCCTCGACATCAGTCTTTTACCGGTACGTCTTTAATGCGCATCGGGACCATAAAGAAATATATTCTTGAAAAGCCCTCCATGCCGCAGGCTTGCCGATTGTTTTGATTGACGGCTAAGCGATGGGCATGGCGGCGCTGCTGATCTTTGGCCTGGGGTATACGGCATCGCGCATCGCCGCTTCGGCACGGGCACGGGGGTGGACCGTCGATGCGACGGGGTCGGCCGGGACGATCGATTTTGCCGATCGCGCGACTGTCCGGCTTGTCGCGGCACAGGCAACGCATATTCTGTCATCGGTTCCGCCAGTGGCGGACGGTGATCCGGTGTTGCAGGCCTATGGCGACATGCTGGCCGGCAAATGGCTCGCTTATCTCTCGTCGACCGGGGTTTATGGTGACAGCGCGGGGGCATGGGTGGATGAAAGCGCGCCTGTCCGGGGGCGGCGCGACAGCCGCAATCGCGCGGACCAGGACTGGCTGGCCCGCGGCGCACGGGTCTTTCGCCTGCCGGGGATTTACGGGCCGGGGCGGTCGGCGCTCGACCGGGTTGCCGCAGGCATGGCACACCGCGTCGATATGGCCGGTCAGGTGTTCAGCCGGGTGCATGTCGACGACATTGTGACAGGCGTGATGGCGGGGCTGGACGCACCGCCGGGCGCCTATAATCTTGCCGACGATGTGCCGTGCGACCAGAATATGGTGATCATGGCGGCGGCAAGGCTGCTCGCGATGGACCCGCCGCCGTTCGTCTCGCTTGACAGCCTGTCGCCGATGGCGCGCGGTTTTTATGCCGAAAACCGGCGGGTTGCGAATGGCAAGGCGAAACGCGTGCTGGGCTGGTCGCCCCGCTATGCTGATTTCTGGACTGGCCTGTGCGCGCTGAGGGCGATGAGCAATCCCGCCAGCGCGACCCCGCCACCCGCCGCCGCCAGCCACGACCAGCGATAATCCTCGAACATCGTCGAAATGACCATTGCGATCATCGGTGTAAGGACACCCGAATAGGCGGCACGGGCCGGGCCGACTTCGCGGATGACATTGAAAAAGCAGCTGAACGTGACGGCGCTGGCAAACACCCCCAGATAAAGAATACCGCCGATATAGGGCAGTGTCAGCGCGATGACGGGCGCACCCGTGGTCACGAGCGCGATGGCGGCATTCATGCCCGCGCCCCACGTCATGCTCCATGCCAGTGTCGATGCCATCGGCAATGCCTTGCCCTGAACCGTGCCCTGCATGATGTTGGCCGCAGAGGCAGAGACGATCCCCGCCAGAGTCAGGACGACACCGATGACAGTCGCCGACATGGTCGCCGAATCGACGCGCAGTTCCTGTGCGATCAGCATCCCGACACCCATGACCGCCACCAGCGATCCGGCAAGGAACCGCCCCGAGAGCGGCTGTCCCAGAAACACGCGGCCGAACACGGCATTGGGCACCAGCAGCAAGGCAAAGAGCACGGCCACGAGCCCCGACGTGATATATCCCTCGGCACGGTAAATGAAGTTGAAGTTGAGCACGAACTGCGCAAACCCCAGGACCGCCGCAAACAGCTGCCCCTGCCATCCGATGCGAAGCGGCGCTTTCGTGATCGCTGCATAACCAAACATCGCACTGGCACCGACGGCAAACCGGTAAGCGATCGACCAGGTCGGCGGCACGAGGCCCAGCTCGTCCCGGATCACGATCCAGGTCGTGCCCCAGATGATCGTTGCGATGGCAAAAGGGATGATCACGCGCGCACGCAGCATCGGCGTGCTGCTCATAACGCCGTCAGTGCGGCGGCCAGAGCATCGATTTCGCGCTGTGGCTGATCCCATGACACAACGAACCGCGCTTCGTTTTCAGCCCAGTCGTAAAAGTCGAAGCCCTGCGCGCGAAGCTGCGCGGATTCGGCAGGCGTCATCGTGACAAAGACTTCATTTGCCGCAACCGCGTGACACAGGCGCGTGCCGGATGCTGCCGCCAGGACCGCAGCGCCGTCATTGGCTGCGCGGGCATTGGCGAGCCAGCGGTCATCATCGAGCAACGCGTGAAGCTGCGCCGCAAGATAGCGCCCCTTTGAATAAAGGTGCCCGGCGCGTTTGCGGCGAATGCCGGTTTGTTCGGCCAGCGTGGCATCGAACAGGATCAGTGCTTCTGCCGACAAGCCCCCATTTTTGATGAAGCCAAAACTCAGCGCATCAACACCCGCGCGCCACGTCAGGTCGGCCGGCGATGCGCCGGTATGGACGACGGCATTGGCAAATCGTGCACCATCCATGTGAAACCGCAACTGTCGTGCTTTGGCAATATCGCCGATCACGGCGACTTCGGCAGCGGTGTAGCTTTGTCCATATTCGGTTGCGTTGGTGATCGAAATCGCTGCCGCCTGCGTACGGTGGACATCATTGGCAATCGCATCGAGCCGTGCGGTGATGCTGTCCGGAGTCAGTTTTGCACCGGGGCCATCGGCGAGCAGCAACTTGCCACCGCCGGTAAAAAATTCGGGGGCACCCGCTTCGTCGTTCTGGATATGCGCATCACGGTGGCACAAAACACCGCGATAGGGCGGACACAGTGCCGCCAGCGCCAGCGCGTTGGACGCCGTGCCGGTGGCCACCCAATATCCAACGACGTCGGTTTCGAAAAGAGTTGAAAACCGGGCATCAAGCGCACGGCTGAGCATGTCGCCATCATATGCCGTGTCGACTTGGTTCGCCGCCTTCATGGCATCGAACACGGCAGGATGGACCGAAGCTGCATTGTCGGAACAGAAACGCATCCCGTGCTGATGCGGGCACGGCCGGTCGCCGTCAACCGATGCTATTGCGTCTCCAGCATTTCTCCGGTGATCGCATAGCCGCCGCCGAGCCAGTCGACGACTTCGCGCGCCGCAGGATGATCGATCGCGGCATAGCGCGCCGTCAGCGTTTCGATACGGTCACCAATGCGATCCAGACCCTGATCCTGAAATGTCAGCAGGTCGGCTTGCAACATCATCGCCAGATCGGCACCCACCACCGCGACTGCGGCGTCGATGAAAGCGCGTCCATAACAATAATCATCACCCTGCGCATAAGCCTGCACCAGTGTCAGCGCCGGGATACACCCCAGCGTCGGTTGCAGCGCCGGGTTGATGGCATGGCCGCTCAGCCACGGGGCAAGGGCCGGCCCGCGACCGGTGACGCCGCGCAGATGCAGATGCTGGCTCATGCGCGGCCCGTCGTTGACCGGATAATTATCCCATAAACAGACTTTTCGGCCCAGCCGGTCGGCGACGTCGCGCAAATGGCCCGCGGAATAAGCACGCGAACACACCTCCTCGCCAGTCCAGTAGATCTGGATCGCCGGGTCAATCAGGCGCCCGAAATCATTGAGATAGGCACCAGGCCGGGCACCGAAAACACGGTCGAGCAGGGGGTCGTCCGAATAATAGCTGGGGCAGGCATAAAATCGCGTGGCACGGCTGTGATCGAGGCAGAACGCGATGATGTCAGCTTGACGCTGCGCCAGGTCGGGCAGGTCGCCACGCATGTCGTCGAACAGGATCGCAAGGTCATCAAGGCCGGTCTGGTCAAGTGCGGCAAGCTTTGCTTTCAGCGCGGACCGGGTCCCTGAGCTGAAATCAAGATGCGCGCCATAGGGGGTCAGGCCAATGCCAAAGCGGACACCGAGCGACTGGCAATGCCCGGCCAGATCCGTCAGATCGGCCATAGCGGCGGGTGCATGCGCCACGCGCCAGTCTCGACGCAGCTGCGCATCGATCTTGGGGGCATAATGAAAAAAGCGGTAACCCGCCGGACCGAGGCGGCTGATGACGGCGCGCCGTGCGTCCGGGGTCCAGCAACGCCCGAAATAGCCTTCGATAATGCCGAGTTCGGGAGTCAAGACGCACTTTCCTTATCGCCAGACGTGGCGATATCGCGTTCGATGTCGGGCGAACAGTCCTCTTATTTCACTCCAAAATGGATCAATTGCAGCTTGCGCGCATTTTAGGAGAGCATAATTCAAAAATTGAACAAACCATGATTATAAAAAGATCATATCATGATCAGATATGTTGCGACATTGTCACCGGTTCATGCACCATTTCTGGATGGCGGCCGTGTCGCCGGGGCAGTGTCTGCCGACGTCATTGTCGAACGACGGGGGGACGCCATATGCTTTGGTGTCGAACCGGGCGATCGCCGTCTCACCGCGGCCATGATCAGGACGATCATGCAGAGTGCGGATCAGAGCGGCGCCGAACGCGATGCAACACTCGCCTGGTCATTTTCACCCGTCATGCTTCGTGTCGCTGATCTGACCGCGCTTCTGCACGAATGGGATCAGACAGGCGATCCGCCTATCCTGTCGATCATCTCGATGACACTGGGTACGGACCGGCACGAAACGAAAGGGCTGGCCGGTTTTATCGGCTATGAACTTGCCGCACATGTGGCCACGGCCGACACGTCGCGTGACGCGGCGCGCAATCTCGCGCGACTGGCGCGCCATGCCCTGGTGAACGGCGGACTTGACCGGTCTACAGCCTATGAAGGCGTCGAAGGGCAGCAGCTGCATTTGGACTGGAGCACGCCGGACATGGTTACGATAAGGTTGTAACCCATCCGAAACGGACAGGATTCGGACTGACGTGCTGGCTGTCCGCCGCATAGGATTTGCGGATGGGGGGCCTCAACCTGAAACGGCACGTGCCGTTCGCTTCGGTAAACCTGCTCGGCGATCCGGCGTATCGCGAGGGGTGGGTGCGCCATCACCTGGTCCCGCTGCAATGCCTCGGTGACGCCATGCTCCGCCCGTTTCTGCTCGCGCTGCGCGATGAGTGCTTTCACATGGATGATTTTCCGACGAACGGCATCTTGCTGCCGGTCCTGCCGAGCGTCGGAAAAAGTGACAAATTGCCCGTCCATATTGGCGGCCACAGAAATTATAACCGGCGAATCATCAACGATCTTCACGCGATCCGGGTTTTTTGCGAATCGATTCGCTCCGAGTCGCGGCGGCGAAAAGTGGCGAAGGCGGGCCTGTCGGGACAGCAGGACCGGGTGCGCAAAGCGATCCTTGACGAGGGCGCCAGCCATGTCGACCGGGTGAGCCTGGACAGGCCGACGGACCATCGCCTCGACGCGCTCATCGATCGGCTGTTTGCCGTCTGGGTCAGGTAAGCCTTTGCATCACAAGCATAAAAAAAGTGCGGCAGGCGCGCCGCACTTTTCAATTTTCTTGTCTGAGTCTGTAATATCACCGGCGCACGCCCCGCCAGCGATAACCTCAGTCGGGGTCGATTGTTTGTCCGCCTCTGGGACGAGCAATAAAAACGTCGAGTACAATGTTGATCATCATGGCAAAGGCCCTCCACTTAACCCGAAAAAGTTAATCGATGGTTCACCATTCTTCAACATGTTTTGTTGACGATGTTGCACCGCAAAAATTGCCCGGCTGACGGGCGTGCGGCTGACGCTGTTTAAGCCTTCCTTGAGGGTTAACTGGCTAGGCATGGCAGATGACAGTCGAACGCCGATCGCGAAAGCCCCTGCAGACGGTGCGGCGCGGTCCTGTGCGGGCAGCGCGCGACCGCCGTGGCCGCGGCGTACCCGCCAGTGCCGGTGTGATTCTGATCATGGTGACAAACGCCAGCGCCGTCCGGCGGCAGGTCGGGTTTGACGGGTGGAGTGGCGCGTTTCTGTCGTTCGTCACCAGCATCAAGGCACATATTGGCCATGGCCGCATCAGTCATTTTGCCTGGGACACGGCATGCCTGGTGTTCGATGCCATTACCGACGATGACCTGAAGACGAGTTTTGCAAAGCTTGCCAGACTCGCCACGGCGCCAACCCCTCATGATCATGACGCGCCGATGCTGGCATTTATTGCCGGCGCGGCCATGGGCAGCGACGAAATCGATGCCTTTGATCGCGCCGAACAGGCGCTGGCCGAGGCGAAACGGCGCGGTCACAGCGTGATGTCGCAGGACACGCCCGCACCCCCCGTCCGGCAGGCCGTCGATCTCGTCAGCGACCTTGCATGTGCAGTGGCGCGCGATGAATTTTTCATGGTGTATCAGCCCAAGGTCCATATGCGACAGCGCAAGGTGTCGAGTGCCGAGGCGCTGATCCGCTGGCAACATCCGGTGCTGGGGCTGGTCATGCCCGACGCGTTCATCAATCTGGCCGATGCCAGCGGCGAAATGCGCGCCATCACTTTGTGGACGTTGCGACGCGTGATGGCCGACCAGCGCCGTCTTGCAGCCGCCGACCACTGCATGAAGATATTCATCAACATATCGGGCGGCCTTCTGACCGACCGCATCTTTATCGACGCGGCCTGCGCGCTGGTTGCCCAAAGCGGTGCCGACATCGGCTTTGAAATCACCGAAACAGCGGTGATCCGCGATCCCGACCTTGCCATTGCCAATCTTGAACATTGCGCGGCGATGGGCATCACGCTGGCGATCGATGACTATGGCTCGGGCCTCTCATCGCTGTCCTATCTCAAGCGCTTGCCGGCGACCGAGTTGAAGATCGACAAGATGTTCGTGACGCATCTGCCCAGCAGCCACCGCGATCCGCTGATCGTGCGATCGACGATCGATCTGGCGCACGCCCTCGGCATGGAAGTGACGGCCGAAGGCGTTGAAACGCCAGCGGCTCTGGCGTTGCTGACCGTGATGGGCTGCGAAATGGTCCAGGGTTATCTGATCAGTCCGCCATTGGACCGGGAAGCCTTTGAGATTTATCTGGATGCGTTTCGTTTCGAAGAGCTTCAGACAGGCGTCGAACCAACGGTTTACCGGCCTGCGAGTTTCTGGAAACGGGCGTGATGCATCATCGCGTCATGCAGCGCGCTGTGCGCCGGTTCCTGGCGGCACGCCATGCGCGATTATGGCAGCTGCTCGTTTGTTTCGGCCTGATTTTTCATATGTCGGCACAGGCCGCGTCAACATCAGACGGCATGGCTGTTCAAACCATGATCGAACAATCGCGTGCGCAGCTGAACATCAATCCTGAAGCGGCAATTTCGATTGCCGAAAAATCCATAAATTTAGCACGTCAAACGTTGATGGGGGGAGAACGCGATTCTTCGCTGTGTGAAGCAGATGCGGTTATCAGTCGCGCATTGCTGCGACTTCGCCGGGCAAACGAGGCAGAGGCGATTCTGAAACGCGGATTTTATCGCGCCAGAAACAGCAGTGTTACGCCCAAAGTCATTGGCGAACTTACTTTGTCAAATGGCCGGATTCACCAATATCGAAATGACGTCCAGAGCGCGTTGGGTGATTTTCAAAACGCATATTCGATTTTCCGCTCGGTGGGTGACAAACGTTTGCAGGCCGTCGCGCTGCAAAGCATCGCAAAACTCTATGCGGACGGAGGAGACGGGGAAACCGCCCTTAAATACTATAAGCAATCCGACGATGAATTTCCAAGTGACCCGATGATGTCATTGTCATCACGAAACAATCGTGGCGCTGCGTATCTGTATATCTCGAATCCAAAAGCAGCAGAAACTGAATTTGTTGAGGCGCTTGCCATTGCCGAAAAGATCGGCAGTGCTAAATATGTTACGCGCATTCTAAATAACATCGCTGAGGCTCAGGTCGGGCAGCGCCGGTTTGATGCGGCTTCGAAAACGCTTGACCGGGCATTTGCGTCGCGCAAGGCAGGGGATGCCGACGACGAAACCTGGGCATTGTGGGAATTGCGGGCGCAGATTGCGTTTGCCCATAAAAATTATCCGTCGGCGACGCGCGCAATCGAACGGGCGCTGCGCGGTGTCGATCCGGCGACCAGCGATTCCACCTACCGGCAGGCGCATTTCACTGCGTTTGAAGTGTACCGCGCGACGGGTCGGGAAAAACGGGCGCTCGATCACCTCGAAGCCGTGCTTCGGCTTGACGAGGCGACGGCCAAGCTGACGGCAACGAACAGCGCGGCACTGATGGCGGCGCGGTTCGATTTTGCGAACCAGAATACCAAGATCGCGCGGCTCAAAGCCGCCGAACTGGAACTGCAACGGAATTTCTTGATCGCGGTCATCGCTGGTGGCACTGTGCTGCTGCTGTTGCTTACCGCCGGCTTAATCCTGATTACGCGCAGCCGTAACAGGGAGCGGGCGGCAAAACTGATGCTTGCCCAGACCAACCGCGCTCTTGAAAAGGCAATATCGGCCAAGATGGAATTCCTTGCCACCACCAGTCATGAAATCCGCACGCCGCTCAACGGCATATTGGGCATGACGCAAGTGATGCTGGCGGACCGTACGCTGGGTGCGACGTTGCGTGACCGTATCGGCATTGTCCATGACGCGGGCGAAACGATGCGTTCGCTGGTCGACGATATTCTTGACGTGGCAAAAATGGAAACGGGCAAATTGTCGGTCGGCACCGGCATCGTCGAATTGAAAGCCACGCTGCGTCAGGTGGCACAGGTCTGGCGGTTGCAGGCTGAATCGGCGGGCATCGCGCTCGTGCTCGACCTTGATCAATGCCCCGAACAGATCGAGGGCGATGTCGGTCGCATTCGCCAGATCATATTCAACCTGTTGTCGAACGCGATGAAGTTCACCGAAAAAGGGTCGGTGGAACTGACTGCCCGAACAATTGGCGAAAATGCGGATCGTCGTGTCCACATCATGATCCGGGATTCAGGCATTGGCATTGCCCGCGAATGGCATGAGTCGATATTTGAACTGTTCCAGCAGGTCGATGGCGGCACAACCCGGCTTTATGGCGGGACTGGCCTTGGCCTGGCGATCTGTCGCAATCTGGTGCGGGCAATGAACGGGGACATCACGGTGGAAAGCGAACCCGGGTTCGGATCGACCTTCACGATCGACCTGCCGCTGGTCGAACCGCAAATGGCGGGAATGCGTCAGGTGACCGGGGATCGCCCCAGCAATGTGCTGGTGATCGAACACAACCCCCTGACGCGGGGCATGATGCGCGCGATCCTGTCGACGCAGTTCGATCTGGTGTCTTTTGTCGATGATGTCGCGGCCGCCTGTGCGTTTCTGGCACTGGACAAGGCCGACTGGATTGTTGCCGATGCGTCGTCGGTTGGGTCTTTTGCGCCATTGTTCGATGCTACGACCCTGCCCGTCATCATTGTCGAAGGCACGGACCCTGTGCCGGACGATGCCCGCGAACGGGCGCATGTGGTGCTGACAAAGCCGCTCACCAAATCGGTGTTGCTGAACGTGTTTGCTTCCGCCATGGCGCGCAGTGCGGTGGCGGCGTGAAACTGCTTTTCGTCGAAGATGATGCGATGAACCGGCGTGTCGTCAAGGACATGCTGAACGTCGCGGGCGTCCTGATGGATGAGGCCGATGGCGCGCAGGACGGTTTGCGCATGATCGATACCGAAGATTATGACCTGATATTGATGGATCTGCGGATGCCGGGCATGGACGGCATTGCCGCGATCACCGCCTTGCGCCAGCGCCCCGATGCCAAGGCTGGCCTGCCGGTTATCGTCCTGACAGCAGATGCAGCGGCGGGCCTGCGCGAGCGCTGCCTTGCGGTGGGCGCGAATGAGGTCTTGTTCAAACCCGTCTCGATGCAATCGCTATTCGATGCGATTGCGGTTTTGCTGGTCGGACGCGACGGGGCGGATGCCATAATTTCCTGATCGCAGGTGAGTCGCTGGCAATATCAGCGCGCCACCCCGCCCGCCGCCAGCACCGCCAGTGTGACCAGCTCGCTTGCGGTCGATCCCATTGTTGCCACCTGCACCGGCTTTTCCATGCCGATCAGCATGGGGCCGATCACTGCATCGCCGCCAAGCTCACGCAGCAATTTGGCACTCAGGTTCGCCGATTGCAGGCCGGGCATGATCAGGACATTGGCGGGGCCGGACAGGCGGCTGAACGGGTAATTCGCCATGACATGCGGGTTAAGCGCGACATCGGGTGCCATTTCGCCTTCGAACTCGAACCCGACGCCGCGCGCCTCCAGGATCGCCACGGCCTCACGCAACGGCGCGAGCCAGTTGCCCGACGGGTTGCCAAATGTCGAGTAACTGAGGAACGCGACGCGCGGTTCATGCCCCATCCGCCGCGCCACTGCCGCTGTTCCGATCGCGATATCGGCCAGTTCGACGGCGCTTGGCCGCTCGTTCACTGTGGTGTCGGCCATGAACACCGTGTGCGTCTGCCCCACCAGGACATGAATACCGAACGGCGTCTGCCCTTCGGCCGGGTCGAGGACACGGCGGATGTCGCGCATCGACTGGGCATAGGTCCGGGTGGTGCCGGTGATCATCGCATCGGCCTCACCCATCTTGAGCATCAGCGCGGCAAAGATATTGCGGTCCTGATTGACCATCCGTTCGCATTCGCGGCGCAGATAGCCGCGTCGCTGCAACCGTTCGTACAGCTTGTCGATCATCGCGGGGACGAGCGGTGAGTTGCGGCTGTTGTGGACTTCGAAGCTGTCCGGATTGCCCGCGCCCAGCGCGCGCAGCCGTTCGGGAACATCGTCGCGCCCGACAAGCACGGGGATGCCGTAGCCGCCGTCCTTGAACGCGATTGCGGCGCGCAGGACGACTTCTTCCTCGCCCTCGGCAAACACGACGCGCTGCGGCTGTGCCCGCGCCCCTTCATAGGCAAGGCTGAGCACCGAATTGGTCGGATTGAGGCGGCTGCGCAGCGTCTGGCGATAGGCATCCATGTCGAGGATCGGCCGCGTCGCCACGCCCGAATCCATTGCCGCCTGCGCCACCGCCGACGACACGACTTCCATCAGGCGCGGGTCGAACGGCGCCGGGATGATATAATCGCGCCCGAAATTCGACACGCGCCCGCCATAGGCCACGGCCACTTCCTCGGCGACCTGTTCGCGGGCAAGCGCGGCAATGGCGTGCGCTGCTGCGATTTTCATTTCCTCGTTGATCGCGGTCGCGCGAACATCGAGCGCGCCGCGGAAAATGAAGGGAAAGCCCAGGACATTGTTGACCTGGTTCGGATAGTCCGACCGCCCTGTGGCGACGATGCAGTCAGGGCGCACCGCCTTGGCCGCTGGCGGGGTAATTTCAGGGTCGGGATTGGCCATTGCAAAAATGATCGGTTCGGCCGCCATTTTCTTCAGGAACGCCGGGGTCAGCGCATCCTTGGCGGAAAGCCCGAGAAACACGTCCGCACCGTCGAGCGCGTCCTCAAGCGTCCGCCGCTCGGTCTTGGCGGCATGGGCCGATTTCCACTGGTCCATGCTTTCGGTGCGGCCCTGATAGATGACGCCTGACCGGTCGCACATGATGACATTGTCGGGCCGC
>CAXTTJ010000030.1:0-24727 GCA_964247235.1 uncultured Sphingomonadaceae bacterium
CCGCCGACCGACAGCCCCTGGATCATCCGCGCGATCACCAGCAGCACGGGCGCCGCGACGCCAGCCTGCGCATAGGTCGGCGCACAGGCGATCATCAGCGACCCCGCTGCCATCAGCACCACCGACAGTGTCAGCCCCGCCTTGCGCCCGTGCCGGTCGCCATAAATGCCCATGACCCATGCGCCGATCGGCCGCATCAGGAACCCGGCGGCGAAAATCGCGGCGGTGTTGAGCAATTGCGCGGTCAGATCGCCCTTGGGGAAAAACAGCGGCGCAAAATAAATGCTGAACGTCGCATAGGCGAACCAGTCATACCATTCGACCAGATTGCCTGCTGATCCCGCAACGATCGATTTCAGACGGTCGGTGTCAATGGCCATCAGCGGGGCATATGCGACAAAGGGCTTTGCTGCCAAGCAGCGGATGGCCTAGGACGCACGGATGCGCCCGACCAACCTTATGCACCGCATGACGCACCGGCTGATCCTGCTCGCGCCTTTGGCCATGTCCGCCTGTGTCCGGCCGCCGGTATCCCCGCCCCCGACGCGTCCCGCCCCGCAGGTCGCCCGGCCTGCGCCAACACCGCCCTCACCGCCCGCTGCGACGTGGAGCGACCGAGCGCCTGCGCCTGGTGCCTGGACCTATGCCCGCGATGCACGCGGCAGCGTCGCGATGTTCGGACAGGCGGGCAGCGACGCGCTGTTCCTGATCCGTTGCGACAGCGCCGGGTCGCATATTTTTGTCTCTCGGGCGGGCACTCTGGCTGCACGGATGACGCTGCGTTCGACGACAGGCGCCACCGGTTATGAAGCCACGCCCACCGGTGGCCAGCCGCCCTATGTCGCCGCAGAGCTTGCCGCGCGCGACCCGCAACTCGACAGCATGGCCTTCAGCCGCGGCCGCATGCTGATCGGTCTTGACGGCGCCCCCGACCTGATCCTGCCGGTCTGGCCCGAATTCACGCGTGTGGTCGAGGATTGCCGGGGCTGAGCAAAGCCTGCTGCCCCGTTCCTCGACCGGCGCACCGGCGATAAAATAAATTTTGCTTAAGGCTTGATCGCGGCCGGGGAATGACTCATGATCCGCCCGTGTCCAACGCAGGGCACGTCTTATCAACTAGCGAAAGGAGGTGATCCGATGTCTCATGGTTCAGCACAGGGGTCGGGTAATTTCGTTCGGGGGATGCGCGGCTAGGGACTTTCCCGGCTGACCATGGTCTCCCGGGCTAGAGATTTATCTCCGGCCGCTGACCATGTTAGGGGTTGCCGGACCTGCGGGTCCGGCAACCTTTTTCATATGTGGCCCGGACCATCCATATGCCGGGGGACAGGATCATCGCGAACGCATTCACCCGTTTCAATGTCGATGCCTTCCTGCGAGAGGCTTGGCAGAAAAAGCCGCTGCTGATCCGCAATCCGTGGCGCGCGTGGACCAATCCGGTCGATCCCGATGCACTGGCGGGCCTTGCCTGCGAAGATGATGTCGAATCACGGCTGATCATGAAAGCGCGTGATGACTGGCGCGTCGAACCCGGTCCCATTCCCGAACGGCGTTTCGGCACGCTTGGCAAAGCGCCGTGGACGCTCCTTGTTCAGGCGGTCGATCATCACGTCCCGGACGTTGCCGCGCTAATCGCGCCGTTCCGCTTCATTCCCAACTGGCGGATCGACGATGTCATGGTCAGTTACGCCAGCGACGGCGGCGGTGTCGGGCCGCATTTCGATCAGTATGATGTGTTCCTGGTGCAGGGGCTGGGCACGCGGCGGTGGCAGGTCGGCGCACTGTGCGACGATGACACCGAATTGCTGCCGCATGACGATCTGCGCCTGCTCGCCGATTTCGAACCCGTAGACGAATGGCTCCTCGAACCCGGCGACATGCTCTATCTGCCGCCGCGGTTCGCACATAACGGCGTTGCGGTCGGCGATGATTGCATGACCTATTCGATCGGCTTCCGCGCGCCCGGCCGCAGCGAGCTGATCGCGCATTATGCCGATCATCTGCTCGCCGGACTGGACGATGATGACCGTTATGCCGATGCGGGGTTGACGGCGCAGGCCAACCCCGGCGAAATCACAGCCACCGCGCTGGCCCGTTTGCACGCGATGATCCTCGAAAAGCTCACCGACCGCGACGCCTTTGCCCGCTGGTTCGGCGAATATAACAGCACTGCCAAATATCCTGAGGTCGACTGGGCGCCCGACACGGCCATGGCGGCGGATGAATTGCGCATGCGCCTTGCAGCCGGTGAAGTCTTGCACCGCAATCCCGCCAGCCGCTTTTCCTTCGTGCGGCGGTCCGCCGACCTGTTGCTGTTCGTCGATGGGGACTGTTTTGAATGCGCGGGGGCAGCGGCCGTCTTTGCCGCACAGCTTTGCGCACAGGATCGTTTCACGGTCGTGCCCGTCCTGATCGACTCCGAACCCATGATGACCATCCTTGCCCGCCTGATCCGTCGGGGCGCCGTCGCGTTCAGGACGGATGACTGTCTCTAGGGCAAGACCGGTTTTAAGTGACTCCTGTGCTCCTGCGAAAGCAGGAGCCTTGGACACTGGAGAGCCGTGCTCAAACGTCCAACGCTCCTGCTTTCGCAGGAGCACAAGATTGCGTCAGTCTGAACAGATCACGCTCTAAGACTCCGCCACGCGCCCACTGCCAGCCCTTCGACCGTCCAGTCTCCGATCCCCCAGCGCACCAGCCGTAACGTCGGATGCCCGACCGCCGCCGTCATCCGCCGCACCTGCCGGTTGCGGCCTTCGCGGATCGTCAGGCGCACCCAGCAATCGGGAATGCTTTGCCGCACGCGGATGGCGGGCACCCGCGGCCAGAGCTGCGGGGCGTCAATCCGCACGGCGTCGGCGGGCAGTGTCATCCCGTCCTTCAACCGTACGCCCGTCCGCAACGCCGCCAGTGCCGCCGGCCCAGCATCGCCTTCGACCTGCACCAGATATGTCTTTGCCATCTTGTGCGTCGGGTCCGCGATCCGCGCCTGCACGCTGCCATCGTCAGTCAGCAGCATCAGCCCCTCGCTGTCCAGGTCGAGCCGCCCGGCCGGATACACGCCCGGCATGGCAATGAAATCCGACAAGGTGGGGCGCGGCGACGGCGATCGTGCATCCGTGAACTGCGAAAGGACACCATAAGGTTTGTTGAACAGGATCAGCCGTGCCATGGCCACGCTATAAACCAGCGTGAATGGTAAATCCTATGCACATGCTTTCGTCCGCGCGATTGTTCGCCTAAGCAAAAGTCATGTGGCTGCTCCATCAATTTCCGCTCTGTCCCTTTTCGCGCAAAGTCCGTCTGCTGATGGGCGAAAAAGGGATCGGTTATGAACTGGTCCGCGAACATCCGTGGGAACGGCGCGACGAATTCGTCGATCTGAATCCGGCGGGACAGACACCGGTTCTGGTCGAAAGCGAAAAGGCCATCACGCTGATCAACTCGGTCGCGATCTGCGAATATTTCGAAGAAACCGTCGAACAGGCGCCGATGATTTCGGGCACCGCGATCAATCGCGCCGAAATCCGCCGGTTGTCGGCGTGGTTCGACGAACAGTTTCATGCCGCCGTCGTCGGACCACTGATGATGGAACGGATGCTCAAACGCATCGTCCACCGGGCGACGCCCGACACCACGGCGCTGCGTGAAGCGATGAAGGCTGCCAATGCCATGCTCGACTATGCCGATTATCTGCTCGATCATCGCAACTGGCTCGGCGGCGCAACGCTCAGCCTCGCCGATCTGACGGCGGCGGCGCATATTTCGGTTGCGGACTATCTGGGCGGAATCGACTGGCGCGCGCATGAACAGACGCGCAACTGGTATTCGGGCCTGAAATCGCGGCCCAGTTTCCGGCCGCTGCTCGCCGAACGGATGGGCGTGATCGCGCCCCCTGCCGAATATGACAAGGTCGATTTCTGATGGCTCCGGTGACGATGGTCGACGACATGATCGCGGACATGGCGGCACGCGCACGCATGGCCTCGCAACAGCTTGCCCAAATGGCAACGGCACAGAAATCGGCAGCACTTGTCGCAGCAGCCGCACAGTTGCGTGCGACAACCGCCGATGTCCTTGCCGCCAACGCCATCGACGTGGCGGCGGCAAAGGCCGGGGGCATGGCGGCGGCGATGATCGACCGCCTGACGGTTGATGCCGCGCGCGTCGATGCAATCGCTGCCGGAATCGACGCGGTCGCGGCCCTGCCCGATCCGGTCGGGGCCGTCATCGACCAGTCCGAACGCCCCAACGGCCTGAAACTTTCGCGGATCCGTGTGCCGCTTGGTGTCATCGGCATTATTTATGAGAGCCGCCCCAATGTGACGGCGGATGCAGGCGCGCTCTGCGTGATGTCGGGCAACGCCGCAATCCTGCGCGGCGGCTCCGAAGCGATGCACACGAGCAAGGCGATCCACGCAGCGCTTGTCGCAGGCCTGTCATCTAAGGGCGTGCCCGCCGACGCCATTCAGCTCGTCCCCACGACCGATCGTGCCGTCGTCGGCGCGATGCTCGCCGCGCATGGCCGGATCGACGTGATCGTCCCGCGCGGCGGCAAGGCGCTTGTCGCACGGGTGCAGGCCGATGCGCGCGTGCCCGTCCTCGCGCATCTTGACGGGGTCAACCACACATATGTCGACGCCGCTGCCGACCCCGGCATGGCGCGGACAATTGCGGTCAACGCGAAAATGCGCCGCCCGGGCATTTGCGGCGCGATGGAAACCTTGCTGATCGACCGCGATTTTGACGAAGCGCAAAGCGTGGTTCGCGCGCTGGCCGACAGCGGCTGTGAACTGCGCGGCGATGCCGGGGCCTGCGCACTGGACCCGCGCGTCCGCCCGGCCCGACCCGAAGACTGGGACACCGAATATCTCGAACCAGTCTGCGCCGTCCGCATCGTGGACGGCCTCGACGGCGCGCTTGCGCACATCGCCGCACACGCCTCGCACCATACCGATGCCATCATCACGCAGGATGCGGCAAAAGCGGAAACCTTCCTGAATGCCGTCGATTCGGCGATCGTCATGTGGAACGCATCCTCGCAATTTGCCGACGGCGGCGAATTCGGTCTGGGCGCCGAAATCGGCATCGCGACGGGTCGCCTCCACGCCCGTGGCCCGGTCGCGCTCGAAGCGCTGACGACCTATAAATGGCTGGTGCGCGGGACGGGGCAGGTGCGCCCTTGAATCATTTGTATACAAGTGATATTTGGTTGTGATGACAAATGTAGTGACCGCGCGCGTTAGCGATGAATTGCTTACAATGATCGATGCGCTGGCAACGAAACGTGAGCGAAGCCGAGCCTGGATTGTTGCTAGACTAATTGACGCGGCAGCGCGCGAGCAGATTGCGTTTGATGCGTTCCTGCAAGTCGGGATCGACGACATTCAGGCGGGTCGCACGCATACGCAGGAAGAAGTCGAAACATGGTGGGAAGCAAGAAGGGCGAACAGGCCTGACCGGATCGCAGCTGAATGAAGGCCATTATCTGGGCTGACCAAGCTCTTCAAGATTTGGCCGACATTGACGACTGGTTTGAACACGTTGCCCCTGAATTTGCCGAACGTGTCGGCTCTTCGGCCATCGCTGCAGGTCGCTTCATTGCCGAACATCCTGGAATTGGCCAAGTCGTTGGAAATGACGGGGAGCGCAAATGGAGGGTAAAGGGTACTGATTACAAGATTTTTTATCAGGTTACTGCGACAACCGTCGAGATTCTTCGCCTTCGCCACGCCCGCGAAGACTGGAAGCCGCCACTTTGACCCCGACCGGCATCCTTGGCGGATCGTTCAATCCGGCGCATCGCGGGCATCGGCGGATCAGCCTGTTCGTCGCCGACGCACTGGGGCTTGACGCGATCTGGTGGCTCGTGTCTCCGGCCAATCCGCTGAAACCTGTCGAGGGGATGGCCCCCCTCCCCGCCCGCCTCGCGTCGGCGCGCAAAATGGCGCGGCGCAGCATCATCACGGCGTCCGACCTGGAAACGAAAATGGGCACGCGCTTTACTGCCGATACGCTGACCAGACTGATTCGCCGTTATCCCAAACGGCGCTTCGTGTGGATCATGGGTGCGGACAATCTCGGTCAGTTTCACCGCTGGCGCGACTGGCGGCGTATCGCCCGGTGCGTTCCGATTGCGGTCGTTGCGCGTCCGGGCTATGACAGCTTCACCGTCACGACTCCCGGGACGGCATGGCTGCGGCGATTCGTCCGACCCGCGACCAGCATGAAACAATGGACGATGTGGAGACCGCCGGCGCTCGTGCTCCTGCACTTCCGCCCCGATCACAGCTCCGCCACGGCGATCCGCCGCGACGATCCCGACTGGTATCGCCGGTTTCCCACCCCATATCCGCGGATGACCAGACCGCATGATGACTGAAGGACTGTCCTTGCCCGCCACTGCCACGCAAAGCGCCCCTGTTCCTGCCACTGCCGCCGACCCGGTCGAGGCGCTGCATAGCATGATCATGAAATCGCTGGATGATGATCAGGCGGTCGACGCGGTATCAATCCCGCTCGCCGGCAAATCGTCGATTGCCGATCACATGGTCATCGCCTCGGGAAAATCGACCCGGCAGGTGGCATCGATGGCCATGAAACTTGCCCAGAAGATCAAGGACATGACCGGGCGGTCGGCACGGATCGAAGGGTTGCCCGGTGCCGACTGGGTGTTGATCGATGCCGGTGACATCATCGTCCACCTGTTCCGCCCCGAAGTGCGCAGCTTCTATAATCTCGAACGGATGTGGGCGTTCGGCGAAGCGCCTGCTTCCCCCACCACGCACTAGGTGAAGCTCCACATCGTCGCGCGCGGCAAGATAGCGCGCACCCCCGAAGCCGATCTGGTCGCACGCTATGCGCAGCGGATCACTTGGCCGTTCGCGATCACCGAACTGCCAGAGGTCGGCGGGACCAGTGCCGCCCTGTCCGCGCCTGTCAGGATCATCGCGCTCGACGAAACCGGGGTGACGATGGGATCGACCGCCTTTGCCAGCGTGCTCGAACGCTGGCGCGACAGCGGCGTGCGCGAGGCGCGCTTCCTGATCGGCGCGGCGGACGGGCTGAGCGCCGCAGAACGCGCATCCGCTGATCTTGTCTGGAGCTTCGGCGCGATGACCTGGCCACATCTGCTCGTGCGCGCGATGCTATGCGAACAGCTTTACCGGGCGACGACAATCATCGCCGGGCACCCCTATCACCGGGAGGGGTAAGGCATGCGCGTCCGATGATCGGCGACCCCGTAACAGAGGGCCATGTCTGCCTTTTTTATCGCGCCACGGCCAGCCTTGCGCGCGCCGCCAGCCGGTCAATTGCCGCCGCGTGGATGCCGGGCGCCGTGGCCAGCACGCCGAACATTTCGCCCTTCGTCGAATTGAACCGCAGTGTCTGTCCGCGCGCGTCCGTCACGATCGCCCCCGCTTCCTGCGCGATCAGCGTCGCGGCGGCAATGTCCCACTCATGGCCCCAGCGCAGCGCGGCAAGCAGATCGGCCTCATCGCTTGCCACCATCGCAATGCGCAGCGCAATCGAATTGGGTTTGAAAACCGCAGTCAGGTCCGCATCCACGTCGGGCAGCCAGTCTGCGGGAACACGCGCGCCCGCCAGTACCGCCCGGTCACTGGCACGCAAGGCAGCGCCATTGCGCGTCGCCCCCTTGCCCGCTTCTGCCGACCAATGTTCGTCGCGCGCCGGGGCATCGAGCACACCGAGCACCGCACGGCCGCCTTCGACCAGTGCCACTGACACGCACCACCCCGGCCGCCCGCGCACGAAATCACGCGTGCCGTCGATGGGATCGACCACCCAGACGCGGCTGCGCATCAGCCGCTCTGCATTGTCGGCGGTTTCTTCGGACAGCCAGCCCGCTTCGGGGTCAAGATCGCGCAACGCTGCGCGCAGCATGTCATTGGCGGCCAGATCGATGTCGCACACCACATGCCCCGGCACCTTGTCCCACGTCGCAAATTCGCCGCGCCACCGCGACATCGCCATCGCACCGGCGGCACGCGCCACCGCGCTGACCCGGGACAGCAGGTCACTCACCCGCCAGCGTCATGCCATCAATGCGCAGCGTCGGCGTGTTGGTCGTGTAACGCAGCGTCAGGTCGTTTGCCGGAATAATGGCCCGGAACATATCCTTCAGATTGCCGGCAATCGTGATTTCGGACACCGGGCCCGCCAATGCGCCATTCACGATCCGCAAACCCGATGCGCCACGGCTGTAATCGCCGGTCAGGCCGTTGACGCCCATGCCGATCAGCTCGGTGACATAGACCCCGTCGGCGATATCAGCCATGAGCGCGGCGGGCGTCACATCGCCCGCTGCCATGCGCAGGTTCGTCGCGCTCGCGCCCGGCGCGCCTGATATGCCGCGCGCGGCGTGGCCCGTCGGTGCAATCCCGATCTGCCGTGCCGATGCGGTTTCAGCGATCCAGCCGGTCAATATGCCCTGATCGATGATCGTCACCGGTTTTGTCGCAAGCCCTTCGCCATCGAATGCCTTGCTGCGGAACCCGCGCGGCAGCCAGGGATCGTCGATGATCGAGACGCTCGTGTCGAAAATCTGCGTGCCCAGCGCATCGAGCAGAAAGCTCGTCTTGCGTGCGATCCCGCCGCCCGAAATCGCCCCGATCAGCGCGCCCAGCAGTGACGGCCCGACACGCGGATCAAAGACGATTGTCATCGCTCCGCTTTTGAGCCGGACCGGATTCATGCGTGCGACGGCGCGCCGCCCCGCCTCGCGACCGATCACGGCGGCATCGTCAAGATCGCTCAGGTGCCGCACCGAATGATAGGCATAGTCACGCTGCATCGCGTCGCCTTCACCGGCAAGGACACTGGCGGAAATGCTGTGGCTGCTGCCCCGCGTTGTACCCGCAAAGCCCGCACTCGTCACAATCGCGCTGACACCGTGGCCAACGCTTGCGCTGCCGCCCTGGCTGTTTGACACGCCCGGCACGGCCAGCGCTGCCTCTTCTGCGGCAAGCGCCCGTATTTTCAGCTCTTGCGGCGCAACATCCTGATCATCATCGGCATCGAATGATGGAAATGGTCCGCGCGCCAGCAGGTCATCGGGGGCAAGGCCGGCAAACCGGTCTTCGGGGGCCAGACGCGCCATCGCCACGGTGCGCTCGACAAGTGTCGCGATGGCCTGTGGCGAGAAATCCGATGTCGATGCAGTCGCCGACCGCTGCCCGACAAAAACACGCAGGCCGATTTCGGCGCTTTCCGAACGTCCGACATCTTCAAGCACGCCGAGCCGCACTGACACATCGCGCGACATGCTGCCCCCATAGACCGCGTCGGCGGCGTCGGCCCCGTTGCGCATGGCACGGGCAATCAGGTCGGACGTACGGTCAAGGGCATTGTCAGCAGTCAGCATCGCCCGTGCTTTAGGGAAGGCTGGCGGTTCCCACAACTGCACAGGCAAGCGCCATCAGCAGACCGGCGAAACGATTTGACCGGAATTTGGCCAGGGCATCATGACCATCCGATGCGTCGAGCGTGACCACCTGCCACATCAGATGCATGGCAACCGGCACCAAGGCCGCAATCGCGAACCGATCGGGCCGCACCTGCCAGATCGCAACAGCCCATAACGACAGGGCGCCTCCATAAAACAGCGCCACACCGCCGCGCACCCGCGACCCCATCCGCAGCGCCGACGACCGCACCCCGATCAGCGCGTCATCCTCGCGGTCCTGCATCGCATAAATCGTGTCATAGCCGATGACCCACGCGATGCTGCCCGCATAAAGCAGGATCATCGGCAGGGCGAACTTACCGGTGACCGCCGTCCACCCGACGGGCAACGCCCACGAAAACACGATCCCCAGCCACGCCTGTGGCCACCAGGTGATGCGTTTCATGAACGGATAGGCCGCCACCGGAAGCAGGCTCGCCAGCGCCATGATCTGCGCCAGCGCCGGCAGCTGAAGCAGGACGACCAGCCCGATCAGGCACAAACCCACCAGCCACACCCACGCCGCCATCGGCGTCACCGCACCACTGACCAGCGGCCGGCTTCGTGTCCGCGCGACCTGCGCGTCAAGGTCGCGGTCGACGATGTCATTATACACGCACCCCGCCCCGCGCATCGCGATGCTGCCCGCCAGCAGCCATGCGATCAGCGGCGCGTGCGTCGTCAGCCCTCCGGCCAGCAGCACGCCCCATGCACCCGGCCAGAACAGCAGCCACCAGCCGATCGGCCGGTCGAACCGCGCGAGCAAGGCAAAGGGTCTGGCTCGCGCCGGGAGCCAGCGGACGAACCCGCGCAATTCGATATCGGGTGTGGTCTCCAGCAAAATCCGTTCGCCCTGAGCGTGTCGAAGGGTCGTCTTTCTTTGGACGGCAGCAAGAAAGCAAGGGCCGGCCTTCGACAAGCTCAGGCAAGTCGGTTTATAGGGGGGACATGCCCGTAACCCCCGCATGGCCACCCGAAACCCCGGCCGAAACCAGCATCCGCCTGTTTGTCGACACGCCACTGTCCGGTCTGTCCGAAATCCGCATCGACGGCGCACAGGCCCATTATCTGATGGCGGTCATGCGCGTGACCATCGGCACGCAGCTCATTCTGTTCGACGACATCGGCGGCGAATGGCGTGCCGAAGTGCGGACATGCGCCCGACGCGACCTGATGCTACGGCTTGTCGCCCACCTCCGCCCGCGCGAATCCGTGCCCGATCTGTGGCTCGCCGCGGCCCCCATCCGCCGCGCACGCTATGCCTGGGTTGCCGAAAAAGCATGCGAATTGGGCGTCGCGCGCTTTGTTCCCGTGCTGACCCGCCGCGCCGTAGTCGACAAGGTGAAGGGCGACCGCCTGCGCAGTCATATGATCGAGGCGGCCGAACAATGCGGGCGCACGGCCCTTCCCGACATCATGCCGCAAGTCAGCCTGACCGACTGGTTGCCAACTCTGAACGACAGGCAATTGTTTTTCGCAGACGAGGACGGGGGACAGGTTTTTGCCCGCGCTGTCGCCGCAAACCCCGGGCCTGCGGCAATTCTTGTCGGCCCCGAAGGTGGCTTCGACGACCGCGAACGCGCCGCGATAAAGGCAACGCCGGGTGCGGTTGCGGTGTCACTCGGCCCCCGCATCCTGCGCGCCGACACCGCTGCGGTTGCGGCCGTGTCCGTGTGGATGGCGCTGAACCCCTGATCGTTTCACATTGCCACTGGATTGCCACAATCGCCGCGTCTAGGGCATAGCCATGAGCACGCGCACGGCTTCGGGGGCAACAGATCCCGTCATCGAAAGCAAAGCCGACCTGATCGGCGTTTTCGCGCGTGGCGAAAAACCGGAACATGCCTGGCGCATCGGCACCGAACATGAAAAATTCGTGTACCGCATCAACGATCACCACGCACCGTCCTATGAGGAAAAAGGCGGCATCCACACATTGCTCATCGGGCTGACGCGCTATGGCTGGGAACCGGTGTATGAAGGCGAAACGATCATCGCCCTGTCCGGACCCGACGGCAGTGTCAGCCTTGAACCTGCGGGTCAGTTCGAACTGTCGGGGGCGCCGCTTGAAAATCTGCACCAGACCTGCGCCGAAACGGGGCGGCACCTGAAACAGGTGAAAGAGGTGGGCACGATGCTCGGCCTCGGCTTTCTGGGGCTTGGCCTGTGGCCCGACAAGACGCGCGCCGACCTTCCGGTCATGCCAAAGGGGCGGTACAAGATCATGCTGGACCATATGCCGCGCGTCGGCGGCATGGGCCTCGACATGATGCTGCGCACCTGCACCATCCAGACCAACCTCGACTATTCGTCCGAAGCCGACATGGTGAAGAAATTCCGCGTGTCGCTCGCGTTGCAGCCGCTGGCGACGGCCTTGTTCGCCAACTCCCCCTTTCTGGAAGGGAAACCCAACGGATATCTGTCCTACCGCAGCCATATCTGGACCGACACCGATCCGCACCGTACCGGCATGCTGCCGTTCGTGTTCGACGACGGGTTCGGCTATGAACGTTATGCCGATTACATGCTTGACGTACCGATGTATTTTGCGTTCCGGCATGGCGGCTATCTCGATGCCGCAGGGCTCAGTTTCCGCGATTTCATCGACGGCAAGCTTGCGATCCTTCCGGGTGAAAAGCCAAAGGTCAGCGACTGGGTCGACCATCTCTCGACGGCTTTTCCCGAAGTCCGGTTGAAATCATTCCTCGAAATGCGCGGCGCCGATGGCGGGCCGTGGAGCACCATCTGCGCGCTCCCGGCATTCTGGGTCGGCATCCTGTATGATCAGACCGCGCTCGACGCGGCGTGGGACATCGTCAAGCACTGGACGATCGACGATCAGCAACGCCTGCGCGACGAAGTGCCACGCCTTGCCCTCGATTCCATCGCGCCTGACGGCCGGTCGCTTCACGCGCTGGCAAAGGACGTGCTGGACATCGCCGATGCGGGCCTCAAATCGCGCGCCCGGCTGAACGGCGTTGGCGACAGCGAACAGAGCTTCCTCAATCCGCTCCACGAAATCGTCGCCAGCGGCAAAGTGCCCGCACAACGCCTGCTCGACCATTTTCATGGCGACTGGAACGGCGACTTGTCGCGGGTTTACGACGCTATGAGCTTCTGACCCCCGATTGCGGCGGGTGCGTCAGGCCAGCCGCGGAACGGTCCGTCCGGTCCGGCGACGCAGCGATGCACCCACCAGCCCGAAACCAATCATCATCATCATCCACACGCTCGGCTCGGGCACGGCGCCCGGCGTGGCATCAAGCAAACCAATCTGCACATTGTCGATCGCCGTATTCTGAATCCACCCGCGATCGACACTTGTCGTGATATAAGCAATTGCCGTCGTCGAAACGAGGCCGAAGAATCCCAGCGAATTCGTCGCTTGCGTCGCTGTATAGGTGCCGATCAAGCCGCCGCCCGTGCCATAAAGCGACAGCGTGCGCGGACCATAAACATTTGAGTACACATCAAAACCGATGGAGCCGAATGTGCTTCCCGAATACAAGCGAATATCGAAATTCTCGTCGCCATCGCCCGACATCACGGCGTTGGTCGGCACGGGCGTCACCAAGGTGCTGCCCGACGGAACGATATAGAGCGTGTGGGTCGGGTGGCCGCCCGCAATCGACGTGATTTTGATACCGTCCTGAATGAACACCGGACTCGCCAGACGACCCGTCGGAACGCCCTCGAACGTCGCATTGTTCGTCACCGTCGTCGCGGCGCTGAACGCGCTCTGGCTGGTATAGACAGTCACCGTCGCCTGCGCTGTACCGGCAAAGAACCACGCCAGCGCAGCCGCGCCGATATGTGAAACAAAACGCATTTTCGAATTCCCCCGGTTCATTGGTAAACAGCAAATAAATCACCTGTTCAAAAGCCCTTAGCTAATTAAGAAGTCAGCGCAACGCCCCATTTGGGGTATATGACAGCAGGCAAGGGCGGGGCTGTGCCAAACCGGCACAGCCCCTCAATCCCCTGCAAACACGAACGGGCTGACCCCGCGTTCGCGTTCGTTGAAGACCAGCGGGCGTGATGCCGGTGGCGCGGCGCGTTGCGGGCAATCGGGGCGGGTGCAGGCCCGGCAGCCGAGGCCGACGGGCGTCGCTTCACCGTGCGTCAGGTCAAATCCGCGGGTGGCCGCCAGCGGATCGGCAAAGCGCGCATCGATGCCGATGCCGACCGAAAACTGCGCACGAATCTGTCCGATTCGCCCGCCCTGCGGCGAAACCGTGCGGGCCAGGGTGAACCAGCGGGTGCCATCCTCCAGCGCGACCAGCTGCCGCACCAGGCCACCGGGCCGGTCGAATGCACTGTGCAGCTGCCACAGCGGACAGCGCCCGTCGGCTTCGACCAGCGGGGACCCGCTCGCCCCGGCATAACGCTTCGAACTTTGTCCAGCGCGGTCGATGCGGATCATGAAGAATGGCAATCCGCGTGCACCGACCCGCTGCAACGTCGTCAGCCGGTGCGCGACCTGTTCGAACCCTGCCCCGAAACGTCGCTGCAAAAGCTCGATATCATAACCCGTCGCCTCGCACGCCCGCACGAACCGCGCGTACGGCATCATCAGCGCCGCCGCGAAATAGCTGGTCAGATGACGGCGATACAGGCGTTCGGACGACCGGTCGGTGAAACCGGCGCCTCTGACCAGTGCGTCGATTTCGGCCTTCGCCTCGATCTGCCCGAGCTGGAATGCCGCCGCAAACGTCCGGCTCGCCGGATCGAGCAGTTCGGACAATTGCACCTGACGCGCATGCAAGTCGAGCCGCCGCAGCGCGACCGGCATCACATCGACCGGCAGGATGCGGATCGACAGCTGGTGCGTGACCCGCAACCGTTCGGCTATCGCTCCGTAAAGATCACCCGACCCGATCCGCATGTCATCCGCCAGCGTTTCGGCAGCAGCGTCAAGATCGGCGAAATGATTGCGCCAGCGCTCGATCTCGCGGCGGACCGGGGCGATGGGGTCGTTCGCCGTTGCCCCGGTGTCTCCGCGCGCGTCGAACGCCCGCGCAAAGGCTTCGGCAGCATCCGGGGCAAAGCTGATCCATTCCTCGATCGCCGCCTTGTCAAGGTTCAGATCGGCAAAGGCAGGATCGGCCAGCCGCCGCCGCACCGCCTCCACCCCGCCGCCCGGCGTCGCACCGGTCAGCGTCCGCGCATCGACATCATAACGGTCCGCCAGCCGCAGCATGAGCGGCGCCGTCAGCGGCCGCTGGTTACGTTCGATCAGGTTCAGATAGGACGGCGACACCTCAAGTGTGTCCGCCATGGCCGCTTGCGTCAGCCCCGATGTGCGACGGATCCGGCGCACGATATGTCCGGCATAGATTTTCTGATCTTTCATCCGGCGTAACTTGTCATGATATTTACAATATGACAAATATCTTTTCAATTATATCCACTGATGCACAAGAAAAATCAGCGTTCCGCCTCGCCTTCTACGGATTTTTGTGTGACTTTTAATCCATCAGCTTGGCAATTCAAAAAGGCGCATCCGATGTCATATCAAACGCAGGTCACTGGCCTTGGCCAGCTCATCGCCTCGAAAGGCGGCACATGGGACGGCATCAGCGCAGAGGCCGTTGCGCGGATGCGGCTTCAGAACTGCTTTCTCACCGGTCTCGACATCGCGCGCTACACAGCTGGCATCATGCGCGAAGACATGGCGGCCTATGATGCCGACCACAGTCTCTATACCCAGTCGCTCGGCTGCTGGCACGGCTTCATCGCACAGCAGAAGATCATTTCGATCAAGAAGCATTTCGGCACCACGAAGCGCAAATATCTTTATCTTTCGGGCTGGATGGTCGCAGCGCTTCGGTCCGATTTCGGCCCGCTCCCCGACCAGTCGATGCATGAAAAGACGAGCGTGCCCGCGCTGATCGAGGAGCTCTACACCTTCCTGCGCCAGGCCGATGCGCGCGAACTGAACCTGCTGTTCCGCGACCTCGACACTGCCAAGACAGACGCGGACCGCGCCGCCGTTCAGGACAAAATCGACAATTTCCAGACGCATGTCGTGCCGATCATCGCTGACATCGACGCCGGATTCGGCAATGCCGAGGCAACCTATCTGCTGGCCAGAAAGATGATCGAAGCGGGTGCCTGCGCGCTCCAGATCGAAAATCAGGTCAGCGACGAAAAGCAGTGCGGCCATCAGGACGGCAAAGTCACGGTCCCGCATGAAGATTTCCTCGCCAAGATCCGCGCCTGTCGTTACGCGTTCCTCGAACTCGGTGTCGAAAACGGCATCATCGTCACACGCACTGACTCGCTTGGCGCGGGCCTGACCAAACAGATTGCGGTGTCGAACGCACCCGGTGATCTCGGTGACCAGTACAACAGCTTCCTCGATTGCGAGGAAGTCGACTCGGCCACTGCCCGCAACGGCGATGTCATCCTCAATCGCGATGGCCGGATGATGCGGCCGAAACGCCTGCCGTCGAACCTGTTCCAGTTCCGCCCCGGCACTGGCGAGGATCGCTGCGTCCTCGATTCGATCACATCCTTGCAGAACGGGGCGGACCTGCTGTGGATTGAAACCGAAAAACCGCATGTCGAACAGATCGCCGGGATGATGGACCGCATCCGCGCCGTCGTGCCCGATGCAAAGCTTGTCTATAATAATTCACCCAGTTTCAACTGGACGCTGAATTTCCGACAACAGGTGTATGACGCCATGGTCATCGAAGGGCTTGACGTTTCGGCCTATGATCGTGCCAGGCTGATGGGCGTGGAGTATGACGACACCGAACTCGGCATTGCGGCGGACAAGCGCATCCGCACGTTTCAGGCCGACGGGGCAAAGCGCGCAGGCATTTTCCACCACCTCATCACTCTGCCGACCTATCACACCGCCGCGCTGTCGACCGACACTCTGGCCAAAGAGTATTTCGGCGAGGCCGGGATGCTCGGTTATGTCGCCGGTGTCCAGCGTCAGGAAATCCGTCAGGGCATTGCCTGTGTCCGTCATCAGAATATGAGCGGGTCCGACATCGGCGACGATCATAAGGAATATTTTGCCGGGGACGCGGCCCTGAAAGCTGGTGGCGCCCATAATACGATGAACCAGTTCGGCTGAGTCGCGGCGCGGATTAGCGGCGCTAGAGCTTTATCTGTTCAGACTGAAGCAATTCTGTGCTCCTGCGAAAGCAGGAGCGTTGGACTTTTGAGCACGGCTCTCGGTCTCCAGGGCTCCTGCCTGCGCAGGAGCACAGGGTTCACTTAAGACCGATCGTGCTTTAGAGCCAGACGACATCCCGGGGAGGATGAACACCCGCCGGCGCAATCCGGCGGGTGTTTATATTTGCGTGCACGGCAGTGAAACGACAATAAGGCAGGCATGACCCCTGCCGCCGGTATCCGTGTCCTGCTGATCGAGGATGAACCGCTTGTCGCGATGCTGGCCGAGGATATTCTCGACAGCATCGGCTGCATTGTCGCGGGCACGGCCAGCACAGTCGCCAGTGCCCGCACCGGCATAAACGGCACCGGGTTTGATATGGTGATGCTTGACATCAACCTGGGCGGCGAAGACGGACTGGCCCTTGTCCCCATGCTGTCGGCGCGCAACATCCCCTATATCATCACCAGCGGTTATAGCGGCGGCGACATGGCGCGTGACACGCCCGATGCAGTCGTCCTGACAAAACCTTATGGCATTGCCGAACTCGAAACCGCCATCTGCCGATGCGTCGGCCGGGCCTAGAGCGAGATCAATTCCTGTGCTCCTGCGAAAGCAGGAGCACTGGACACTGGAGAGCAGTGCTCAAACGTCCAGCGCTCCTGCTTTCGCAGGAGCACAGATTGCGTCAGCCTGAACGGATCATGCTCTAGCGGCCGGGTTAGTGGCCGGACTTAAGCGGCCGTCCAGCCACCGTCGATGGACAGGTTTGCACCCGTGATCGACGCCGCTTCATCACGGCACAAAAACACGACCATCGCTGCGACCTGTTCGACCGTCACGAATTGTTTCGACGGCTGTTTTTCAAGCAGGACATCGTTGATGACCTGATCGCGTGTCATCCCGCGCACTTTCATCGTGTCGGGAATCTGCCCTTCGACCAGGGGTGTCCAGACATAGCCGGGCGAAATGCAGTTGGCGGTGATGCCATAGGTCGCGGTTTCGAGCGCCACTGTCTTGTGAAACCCGGCCAGCCCGTGCTTTGCCGTGACATAGGCTGATTTGTCGGGCGACGCGACCAGCGAATGGGCCGACGCGGTGGCGATGATCCGCCCCCATTTTTTCTGCTTCATATAAGGAAGCGCCAGCCGCACGGTGTGAAACGCAGCGTTCAGGTTGAGCGCGATGATCAGGTTCCATTTGTCGACGGGGAATTCGTCGACGGGCGCCACATGCTGGACGCCGGCATTGTTGATGACGATGTCGACGCCGCCAAAGCTGTCGGCCACCGTCTTCATCATCGCCTCGATGGCATCGACTTTGGTCAGGTCGGCATCGCTGTACACCGCCTTTGCCCCGCTGATCGCTGCCAGCCCGGCGCGTTCGGTTTCGATCGCTGCGGCCTCACCAAAGCCGTTGATGACAAGATTTGCGCCCTCCGCCGCCAGCGCTTTGGCATAAGCAAGGCCGATACCCGACGTCGAACCGGTGACGAGCGCGGTTTTTCCCTTGAGAAACATGGTCCGTCCTTATTTTGTCAAAGCCCATTTGCCGATTGCCCCGGCCTGACGCTTGCGCAGGGCCGCGCGATAATTGATCAGCGACACCGTCGTTTCGGCCGGCTTGCGCGATCCGGCGGCCAGTGCCTTTGCGGCATAAGCGGTTACGCGGGCCGCAACCGCAGGATCGCCCGATCCCGATGGCAGCGACACGATGAATGCAGAGCGCGTGCTGGTTTCGAGCATCGCATTGATCCTGTCGGCATGCGCCACTGCCCAGTCGAATGCGAGCGCAGGATGCTCGCCCGCCACCGACTGGATGATGTTGCCGCGCATCGGCAAAGGCACTTCATCCGTCAGCGTCAGGTCAAGCGCCTTTTGCGCCAGCGCCGGATCACGCACCGCGCCAAGGTTGCGATAATAGATCAGCTTTGCAACCGGGCTGTTCTCGGTCCGCGCCTTGTCATGCAGCATGGCCCAGCGCGTCGCGTCGGCGGTATAGGCAAAGATCGACAGCGCAGGCAGGCGGATCGATCCTGGCAGGGCCTGTGGATCGCTGAAACTTTGCAGCGCATAGCTGGTGGCCTGTGCCGTCATTGCGGGATCGTCGAACCCGCCGAGCGTGGGGATGAGCGCTTCCCGGAGCAGCGTGATCAGCGACGCCTCTCCGGGCTTTTCGGCCCAGCCCACCTTGGCAAAGACCGGAGCCAGCAGCGCCCGCGCCTTCACCCGGAACGCGGCCTGTTCGGGCGCATCGGTCAGCACCCGGTCGATGCCCGACATTTGCGACGCAATCACGCTCCACACCAGCGGCGACGCGTCGGGCGACACGCCGCTCACCAGTGACAGATAGCGTTCGATGGGCGCGTCATCGCTGTTCGCAAGGCCATAGCTGTCGGCGACAAGGCCAACCTGATCGTCGGTCGTCAGTTCGGCGAAACGACCCCGCAGCGTGTCGAAATACGCCGCCGGGTACAGCGTCCGGAAATAGGCACTCTGCCCGCGATTGACGACGGATATGCCGCAGTCCCCGGCGCTCACTGTCACTGGTCTGACGCCGCTGACGATGACCCGCCGGTCGGGCGCATTGCCGCCGCTGGTCCCGACATTGACCGGTACCCGCCACGTCGTTGCCGCCTTCGACGGCGCGTCAAGGCCGAACCGTCCCTGCGTCATCGTGAACGACTGGACAGCGTTCACGCACGCTGCCTTGTCGACGCGGATCAGCGGCACCCCGCCCTGCTTGGTAAAGCTGTCCATCATCGGCTTGACCGGCGTGCCCGATGCCCTGGCCACTTCGGCCCACAAATCATCCGTCACTGTGTTCGAATATTTATATTTCGCCATATAGCTGCGCACGCCGGCGCGGAACTTGTCGGGGCCGACCGCCCCTTCGAGCATCCGGATCACCGCTTCGCCCTTGCGATAGGTGATGTCGTCGAACGCCTGTGAAATCTGATCGACGGTCTCGACATGCTGGATGATGGGGTGCGTCGTCACCCGCGCGTCGCGCACGATGGCGCCCTGCCGGTCGGAAGCGAGGCTTTGCGTGAGCGCACCCCATTCGGGGTTCAGATCATCACCTGCTTTCGATGCCATCCACGACGCGAACCCTTCATTCAGCCACAGGTCGTCCCACCATTTCATCGTGACGAGGTCACCGAACCACTGATGCGCCATTTCATGCGCGACGACACCGAAAATATCCTGCTTATGCCCCTCTGTCGCAAGCTTGGGATCGATGAGCAGGATGCGTTCGAAATAAAAGATCGCGCCCCAGTTTTCCATCGCACTGAAAAACTGCGACGATCCGGGACCGGCAATCATGTCCATCTTTGGCAAGGGATAGGGCGTGCCGAAATAATCATTGTAATGCGCAAGGATGCGTTTCGCACTGGCCAGTGCATAGTCCCCCTGGTCGACCACGCCCTTGCGCGTGATGATGCCAATTTCGACATTGCCTTCCATCACCGTCTTGCGTTCGACATTGCCCATGCCAAGGAACAGCAGATAGCTCGACATTCTGGGGGTCTGTGCGAACGTCCACACCGTCTTGCCCGCCGCGTTGGTGGTTTTCGACGCAACCGGCATGTTCGAAAATGCGGTCTGTCCCGCCGGCGATATCGCAGTCAGCGTAAACGGCGTCTTGATGCCCGGTTCATCCCACATCGGCGCGAAACGGCGCGCGTCGGGCGCTTCGAACTGCGTCGCCAGCATCCGGTCCCTGGTGCCGTCGACATTGTCGTAATCGATGGCGAAAATGCCCGTCGCCGACTGGAATATCTTGCCGGTGTAGCTGAGCGACAGGCTGTGCGTGCCGGTCTTCAGCGGTTTCGCAAAGGCAAATGTCGCTGTCTGCGCATCTGGGTTGAGTGTCACTGTCGCTGCGATCGTCCCATCGAGCATGACGCGCGAAATGGCGATGTCGGCGGCATTGAGTGTTATCGTCTTTGTCGGAAGTGTGATGTTGATCGCAATCGTCTCGCTGCCCGCAAAGGTCAGCCTGGTGGCATCGGGTTCGACATGAATGTCATAGGCCAGCGGCACGACGCCCGTTGGCAAACGGCCCGGTACGGCATGCGCCGCCGTCGACAGCAGACAGGCAGCGAGCGAAAGCCCGGCGAAAAAGACTTTGCGCATTGGATCTCCTGTAAACTCAAGGTACCGGTTTGCCGGTTGGCACGGTCATTATGATGTTCGGCCCGCCGCGTCTAGGGCTGCGGTCCGGGACATCACGCCAAACGACGGCATTTGAAAAAAACGCTTTCCTACAGATAACCATATGGGTTATATATCCCGGATGACATATAGCAAACACCTCACCAGCCCGCCGTCGTGCGCCGTTCCCCGGCCATCGCATCCGCTCATTGAATTCGAACCCGTCGCACGGCGTGCGCGGCATGACGGATGGTCGCCGCAGTGTCAGCGGCTATTCCTTCATGCGCTTGCCGAAAACGCATGTGTGGCGGCGGCGGCGCGCGCCGTCGGCCGGTCGCCGTCATCGGCGTACGCGCTGCGTCGTCGTGGCGATGCGCAGGCGTTTCGCGACGCATGGGATGTGGCGCTCGACTATGCGGTCCACCGCCTGTCCGAAGCCGCCTTTTCGCGCGCGATGAATGGCGTCACGACGCCCGTCTTTTTTCAGGGTGAACAGATTGGCGAGCGGCGGCGCTATGACGAACGGCTGACTCAGTTCCTGTTGCGCCACCGTGACATTCGCTACGCCAGTTTTCCGGTCGGCGTGTCCCTTCCCGCCTTGCCTGATCCGGGCGATGCCTTCGCCGTGGCGCTGTCGCACGTCACGACTGATTTGTCCGTGGCCGAAACAGCGGACGCGGAAGTTCACGGACTCGACGGGGACGTAGTGTGAACTTCCGCTCGAAATCTGTGGTTCGCGGCTCAGCGCGCGGGCACGCCGGGCGGGGGTGGCGTATCGGGGATCAGCTCCATCACTTCGATGCGCGCATCCTTTGACTGCCACGGGGTGACGAGCCGCCAGCGGAAATCGCCCACCCGCTCGACCACGCCGCTACGGTCGCGGCTCGGGTCCGTGCTATAGGCAGGGGCGGCGACTCCCTGTCTGCGGGCCATCGCGCCCAGAAAGACCAGGCGGGTATCGCCATCGTCCCACAATCGCCCGGCCGGCAGGTCGGTGCCGTTGGCCTTGATGAACACAAGCAGCGACGCCTCGACTGACAGAAAGCAGGTGAATGGCTTGAACGACTGGAACGCGCGACCCCGGCCGGTGATGCCAAAGCCCAGCTTGACGATCCGGCAGTGATAGGTGCCAGGCGGCGGGGCCGGACGGGGAAGCGCCGCAGCCGGATCGAGCAATGGCCCTTCACGCACGATATCGGCATCATGATGGCGGGTGCGCGCCTCTTTCAGTCCCTGTGCCCAGGCGTCACCGGTCCGCCCGATCCGGTCAAGATCGGCCGTTGTCGCAACCTGTTTCCAATCGGCTGGCAGCGACGATGCGTCGGTCGGGGACGCGACTTCGACCTTGGCTCCGGCGGCGCGCGGTGATGGCGTTCGTGCGCATCCCGATACGCCGACACATACAGCCGTCACGCAAATCATCACCTTGTTGTTCACTGTCAGAATCCTCGTCCGTCCAAAGCAACCAAACGCGCTTCAGCCGTTAACAAAAGGTAAAGGCAAAAGGTTAACAAAAGGTTATTTTATGGTCGGCGCAACAACGAAACCCGGTCCCGTCAATGAACCGATCGCGGCGGCGACTGTTCTTTCAGATCGGCCAGTGCCTCATGATATTCGCGGCGATGGCGCTGCCATCCGATGTGGCAGTCGCCATAGGCAATCGCCGCATAGCCCGCCGCCGCGCCTGCCCACGCCATCCCGTCACGCAGCCCCAGCCATTGCATTGCGATGTACAGGCCGACGACGAACAGGCCAAAGCCGAATGCCGTCAACGCTGCGGCGACCGGACGGTCAGCCGGTGCGGGCGCAGCGTCATCGGCACGGGCCTTGGCGCGTTCGAATATGTCGTCCGTCATGTCGCGCTTTCGCTGGCTGTTGCCCGCATGTGCGTCGACTCGCGGGCGTGCGCAAGCCCGCACTCTGCTTAACGCGCCTGCACGATCAGAACAGGTGTGCGCGAAAAGATGCGGAACTTGGCATAGGTCATGCGGACCTGCGTGATGTCACGGGCACGGCCATTCAAATCGATCGCAGGCGAACACTCGCCCGCCGACAGGATTGCCGTGGCATTCAGATCCTGCGTGCCGCCATTGGCGAAATCGACATTGGCACCCAGAATGCGGATCGGACGATGCGACGCACAGATGCGCAGCGCGTGATAGCGTTCATTGCCCCGGACACGGATCGTCTCCCGGTCGACAGTGCCGTTGACGTTACGCGTGCCGATCGTTGTCCAGCCTCCCCGCGCTGCGCCGGCGCTGCTGGCCAATCCTGCCGTCGCCACGATCGACGCGGTGGCCAGAACGACTGCGGTCATTTTAATGGTCATCATCCAAACTCCTCTATGGGGAGCAGGGGTAACCGGACAGGCGGGCGCGGGTTCCGTCGCGGGAAAGCGGCTCAGTACACCCGCGCCTTCGGCTTGATATATTCGATCTCGTCAGTCAGGGTATATGCATGCACCGGGCGGTAGTCGATCCGCACCCCCGCTGCGTCGCGCCAGACCAGTGTGTGCTTCATCCACGCGGCATCGTTCCGGTCAGGAAAGCTCTCGTGCATGTGTGCGCCGCGCGATTCGTGGCGGTTGCTGGCGCTGTGCATCGTCACCACGGCTTGCGGCAACATGTTGTCGAGTTCGAGCGTTTCGATAAGGTCGGTGTTCCAGATCATGCTGCGATCCGACACGCTGACATCGCCAATCCGCGCGGCGACCTTGTCGATGAGCACCTTGCCTTCGTCGAGCAGGTCATTGTCGCGGAAGACGGCGGCGTGCTTCTGCATCGTCCGCTGCATGTCGAGGCGGATGTCCGCTGTTTTCGACGCGCCCGACGCATGGCGGAACGTGTCGACGCGGCCAAGCGCCAGCTCTTCGCTGCCCTTGGGCAACGGCTTGTGCGCGGTGCCGGGGATGATGATTTCAGCCAGCCGCTTGCCCGTCGCGCGGCCGAAGACGACCAGGTCGATCAGGCTGTTCGAGCCGAGCCGGTTCGCGCCGTGGACGCTGACGCACGCCGCTTCGCCGATCGCGAACAGGCCGGGGACGACCGCATCGGGATTGCCATCCTTCAGCGTCACGACTTCGCCATGATAATTACACGGGATCCCACCCATATTATAATGCACTGTCGGCGTGACGGGCAGCGGCTGGCGCGTCAGGTCGACGCCCGCGAAAATCTTGCCAGTCTCGGTAATCCCCGGCAACCGTTCGGCCAGCACCTTGGGATCGATATGATCGAGGTGGAGGTAGATATGGTCCTTGTGCGGGCCGACGCCGCGGCCTTCGCGGATTTCGGCGGCCATGCTGCGCGACACGACGTCGCGGCTGGCAAGGTCCTTGGCCGACGGCGCATAGCGTTCCATGAATCGCTCGCCTTCGCTGTTCGTCAGATAGCCGCCTTCGCCGCGCGCGCCTTCGGTGATGAGGACGCCCGCGCCGTAAATGCCGGTCGGATGGAACTGGACGAATTCCATGTCCTGCAAGGGGAGCCCGGCGCGCAGGACCATGCCGCCGCCATCGCCAGTGCAGGTGTGCGCCGAGGTCGCGGAAAACCAGCATTTGCCATAGCCGCCCGTGGCAAGCACGACGGCATGCGAACGAAAGCGGTGAATGCTGCCATCCTCCATGCACATGGCGATGACGCCGCGGCATTCAGGTCCATTGGCGCCGTCTTCCATGATCAGGTCGAGCGCAAAATATTCGATATAGAAATCGGCATCATATTTCAGGCTCTGCTGATACAGCGCATGGAGCATGGCATGCCCGGTGCGGTCGGCGGCGGCGCAGGTGCGCTGTGCGGGCGGGCCTGCACCCATGTTCTGCATCATCCCCCCAAACGGGCGCTGATAGATTTTGCCTTCGTCGGTGCGGCTGAAGGGGACCCCGGCATGTTCGAGTTCGTACACCGCCTGCGGGGCTTCGCGGACGAGATATTCGATCGCGTCCTGATCGCCGAGCCAGTCGCTGCCCTTGAC
>CAXTTJ010000031.1:0-24346 GCA_964247235.1 uncultured Sphingomonadaceae bacterium
AAATGACCCAATGGGAATCCCCTTTGAATCAGTCAAATGTCATCCCGCTCTAAACAGATCAAGCTTTAGGCAACGTCACACGCCGTAAAGCGCATCAAGGCGGGCGCCGTACACCGCCCTGATCTTGTGCCGCCTTATTTTCATCGACGGGGTCAGCATTTCATTGTCGACCGTGAACGGATCGCAGGCGATGGCGATGCGCCGTACTTTTTCCGTTACCGACAAATCGCCGTTCACCCGGTCGACGGCGGCCATCAGCGCCCGGTGTACCGCAGGTGTGTCCGCCAGTGTCTGGCAATCGACCGGCACGTCGTTGGCGACCGCCCATTCCATCAGCCATTCGGGATCGGGCACGATCAGGCCGACGAGGTGCGGCCGTTTGTCGCCGACGACCATTGCCTGAATGATTTCGGGTTGCAGGGTCAGCATCCCTTCGACCTTTTGCGGGGCGACATTGTCCCCCTTGTCATTGACGATCAGGTCCTTCTTGCGGTCAGTGATGACGATCCGCCCCCTGTCGTCGAGGTGCCCGACATCGCCGGTGTGGAGCCATCCGTCGATCAGCACGCGTGCGGTTTCGGCCGGGTTGTTCCAGTATCCGTGCATGACGAGTTCGCCGCGCACCAAAATTTCGCCATCGGCAGCGATGCGCACCTCGGTGTCCTTCATCGGCGGACCGACCGTGTCCATCTTGATGCCCGCGCGCGGCCGGTTGCACGAAATCACCGGTCCGGCTTCGGTCTGGCCATAGCCCTGCATCAGCGGCAGGCCAAGCGCGTGAAAAAATATCCCGATATCGGGGTTGAGCGGCGCGCCCCCCGACACCAGCGCTTTCATCCGCCCGCCGAATCTGGCCTGAACCTTGGGCAGCAGTGTCTTTTTGATAAAGAAATGGACCGGCCAGTCCCAGAAGGATATCCCCTTGCCCAGGTCTTTCGCGCCCAGCGACAGCGCCCGTTGCAGCAAACCGGGGCCAAGCCCGCCCTGCTTCTCGATGGTCTTGACGATCCGCGCACGCAGCACTTCGAACAGGCGCGGAACGACGACCATCACGGTCGGCCGGACATCCTCGATATTGGCGGCAAGCTTTTCCAGTCCTTCGGCATAATAAATCTGTCCGCCAAGGCCAATCGGCAAGAACTGGCCGCCCGAATGTTCATAGGCATGGCTGAGCGGCAGGAACGACAGGAACACTTCGTCGCCCCAGCCGAAGTCGTGGATGAAAATATCGATGCATCCGGCCACATTGTGCAGGATCATGCCGTGATGTTGGCGCACGCCGCGCGGGCTGCCACCGGTGCCGCTGGTGTAGATGATGCATGCGAGGTCTTCGCGGTTGAAATCGGCGCCTGCAGCCGTTGCGGCGGGGTCTGCCATTTCAACCGACAGCAATGTCGCCCAGTCGTGGAAGGCGACGTCGCCCGACTGGCCGATTTTCAGGTCTTCGATCCCGATGACGGTCCGGCACTGGCTCGACCGGATCACGGCTGGCATAAGCGTGCGCGCCAGTTTCGCCGATGAGACGATGACCGCTCTGGCACCTGAATCCTGAAGGATATGAAGGTGATCGCGTTCGGTATTGGTGGTGTAGGTCGGGACCGTCACCCCGCCTGCCGCCATGATCGCAAGGTCGGCAATGCACCATTCGGGACGGTTTTCGCTGACCAGCATCACCCGGTCGCCGCGCGCGATCCCCAGCCGTTTCAACGCCGCCGCCAGCGCTGACACTTCCAGCGCGGTCTCTGTCCAGCTTCGCGAGGTCCAGCCCTTGTCCGCACGATGCCACAGGAACGGCGCATTGCCATATTCGGCGGCGCGCGCGAAAAACATCGCCACGAGATTGGGAAAATGTTCGAACGCGCGCATTGTCTCTCCTGTTGTCCCGTGCCGGCGGTGCGGTTTCGGGTCGATGATGTCCTATTCGCGCAATGCCGTGCCCGGGCTGCGCGGATCGGCGGCACCGCGCCATCCTTTGGCCGTGCGCTCGATCGCGTTCAGCTTCGACCCGAGGTCGCTTGCGACCACTGTCTGCCCGAGTGCTGCCAGCGGCGCCTGCATCGCGTCGAGCGTGGTTCCTTTTTCCACAAGCAGGGCCTGACCGCCAAAAAAGATGTTGGGCAGGGCAATGGCATCCTGCGCGCTCAGGCCCCAGTCCATATATCCGACCAGCGCTTTCATGACATGCATGATGATGCGCTTGCCGCCCGCTGATCCGACGGCAAACACGGCGCGGCCACGCCGGTCATACACGATCGTCGGTGACATCGATGACAGGGGGCGCTTGCCCGCTGCCACCGCATTGGCGACGGGGGCGCCGTCCCTGACCGGCGTGAACGTGAAATCCGTCAGTTCGTTGTTCAGGAAATACCCGTTGGCGACAAGCTGGCTGCCAAAGGCCCCTTCGATCGTCGACGTCATCGTGGCCACGTTGCCCGCACCGTCCGCTGCGACGAAATGAGTCGTCGCCGGAACTTCGGACGACAGGCCCGCCGTGCGCGGTGCGGCACCGGGCGGTGTTCCGGCGCGATAGGCGGGCAGCGACGTTGTCAGCGAAATCATCGCCGATCGCGATTTCAGATAGCGCGGGTCGATCAATCCGCGAACCGGCACGCGCACGAAATCGGCATCCCCCAGATAGGTCTCGCGATCGGCATAGGCCAGCTGCATGGCTTCGGCGATGACGTGCCACGCGGCCGGGCTGGCCGGACCCAGTTTTTTCACGTCGAACCGTTCGATCATGCCCAGCATCTGCAAGATCGTCGTTGCGCCCGATGACGGCGGCCCCATGCCACAGACCTTGTACTGATGATAAGGCGCACACACGGCGTCGCGGTCCTGCGCGCGATACGCCGCCAGGTCGGCCATCGTCAGCGTGGCCGGGTTGCGTGTCGATGTCGCGACTGCATCGACAATCGCCTGCCCCCCGGCACCGGTATAGAACGCATCGGGGCCATCGGCGGCAATCTTGCGCAGGAATGCCGCCAGCTCGGGATTGCGCTGGATCATACCGGCGGTTTTGGGTTTGCCATTGTCCCAGTACAGCGCCTGCGCGGCGGGGAAATCCTTCCACAACGGCGCAATGTCGGTCAGGCTGCGGGCGAGCGTCGCGGTGATCTCGAACCCGTCGGCCAGGCGGATGGCAGGATCGAACATCCTGGCCCAGGACAGCCTGCCCCAGCGTTCGTGAACGCGCGCCATCAGGCGGATGTTGCCGGGCACGCCTGTCGACAAGCCACCGGGAAAGGCCGCAAGGAACGGCATGGCCCTGCCGTCTGCGCCCATGAACTGGTCGGGGCGGGCCGACGCAGGCGCCTTTTCGCGTCCGTTGATTGTCGCGATCCTGCCGGTCTTGGCGTCATGATAGACGAAAAAACCGCCACCCCCGATGCCCGACGACTGCGGCTCCACGACGGTCAGGGCCAGCATCATTGCCATTTCGGCGTCGGCGGCGCTGCCCCCGGCGCGCAATATCTCCTGCCCCGCTGCCGTGGCCCGCGGATCGGCGGATGACACCACGCCCCCGGCTGCCATGGCGGGCCGCGGCAGGGCGGACAGTGGCAGGGCGAATGCGACAAGCACGAAGAGCAGTCTGATCATGAACCAACTCTAGGCGGCAAAGCTAAATCGCGTCTACCCCTACGGCGTCACCGACGGTCGCAAATCCGTCGCGCGCCAGCAGCGCCGACAGCCCGCTCGCCATTGATTTCGCAAGGCCCGGCCCCTGATAGACCAGTGCCGAATATATCTGCACCAGCGATGCACCGGCGCGGATCCGCGCATAGGCCTCGTCCGCGCTGTCGATGCCACCGGCGGCGATCAGCGGAATCCGGCCGTCGCTCGCGGCCCGCACCGCCCTGAGCGTCGTCATCGCCAGAGCGCGCAGCGGCGCCCCCGACAGGCCCCCCGATTCCTGCCGCCAGCGTGACTGCATGGCCGGGCGCGACACCGTGGTGTTGCCGATGATCAGCGCATCGACGCCGTGACGAAGCGTGACCGCAACGACATCGTCGATCGCATCATGACGCAAATCCGGCGCGACTTTCACGAACACCGGCACCGTCCGTTCCGGCATGACCGCCGCCAGCAGGTCATCAAGCGCATCCTTGTCCTGCAACCCGCGCAGGCCCGGCGTGTTGGGCGAACTGATATTGACCGTGATATAATCGGCAACGGGCGCCATCATGCGCATCCCCGCCACATAATCGGCAATGCGGTCGGGCGAGTCCTTGTTGGCGCCGATGTTGACGCCGACGAGGCCGGGGTGCCGCCGTGGTGCCAGCCGGTTGCGCGCCGCCACCTGTCCGCCATTGTTGAACCCCATGCGGTTGATGACGCCCGCGTCTTCGACCAGCCGGAACAGCCGCGGCGCAGGGTTGCCCGTCTGCGGGCGCGGGGTGACCGTACCGACCTCGACAAAGCCAAAGCCAAGCGACAGCATCGCGCCGGGCACCTGCGCATCCTTGTCAAATCCCGCCGCCAGCCCGATCGGCGACGGAAAGCCGATGCCGGCGACCCGCACGGCAAGGCGCGGGTCGAACAGCGGCAGCCTGACGGGTTTCACGCGCAATCCGATGATTGTCGCGCGATGTGCCAATTCGGGATCGATGCGGAACAGGATCGGACGGATGACGGAATATAGCATCGGTTTTTGCTATCATCGGGACCGTGTCGGGTCAAAAAATTGAAACATAAAAACTTGGTAAAAAAGAAGGTTAATGTCGATTCTGTCCAATACGACTCGGACAGACCGGCCTACGGCAACCATGCGACCCGAAGGGCTCCCGGATGAAAGTTCGGGAAACCTTTTCACTTACGGCCCGGTGCAGATTCTGCGCCGGGCCGCTTTTATTCGTCCCCGATTTATGGTTAGGCAGCCAAAGTGTTGCGTACCACAATGAAAACCGGGGTCGCTCTTACACATTATGACTGCCATCACGCTCGATTATGCGACTCCGGATGAGGGTCTTCGAAAGCATCTTTCGGTGTTTTACGAATTTCGCGCGAACGTTCCCATTTTCGAAGATGTCGAGCGCGCCGACCTGGCACAGGTTCGCTTTCTGCTGACCGGCAGTGACCCGGTCTATCATTTTGCCGACGGCACGACGCAACATGCGCCGCTCATCCAGATCATGGGGCCGACCACGGGGCCGACCGGTGTTCGCGTCTGTGGCCCGGTGCACATGTTCGGGGCCGGGCTGTTGCCGTCGGGCTGGGGCGCGATGCTCGATTTCGAAGCGTCGCTGCTCGTCAACCGCGTCATCGACGCCACCGAATTGTTCGGCAAGCGCCTGTACAAGCGGCTCGATCAGATGCGCGCGACCACGACAATCGGGGAAAAAGTCGCGATCGGAAACGAAATCGGCCATCAGCTGATTGCCCGCGGGCACAGTGCGGCGTTCGATTTCGCCCGTATCGTCGATGACTGGCTGGCCGATTCACCGTCGCCCGATGTCGATTCGCTGGTCGCGGCGACGGGCCTTTCGCGGCGGCAGGTCGAACGCAACTGCAACGCCTATTACGGGTCACCCCCCAAATTGCTCGCGCGCAAATATCGCGCCCTGAAGGCGGCCATCATGCTCGCCAAACATGAAGCGGGCGCCGAAGAACTGATCGACAACGGCTTTTATGACCAGTCGCATTTCATTCGCGAGATCAAGCATTTCACCGGTGTCACGCCGCGGACGATCAGCGACGACCTGCCGACACTCGCGACTCTGACCCTGAAACGCACCGAACTGACCGAATTGTCCCCGTTCATCACGAAAGTCTGAGAAAAAGACCGGGCGGGGCGTGACTTTTCAATCGGATCGATTATATCCGGTTTCGATATGCGACTGTCCAGCCTTGCCGATTATGCCGTCGTGATGATGAGCGCGGCGGCGCGTCATGGCTGCGGTGCGCGGCTGTCCGCGACGCTGCTGGCGGGGGAAACGCAGGTGCCGCTGCCGACCGCGCAAAAACTGATGCAGCGGCTGGCGCATGCCGGTCTCCTGTCGTCGCTGCGCGGGACCGGCGGCGGGTTCAAGCTTACCCGCCCCGCATCGTGCATCAGCCTTGCCGACATCATCGAAGCCGTCGAAGGGCCGATTGCCATGACCACCTGCGTCGATGATGCCCGCGAAGACTGCGCGCTTGACCATCATTGCGCCGTCAAGCCGCACTGGGGCGTCGTCAACGGCGCCGTGCGCGGGGCGCTGGCAGCGGTTCCGCTTTCGCAATTGGCAGCAGCACGATGACGATGAAAAACGCCGAAGCTTTCGCCGCCGCAGAGCAGGTCGCCGACTACGAACATGGCTGGGCGAGCGACATCGAAACCGACTTCGCGCCCAGGGGGCTGAGCGAGGACACCGTCCGCTTCATCTCCGCCAAAAAGAACGAGCCGCAATGGATGCTCGACTGGCGGCTGAAGGCGTTCCGCATGTGGAGCCGCATGGAGGCCCCCGACTGGGCAAAGCTCGACATCGCGCCGATCGACTACCAGGACGCCTATTATTACGCCGCGCCCAAGGCGAAGCCGAAACTTGGGTCACTCGACGAGGTCGATCCCGAAATCCTCCGCGTCTATGAAAAGCTCGGCATCCCGATCGAAGAGCAAAAGGTGCTTGCCGGGGTCGAGGGCGCACGGCGGGTCGCCGTCGATGCCGTGTTCGACAGCGTGTCGGTCGCGACGACGTTCCGCGCCGAACTCGAACGCGCGGGCGTCATCTTCCGCTCCATCTCCGAAGCGATCCGCGAATATCCCGACCTTGTCCGCAAATGGCTCGGCAAGGTCGTGCCGATGCGCGACAATTATTTCGCCACACTGAACTGTGCAGTCTTCAGTGACGGCACCTTCGTCTACATCCCCGAAGGGGTGCGCTGCCCGATGGAGCTGTCCACCTATTTTCGCATCAACGCCGAAAACACCGGCCAGTTCGAACGCACGCTGATCGTCGCCGACAAGGGCAGCTATGTCAGCTACCTCGAAGGCTGCACCGCGCCGATGCGCGACGAAAACCAGTTGCACGCCGCGGTGGTCGAACTGGTCGCGCTCGACGATGCCGAGATCAAATATTCGACCGTCCAGAACTGGTATCCCGGCGACGCGGACGGGAAAGGCGGCATCTATAATTTCGTCACCAAGCGCGCGCTGTGCCAGGGGCGGAACAGCAAGGTCAGCTGGACGCAGGTCGAAACGGGTTCTGCGGTCACGTGGAAATATCCGTCGTGCGTCCTCAACGGCGAAAACAGCGTCGGCGAATTTTATTCGGTCGCAGTGACCAACAATTACCAGCAGGCCGATACCGGCACCAAGATGATCCACAATGGCAAGGGCAGCCGCTCGACCATCGTGTCGAAGGGCATCAGCGCCGGACACAGCAACAACACCTATCGCGGCCTCGTCCGCGTCGCGCCGAATGCGGAAGGGGTGCGCAATTTCACCCAGTGCGATTCGCTTTTGTTGGGGTCTTTGAGCGGCGCGCACACCGTCCCCTATATCGAAGTACGCAATCCCAGCGCGCAGATCGAGCACGAAGCGACGACGAGCAAGATTTCCGACGACCAGCTGTTCTACGCGATGCAACGTGGGTTGAATGCGGAGGAATCCGTCGCCCTGATCGTCAACGGCTTCGCCAAGGAAGTGCTCCAGCAACTGCCGATGGAATTCGCGGTGGAAGCGCAGAAGCTGCTGGGGATTTCGCTTGAGGGGTCGGTCGGATGAATCTCGCTCTCGATAAAGGGTGGCGTCCTGAAGCCCCTCCCCTTCAGGGGAAGGGTTTGGGGTGGGGGTTGTCAATCGAGCACAACCGCTGGCTTCAAGAACGCGCCCACGAAATGCGTCGAAATCCGACGGAACCCGAAAAACGATTGTGGCGCGCGCTCTCGAACAGCCAACTCGACGGCCACAAATTCCGTCGCCAGTCAGTGATCGGTTGGTTCATCGCCGATTTTCTGTGCCCGAAAAAGGCGCTGATCGTCGAAGTCGATGGCGACACGCATGATGAAGGCAAGGACCGGCTCAGAGACGATGTGCTGGCCGGCCACGGCTACCGCGTGATCCGTGTGACCAATAATGATGTGATGTCGAACATCGAGGGTGTGATGGCGTTCATCAGTTCGGCGCTGAACAAGCAGCCCCCGCGCTGGAACAACCCCCACCCCAACCCCTCCCCTGAAGGGGAAGGGCTTAAAGAAGGATTTCCCCCTTCCCCTTCAGGGGAAGGGTCGGGAATGGGGAATGTTCATAACGAGATTTCACTTGAGGGGAGCATGGGATGAGTCCGGAGGACTCTAGATATTATGCGAAAGAGTTGACCCCTGTTCAACGTCGACTCGTTGAACGTGCGAATGGTCGGTTCCCGACGCTGATCAAAGCTGTTGCGGAAGAACTGGGCTGCGATGTGTCCGATGCAAAACGTCATGCCGAGCAGCTCGTTTCAATGAATTTAGCCGAGATCAAGCAATCGAAAATGGGTGCGTGGTTTTGGTATAATTATGTCGAGTTAAACGAGCGCGGCTTGATGGTTCAAGATATTGTTTTGAAAAAGAAAAAGAAGAAGTAATGCTCCAAATCAATAACCTCCACGCAAGCGTCGGCGACAAGCCAATCCTCAAGGGGCTTACCCTCACCCTCAACGCGGGCGAAATCTATGCGATCATGGGGCCGAACGGGGCGGGAAAATCGACGCTGGGATATGTGCTCAGCGGGCGGCCTGGGTATGAGGTAACGGGGGGTTTGGTCTCGTTTACGCCACCGCTGTGCTCCGGCGAAAGCCGGAGTCTTGGAGATGGTGAGCAAGGCTCCGGCTTTCGCCGGAGCACAAGGGAGGCCATCGACCTCCTCGCCCTCGCCCCCCATGAACGCGCGGCGGCTGGCCTGTTCCTCGGCTTTCAATATCCGGTCGAAATCCCCGGCGTGTCGAACGTCCAGTTCCTGCGCGAAGCCCTTAATGCCCAGCGCAAGCAGCGCGGCGAGCCGCCGCTGTCCGGCGCCGAATTCCTGAAAATCGCCCGCGAACAGGCCGCAGCCCTTGGCATGGACATGGACATGCTCAAGCGCCCGGTGAACGTCGGCTTTTCGGGCGGCGAGAAAAAGCGCAACGAGATGGTGCAGATGGGCATCCTCTCACCTGCGCTCGCGATCCTCGATGAAACCGACAGCGGCCTCGACATCGACGCGCTGCGCGTGGTGGGCGACGGCATCAACCGGATCATGCGCAAGTCCGACAAGGCAGTGCTGCTCATCACCCACTATCAGCGCCTGCTCGACTATGTGAAGCCCGACTTTGTCCATGTCCTGAGCGACGGCAGGATCACCCGCACCGGCGGCCCCGAACTCGCGCATGAACTGGAGCGTGAGGGCTATCGGGAACTGGCCGCATGAGCGCCGCAGGCCTCCCATTTCTTCTTCGCGGCTTCGCGAAGGGAATGCACCGGCCATGACCGCGCTCCCGACCCGCAAGGATGAGGCGTGGCGCTACAGCGACCTGGATGCTGTCGCGCGCCTCTGGCCGGTGCCGCCTGCGACCGTCATCGAAGTACCGGCGGGCGAGGCCGCCACCCGCCACCTGATCGCCGACAGCGGCATTCACGATTACAGGATCACAATCGGCGCGGGCGCACGGATGGACTTTCACCTCCTGAATGCCGGCAACGCGTATGGCCGCATCGCGATCGACGTCACGATGCACTCGGCCTCGCATTTCGAATTCGGCGCGGTGCAGGTGGGTGCCGGGTCAGCGACTCTCGAAATCATCACCACTGTCCGCCACGTCGAACCGAAGGCGACCAGCAACCAGGTCGTGCGCAGTGTGCTCGGCGGCACCGCGACCGGTTCCTACCTCGGCAAGGTCGCTGTAAGCCGCGACGCGCAGAAAACCGACAGCGTGCAATCGGTCAAGGCAATGCTCCTCACGCGCACCGCAACGGCGAACGCCAAACCCGAACTCGAAATCTTTGCCGACGACGTCAAATGCGCGCACGGCGCGACGGTGGGTGAGCTGGACAAGACCGCACTATTCTACCTCGCCGCGCGCGGACTTCCGCCGGCCAAGGCGCAGACATTGCTGTTGCAGGCCTTTGTCGCCGAGGTGTTCGATGGCGCCCATGCGCAAGGCGAACTCGAAGCAGCAGCGCTGACGGCGTTGCGCGCATTATGAGGGGCTTTCCTACACGCGCCGTTTTTGCCATCGTCGCACCGATGCGCCGTTTTCGTGCTCTGACGTCATATTATCACCACCGGATCACCGGGGCACGCCCCACCCCGAAGTTCACAGTATCAGGGGGGACCTAGTGTGAACTTCCGCTCGAATCTGCTCACGGCAGACAGCCACGACGTACCTCGCGACTCGGGTGCGGTGCGCGACCTCCGTACCGATTTTCCCGGCATCACCGCGAGGGACGGACGCGTCTGGCATTATCTCGATACGGCGGCGACCGCACAAAAGCCGCAGGCGGTGATCGACGCGACCGTGAGCGCAATGGGCCGCGATTATGCGACCGTGCACCGCGGGGTCTATGCCCGCTCGGCGGACATGACGCTGGCTTATGAAGCCGCCCGCCGTCGCGTGGCCAGCTTCATCGGCGCGCGTTCCGAAAACGAAATCGTCTTCGTGCGCGGCGCGACCGAGGGGATCAATCTTGTCGCACAGACGCATCCGCGTGGCCGCATCCTGCTCAGCCAGCTTGAACACCACAGCAACATCGTGCCGTGGCAGCTGGCCGGGTATGACATCGACGTCTGCCCGCTGACGGCGGATGGCCGGATCGACCTTGACGCGGCCGAAGCGATGCTGACACCGGCGCATGATATGGTCGCCTTTGCGCATGTCTCGAACGTGCTCGGCAGTGTTCTCGATGTCCGGCGCGCCGCCAGACTCGCCCACACTGTCGGCGCAAAACTGCTGATCGATGCCTGCCAGTCGGTGCCGCACATGCCCGTAGATGTCGCCGCGCTCGATTGTGATTTCCTCGTTTTTTCGGGCCACAAGCTGTACGGCCCGACGGGCATCGGCGTCCTGTGGGGCCGTGCCGACCTGCTCGATGCGATGCCGCCTTGGCAGGGTGGCGGCGCGATGATCGACCGCGTGACATTCGAACGGACCACCTATGCCGACCCGCCCGGACGGTTCGAGGCGGGAACCCCCGCGATTGTCGAAGTCCTCGGGCTTCACGCAGCGATCGACTATGTCGCCGCCATCGGTCTCGACGCGATCCACGCGCACGAACGCACGCTGGTGGCCTATTGCCGCGATGCCTTGCGCGCGATCAATGCCGTGACACTTTACGGCCCCGAAGACGCGGCGGGACTCGTCAGTTTCAATCTCCGGGGGGTGCATCCGCACGATGCCGGCACTATCTTGGACGAAGGCGGGGTCGCAATCCGTGCGGGACATCATTGCTGCCAGCCGCTGATGGCCACGCTGGGCGTTGAAGCGACGGCACGCGCCAGTTTCGGGCTCTACAGCGACGCCGCCGACATTGATGCCCTCGTCCGCGGACTGGACCGTGTAAGGAAGCTGTTCGGATGAAGATCGAAGAAGTCACCTCAGTGGAGTCACCACCCAAAGCGCGCGTCGATTTTGAACGCAAGCGCGACTATCTTGACGGGTTTCTGAAAGCGGAGCCGCCCGGCCTTGCAGCGGGCGAGCCCGGCGGTGACCTGTATGAACGCGTCGTCGATGCGCTCAAGGAAATCTTCGACCCCGAAATTCCGGTGAACATCTATGACCTCGGCCTGATCTATGGCGTCGATGTCGATGACGGCCATGTCACCATCCGCATGACGCTCACCACGCCCAACTGCCCGGTCGCCGAAACCATGCCGATGGAAGTGGAAATGCGTGTGAGCGCCGTGCCGGGCGTGGGAGTGGCAACGGTCGATCTCGTCTGGGATCCGGCGTGGGACCCCGGCAAGATGACGGATGAGGCCAAGCTTGAACTGGGGATGTTATGACCATGACGATCCGCACCCGCCCCGCCGCGCTGACCCTCACCCCGTCAGCCGAAGCGCGCATTGCCGACTTGATGGCAAGGGCACCTGCCGATGCGATCGGCGTCAAACTCTCGACCCCGCGCCGCGGCTGTTCGGGGCTGGCCTATTCGGTGGATTATGTGACCGAGGCGGTCGCGTTCGACGAAAAGATCGAAACCCCCGGCGGCACCTTCTTTGTCGACGGCGGGTCGATCCTCTATCTGATCGGCAGCCGGATGGACTGGGTTGAGGATGATTTCACCGCCGGCTTCGTGTTCGAAAACCCCAATGCCAAAGGGGCGTGCGGCTGTGGCGAAAGCTTCACGGTTTAGGACCGGTGGCCCTTCAGCTCATCACCCGTCAGGCGGACGACATGAAGCACGTTGGTCGATCCCGGGGTACCGAACGGAACGCCAGCCATCACGATGACACGGTCTCCGCCGGCCGCCAGCTGATGACGCAGGACCATGCGTTTTGATTTCGCGACCATGTCTTCGAAACTGCCGACGTCGCGCGTGTGGACGGCGTGGACGCCCCACAGCAGACCCGACCGGCGCGCGGTTTCGGCGTTCGGCGTCAGCACCAGCAACGGCACCGATGGCCGTTCCCGCGAAATGCGCCGCGCGGTCGAGCCTGACGACGTGAAACAGATGATCGCTTTCGCGCCCACCGTCATCGCAATTTCCCGCGCTGCTCCGGCAAGGGCATCGGCAGTCGTCGGGTCGGCTTTGGTCTCGGTAAAGTGAAGGCGGGCGGCATAGCCGGGGTCGGCCTCCACGGTCATCGCGATCCGGTTCATCATGCTGACCGATTCGACCGGCCACGCCCCGGCCGCGCTTTCGGCCGACAGCATGACGACATCGGCCCCGTCATACATGGCAGTGGCGACGTCCGATACTTCGGCACGGGTTGGCGTTGGCGCCGTGATCATCGATTCGAGCATTTGGGTCGCAACGACGACCGGACGGCCATAGCGCCGCGCCGTCTCGACGATCCGCTTCTGCGCCGGTGGCACGGCTTCGGGGGGCAGCTCGACGCCCAGGTCACCACGCGCGACCATCACCGCGTCGGCCATTTCGATGATATCGTTCAGCCGGTCGAGCGCCGCAGGCTTCTCGATCTTTGCAAGCAAGGCTGCGCGCCCCTGAATCAGCTTGCGCGCTTCGGCGAGGTCTTCGGGCCGCTGCACGAACGACAGCGCCACCCAGTCGACACCCTGATCAAGCGCAAACGCCAGATCGCTGCGGTCTTTTGCCGTCAGCGCGGCCATCGGCACGACGACGTCGGGAACATTCAGCCCCTTGCGATCGGACAGCATGCCGCCAACCTCGACACGGGTTATGACATGGTCATCGGCCATGTCAGTGACGCGCAGCACCAGCTTGCCATCGTCAAGCAACAGGCGCGCGCCGACCTCAAGCGCTGCAAAAATTTCGACATGCGGCAGACAGACACGCGTCACATCGCCCGCCGCCGGATCGCGGTCCAGACGGAAGCGCGCACCGGTCACCAGCTCGACTTTACCTTTAACAAAGGTGCCCACGCGCAGCTTTGGCCCTTGCAGATCGGCAAGGATCGTGGTCGGTCGCCCCAGTTTTTTTTCCAGCGTCCGGATCGCCGTGATCGTTCCCTTGTGATCGTCCTGCGTCCCGTGGCTCATGTTGACGCGGAACGCATCGGCACCGGCGCGCATCAGCGTTTCGATCATCTCGACTGTGCGGCTGGCGGGGCCAAGCGTTGCGAGAATGCGGACTTTGCGGGCACGGGGGGGCAATGTCTGAACCAAATGCGACGCTCCAAAGACTGGTTATGCCGACGAATAGAGCCTAAACGTGACACTTCAAGCGAGGGCGAAGAAATGGCTGAAATTTCCGATGCCGTGGCGGCAGCTGCGTTCCGCCGCCTCGTCACGCATCTGCGCCACCGGCCGGATGCATCGAACATCGACCTGATGGGGCTGGCCGGGTTTTGCCGCAACTGCCTGTCGGACTGGGTGGCCGAAGCCGGGGATTTGCCAGGGGACGTGGCGCGGGAGGCGATTTACGGCATGCCCTATGCTGACTGGAAGCAGGGCCAGCCCGACGCCACCCCCGCACAATTGGCGCGGATGGCGCAAAGCATTGCGAAAAATCAGTCCGGGCATTAGGCCGCGCCCTCAACAATTTCGGAACTCCCATGAGCGACATCATCCAAGCCGACCAGCTACGCCTTCTGATCGAACGGATCGAACGGCTTGAAGAGGAAAAAAAAGGTATCAGCGACGACATCAGGGATGTGTACGGCGAAGCCAAAGCAGTGGGCTATGATCCAAAGATCATGCGCCAGATCGTCCGCCTGCGCAAAATGGACAAGAACGACCGCGATGAAGCCGAAACCCTGCTCGACATGTACAAGACCGCGCTTGGGCTGGCATAGAGCGGGATGACGTTAGCGTTCATCACCGTGACGTCATCCCGCTCTAGGAACGACAATGGCAGGCCATAGCAAATTCAAGAACATCATGCACCGCAAAGGTGCGCAGGATAAAAAGCGCGCGGCGGCGTTTTCCAAGCTGAGCCGCGAGATCACCGTTGCGGCAAAGTCGGGCCTGCCGGACCCGGCGATGAACGCACGTCTCCGCGCCGCTGTCCTCACGGCGCGGGCAGGTGGCATGCCCAAGGACAATATCGAGCGCGCGATCAGCAATGCATCAAAGGGCGACGGCGCGAATTATGAGGAGATGCGGTATGAAGGCTTTGGCCCCGGCGGCGTCAGCCTGATCATCGAGGCGCTGACCGACAACCGCAACCGGACCGCGACCAACGTGCGCACGGCCGTGTCCAAAAATGGCGGCAATCTGGGCGCGGGAGGCAGCGTATCGCACGCGTTCGACCGGATGGGCCTGATCAGCTATCCCGCCAGCGCTGGTGATGCCGACACCATGTTCGAAGCCGCGCTGGACGCCGGGGCATCCGATGTTGCGTCCTCGGATGACGGCCATGAAATCTGGACCAGCGTCGAGACACTGCACCCCGTTGCCAAGGCACTGGAAGCCACTCTGGGTGACAGCGACGGCGCAAAACTCGCCTGGCGACCGCAGACGATGATAACCGTCGGCGAAAGCGATGCCGTCACACTGATGAAGCTGCTCGATGCCCTCGACGATGATGACGATGTCCAGACGGTGTGGGGCAATTATGACGTGCCCGATGATGTGATGGAACGGATGGGCTGAGCACGCGGTTGCGGCTCAGCCGGTCGTCGTCGCATTATAGGCTGCGATCGATTCCATCACAATCTGCCGCGCTTCGTCAGCATCACCCCATTTGCCGACGCGAACCCATTTTTTGGGTTCGAGGTCTTTGTAATGGGTAAAGAAATGCTCGATCTGTTGCATGACAATGGCGGGCAGATGCTCTTTTTCGTCGACATCGGCATAATAAGGAAATGTCGCATCGACGGGAACGGTCAGAAGCTTTTCATCGCCGCCAGCTTCGTCTTCAAGCTTCAGCACCGCAATCGGGCGGACGCGCACCACGCAGCCCGGGACGAACGGCGAGCGCGCAACGACCAGCGCGTCAAGCGCGTCACCGTCGGGCGACAGCGTGTGCGGGATAAATCCGTAATTGGCCGGATAGCGCATCGACGTATGCAGGATGCGGTCGACGAACAGCGCCCCCGACGCCTTGTCGAATTCATATTTCACGGGCTCGCCGCCGACCGGCACTTCGATGATGACATTCAGTGAATTTGGCGGATCGTCGCCAACGGGGATAAGGTCGATTCTCATCGGGCAGCCAGTAACCGGTCGAGCGGACCGTCGCCAGTGCCCGTTTTTCCCAATTTGGGATAACGCAGGCCCAGATTCCATTTGACGCTGACGTCGCGGACGACAAGCTCGTTCTTGAGCGTCAGGCGGATCGGTATCGTGCCGCCTTTGGCCAGTGTGACCGCATCTTTCATCACGTCATCGGTGTAAGGCAGTCCGTTGACGGCGATAATTTCCTGTCCGACCGTGACGCCCGCATCATAAGCAGGACCGCGCCAGATGACGCCGCTGATCTTTGCGCCCTTGGCAATGTTCATGCCCAGCGACCATGTGAGGTCGAGATATTTGCCGACCTTCATGCCGAGTTTCAGCATGCTCGTCGGCGTGTCGGTATAGACCAGCTTGTAGCCGCTGCGGTCAAACCCGCCGAGCGGAGCGTGGGTCCCTTTCGCAGTCAGGCGGTCGCTCAGGAACCTGGTCCAGTCATATGGCATGACGTCGTTCAGCGTTCTGGCCACATCGGCGAATGTGTAAGTGACTTCGCCCCAGTCACCGTCGTTGATGCCAAAAAACGCCCTGGCAAAATCGTCCATGCTTTTCGCATTTCCGGTGCCGTCACGAATGATCGCGTCGGCTTCGATCCAGATCAGCATGCCTTCGTTGTAATAATCCTCGCTGCGCTGCCACGATGCCCAGCCCTTCGGGCGGCGCGCCGAGATAATGGGATCGTTCGTGGTGTCGTCGAGACTGCGCCATGCGCGCCCTGGCAAAATGTCGAGCCGCGCAGCGATGGCAGCAAGCGTATCAAGCTTGTCCTGTTTGGTGGCCATGCCGCTGCGTGCCTCAAGCACATGGCCCCAGAATTGCGTTTGTCCTTCATATACCCACAGCAGGCTGTCACGCATCGGAGTCCGGTAATCAGGCGTCCACAGGTCGGCGCCCTGGCGAAACTTGCCGTTCCAGCTATGTGTGAATTCATGCGGCAACAAATTATGATCAAGCCGTGACCCGTCCCAGTCGAGAAAATATCCGGCGTCATTCTGATTTTCGCTTGACCGGTGATGTTCAAGACCGATGCCACCCATACGATCCGTGATGGCGTGGAGAAAATCATAATGGTCGAAATGCCTTGCGCCGAACAGCGTCACGGCCTGGGTCACCAGATTGCGGTGCAGCTGGAGCACGGCATCAGAGACGACGAGTTCCTTGGCATTATCGGCGACGCTGTTCAGGATGACACCTTGGCCAAGATCATCCTTGCGGAAATATTTGCCGGCAAACACCGGTGAATCGACAAGCGTTTCGTAACTGGTCGTTTCATAGGTGACGCTGTCGCCCGATGTCGCAACAGGGCGCAACGCCGTCGCGGCCTGCCAGCCTTTGGGATAAGTGACCGTGGCTGCGACAGGGATCTGGCGGGTAAAATATCCGGCGGGATAGAGCGAGACGGATTCCCACTGGATGTTCATCATTTCGGGCGTGACGACGATGCGACCCTGGTCGGGCGCGGTGGCGGACGCGAATTCGAAACTGACGTCGAGCGCCTTTACCCCGCGCGGCACATCGACAGTGAAGGCAAAGACGTCGACGGGGTCGCGTTTCCAGATCAGTGTCGTGGCCCCCGCCTTGATCACCAGGCCCGTCAGCTTTTCGATCTGCCCGCGCGGCGCGTGGTTGCCGGGCAGCCATTTGGGCATAAGCAGCGTCATCGGCCCGGCGTCGACGACCGCAATGGTCTGCCGCACGCGAAAGATCGAACGTTCGATATCGGTCGCATCGACCTTCAGGATCAATGTGCCGGGATAGGGAATGTCCCTCGCCGCAGGAACAGGATCGACGACCGGCAGTGGCTGTGGCGCACTGTTCGCAGCAAGGGCGGAGCCTGGGGCAAGAGCGGGCGCGCATGTGGCGGCGAGCAGAGCGACGGCAGAAAGGCGCATAACGCAAAAACTTTCGAAATATGGTCCGCTCCTGCGTTGGCACGGCAGATACGGGGCGTCTAGTGGCTTCCCAGCACGTTGATCGTGAACGCCAGCACGCCGATGTTGAACACGAATGCTGCAAAGCTGTGCGCCGTCACCACACGGCGCAGTGCCGCTGTTTCGACTGCTGTGTCCGACGTCTGGAACGTCATGCCCAACGTGAACGCGAAATAGATGAAATCACCATAATCCGGATTGCCCTTCCCCGAAAAGCCAAGGCCGCCGCTGCTGCCTGCCGCATAATAAAGATGCGCATAATGGAGCGCATAGATCATGTTGGTGAACAGCCACGCCACGGCAAGAGTGGCGACGATCAACGCCTTGGGGGGATGATCAGCTTGCGCTTCGCTTGCGACCGCCGTCAGAATCGCGAGCATGACGATACTGGTGATGACCAGCAGCATGACACGGTTGGCATCGTTCTGGGCGGCGTGCTCGCGCATTCTTGTCACACCATGTGTGCGCAGGACCGGGATGATCGCAATCAGGAAAAATACGCCCGCAATGTCAAACCCGGTCATCAGCGCATGCGTCCATCCGAGCGTCGCAAAGGAGGACGCAAAAGCAATCGCGAATATCGCCAGAAATGCAAGAAACCGGGCAGGGGCAATGCGTTGGCCGAGCGTCTGTTTCGCCATGTTTTGTCCCTTTGGTTGCACGACGTCGCATTATCCGATTAAGGCGCGGCGCACCAATGGCAAAGATCGACACCCCCCGGCCCATCCGCGGTACGCAAAGCATGATCGGCGAAGACGCGGATCGCTTTCATCACGTCGTACAGACATTTGATCGCGTGCGGCGGCTTTACGGCTTTGGACGGGTCGAAATGCCAGTGTTCGAGGCAACGGCGGTATTTGCGCGGAGCCTTGGTGACTCCACGGACGTCGTTTCAAAGGAAATGTACACGTTCGAGGATCGCGGCGGGGATTCGCTGACGTTGCGCCCCGAATTTACGGCAGGCATCGCGCGCGCCTATCTTACGGAAGGGTGGCAGCAATATGCGCCGCTGAAACTTGTCACGCACGGCCCGCTGTTCCGCTATGAACGCCCGCAAAAAGGAAGGTTCCGGCAGTTTCACCAGCTGGACGCCGAATTGATCGGCGCGGCGGACCCGGCGGCAGATGTGGAGTTGCTGTGCTTTGCCGATCAGTTGCTGCGTGAACTGGGGATCGGAGCGGATGTCACGCTCAAGCTCAATACGCTTGGCGATGTGGCGAGCCGCGATGCATGGCGGGCCGCACTCGTGGCGCATTTCAAGGGATATGCGCATGCTTTGTCCGAAGACAGCGTGGCACGGCTGGACAAGAACCCGCTGCGCATATTGGACAGCAAAGACCCGCGGGACCGCCCCGCCGCCGACACCGCACCCGAAATGGTCTTGTCAGGCGAAGCCGGGGATTTCTTTGCCAAGGTCTGCGAAGGATTGGACGCGGCGGGCGTGGCCTATGAAATCACCCCGCATCTGGTGCGCGGCCTCGATTATTATCGTCACACGGCGTTCGAATTCGTGACCAGCCGACTGGGTGCGCAAGGGACTGTCGTGGGCGGCGGGCGGTATGACGGGCTGATCGAGACACTGGGTGGACCACAAACGCCGGCGGTCGGCTGGGCCGCGGGGATCGAGCGGCTGGGCATGTTGATCGAGGCGCGTCCCATCGAACCGGTTGTCGGCGTCGTCTGGGACCATGGCGACGTCCGCGCGACGGCCGACCTTGTGGCAAGACAGCTCAGGTCGCATGGCCTGGCAATACGGACAAATTTCGGGCTAAAACCCAAACGGCAGATTGAAATTGCGCGCCGGTCCGATGTCGCCGCCATCCTCTTTCTCCGTTCAGACAATGGCGCCCCTCAACCGCATCTGACGTTTCTGGATCATATGAGCGCTCACCCAGAGCTGGTTGAGCGTATCGGCCGCGCGTTGGGCGACCGGTTTGGCGTCCTGACAACACGCGCGCCGTCATGATTCAGGGCATGTCGGCTGTTACAACGATCGCCCGATCAGCTCCTTCATGATTTCGTTCGTACCCCCGAAAATGCGGGTGACACGCGCGCTGCGCCACATTTTGGCAATGGGATATTCGTTCATATAGCCCGCACCACCATGGAGCTGGAGGCATTTGTCCATCATCTCCCACTGGAATTCAGTGTGCCACAGCTTGGCAGCGGCGCCTTCTTCGGCAGTCAGTTCTTCCTTCAGGTGCCGGGCAATCGCCCAGTCAAGATGCGCCCAGCCGACTTGCAGTTTCGTTTTCAGATCGGCCAGCGTAAAGCGCGTGTTCTGGAAATCGATCACGAATTTGCCGAACGCCTTGCGCTCGCGCACGAACGCGACGGTTTCGTCATAGGCCTTTTGTGCAGACGCCTGTGCACCGATCGCGATTGACAGGCGTTCCTGCGGCAGTTCGCTCATCAGGTAAATGAACCCCTTGCCTTCCTCGCCCAGGCAATTGGTCATCGGAACCCGCACGTCTTCAAAGAATAATTCGCTGGTATCGGCCGCATCCATCCCGATCTTGTCGAGATTGCGCCCGCGCTTGAAGCCCTCGCGATCGGCCTCGACCAATATGATCGACACGCCCTTCCACGCCGGACTGACATCGGTATCGGTCTTGCAGCAGACAAGGATCAGGTCGGCGTTCTGACCATTGGTGATATAGGTCTTGCTGCCGTTGATGACATAATGATTGCCATCCTTTTTCGCAGTCGTGCGGATGCCCTGAAGGTCGGAACCGGTGCCGGGTTCGGTCATCGCAATTGCCGTGATCGTCTCACCAGAAACGAGTTTGGGCAACCAGTGTGCCTTCTGTTCCTCGCTGCCATAGCTGACGATATAATTGACGACGATATCCGATTGCAGCGAAAACCCGAGCGATACGCCACCATAGGCCACTTCCTCGTCGATGATCGCATTATAGCCGAAGTCGAGGCCCAATCCGCCATATTCTTCCGGAACCGTCGGGCACAGCATGCCGAGCGCGCCTGCCTTTGGCCAGATGTCCCGTTCGATGATCCCGGCATCGTCCCACCGGTCGATGTGCGGGACCACTTCGGCATTCAGAAAACTGCGCACCGAAGCACGAAAAGCTTCATGATCTTCGGTATAGGCAGTGCGTCCGGCGACATCGAGAGTCATGTGGTGTCCTTTGCGTGGTCATCCGCACAAAACCTTCCCTTGACGTAAACGTCAAGCGTTTTGCGCAGCGCTTTCGATCCGACGCAATAAAATTTCGAGGAGTGTGCGTTCTTGTGTCGTTAGACTGTCAAACACCGCGGCCTCGGTCGCAAGCGCAACCGGCGCGATTGCGGCATAAAGCGCGTCACCATCCTGCGTCAGCGACAGGAAATGCGACCGGCCGTCAGCAGGATTGTCGTCAGCGTGAACCAGCCCGCGTTCGATCAGCGCCGCAGCGGCGCGGCTGACCGAAATCTTGTCCATGCGCGTACGATCGCCCAGCATCGCCGGGGTCAGCAAGGGCGTTTCGGCAAGCACGGCGAGCAGCCGCCATTCGGCAATCTTTAACCCGAATCGCTTGCGATACGCGCTGGAAATCCGGGTCGAAACCGCGTTCGACGCGACCGACAGCCGATATGGCAGGAAACGATCAAGGATGAGCGAGCGGGCCATCATGGTTGACTTTGCACCGACTCCGGTTTAGTTACAAGTGAAACTATATTTGCTGGAGTCACCACATGGCTGACCTTTTCGAAAATCCGCTGGGGCTCGATGGATTCGAATTCATCGAATTTTGCGCGCCGGGAAAAGGGCTGCTCGAAACTGTCTTCGAACAGCTTGGCTTCACGCACATCGCCAGGCACCGGTCAAAGGATGTCGATTTGTGGCGACAGGGCGGCATGAACTTCATCGCCAATTATGAACCCAGATCGCCAGCCGCCTATTTCGCCGCCGAACATGGGCCATCGGCCTGTGGCATGGGATTTCGCGTCCACAATGCCGCCGTTGCGTATGACGAAGCGATTGCGCGCGGGGCCGAACCGGTCGAGACCAGAACAGGCGCCATGGAATTGAGACTTCCGGCGATCCGCGGCATCGGCGGCGCAATGATCTATCTCATTGACCGCTATGGCGATGCCCGGACTCCCGAAGCGCTTTCAATCTATGATATCGACTTTGATTACCTGCCGGGCATTGACCGCAATCCGGTCGGCGCGGGGTTCAAGGTCGTCGATCATCTGACGCATAATGTTTACGGCGGGCGGATGGATCACTGGGCAAAGTTTTACGAACGCATCTTCAATTTCCGCGAAATCCGATATTTCGATATCAAGGGCGAATATACCGGCCTGACCAGCCGCGCGATGACAGCGCCCGACGGCAAGATCCGCATTCCCCTGAACGAGGAAGGCAAGGCGGGCGGCGGGCAGATCGACGAATATCTGCGCGCTTATAATGGCGAGGGCATTCAGCATATCGCCTTTTCGTGTGATGACCTTCCCGCATGCCTTGACCGCGTGAAAGCGCTTGGCGCCCCGCTGATGACGGCACCGTCGGCAACCTATTACGACATGCTGGAGGAACGCTTGCCAGGTCACGGCGAAACAGTGGCAGACCTGCAAACGCGCGGCATCCTTCTCGACGGGTCGACCGAAGACGGCGACCCCCGCCTTTTGCTCCAGATATTTTCACAGGTGATGATCGGCCCGCTGTTTTTCGAATTCATCCAGCGCAAGAAGGATGAAGGCTTTGGCGAGGGTAATTTCACCGCACTGTTCAAATCGCTCGAACGCGACCAGATGGCGCGCGGGGCACTGGAAGTCGCACAGTGACGCCGCCTTTTACCCTCAACAAAATCCATCACGTCGCCTATCGCTGCCGCGATGCAAAGGAAACGGCGGACTGGTATGCCCGCGTGCTCGGCACGACGTTCACCACTGCATTTGCCGAAGACCATGTCCCGTCGACTGGCGCCTATGATCCTTACATGCATATCTTTCTCGATTGCGGCGGCGGCAATGTGATTGCGTTTTTCGAACTGCCCAACCAGCCGGCGATGAGTCGTGACATGAACACCCCCGAATGGGTGCAGCATATCGCGTTCCAGGTCGCCGATTTTGACACGCTGCGCACGGCCAAGGCTCATATCGAGGCGCAGGGTGTCGATGTTCTGGGTCCGACGTTTCACGGAGTCTTCCGTTCGATCTATTTCTTTGACCCCAACGGGCATCGCCTGGAACTTGCCTGCGACATCGGAACGGCGGATCAATATGCCGAACTTGCCCGCGTCGCGCCGGTGATGCTTGACGAATGGAGCCGGACAAAGCAGGCGCCGCGTCACGCGGACTGGTTGCACAAGGATCCTGCACTTTGAAACTAGCCTCATTGAAACACGGGCGCGACGGTCGTCTGGTCGTCGTCTCCGACGACCTTGCGTGGTATGCCGACGCTGGGCATATCGCACCAACCCTGCAGACCGCGCTGGACAATTGGAACGCGATTGCGCCCGCGCTTGAGGCGCTGGCGACCGATCTGGCGCATGAAGCCATCCCGATGCATCGCTTTCATGAAAGGCTGGCTGCGGCTCCTTTGCCGCGTGCGTATCAATGGGCGGACGGATCAGCCTATGTGAATCATGTCGCGCTGGTGCGGCAGGCACGCGGAGCCGTGTTGCCCGACAGTTTCTGGCATGATCCTTTGGTTTATCAGGGCGGATCGGACAGCTTCCTTGGCCCGCGCGATCCGATTCCCCTCGCCGATCCCATATGGGGTTGCGACATGGAAGCTGAAGTCGTTGTCGTCACCGGCGACGTCGCACAAGGCGCGTCCCGTGACGAGGCGCTGGCCGCGATCCGCCTCATCGGTCTCACCAACGATGTCTCGCTGCGCAACCTGATCCCCGGAGAACTGGCAAAGGGCTTCGGTTTTTATCAGTCAAAACCGGCGAGTGCATTTTCACCCGTCTTTGTCACTCCTGCCACGCTGAGTGACCGGTGGATCGACGGCAAGCTCCACGGCGCATTGAATGTCGACCTTAACGGTCAGGCGTTCGGCCGTGCCGATTCAGGGGTCGACATGACGTTCGATTTCGGCACGCTGATTGCGCATCTTGCAAAAACGCGCGCGCTGTGTGCGGGAACGATCGTCGGTTCGGGCACCGTATCGAACCGCGATGCCGGTGGCGGCCCCGGCAAACCGGTCAGCGCAGGCGGCCTGGGCTATAGCTGTATCGCCGAACTGCGGATGGTCGAAACGATCCAGTCGGGCGCGCCCGTCACGCCGTTCATGACATCGGGTGACACCGTTCGCATCTGGATGGACGATGCCAGACATCATCCGATTTTTGGCGTCATCGAACAAACTGTCGGATCGCTGCCTCCGCCCAGCGACTAGAGTCTTTTGCAGTCTGGCTGAATCGATTTGGGATTCCTAATGTGGCTGACTTCTGATTCACCGCGCTCGCAACACTCACATCAAACGTGCGGGCAACTTCCCGGCACGGTCGACCCGACACAACTGCCGCCGCAACCCGTTCGCGAAGATCATTCGAATAGGGTCTCGTCATCAGTCGCTGACCTCCCCAACCCAGCCCAAAGGTTGAATCAGAACTCGCGCAAAAAGGGAATCCTAAATCGATTCAGACAAGAAGAAAGCGGCTCTAGAGTCGGATGACATTACATTGACGCATATCCGGAGTTTCTGAGGTAGTT
>CAXTTJ010000032.1:0-23641 GCA_964247235.1 uncultured Sphingomonadaceae bacterium
GCGTCGTCCTCGGCGAAAAAATCTCAAGCCTGCCGCACGTCGCCAGCACATCGACATTCGTCGCCATGGAAACCATTTGCGACGGGGCGTTTACGAACTGACCGGCGGTCGGATACCCTGATCAGAACAGATATTTGATCTTCACTGTCTCATCGGTCTGGCCGCTGATGATGGCGACGCCCGCCGATTTGAAACTGGGCGGGCCGAACCGGATGGCGGGATTGTTGGAAAAACCAAAGCCTTCGCGTGGAATGCCCATCATCGTGTCGAGCTTGCCATTGCCATTTTCATCATGGATCAGCGCGAGTGCATAAGTGCCCGTCGGCAGGCCTTCGAATTTCAGCACGCCCGCATCGCGCGTCGGCACGGTCATGCGCCGCGCCTGCGGGTCGCCCTGACAATTGGGGAATTTATCGGGATGCGTCGTCAGGCACGCCATGACCTGCCCCTTCTGGCTGCGAAATCCTTCAAGCCCGGCGTCAAGCGATCCCGGGGCCGCCGCGCCGCTCAGGCTGGCGAACATCGTCAAAATGGCCAAGGCCCTTGTCGGTGCCGCACAGGTGATCCCAGTGCCGGAAATAAAGACCATAGTTACACCTGTATTCCGCATGATGCCGTTGATGGTGAGACGCTGTTATGACCCAATTCCCTAACGTGCCGTTAACGACCCGTCTGGGAAACGCGTCCCATCCCATATGATTGGTGACGCCCATAACGGTCATGATCGTCAATACCACCCCCAATGCACCGGCATGAATCGGAATTGCAAAGACCAGCGCGGGAATGACGACCGCCCCCGTCAGCGCTTCCCACGGGTGAAACGACATCGCGGCCCATGCAGTCGGCGGTCGGCTGGCGTGATGCACGGCATGCGCGACCCTGAACGGGCCTGGCCGGTGCATCCAGCGATGCGTCCAGTAAAACCATGTGTCGTGCGCCAGCAGATAGAGCAGAACACTGACAGGCAGATACCAGAGCGGGTATGCGCCAGCGCCAGTGTAAATGCGCGTCCAGCCATGAGTCTGCCAGCCCCAGGCGACCAGCCCCGCCGGAACCCCGTAAATCGCCGCACTCGCAAGGCTCCACGCAATTTCGCGACGGATCTGCCGGTTCAGATTGGCGTAAAGTCCGGGCCGGGTCCGGCGCGTGACAAAGGCAAAGGCGCCGCTGACAATCAGGTATCTGACACCGACAATGACAGTCATGATCAGGGCGGACAGGACAGCGGCGAACATTTGGGGTCAGGCTGCACGCGGCATGATCTGGTCGAGTTCGCCGTTCAGTGCGCGTTTGGCTTCGAGCGTTTCGTACGAATCCTGAAGGCGGAGGAAAAACCCTTCGGACATGCGGAAATAGCGACCGAGACGAAGATCAAGCTCGCCATCGATGCGGCTGTTGCCGTTGATTACGGCGTCGAGCCGGACCACAGGCACGTTAATTGCCTCGGCGAGCTGCATCGCAGACAGGTTGAGCGGCTCCATGAACTCGGTCACCAGCAACTGACCAGCGTGCTCATTCTCAAGCCATTCGGGGTCAGTCGTGGTCGTCGACGGCCTCGACATCATATGCGTCTCCATCCTTCCAGATAAAGCATATACGATATTGTTTGTTGATGGAAATTGAATGCTGGCCTGCGCGGTCTTTGGTCAGCGCGTGAAGGCGATTGCCGGGAAGGTTACGCAGATCGTCGAGTGTGTCAGCGGCGTCGAGCAAAACCAACCGCCTGCGTGCCTGCTTTTGCATGTCGACCGGGAAGCGACGGCTCTGTTGCCATTCCATATGCGTTCGGTGTCGGTGGTGGCAAAGGTGCGGATCATGGGATGATCTCTATGGCGATGACCAAATTACCGGGCATTTGAACTGTTTTCCTCGCCCCTTTCACATTCGCTGCCTCTTGCCGAACCGTCCTTCCTGTCCGACGTCCCCCAGCACCCGCACCCCTTCATAAACCATGCGCGCCTTCGCCGCGAACTTCGCGTCGCACGTCACCAGCGGGCACTCCAATGCAATTGCCAGCACGAGATAGAGGCAATCCTTCAGCGGATGGCCAAGGTCGAGCGCGATTGCCGCGGCACGGGTCATCTGCCGCCCGCTAAGGTTCATGCGTTGGATAAAGCCGTCGAAGATAAGGCCGACGAATGCAGAGATCGAGGTCTGTGACCTTGCGTGCTCGGCCTTGTCGATGTTCGCCCGCCGCACCAACGCACCGATGACCTCGATAACGAAAATATCCGGCGCCGCTATGTCGCCCGAATGCGCCGCCAACAGCGCCTCTGCTTCATCGGAAAAGGCTTCTTTGAAATACCATTTGAGCGCCAGGCTCGCATCGACAACGATCACCAGGAATCGCGTTCTTCGCGCAGCAGATCAAGTGACGTCATTCCGTCTGGAAGCGGCATGCTCTGGTTGCGGATTTCGCGCATCTCGGCAAGAATCTTTCCAAGCCGCCGCTTCTTGGCGGCTTCGGCAATGATCATGCGCAATTCTTCGGAAATCGACCGGTCATTTTCTTCGGCCATTTCAACCAGAATGGCATAGTCGCGGTCATCAACCTTGCGGGCAGTTGCGGTTGCCACGGCAAATCTCCTTTATCGCACTTATGCTAGCACTAATCTGCAAAAACTGCAAGCACTACCGCCTCTTCCACGTCCGCTGCGTCTTGCCGAACCGGTCCTTGCGTGTCCCCGGTTTTCCCTCATTCGACCGCCCGATGACCGGCGCGGCGGATACCGGCACGCCTGGCAGACCCAGCTCCTCGGCTTCCAGCGAACGGATTTCGTCGCGCAGCCGCCCGGCTTCTTCGAACTCAAGGTCGCCCGCCGCCTTGCGCATCCGTTTCTCCAGCTCTTCGATATAGCCGCGCAGATTATGGCCGACCATGTGCGGGCGGTCTTCATCGATTTCGACCGTGACCTGATCGCGGCTCGACAGATGCGAAATGACGTCCGAAATATTGCGCTTGATCGTCAGCGGGGTGATGCCGTTGGCGGCATTATATTCGAGCTGCTTTTCGCGCCGCCGGTCGGTTTCGCGCATCGCGCGTTCCATGCTGCCTGTCACGCGGTCGGCATAAAGGATGACGCGCCCGTCGACATTGCGCGCGGCGCGCCCGATCGTCTGGATGAGCGAGGTTTCGCTGCGCAGGAACCCCTCCTTGTCCGCATCCAATATCGCGACCAGCCCGCATTCGGGAATGTCGAGCCCCTCGCGCAAGAGGTTGATGCCGATCAGCACGTCGTAAACGCCCAGCCGCAGGTCGCGGATCAGCTCGATGCGCTCAAGTGTCTCGACATCGCTGTGCATGTACCGCACCTTGATCCCCGCCTCGTGGAGATATTCGGTCAGGTCCTCGGCCATGCGCTTGGTCAAAGTCGTGACCAGGGTGCGATAACCCTGCGCCGTCACCTTGCGGATTTCGTTGATCACGTCGTCGACCTGATCCTCGACCGGCTTGATCTCGACGGGCGGGTCGATGAGACCGGTGGGGCGGATCACCTGTTCGGCAAACACCCCGCCGGTCTGTTCCATTTCCCACGGGCCGGGCGTGGCAGAGACACAGACGGTCTGCGGCCGCATCGCATCCCATTCGTTGAAACGCAGCGGGCGATTGTCGATCGCGCTGGGCAAGCGAAAGCCATATTCGGCGAGCGTCAGTTTCCGACGATGGTCGCCGCGCGACATGCCGTTGACCTGGCCGATGGTGACATGGCTTTCGTCGACGAACAGCAGCGCATTTTCGGGAAGATATTCGAACAATGTCGGCGGCGGCTCGCCGGGCAGGCGACCAGTCAGGAAGCGGGAATAATTCTCGATCCCCGCACAGCTCCCGGTCGCGGCGATCATTTCGAGGTCAAAATTGGTGCGCTGCTCCAGCCGCTGGGCTTCGAGCAATTTCCCCTCGCCGACCAGTTCCTTCAGCCGTTCGGACAGTTCGAATTTGATCGCTTCCATCGCCTGCTTCATCGTCGGGCCGGGCGTGACATAATGGCTGTTGGCGAAGACACGGACATAGTCGAGCGCCGCCGCTTTCTTGCCGGTCAGCGGGTCGAATTCGACGATGCTTTCGATCTCGTCGCCAAAGAACGAAACCCGCCACGCCGAATCCTCATAATGCGACGGGAAGATTTCGAGATTGTCGCCGCGCACGCGGAAATTGCCGCGCTGGAACGACGCATCGTTGCGTTTATATTGAAGCGCGACGAGCTTGCGGATGATTTCGGACTGATCCGCCGCGCCGCCCCTTTTCAGGTCGAAGATCATCGCCGAATAGGTTTCGACCGACCCGATACCATAGAGGCAGCTGACTGACGCGACGATGATCACATCATCGCGTTCGAGCAGAGATCGCGTCGCCGAATGCCGCATCCGGTCGATGCTTTCATTCACCGACGACTCTTTCTCGATATAGGTGTCCGACCGCGCGACATAGGCTTCGGGCTGGTAATAATCATAATAGCTGACGAAATATTCGACCGCGTTGTCGGGAAAGAAGCTCTTCATTTCCCCATAAAGCTGCGCCGCCAGTATCTTGTTCGGCGCAAGGATGAGCGCGGGCCGCTGCAACTCCTCGATCACGCGCGCCATCGTGAAGGTCTTGCCCGATCCGGTAACCCCGAGCAGCACCTGGTTGCGCTCGCCCGTCAGCGCGGTTTCGACAAGTTCGGCAATTGCGGTCGGCTGATCGCCCGCGGCCGTGTAGTCTGACACGACCTTGAACCGTTTGCCCCCCTCCAGCTTCAGCGGACGTTCGGGCCGGTGGGGGATGAAACTCTGATCGGTTTCAGGCTCGGCGAGCGACGTGCGGATTTGAATTGCCATGGGCTTGATATAGGGATGCGCGGGCGTCGGGCAATCAGGGGGCACGCATTGCAGGACCATCGTGAAATTCAGTCGCATACCGCGATCCGCGGTCTCGCCGCGATGCTGGTGGTGGCCTATCATCTGCAATTCGACGATCATCTGTTGCCGGTCGAGACCGCGACAACATTTTTCAGGCGGTCCTATCTGTTCGTCGACCTGTTCTTCATCCTCAGCGGGTTTATCATCAGCTATGTCAACCGCGCCGACCGGCCCGACCCGTTGCGCCGCGACGCGATCCTCCGGTTCATGAAAAAACGGATCATCCGGCTGTTGCCGCTGATTCTGTTCTGCCTTGGTTATCTGCTGATGTTCCGGCTCGTGGTGACGATTGTCTACGCTGGCAGGGGGCACGCGCTGCCGATCGACTGGTCGCGTGACACAGTCGTCGCCTTCTTTGCACAGGTGACGATGATCAATGCCTGGCTGCCCTTGCCGCCCGGCTGGAACATTCCGAGCTGGTCGATCAGTGCCGAACTGTTCGCCTATCTGCTGTTTCCGCTGTTCATCGCGTGCCGCATCGGCCGTCCCGTCCTGACATGGGCGCTCTGTGCGCTCTTCATCACCGGCTTTTATGGCGGCGCCGCGTGGCATGGCAGCCTCGACATCACGATCATCTGGTCGCCGCTGCGCTGTCTTGCGGGCTTTCTGCTTGGCGTGGGTATCCATGCGATACGCGGACAGATCGCACGGGTGCCGACGCCGATCCTGTCGGCGCTTCAGGCTCTCAGTCTTGCGGCCATCCTCGCCGCGCTGATCCTGCCGGTCAGCGATGTGTGCGTCATTCCCGGCTTTGTCCTGCTGGTCGCAACGACATGGACCGATGACGGCATGCTCGGCCGTCGCTTGCGCGCGCGCAAGCCCCGCACGCTGGGTCACTGGTCCTATTCCGTCTATCTGAACCATGTGCCCGTAATCGGCATACTGAGCTTTGTCTGGGCGCGTGTCGCACCCTACGCAGGGATCGGCGGCGACACCGGGCGGATCGCATGGATCGTCCTGACCTTTGCCGTCGTCCTGATCGTCTCACGCTGGACCTACACGCATGTCGAACTGCCCGCGCAACGCTATCTGACCCTAAGGCTTGCATTGCCCGGCGTGCCAAGGAATAGGTCGTGACAATCTCAACCGGGAACAAATTCAGTGCCATTGCTCCCCCTGCATCGCGCCGGACATCATCTCTATTTCGATGAAGACGAATGCGCAGCCGCCGGGGCCGCGCTGCACGACCGCTATGTCGCGGCGGATCCGTTTGCGCATATCGTCATCGATGACTTTCTTGACCCCGACATCTTGCGGGACATCGCTGCCAATTTCCCGCCGCGCGACGGAAAGGCGTTTTTCGACCGTGCACAGGAACGGCTGAAATATCAGTTTCATGCCGGCGAAACGACGCACGGCGCCACCCGCAACCTTCTGGCCGAACTGAACAGCCGGGCTTTCCTGCGCTTTCTCAAAAACCTGACCGGGATCAGCGGCCTTGTCGCCGATCCCTATTTCGAAGGCGGGGGCCTGCACGAAACGCGCACCGGCGGTCATCTGAGCGTCCATGCCGATTTCAATATTCACGGCAAGATGAAGGTCGAACGACGGCTGAACCTGCTGATCTACATGAACGAGAACTGGCCACCGGACTTTGGCGGCAATCTGGAACTGTGGGACAAGGCAATGGCAGCGCCGGTGCACAGGATTGCACCACTGCTCGGCCGCGCGGTGATTTTCAATACGGCGCTCGACAGCTATCACGGCGTGCCCGAACCGCTGACCTGCCCGCCGGACCGCAGTCGGCAATCGATCGCGACCTATTATTACACGGCCTTTGCAGGGGGGGCGCCCGTGCCCGAACGCACCACCAATTTCCGCCCGCGTCCCGGCACGGCCGATGTGCCCGACCGTGCGATCGCGGTCCAGCACTGGATCAACGACTGGGTGCCGCGCCGGATGCAATGGCTGGCGGAACGGCTGAACCCGTGGCGATGACACCGGTCATGCCCCGCGCGATCAGGGCGTACGCTCTTTAAGCGCCTGCACGATCCGCTTCACATCCTGGCTTTGCCCGCGCGGCAGGATCAGGACGCTGTCACCGCTTGCGACGATGATCAGGTCCGAAATGCCGACTGCGGCGATTCTGATGCCGTCGCTGCGCAACAGGCAGTTCGCGGTGTCGATCGCAACGATGTCGCCGCTATGCGCATCGCCCGACGCGTCGCGATTGCGCAGGTGGAGCGCGTCCCACGACCCGATGTCGGACCATCCCATGCTGACCGGCACGACACAGACGCGTTCTGCCTTTTCCATCACGGCATAATCGATCGAATCAGACGGTGACGCCGTAAAAGCATCGGCATCGGGCAAGATGCGCTGTCCATTCCGGACCGCAGCCGCCATCGCGGCGCGCGCCGCATCGAGCATGGCGGGGGCAAATTCACCGAGCGCGCGCAGATAGGCGTCCGCGCGGAACAGGAATATCCCGCCATTCCAGACATAGCCCCCCTGTGCGATCATGGCCTGTGCCGTTGCGGCATCGGGTTTTTCGACAAACCGGTCGACACGGTGCGCGCCCGGCGCAACATCCTCGCCCATCGCGATATAGCCATAGCCGGTTTCGGGCGCGTCGGGCGTGATGCCGAACGTCGCGAGCCAGCCGCGATCGACCAGCGGCATGGCGGCATCGATCGCAGCCATGAACGCAGCGACATCGTCGATCACCTGATCGCTGGGCATCACGAGCAACGGATCACCCGGGCTGGCTGCCAGCGCCGCGAGCGCAATCGCAGGCGCGGTGTTGCGGGCCAGTGGTTCGAGGATCAGCGTTGCGGCGCGCCCGTCAAGCTGCGTTTCGATCAGGTCGGCGTGGCGCGCGTTGGCGACGATCAGCGGCGCGACGAACCGTGTGGCATCGCCCGCGCCCACCCCCACATTATCCCCGACACGGTCAAGCGTCTGCTGGAACATCGTGCGGTCCCCGGTCAGTGCCAGAAACTGCTTGGGCTTTTCATCGCGCGACATCGGCCACAACCGCGTCCCCGAACCGCCTGACAGGATGACCGGAACAATGCGTGCGTTTTCGTCCATGAATCGCGTCCTTAACGATTGTAAACGGGATTTTCAGGAAATTTTTGTCAATTTGAGCGACAGAGGGCGCGATGTCGGATTATTTGACACCGTAACGCAAGGAATGACGGCAAGCCGTACCGATGTTCAGACTGTTCAAACATTATGTGCCGCATGCGGTGCTGCTGCTCGCGATGTTCGATTTCGTGCTCTTGCTCGTTGCCGCCGAAGCCGCGTGGGTGATTCGCGCGCAGCAGATCGGCATGCATATCGATCCCGCCATCACCCGGCTCACGCCACTCGCCAGTTTTGCGCTGTCGCTGCAATTCGCGATGATTGCCGTTGGCGTGTACGGCGTCGATTCGTTCCAGTCGCTGCGCTTTGCCTCGGCGCGGCTGCTCGTTGCCATCTGCCTTGGCGTCATTTTCCTGTCGATGGTCTATTTCGCAATTCCCGGCGCAACCTTGTGGCGGTCGAATTCGCTGTACGCGATGGGGATTGCCTATGTCCTGCTGGTGGCGGTCCGGGCGCTTCTGGGCAAGGCGCTGGGCAGCGAGACGTTCAAGCGGCGGGTGCTGGTGCTGGGCGCCGGACAGCGTGCCAACCGGCTGCGGCGTCTGGGCGAAAGCAAGGGCGCAGGCTTCACCGTTGTCGGCCATGTCGACATGGGGGACGTGGCCAGTGTCATCCCGACCGCGGTGTCGCGCGAACATATCGACAATCTGTCCGATTACGTGACCCGGCTCAACGCCAATGAAGTCGTGCTCGCGCTGGAGGAACGGCGCAACGCCATTCCGCTGAACGATCTGCTGCGCGTGCGGACCGCCGGCGTGCACGTCAACGAAATCACGACATTTCTGGAACGTGAAACGGGCCGCGTCGACCTGCGTTCGACCAACCCGTCGTGGCTGATTTTTTCCGACGGGTTTTCAAGCGGGCGGCGGCTGTCGTCAGTGGCCAAGCGGATATTCGATGTCGGCGCGAGCAGCATCCTGCTTGTGCTCACCATCCCGCTCGTCCTGTTCACCGCGCTGCTGGTCAAGCTCGAATCAAAGGGGCCTGCCTTTTACCGCCAGACGCGCGTCGGCCTGTTCGGGCAGGAATTCGATATTCTGAAACTGCGGTCGATGCGCGTCGATGCCGAAAGTGCCGGCAACGCCGTCTGGGCCGAAAAAAATGATCCGCGCATCACGGCGGTGGGGCGCGTCATCCGCACGCTGCGCATCGACGAACTGCCGCAGGTATGGACGGTATTGAAAGGCGAAATGAGCTTTGTCGGCCCGCGTCCCGAACGCCCGGCATTCGTGGCCGAACTGGCACAGCAAATGCCCTATTACGCCGAACGGCACATGGTAAAACCCGGCATCACCGGCTGGGCACAGATTAATTACCCCTATGGCGCGAGCATGGACGATGCGCGGCACAAGCTTGAATATGATCTGTATTACGCCAAAAATTACACGCCGTTCCTTGACGTCGTTATCCTGTTGCAGACGATCCGGGTCGTCATTTTTCCCGAAGGCGCACGATGATCGGCCTGATCACCTATTGCGGACATGTGCTCGCGGCACTGGCGTTCGGCATCCTGACGTCGGGCGAAGTGCGTGCGGCACGGCGCGAACGGCAACGCCAGCGCTGGGTGCTCGCCGCGGCCTGTGCGGCAACGGCGCTGTGGGGCATTGCGGGGGCAGCGCTGGCGCCGATGGCGATCCTGACGGGCCATGCCGAAACATTGCGCAACATTGCCTGGCTTGGCTTCATGTTTGTCCTGCTGCGCCGCGGCGAGGGGGCACGGCGGATGTGGTCGCTGCGCGCGGTCTATGCCGCACTGCTTCTCGTCGCAGCCCTGCAAGTGGGGATTGGCGTGTCTGCGTCCTACGAAGGCGGCGCCGTGCCGATGCTGACACAGGCGGGGATTGTCATGCGCATGATGTTTGCCATCGGCGCGCTGGTCCTCGTCCATAATATCTATACCGCTGCGGCATCGGGCGCACGCGCAGGCATTGGCCTGCCGATGGCGGCACTGGCATTGCTGTGGGCCTATGATCTCAATCTCTATACCCTGTCCTATATCGCCGGGGGCTGGATGGACTGGCTCGTCGCGCTGCGCGGATTTGCCGTTGCGGGCCTTGCTCCCTTCATTGCACTGGGTGTCCGGCGCAATCAGGGCTGGTCGGTCCGTCTGTCACGCACGGTGGCGTTCCGGTCGCTGTCGCTCGCGGCGGTGGCGGCGTATCTGATCCTGACTTTTGCGATTTCGGCGCTGCTCGATGCGATCGGGTCGTCGGGCGCCGCGATCGTTCAGGTCGCGTCGCTGATCGTCGCTGCGATTGCCACCGTCATCATCCTGCCAAGTCCGCGGATGCGCGCGCGGGTGCGGGTGCTTTTGTCCAAACATCTGTTCGCGCATCGCTATGACTACCGCGCCGAATGGCTGCGCTTCACGGATACGCTGGGCCGTCCGGGTGAAGACGCTGCGCCACTCGACGTGCGGGTGGTCAAGGCGATTGCCGACATCACCGAATCGCCCGCGGGCCTGCTGTTGCTGCCCGAAGATGCCGGGCTGGCGCCGCGCGCCGGGTGGCACTGGGACATGGCGATCGTCCCCGCCTTTGTTCCGGGCGAGGAACTTGTCGCGCTGATGGCACAGGGGCGGATCATCGAACTCGATCCCCTGCGCCGCGATACCGCCGACAGTGCCGAGGAAACCCGCGCGATCCCGGCGTGGATCCTTGCCGATACCGCCAACTGGGCGATCGTGCCGCTCATTCACTTCGACCGGCTGGCGGGGGCCGTGCTGATTGCCCGCCCGCCGATCGCCCGCACGCTCGACTGGGAAGATTTCGACATGCTGCGTGTCGCAGGCCGTCAGGTCGCAAGCTATCTTGCCGAAGCGCGCGGACAGGAAGCGCTGTCCGACGCCCGGCGTTTCGACGAATTCAACCGCCGGTTCGCCTTCATCATGCACGACATCAAGAATCTGGTGAGCCAGCTGACGCTCGTCACGCGCAATGCCGAACGCCACGCCGACAAGGCGGAGTTTCGCGCCGACATGATCGCGACGCTGCAATCATCGACGGCGCGGATGAACGATCTGCTGGCGCGCCTGTCACAGCATAATACCAGCCGCCCCGAAGATCCGCGCAGCACCGCCGTCGGCACGCTGGTCGCGCAACTGGCGGCGGGCAAGCGGCTGCACCATCCCGTCATCGTCGCCGGTAACATGGCCTTATGTGCGATGGCCGATCCGGCCCGGCTCGAAACCGCGCTTGGCCATCTGTTGCAAAATGCGATCGATGCCAGCGCCGCCAGCGAACCGGTCACGATCACCGTGACACGGCAAGGTGACGATACCTGTATCGAAATCAGCGACAACGGCTGCGGCATGACTCTCGATTTCGTGCGCGGCTCGTTGTTCCGCCCCTTTGCCTCGACCAAGGACGGCGGCTTTGGCATCGGCGCCTATGAAGCGCGCGCGCTCATCACCGGCATGGGCGGGCGGCTGGCAGTTGACAGCGATCCGGGACAGGGCACCCGCTTCACGATCTGGCTGCCGGCGCCCACCACCTGGCACGAGGCGCTGGTAGCATGACCGCAGACCCGCAACGCAAGCTCCTGATTGTCGAGGATGACGAAGGGCTGCAACGCCAGCTGCGCTGGGCCTATGATGATTATCAGATCATCATTGCCGGCGACCGCACATCGGCCATCGATGCCCTGCGCGCCGAAGAACCCGATGTCGTGACGCTCGACCTTGGCCTGCCACCCGACCCCGATGGCACGGCCGAAGGCTTTGCGACGCTTGATGCCATCCTTGCGCTGAAACCCGACACCAAAGTGATCGTGGCGTCGGGCCACGGCGCGCGCGACTCGGCGTTGCGCGCGATTGCGGGCGGCGCCTATGATTTTTACGCCAAGCCGGTCGACATCGACGAACTGGGCATGATCGTCCGCCGCGCTTTTCACCTGCACGCGATCGAAGCGGAAAACAGGCGGCTGGCAAAAGCGGTGTCGGGCAACGCCGTGCTGGGCGGAATGATCACGGCGGCGCCCGAAATGCTTAAGGTCGCCCGCACCATCGAACGCGTCGCGAATGCCGATGTCTCGGTCATGCTGCTCGGCGCAAGCGGCACTGGCAAGGAACTGCTGGCCCGTGGCCTGCACGACGCCAGCACCCGCAGAACCGGTGCCTTCGTCGCGATCAATTGCGCCGCCATCCCCGAAACCCTGCTCGAAAGCGAATTGTTCGGCCACGAAAAAGGGGCCTTCACCGGTGCTGTCAAAACCACCGAAGGCAAGATCGAACAGGCGCATGGCGGCACATTGTTCCTCGATGAAATCGGCGACGTGCCGCTCCCGCTCCAGGTCAAGCTGCTGCGCTTTCTTCAGGAACGCGTCATCGAACGGATCGGCGGGCGCAGGGCGATTCCCGTCGATACGCGCATCGTCTGCGCGACGCATCAGGACCTTGACGCAATGATCGCCGCGCAAAGTTTCCGCGAGGACCTTTATTATCGCCTCGCCGAAATCGTCATCAGAATCCCGGCGCTGGCCGAACGCCCCGGCGATGCGGGGTTGCTTGCCCGCCACTTCATGACGCGTTACGCCGCCATGAACAAAGCGGTAAGGGGCATTGCCCCCGACGCACTGGCGGCGATCGACGCGTGGCGCTGGCCGGGCAATGTCCGCGAGCTTGAAAACCGGATGAAACGCGCCGTCATCATGGCCGATGGCAAGATGGTCACTGCCGCCGACCTCGATCTTGATGCCGGAAGCGATGACAGCGATATCATCAACCTGAAAGCGGTGCGCGAAAGCGCTGACCGCCGCGCCATCACCCGCGCGCTGGCCCGGACCGAAGGCAATATTTCCAGCACCGCCAAATTGCTCGGCATCAGCCGCCCGACGCTGTATGATCTTTTGAAAAGCTATGATATTTCGGCGTAGAGCCCTGGGCTTTTCCACTCTGGTGATGGCGTGTGCCGGCGCCATCGCCGCCGCGCCCGACGCATCGCAGACCTATGTTGCCGAAGGACGGATGTTCCTGGCGCGCGGTGATACCGAACGTGCGACGCATGCATTTGAATCGGCCCTGACACGCGATCCCGAAAATCCCGACGCACTGCTCTATGCCGGCAATCTCGTGCGCGGGCGCTATGGCCTGCTTGCCGCGCTGCCATGGTATGACCGTCTGCTTGCGGTCCAGCCTGATCACCTCGACGGGCTGTTCGAAATGGCGGCGACACTGGGCGATGCCGGGCGTGAACGCGACATGCTGGCGGTGTCGCGCCGCCTGCTCGATTTGTCACCCGACAATGCCCAGGCCTGTTATTTGCAGGCGGTGATGGCGGCACGGGCGGGGCAGTGGGATCTGGCGCGCACCCTGTCCTATCGGGCGGGCAGGCGCATGGACGGCCTTGCGGGCATTGCCGTGCTGCGGGCGATCCTGATGATGCAGGCCGGGGCAAATGATGGCGCGATTGCCCAGCTTCGCCCGGTCATGACGGCCATGCCCGGCAATGACCGGGTACGGCGCTTGCTGGGGCTGGCGCTGTGGCGCGCGGGCAGTGGCGCCGACGCGGTCGAGCTGCTGCGCCCGCTGGCAGAGCGTGGCGACGGTTATGCGCTGACCATCACCGGACGCGTATTCGAATCCGCCGGCAATCGCGCCGCCGCCGCCGATGCGCTCGACCGGGCGGCGCGCGCGGGTGCGGATGTGCTCGACGCCGGTCTTCTGGGACGGCTCGATGCGTTCCTGACGAACAATCCCGCCAATCCGCAGGCCCAGCGCGCAGCGGCGGACCGGGCGCTGTCACGCGGCGAATGGGCCTCTGCGGCCGCACTTTATGCAGCACTGGCAAGCCGGCTCGGCAACCGCGATCCGGTCCGCCTCGCCAATGCGGGATGGGCGCAGGTCGGCCTCGGTCAACCCGACGCCGCAGTCAGACTCGGCGCACAGGCCTATGCTCTTGCTCCGATGAGCCCGCTCGCCACGGCCAGCTACGGCGCGTTCCTCGCGCGCGCCGGAAAGGCGGATGCCGCCGTTCCCATTCTTCAAAAAGCCGTCGCAATGGCGCCCGGCGACGCGCGCTTTGCCCAGGAACTGAACGCGGCGCAGGCCAGACTGCGTTAGGCCGCCACGCCCAGGGCAACGCCGGGCACCCCGTTCACGATCCGCTCTGCCACCGCAAAATCCTTGGCAATCTCGCGCACCGTCATCTTGGCGGACATCATGACCGACGGCGTGCCCCCGCCCGGCTGTGTTCCCTGCCCGACCAGATAGAGGTTCGAGACATCCTCGCTCCGGTTGTGCGGGCGAAAAAAGGCGGTCTGCGTCAGCACCGGCTCCACGCCAAAGCCATTGCCGGCATAGGACCCGAGCACATCCTCGAAATAATCGGGCGTCACATAGCTTTTGTAGACGATCCGTGTCCGCAGCCCGGGCAGATAGCCGCGCTCGTCAAGGAAGGTCAGCACCGTGTCGACAAAGCCCGGTCCCACGGCGTCCCAGTCGATCCCGCTCTGATTATTGGGCACCGGCACCAGTGTGTAGGCGGCGTGATGCCCCTCGGGCGCAAGGCTCGGATCGGTCAGCGTCGGAATGTGGAGATATTGCGAAAAATCCGCAGGCAATATCTTGCGGTCGAAAATATCGGTCAGCAATTCCTCGTAGCGCGGCCCCAATATGATATTGTGATGCTGGAGATCATGATCGGCATCGCTCTTTTTATAGCCGAAATAAATGACCATCAGCGACATCGACTGCTTGCGATATTTGACGAGCGCGTCGCGGTTGATCCGCCGGTGTTTCCTGTCGATGAGCTTCAGATAGGTATTGGCATAATCGGCATTCGACACGACGAGGTCGGCGGGCAGGACGTCGCCCGATGTCAGCGTCACGCTTCTGGCCACCCGCTTGCCGCCAATCTTCTCGACATCGATCTGCGACACTTCGGCGTTGAGGCGGATCGTCCCGCCCATGTCCTCGAACTTCCTGACCATCCCTGAAACAAGCGCGCCCGTGCCGCCCATCGCGAAATGAATGCCCCACGTCTTTTCGACGAAATGGATCATCGCATAGATCGCGGGCACTTTCAGCGGATTGCCGCCGACCAGCAGCGGCTCGAAACTGAACACCTGCCGCATCTTGTCGCTCTTGAAATATTTCCTGATCAGCGAAAACAGCGGCCGGATCGCGTCGAGCTTGACGAGGTCGGGGACGACGCCGAGCATCTGCCCGACACTGCCGAAATAAGTGTACCCCAGTTGCAGGAACCCGCGCTGGAAAATCGCGCGCGCGGCCTCGTGGAACCTCTCGTAACCCTCCAGGTCCTCAGGCGCGAGCCTGGCAATCTGTTCGCGCACCCGCGCCGGGTCGGCATCATAATCGAAATAAGTCATGTCATCGAAATAGATGCGGTAAAACGGCAGGATCGGGACGATCGTGACATATTTCGACGTGTTCGGCCCGCCACTTACGCCCGACAGGATCCGCTTGCTCTCATCCAGGATGTGCGGCGGAAAATCGGGCTCGCCGAGCATCGCGCAGTCGCGTTCGAGCGAAAACAGCTCCTCGATGAAATGCGGCACGGTCAGCACCGTCGGCCCCATGTCGAACACAAACCCCTCGGCACGGCGGACATAGGCGCGGCCCCCCGGGGCATCGAGCTTTTCGACGATCTGCGTGTCAAAGCCCAGACTCTGCAAGCGCATGGCACAGGATATGCCGCCAATGCCCGACCCGATCACCACCGCCTTTTGCCGACCCATTTTTTATGCCTCAATCCAGCGATCCAGGCTAGGGCTTTCGCAGGGCCGACACAACTGCAAAGAAATTTTGTGCGGGGGCGCTTGACCCCGCGCCCTTGCATCCCCATTTGCACACCGCTGGCACTTGCCCTGCGTGAGTGCCAATCACTGTTCCGCCCCGCCGCGGGGCCAGACAAAAAGGGAAAGCAAATGGCATTTCGACCCCTGCACGACCGCGTGCTCGTTCGTCGCGTGGAAGCTGAAGAAAAAACAGCTGGCGGCATCATCATCCCCGACACTGCCAAGGAAAAGCCGCAGGAAGGCGAAGTCGTCTCTGTCGGCACCGGCGCCAAGGGCGAAGACGGCACGATCACGCCACTCGACGTCAAGGCCGGTGACAAGATCCTGTTCGGCAAATGGTCAGGCACCGAAGTCAAGCTCGACGGTGAAGACCTGCTCATCATGAAGGAAAGCGACATCCTCGGGATCGTCGGCTGACCACCTCCGCGAAAGTTCACACTATTGACAGGTACGTAGTGTGAACTTTGACAACTTCCAGATTATGAAAGGGTAAGCCATCATGGCAGCCAAAGACGTAAAATTCAGCCGCGACGCCCGTGAACGCATCCTGCGTGGTGTCGACATTCTCGCCGACGCAGTCAAAGTCACGCTGGGGCCAAAGGGCCGCAACGTCGTCATCGACAAATCATTCGGCGCGCCGCGCATCACCAAGGACGGTGTCACTGTCGCCAAGGAAATCGAACTCAAGGACAAGTTCGAGAACATGGGCGCACAGATGCTGCGCGAAGTCGCATCGAAAACCAACGACATGGCCGGTGACGGCACGACGACCGCAACTGTCCTCGCGCAAGCCATCGTCCGGGAAGGGATGAAATCGGTTGCCGCCGGCATGAATCCGATGGACCTGAAGCGCGGCATCGACCTTGCCGTCACATCAGTCGTCGCCGATCTCGTCAAGCGGTCGAAGCCTGTTGCGGGCACTGCTGAAATTGCCCAGGTCGGCATTATTTCGGCGAATGGCGACACCGTCGTCGGCGAAAAAATTGCCGAAGCGATGGAAAAGGTCGGCAAGGAAGGCGTGATCACTGTCGAAGAAGCCAAGGGTCTCGATTTCGAACTCGACGTCGTCGAAGGCATGCAGTTCGACCGCGGCTATCTGTCGCCTTACTTCATCACTAACCCTGAAAAAATGACGGTCGAACTCGCGGATCCCTATATACTGATCCACGAAAAGAAGCTGTCAAACCTTCAGGCGATGCTTCCCATCCTCGAAGCGGTCGTCCAGTCGGGCCGTCCGCTCCTGATCATCGCCGAAGACATCGAAGGCGAAGCGCTTGCCACCCTCGTCGTGAACAAGCTGCGCGGCGGCCTCAAGGTCGCAGCGGTCAAGGCACCGGGCTTCGGCGATCGTCGCAAAGCAATGCTCGAAGACATTGCGATCCTGACGAAGGGCGAAATGATTTCCGAAGACCTCGGCATCAAGCTTGAAACGGTCACGCTCGCCATGCTCGGTTCGGCCAAGCGCGTCACGATCGACAAGGACAACACCACGATCATCGACGGTCTGGGTGATGCCGCGGCGATCAAGGGCCGCGTCGAAGCGATCCGCCAGCAGATCGAAAACACCACCAGCGACTATGACAAGGAAAAGCTCCAGGAGCGTCTTGCAAAGCTTGCTGGCGGCGTGGCCGTCATCAAGGTCGGTGGCGCGTCCGAAGTCGAAGTCAAGGAACGCAAGGACCGTGTCGACGATGCGCTGCACGCAACTCGCGCCGCTGTCGAAGAAGGCATCGTCCCCGGTGGCGGTACTGCGCTGCTTTATGCGACCAAGGCATTGGAAGGCATGAAGGGCGTCAATGACGACCAGACCCGCGGCATCGACATCGTCCGCAAGGCAATCCAGACACCGCTGCGCCAGATCGCGCAGAATGCCGGCGTCGACGGTGCCGTGGTCGCGGGCAATCTCCTGCGCGAAGGCGACGAGACGATGGGCTTCAACGCATCGACCGATGTCTATGAAAACCTTGTCAAGGCTGGCGTCATCGACCCGACCAAGGTCGTGCGCACGGCACTTCAGGATGCGGCATCTGTCGCAGGATTGCTGATCACGACCGAAGCAACGATTGCCGAAATGCCCGATGACAAGCCCGCCATGCCCATGGGCGGCGGTGGCGGCATGGGCGGCATGGGCGGCATGGACTTTTAGTCCGAGAACGGCCGGGATTAGCGTCTGCTAATCCCGGACTCGTTCCGGACCGGCCGACGGGCTTGCCCGATCGACGAGAAGCACGGGCTTTGCCTGTGCTCTATCTGCCCAACAAAAATCGGGGCCGGAGGCGCAATCCTCAGGCACCTTTTTCTTCTTCCGAGTTTGCGATAGACCATGGAGATGGCCAGCGTTTTCGCTCTTGATCCTGCGTATCGCCGCGTTTCGGTTGACGAATTTCTCAAGATGGAATTCCACGGCGCCAGGGCCGAACTCGACGATGGCCTGATCTTCATGATGACAGGCAGCAGCGAGCAGCATGCGGCAATCGCGGCGAACATCCTTGTTTGTCTTGGCACAAGGCTACGCGGTTCAGGTTGCCGCCCCTATGGCTCGGACTTGGCGACGCGCACGGGCGAACAATCAATCCGGTTTCCCGATATCAGTGTCTATTGCGGTCCGCTCTCACCGGAGGATCGAAACAAGAAACTGATTGGTGATCCCAAAGTCGTTTTTGAAGTCTTGCCGCCCTCCACATCCACACTGGATCAGAAAACCAAACTTGAAGAATATCGTGCGCTCGGCGGCGTGGATGCCATTGTTTTTGTGGAGCCAGCCACCGAACGCATCCGCCTCGTTGCGCGCACGGGCCCCGAAGGCTGGACGGACGACTGGCTTGCTCAAGGCAGCGACCTTCATCTTACCTGCCTGAACATTATCATTCCGCATGAAGATATTTTCGCCCGCGACTAATTACTCCGCGTTCGCCCCATTTTCGGCAACCACCGGCACCACCGCATTCGCATCGAGCATTTCGGCGGCATCGTTCAACGCTTCGGCCTCGCTGTGACTGACCGCGCCAACCGTCTTGCGACTGGGCGAGCCGCACGCCGACAGGAGCATCATGAAAACAAGATATCGCATCGCCACCTTATGCCAGCAGCCAGCCCATTAAAAAAGGGGCCACCGTTGTCCGGCAGCCCCTTTAACAAAATCAGCGAAACGAAGACTTATTTCTTGATCGCGGCGCCCGCGGCCTCGATCTTGTTGCCCGCCGCTGACATGGCGTCGCCAGTAGCCGCTTTCATCTTGTCGGCAGCGGAATCGATCTTGTTGCCGGCTGCATCCGCGCTGTTCGCCACGGCGCTCATCGCATTGTCGGTCGCCGCGTCGACAGTGTTCGTCGCTTCGCCCATCGTGGCATTGACGTCCGACATCATGGCATTGCCGGCTTCGGCGGTTTCATTTGCGGCCTTGGGGCTGCACGCAGCGACGCTCATCGCGGCGGCAAGAACGGTAACGAGTGCGATTGTATTTTTCATGGATTTCCCTCCTGAAGCATGTCGGACCGGCGCTGTATCAGTCCGGTGTGCGCGAATTATCGGTTCGTGAAGACATTGGCAATATGTCACCGGATGTCGAAGTCGGTTGACCACATATAAAGATTTCTTTATATGTGGTTTCATGACATCGACAGTCGACATTTTCCGGGCGCTCGCTGACCCGACACGATTGCGGATCACTGCTTTGTTGCGGACGATGGAACTGGCGGTCGGGGAATTGGCGCAGGTGCTCGACCAGAGCCAGCCCCGTGTGTCGCGCCATATCCGCATCCTTGTCGATGCGGGTATTGCGATCCGTCGCAAGGAAGGGAGCTGGGTATTTCTGGCTCCCGCGCCGCATCCGCTGACGGCACCGCTGTTCACCCTGATCGACGCTCTGGCCAGCGATGCCGATGACCGGTGGGCGAAAGCGGATGCGGCACGGCTGGCTGCGGTCCGCGCTGACCGTGCAGCGGCGGCAGCACAATATTTCGCAGGCCATGCCGAACAATGGGATGCCATCCGATCCCTTCATGTTTCCGACAGCGCTGTCGAGGACCGGATGCGGATCATGCTGGGCGGGGCAATCGGGCGCCTGGTCGACATCGGTACCGGGACGGGACGGATGATCGAACTGTTCGGAACCAGCGCCACTCATGCGATCGGCGTCGACCGCAGCCCGGAAATGCTGCGCCTTGCCCGCGCCAAACTCGACGGGCTGGACAAATGGGAATTGCGTCAGGGTGACATCACCGCGCTCCCGCTTGCCAAGGCATCCGCTGATACGGTCATCCTGCATCAGGTGCTCCATTTCATTCCGGCTCCCGAAGCGGCTCTTGCCGAAGCTGCCCGCCTGCTCGCGCCGGGTGGCAGGCTGCTCATTGCAGACTTTGCGCCGCATGAACGCGAAGACTTGCGAACGCAGGATGCCCATGCCCGCCTTGGCTTTTCGGATGAACAGATCACCGCATGGCTGGCCGCGGCGGGCCTGTCGCTCACGACCACCGAAACACTCGACGGCGGCGAACTGACCGTCAAACTCTGGCTGGGCACATGCCCGCCCCTAGCAAAGGCAATCGCAGCATGACCTTCACTCTGAGCCAGCTCGAAGAAGCGCGCCGTGCGCTCGCCGCGCCGCTGTTTGCTGACCTTGCGGGCGACGCCGAGGTTTCGTTCGAGTTCTTCCCGCCCAAGACCGACGCGATGGAGCAAACGCTCTGGTCCTCGATCGAAACCCTGGCGCCGCTCGCGCCGCGGTTCGTCTCCGTCACTTATGGCGCAGGCGGATCGACGCGCGAGCGCACGCACAACACAGTGGCGCGGATTGCCCGCGAAACAGCAATGCCCGCGGCCGCCCACCTGACATGCGTCGAAGCGACAAAGGACGAAATTGCCGAAATTGCCGACGCCTATTGGGACGCGGGTGTCCGCCATATCGTTGCGCTGCGCGGCGATCCGCCCGAAGCAGGCAAGGCATTCGAGGCGCATCCTGACGGTTATGCCGGGGCCGCAGAACTGGTCGCGGGCTTGCGCGCGCGGCACCCGTTCGAAATCTCGGTCAGCGCGTATCCCGAAACGCATCCGCAAGCCGTCAGTGCGCAAGCCGACCTCGACAATTTCAAACGCAAACTGGATGCCGGGGCGTCGCGCGGCATCACGCAATTCTTCTTCGAACCCGAAACCTTCTTCCGCTTCCGCGATGCGACGGCAGCAGCGGGAATTGATGCCGAAATCGTGCCGGGCATCATGCCCGTCAGCAATTTCGGCGCGATCAGGAAAATGTCGGCGATGACGGGAACGACCGTCCCCGCGTGGATGGGGCGCCTGTTCGACGGGCTCGACGATCACCCGCAGGCGCGGCAACTTGTCGCGGCCACACTCACGGCCGAACTCTGCCGCCGCCTTTATGCCGGGGGCGTGAAGCATTTCCACTTCTACACGCTCAATCGCTCCGAACTCAGCTACGCCATCTGTCATCTGCTCGGCTTGCGCCCCCACGCGACTGCACTGGAGCAAGCTGCATGAGTATCCGTTTCCGCATCCCCGAGCGAAGCCGATGGGCATATTCGAGCGTAGCCGAGAATGCCGAACGCACGTCGAGACACCTCGGCTTCGCTCGGTGGCGTCCCTCGGCCGTGCTCGGGAAGGCAGTGATTTCATGACCATCCGCGAACGCTTTCTTGACGCCGCCACGGCCCGCATCCTGCTCACCGACGGCGCGTTCGGGACCGAGATCCAGAACTGGAAGCTGACCGAAGCCGATTACATGGGCGACCTCGCGCTGGCAAAGGATGCCAAGGGCAACAACGACATCCTCGCGCTGACAAAGCCCGACGTGCCCGATACGATCACCCGCGCTTATCTCGACGCCGGATCGGACATCGTTTCGACCAACACGTTCAGCGCCAACAAGATCAGCCAGGCCGACTACGCCGCCGAACATCTGGTGCGTGAGATCAACATTGCGTCGGCGCAGATCGCGCGCAAGGCGGCGGATGAGTATGCGGCGAAGGATGGCCGTTCGCGTTTCGTCGCCGGCGCGATTGGCCCGACGAACAAGACTTTGTCGCTCTCGCCCGACGTCAATGATCCCGGATTCCGCGAGATTGATTTCGATTATCTGAAGGGCGTGTACCGCGAGCAGGTCGATGCCCTGATCGAAGGCGGCGTCGACTTCATCCTCATCGAAACGGTGTTCGACACGTTGAATGCCAAGGCCGGGATCATGGCCGTGCTCGAAGCGCAGGACGCGCTGGGCCGCGACATTCCGATGATGATCTCGATGACGCTCACCGACCTGTCGGGCCGCAACCTGTCGGGCCACACCGTCGAAGCCTTCTGGTATGCGGTGCGCCACGCCAGGCCGGTGACGATCGGCCTCAACTGCTCGTTCGGCGCGCAGCAACTGCGCCCGCATGTCAAAGTGCTGAGCGCCATCGCCGATACGCTGATCATGGTTTATCCCAATGCGGGCCTGCCCAACGACCTCGGCGAATATGACGAACTGCCGCATGAGACAGCGGCACTGGTCAGGGAATGGGCCGATGCCGGGCAGGTGAATATTCTGGGCGGGTGCTGCGGATCGACACCAGATCATATTGCCGCGATGGCGAAAGCGGTGGCGGGATTGCCTGCCCGATCGGTCACGTCACCACCGGTCGCGACTCGATTGGCGGGATTGGAGCCAATGACGTTGGCGGCATAATTGCTTCACCCCTCCCCTTCAGGGGAGGGGCCGGGGGTGGGGATTGTCCACATTTACCTCGGCCCATTTTCTGGTGGACAGTCCCCACCCCAAACCCCTCCCCTCAAGGGGCGGGGCTTTAGTGAGCTATATGACCAATCCCGTCCCCATTTTCGTCAATATAGGTGAGCGCACCAACGTCACGGGCAGCGCCGCGTTCAAGAAGCTCGTCATGGCAGGCGACTACCCCAGGGCCGTCGAAGTTGCGCGCCAGCAGGTCGAAAATGGCGCGCAGATCATCGACATCAACATGGACGAAGGGCTACTCGACTCGCTCGTCGCGATGGAAACCTTCGTCAAGCTGATCGCCGCCGAGCCCGACATTGCCCGCGTGCCGTTCATGATCGATTCGTCGAAATGGTCGGTCATCGAAGCGGGCCTGAAATGCGTCAGTGGCAAGCCGATCGTCAATTCGATCAGCATGAAGGAAGGCGAGGACGCGTTCCTCGCGCAGGCCCGCAAATGCATGAATTACGGCGCGTCGGTCGTCGTCATGGCCTTCGACGAAGTGGGACAGGCCGACACCAAAACGCGCAAGGTCGAAATCTGCAAACGCGCCTATGACCTGCTCACCGGCATCGGCTTCCCGCCCGAAGACATCATCTTCGATCCCAATATCTTCGCGGTCGCGACGGGGATTGAAGAGCATAACAACTATGCCGTCGACTTCATCGAAGCCTGCCGCGACATCCGCGCGCAGTGCCCGCATGTCCACATCTCGGGTGGCCTGTCGAACCTGAGTTTTAGCTTCCGCGGCAACGAACCCGTCCGCCGCGCGATGCATTCGATCTTCCTCTATCACGCCATCCCGGCGGGCATGGACATGGGCATCGTCAATGCAGGGCAGCTCGACGTTTACGACACGATCGACCCCGAGCTGCGTAAAGCCTGCGAGGACGTCATCCTCAACAGCGATGACGGCGCGACCGAACGCCTCGTCACGCTTGCAGAGAAATTCCGCGGCACTGATGCCGCGACCGAAAAAGCCGCCGAGGAGTGGCGCGGCTGGCCGGTGACGAAACGGCTCGAACATGCGCTCGTCAAGGGCATCGACATGTATGTCGTCGATGATACCGAGGAGTGCCGCCAGCAATTCGCGCGCCCGATCGAGGTCATCGAAGGGCCGTTGATGGACGGCATGAACGTCGTCGGCGACCTGTTCGGCAGCGGCAAGATGTTCCTGCCGCA
>CAXTTJ010000033.1:0-22867 GCA_964247235.1 uncultured Sphingomonadaceae bacterium
CGACACGGTAACGCCAGACCTGATCAAGCATCGCATCAACTTCGCTTTCGGCCTGAAGCGCGAACAGCAGCACCCGTATTCCCCTGTCGGACAGCCGGCGCGTGATTTCGGCAAGCACTTCGGGATAATAAAGATTGGTCAGATTGGAAATGAGGACAGCAACCAGATTGGATTGTTTCGTAATCAGGCCCGATGCCATTGCATTTGGAAAATACCCCAGATCACGCGCCGCCGCGATGACCCGCGCCCGTGTCTTTGACGAGATGCTCGATCCGGGCCGGAAACATCGTGACACGGCCGATTGTGACACACCGGCACGTTGCGCCACGTCATAGGATGTCGGCGTGGCAGAGTCCGACGCCGTGTTGCGCGAAACGGCCCGATTAGTTTTCGCACCGAGATTTGTCATGCACCATAACTGCCAACTCTGTTCCGGTTTTACCAGCAATTTCAGGCGTCGTGCGCGCGCCGGGTAGCGTCATTTTGCGGCATCGTCGGGCGGATGAGCAGATCATTGCCGAAAGAAAGCGTGAATTCAGCCCCTTCCCTCCCTGTGCTGCGCGCCGTCACGCCTATCCCCATTGCCGCGGCAAATCCTTTGACAATTGCAAGGCCCAGCCCGCTGCCGCCTGTCCGGTCAGAGCCTGTACCCTGCGCAAATGTTTCGAAAATACGGGTTTCCAGACCCGGCGCGAATCCTGGCCCATGATCGCGAACCGTCAGCAGCACGGCATCCGGCATGCGGAGGCCCTGAACCTCGATCGGTGTCGTGCCGCCGCCATGCTGTGCGGCATTGGCAAGCAGGTTGATCAGGATGTGATGGAGAAGGCGGGGATCGGCCCGGACGAACGGAAGAGTTGCAGACACGTCAAGCCTGACAGGGTTGTCCTTGAGCGTCGCCCGCAGATCATGCGCCGCCGCGGCAATCGCGTCGGTCAGATCAATCGCTTCGGGGGCAAGGTTCAGCGCACCCGAATCCATGCGCACCATATCGACAAGATTTTCCAGAAACCGTTTCAGGCGCTGAACTTCGGCACGGGCAGTGGCAACTTCGGGCGCCTGCGGATTGGCGGTGGCCAGACCCTCGATCGCGCCGATGACAGATGTCAGCGGTGTGCGCAGATCATGACCGATCGACGACAACAGGGCAACGCGCAACCGGTCGCGTTCCTCAAGCACTGAAATCGACCGGCTGTCCGTTTCAAGCCGCAGGCGTTCATGGGCTAGCGCCGCCTGACCGACCAGTGTCGACAGCAGCACAGCACGATCGGCGGGGACGGGATCGCGGCCATCATCGCGTGCGATACCGAGAATGGCGAGCGTTCCCAGCGCCGTTTTCAACGGATGAAACTGCCAGTCGGCCGCGTTCAGCGTCGCCGTTCCGCTCCCCGATGTTTCGCCGCGGTTCCATGCCCAGTCGGCCGCAGCACGATCGACGGCTCCGATTTCGGTCAACGGCGGCTGCGATGCGACAATCATAAGATCGCCATTGCGATCGGCCAGAATCGCTGCATTCACGTCGAGCAGGCGCGCCACTTCGTCACAAACCGCCTGCGCCGTCGTTTCGGAATCGGACACGCGCGCCAATGTCTGCGCGAACGCCGCCAGCGCGGCATTTTCCTGTGCACCGCGCACGCCGATTGCCGCACGCGAACGCAGTCGTCCGCCAAGCTGGCTGGTAAATGCAGCCACGCCCAGAAGAATCGTTTCGGTCAGGACGCTTTGCGGATCAGCGATCGTGAATGTATAAATAGGGGGCAGGAAAAAGAAATTATAGGCAAGTGCAGCCAAAATCCCGGTAAAAAGGCCGGGACGCAGTCCGAACCGGCTTGCCGCGATGATGATCGGAACAAGATAAAGCAGGTCGATCGCACCCACGCCGATTGTCGCCTGAACCAGCAGGCCCAGACCCGTCGTTGCCGCCACCAGCGCGGCCGCGACGAGATAGTCGACTGGCCTGTTTTCACCCGACAGTGTCGGCACCAGGCCATTGCGCGGCCGCAACAGAGGCGCGTCGGACGGTATGACATGGACTGCCAGCCCTTCGCTGCTGCGCAACATGGCGTCGACAACCGAGCCGTGGCGCAGCGCGAACCACCAGCTTCGTTTTGACTTTCCAATGACAAGTTGCGTGGCACGCATGCCCAAACTCTGCGCTTTCAGCCCCTCGATCACAGTTTCGGCAGGCACTGTCGCGATCGTGGCGCCAAGACTCGCGGCAAGCCGCAAAGCTGCCGCCGCACCCTGTTTTTCGACCTCGCTGAAACCAAGCGCGCGCGGGGTTTCGATATAGACTGCTGTCCATGGTGCGCGAAGGGCATCGGCAAGCCGCTTTGCAACCCTGACGAGCGCGTCTGACCCCGGAAGCTCGCTGATCGCGACCAGCACGCGCTCGCCGCCGGCAAACGTGCCCGGAACCGCATTGGCATCAAGATGATCCAGCATCTGCTGGTCGACGCTGAGCGCGGCGCGCCGCAACGCCATTTCGCGCAACGCCGACAGATTCTGCTTTGAAAAGAAATTGGAAAGCGCCCGGGACGCTTCGTGCGGGACATAGACCTTTCCGTCTTTCAGACGCTGGATCAATTCATCGGGGGGAAGGTCGACAACCTCGATGTCCGCAGATTCAAAGACGCTGTCGGGCACGGTTTCGCGAACACGCACCCGTGTAAAGCTGGCCACGACATCGTTCAGACTCTCGACGTGCTGGACGTTCAGTGTCGTGTAGACATCGATTCCGGCCCCGATCAGTTCCATCACATCCTGCCAGCGCTTGGGATGACGGCTGCCCTCGACATTGGTATGGGCAAATTCATCGACCAGTGCGAGCGTCGGCTGCCGCGCGACCACGGCATCGATGTCCATCTCGGCAAGCGATCGTCCGCGATAGTCGATCTGGCGCGGCGCGACGATTTCGAACGGGGTAACCAGCGCTTCGGTTTCGGCACGGCCGTGGGTTTCGACGACGGCAATCACGACATCACTGCCTTCGCGCAGACGTTCGGCGCCTTCGCGAAGCATTTCAAATGTCTTGCCGACACCGGGTGCCGCCCCCAGAAAAATCTTGAGTCGCCCTTTGCCTTCGCGTGACATCACCCGCAGCAGTGCATCGGGCGAAGGTCTTTGCGGATCGGGCTGCGAGGTAGCCATCCGCCAGCGCTAATCCAGCCCGGGATCAAACACCAATTCCGACAGGCAATACTATGAAAATTTAATGCCGATGCGTTCGTTCCATGGCGAAAACCTATGCAGCGACTGACTATTGGGCGGTTTCGGCACCATAAGTGCCCGGTGCACAACGGTGGAGTCTTGATGACCGATTTTCTTTGGCTTGCCGCACTTGCCGGCTTGTTCGCCGCCACTGTCGCCTATGTGCGCCTGTGCGATCTGGCGTGATCGGGGACGCAGTCACATGACAATCGAACTCTGGCTCGCCGCAGTGACGACCGCCGGGCTGCTTGTTTATCTCGTGGCCGTGCTCGTCCGGCCCGAACGTTACTGACCGGACATCCCGCCGATGACATTTCAGGGCTGGACCCTCATTTTTGCCTTCCTGGCCATTTTGGTCGCGCTGACCAAGCCGATGGGGCTGTGGCTGTTCGCGCTTTACGAAGGGCGGCGGACACCATTTCATAGGATGCTCGGACCGGTCGAGACCGGATTTTACACGCTTGCCGGCATTGATCCGGATGCCGAACAAAGCTGGCGGCGTTACGCCGTGCACATGCTGATCTTCAATTTCGTCCTGCTGCTGTTCACCTATGCCATATTGCGCCTGCAGGCTGTCCTGCCGCTCAATCAGGCCGGGTTTGCCGGGATCGGCGCCGATGGGGCGTTCAACACCGCAATCAGCTTTACGACCAATACCAACTGGCAATGGTATTCGGGGGAGGCGACGATGTCGAACCTCAGCCAGATGCTCGGCCTGACGATCCACAATTTCATGAGCGCCGCAACCGGCATCGCGCTGGCGTTTGCGCTGTTCCGGGGATTTGCCCGGCGCGAAGCCAATAATATCGGCAATTTCTGGGCAGATATGACCCGCGTGACGCTTTATCTCCTGCTGCCGATCTGTATCGTCTATGCGATTGTCCTGATCGCCAGCGGCGTGCCACAGACATTTGACCAGTCGGCAGTTGCAACGACTCTGGAGGGGGCACGGCAGACATTGCCGCTTGGCCCCGTCGCGTCGCAGGAAGCCATCAAGATGCTCGGCACGAACGGCGGTGGCTTTTATAACGCCAATTCGGCGCACCCGTTCGAAAACCCGACGGCACTGACAAATTTCGTGCAGATGCTGTCGATCTTTTTGATCGGGTTCGGCCTGACATGGACCTTTGGCAGAGCGGTCGGCAACACGCGTCAGGGCTGGGCGATCCTGTCGGCCATGATCGTGATTTTCATCATCGGTGTCAGTGCCTGCTACTGGGCCGAAGCGGCCGGCAACCCCGTTCTCCACACCCTCGGCGTCGCCGGTGGCAATATGGAAGGCAAGGAAACGCGATTCGGCATTGCCGCGTCCGCCCTGTTCGCGGTGGCCACAACCGCTGCGTCATGCGGTGCGGTCAACGCAATGCATGACAGCTTCACTGCACTTGGCGGCCTGATCCCGCTGTTCAATATACAGCTTGGCGAAGTCGTTGTCGGTGGCGTCGGTGCGGGGATTTACGGCTTTCTCATGTTTGCGGTCCTTGCCGTGTTCGTTGCCGGGCTGATGGTCGGCCGCACGCCCGAATATGTCGGCAAGAAGATCGAGGCGCGCGAAGTCAAACTTGCCGTGCTCGCCATTGCCGTGCTGCCGCTGATCATCCTTGGCTTTACGGCGATCAGTGCGGTTTTGCCCGCCGGACTTGCCGGACCGCTGAACAAGGGGCCGCACGGCTTTTCGGAAGTCCTTTATACATTCACCTCCGCAGTGGGGAACAACGGGTCGGCGTTCGGCGGCATTACGTCGGGAACACCTTATTATAACGCGATGATCGGCATTGCGATGTGGATCGGACGATTTTTCGTGATCGTGCCCATGCTTGCCATTGCAGGATCGCTGGCGGCCAAACGCCACACGCCGCAGTCGGCAGGGTCGTTCCCGACGACGGGGCCCCTGTGGGTGGGCTTGCTGGTCGGGATCATCCTGGTTTTGGGCGGTCTTACGTTCCTGCCGAGCCTTGCGCTCGGTCCTGTCGCTGATCATCTGATGATGATCCGCGGCCAGCTTTCCTGAAGGGATGAACATGGCCCGCGCCGCTGCGCCTTCGCTTTTCACCGCCGATCTGATCGCCCCTGCCATCGGCGATGCGTTCAAAAAGCTCGATCCGCGACAACTGATCCGCAACCCCGTGATGTTCGTGGTTGCGGTCGTTGCGCTTTTGCTGACAGTCCTGATGTTTGTCGGCAACGACGGGCTGACCTTTTTCTTCAAGCTTCAGCTTGTCGTCTGGCTCTGGCTGACGGTATTGTTCGGCACCTTTGCCGAAGCCATCGCAGAAGGGCGCGGCAAGGCACAGGCCGCAAGCCTTCGCGCGACCAAGTCCGAATTGACCGCAAAGCGCGCACTGGCGAGCGGGTCAGGTTATGAGGCAATTGCGGCAAGCGAATTGCGCGCCGGCGACATCGTGCTTGTCGAAACCAATGACCTCATCCCGGCTGATGGCGACGTCGTCGAAGGGGTCGCCTCGGTCAATGAAGCGGCGATTACCGGCGAGTCCGCACCCGTTATCCGCGAAGCGGGAGGCGACCGTTCGGCCGTCACTGCGGGGACACGGGTTCTGTCCGATCAGATCAGGGTCCGCGTGACTGTCAATCCGGGCCACGGCTTCCTCGACCGCATGATCGCACTTGTCGAAGGTGCCGAGCGGCAGAAGACACCGAACGAAATCGCCCTGACAATATTGCTCGTCGGACTGACGATCATATTCCTCATCGCGGTGGGCACGATTCCGGGTTTTGCCCGGTACGCTGGCGGCAATGTTCCGGTGACAATCCTTGCCGCGCTGCTGATTACGCTCATCCCCACCACGATTGCCGCCCTGCTGTCCGCCATCGGCATCGCGGGCATGGACCGGCTGGTGCGTTTTAACGTGCTCGCAAAATCGGGCCGCGCCGTCGAGGCGGCGGGCGACATCGACGTGCTCCTGCTCGACAAGACAGGTACAATCACGATCGGTGACCGGCAGGCAAGCGAGTTCCGTCCCGTTGGCGGCGCAACCGAGGCCGAACTCGCCGAAGCGGCCTTGCTCAGCAGCCTTGCCGACGAAACCGCAGAGGGGCGATCGATCGTGGTTCGGGCACGCGAAAAATTCGGCGTAACGATCAAGGCATTGCCCGCCGGTGCAAACGTCATTGCCTTTACCGCACAGACGCGGCTGTCGGGTGTGAGATTCGGCGATACCGTCATCGAGAAAGGCGCAGTCGAATCCGTCCTGAATGCCAATCCCGGCACCGGCAATTGCGCAGCCGCAACCGAATTGCGGAAAGTCACCGACGAAATCGCGCGGACGGGCAGCACGCCACTCGCAGTCGTTCGCAACGGGCGGCTGCTGGGCGCGATCGGCCTGAAAGATGTCGTGAAAGCCGGTATCCGCGAACGCTTCGTCGAATTGCGCGATATGGGTATTCGCACAGTGATGATCACGGGGGACAATCCCCTGACTGCAGCGTCAATCGCCGCCGAAGCGGGGGTCGACGATTTCCTGGCGCAGGCAAGCCCCGAAGACAAGCTGGCGCTGATCCGCAAGGAACAGAGCGGCGGGCGGCTTGTCGCAATGTGTGGCGACGGCACCAATGACGCGCCTGCGCTTGCCCAGGCCGATGTCGGCGTGGCGATGAACACGGGAACGCAGGCGGCGCGCGAAGCCGGCAACATGGTCGACCTTGACAGCGATCCGACCAAATTGATCGAGGTCGTGGGCCTGGGAAAGCAATTGCTCATGACACGCGGCGCCCTGACGACCTTTTCGGTGGCCAATGACGTGGCGAAATATTTCGCGATCATCCCGGCGATGTTCATCGTGCTGTACCCGGGGCTGGGCGTTCTGAATGTGATGGGCCTTGCCACGCCGCAAAGTGCGATCCTGTCGGCAATCATCTTCAATGCGCTGATCATTCCCGCACTGGTGCCACTGGCGCTCAGGGGTGTGACGTACAGGCCGATGGGTGCCGGACCCCTGCTCGCGCGTAATCTGGCCATCTATGGCCTTGGCGGGCTCATCGCGCCGTTCGCCGGCATCAAGCTTATCGATCTGGCGGTTAACGGCCTCGGCCTCGCCTAGAAGTTTCCACGATCAGGAGTGTCGCGCCATGGGCAAAGATTTCATTTCGGGCATTCGTCCGGCACTTGTTCTGACGATCCTGTTCGCGCTGCTGCTCGGCCTCGCCTATCCCGCGCTTGTGACCGGTATTGGCCAGATGATGTTCCCGGTTCAGGCCAACGGCAGCCTGATCCGCGATAACGGCAAAGTGATCGGTTCTGAACTTGTCGCGCAGGGATTTGCCAGCGACCGCTATTTCCATCCGCGGCCGTCGGCTGCGGGCAAGGGATATGATGGCATGGCATCGGCCGGATCGAACCTTGGCCCCGCCAGCCAGGCTCTTGCTGATCGCGTCAGGGCCGATGTCGCCGCTCAGACGGCTGCTGTCCCGGGTCGTCCTGTTCCGCCCGACCTTGTGACGGCCTCTGCCTCGGGGCTTGATCCGCACATCAGCCCAGAGGCAGCATTTTATCAGGTCGTCCGCGTTGCAAAAGCGCGCGGAATGGCACCTGAAAATGTGCGCGCTCTGGTCGATAATGCTCTTGAACATCCGCTGTTTGGCGTGCTTGGCGAAAACCGGGTGAATGTCCTGCTACTGAATCGTGCGCTTGACCGCACAACCCCGGCCAGATGATGACTGTTCAGGTGAATCCGGTCAGCAAAATCCTGGTCGTCGAAGACGATCTTCACATCCGTCGGCTACTGCGCACCACGCTTGAGCGCATGCAATATGCCGTGGGAGAGACGCAAAATGCCCGCGACGCCTTGTCATTGCTGGACATTGAAAAGCCCGACCTCGTGCTTCTCGATCTTGGCCTGCCCGACCGTGACGGGCTGGAACTGATCCAGCTGATCAAGGGGCGGTCGAACGCGACCCTGATTGTCATTTCGGCCCGCGACTCGACGGATGCAAAAGTGGCCGCGCTGGACCTTGGCGCGGATGATTATCTGACCAAGCCGTTCGATACCGAGGAATTGCTGGCGCGTATCCGGACCGCGCTGCGCCATCGGCTGTCAAAAGATGTCGAAGCCATGACCGTCGCCTTCGGCGATGTCGCAATCGACCTTGAGCGCCGCCGCGTCACGAAAGGTTCGCAGCAGGTCCATCTGTCGCCCAAGGAATATGCGGTCCTGTCGGAACTGGCGCGCAAGCCCGACCGGGTGATCAGCCACAGCACCTTGTTGCAGACAGTATGGGGCGCAGGCGACGACCGGATCGATTATCTGCGCATCATCGTCCGGACATTGCGACAGAAGCTTGAAGCGGACCCGGCGTCGCCGCGGTTTATCATCAACGAACCGGGTGTCGGATACCGGTTACGCAGTGAAAGCGCGATACAATGATCCCGGTCTTGATCGGGCACGTTGACATCGCGACTGCGCTCGCTTATCGGCCCGCTTTCCGTGAGAGGTGTCTTGCCCCTCGCGCCATTTTGTTTTGAAGAAGAGTTTCAGCCATGTTCGCAATCGTGCGCACGGGCGGCAAGCAGTATCGCGTTGCCGCCGGAGACAAGATCGTCGTTGACCGTATGGACGGTGAAGCCGGAGCACGCATTGCCCTTGGTGATGTGCTGTTCACCAGCGAGGGATCGGCAACGGGTCTCACCGTCGCGGCAGAGATCATTGCACAGGCAAAAGCTGACAAGGTCATCGTCTTCAAAAAGAAGCGTCGCCATAATTATCGCCGCAGGAACGGCCACCGCCAGCAGCACACTATCCTGAAAATTATCAGCGTCGGTGCAGCGGAAGAAAAGAAAGCAGCGCCGAAGAAGGATGCCGCCCCCAAATCTGACGCAGTGACAGATGTCGCAGCACAAGCCCCTGCGAAAAAAGCACCGTCCAAAAAGGCTGCCTCCCCCGCCCCCGCCCCCGCCCTTGGGGCAACTGCCAAAGCTAATAAGGAGTAACGAACCATGGCACATAAAAAAGCAGGCGGTTCGTCACGCAACGGTCGCGATTCGGCGGGTCGTCGTCTGGGCGTCAAGAAATTCGGCGGCGAACATGCCCTCGCCGGGAACATCATCGTGCGCCAGCGTGGCACCCGTGTCTGGCCGGGCCGCAATGTCGGCTGTGGCAAGGACCATACCCTGTTCGCACTCGCCGAAGGCCGCATTGCCTTTCATGAAGGCAAGCAGGGACGCAAATATGTGTCGGTCGATCCGATCATGATGGCGGCCGAATAACCGGTGGTCCGATTTACGGGTCACCTTCCGGGTGACCCGAAGACCTGCTGCGGCGGGTCGCAGGGAGTAAGGGTCACCCCCGCGCTCCCTTTTTTGTATCTCCCTGAAACACTGTCACGCACCCGTCGTTATCGCGGGATAGGACGTGCCCAAGGAGAGAGAAAAATGTTCGCGCGCACCGAAAGACTGTTGCTGCGGCCCGGATGGGTCGAAGATGCACCGGCACTTGCCGACGCCTTTGCCCGCGAACATCTCGTCAGGACACTGACACATGCGCCATGGCCCTATGCCATTGACGATGCGGTCACTTACCTCGGTCGTGAACGCAAGGCAGGTGAAGCCGATCTGCTGATCTTTCAGCGGACGATGGCGGCGCCACGCCTGATCGGCGGCATCGGACTGGCCGCCTGCGACGGCGATCTCGAACTCGGCTGCTGGATCGTCCCGTCGCACTGGGGATTGGGGTTTGCTACCGAAGCGGGGCATGCCGTGATCGCGATGGCCCGGGACACGCTTCGTATCGAACGCCTGATATCACGCTATTTTGCCGACAATCCGGCCTCGGCACGCGTTCTCGACAAGCTCGGTTTTGTCGCGACGGGCCGCGACATGCGCAAAAGCAAGGCGCACAGCCATGACGTGGCATGCGTGACGATGGCCGTCGACTTGCAACCGATGGCGCTTCTGGCGGCCTGAGACACGTCTGAACATTTCTATAAGGCAGGTTCGGCAACTTTGCTTGTCAAAGTCATGGCAATAATGCGATGAAATATGTCAGAACAGCGACGTCGCAGCCAAAGAAACAATGCCATGCTCACCGAACGCAAGCGTCTGTCTCCCGATGAAAGTCGAGCGATGGCGCTTGCCGCAGCGCATGACATCCTCCTCGCGGAGGGGCCGCAAGCAGTCACGCTGAAAGCGGTTGCGGCGAAAATCGGGCGCACGCACGCCAATCTGCTTCATCATTTCGGCACGGCGCTTGATCTTCAGAAAGCGCTGGCTGCCATGCTTGCGGCAAAAGTCTGTGCAACGATTGCCGATACGGTCATCAAGGCGCGGCGCGGCGAAGCTGACCCGCGCGGTATCGTCGACTGGACATTTGCGGCATTCGACAAACAGGGGGCGGGTGCGCTTGCCACCTGGATGATCATGTCGGGCAACAAGGACGCGCTCGACCCCATCCTGGCGGCGCTGCATAAAATCGTGAACGACTTGTCCGAAAACAGCGATGCCACACTGATTGCCGAACATACGCTGACACTGGTTTTCATGGCATTGGGTGACGCGTTGCTTGGCAAGCCGATGGCCGACGCCCTCGGCCTTCCGGCTACGGCGGCAAGGGACATCGCGCTTCGTCACCTCATGGCCTCGCCCGGGCTCAACTTCACGGCCACGCCACTTTAAGAGACAAAGCGCATGCGTTGCGCTAATGGCGCGCAATGCATTTCCTCGATCAGGCAAAAATCTATATCTCCTCAGGCGCAGGCGGCCCCGGCGCGGTCGCGTTTCGCCGTGAAAAATTCGTCGAATATGGCGGCCCCGATGGCGGCAACGGCGGCAAGGGCGGCGACATCATCTTTGAAGCAGTCCCGGGACTCAACACGCTGATCGATTTTCGCTATACCCAGCATTTCCGGGCACCGCGCGGCAAAGGCGGGGCGGGATCAAACCGCACGGGCGCAGGCGGCGATGACCTGATCATCCGCGTTCCCATTGGCACACAGGTGCTGAGCGAGGACAAGGCGCATGTCCTTGCTGACTTCACCAAAACCGGCGAGCGCCGTGTCTATCTGCGCGGCGGCGACGGCGGGCGCGGCAATGCGACCTACAAGACATCGACCAACCGCGCCCCGCGCCAGCATGGCACCGGCTGGCCCGGCGAAGAGGCGTGGGTCTGGCTGCGGCTGAAACTGCTTGCCGATGCCGGGCTGCTTGGCCTGCCCAATGCCGGCAAATCGACCTTCATCAACGCGGTGACCAATGCCCGGGCGAAAGTCGGCGCTTATCCGTTCACGACTGTCCGCCCGCAACTGGGCGTCGTCACGCATCATGACCGCGAATTCGTCGTCGCCGACATTCCCGGCCTGATCGAAGGCGCCGCCGACGGCGCCGGTATCGGCGACCGGTTTCTGGGGCATATCGAACGATGCCGGGTGCTGCTCCACCTTGTCGATGCGACCGGCGACGACCCGGTCGGCGCATACCGCACCGTGCGCCGCGAACTCGACATTTACGGCGCGGGCCTGATCGACAAGCCCGAAGTGATCGGCCTCAACAAGATCGACGCGATCGACCCCGCAGATATCAAGACACTGATGACCAGACTCAAACGCGCGTCAAAGGCCGAAATCATGCCGCTGTCGGGCGCGGCGGGGACCGGTATCGACGCGGTGCTCGACCGCCTTGCGGATGCCATCCCGCTGTCGATTGCCGTCCCGCAGAACACAAACGAAGATCAGTCATGGTCGCCGCTCTGACCAGCCGCCTGATCGTCAAAGTCGGATCGTCGCTGCTGGTCGGCAGGGACGGCACTGTCCGCCGCGCATGGCTGACGGATCTGGTCGGCGACATTGCCGCCCGCATCGCCAGAGGGCAGCAGATCGCGATCGTCTCGTCCGGGGCGATTGCCCTGGGCGCGCGGCGGCTGGGCCTGGGCAAGGGGGGACGCGCCAGCCTTGACGATGCGCAGGCTGCGGCGGCTGTCGGTCAGATCGCGCTGGCCGGCGTGTGGGCGGACGTGCTCGGTGCGCATGGGCTGACAGCGGCGCAGATGCTGGTCACGCTCGATGACCTCGAAGACCGGCGACGCTATCTCAATGCATCGGCAACGATCGACCGGCTGATGTCGCTGGGCGTCGTGCCCGTCATCAACGAAAATGACAGCGTCGCGACCGCCGAAATCCGTTTTGGTGACAATGACCGGCTGGCCGCACGGATCGCGCAGGCCGCGGGCGCTGCACAGGTCGTGCTGCTGTCCGACGTCGACGGCCTGTTCACGGCCGACCCGTCGACGGACGCAGGCGCGGTGCGCATCACCCGGGTCGAACGGATCGACGCCGCGGTCGAAGCCATGGCAACCGGCGGATCTGCGTCAGGTATGGGATCGGGCGGCATGGCGTCAAAGATTGCGGCGGCAAAAATCGCGACATCAAGCGGCGTCGATCTCGTCATCGTGTCGGGCCATGCGCCGCATCCGCTGGCGCGGGTTGCGGACGGCGCGGGAACAGTCTTCGTGGCCGACAAGCGCGCGCGGTCGCGCAAGGCGTGGCTTGCCGGTCGCCTGACTGTCAGAGGCTCGGTCGAGATTGATGCGGGTGCGGCCACGGCGCTGACCAGCGGGGCCAGCCTGCTGGCGGCGGGCGCACGCGGCATATCGGGAACATTCGCACGCGGCGACGTGATCGACATCCTCGGGCCAGCGGGGACAGCCATTGCGCGGGGCCTGTCCGAATATGACTCAGGTGACGCCATGCGGATCATGGGTCTGAAAACAGATGCCCAGGCCGCAGCGCTTGGCTATGCCCCGCGTGCCGCACTTGTGCACCGCGACCATATGGTCCTGCTGTGATCATTGCGCTGACCGGCGGCACGGGATTTGTGGGCAGCCATGTGCTCGACCGGCTCGTCGCGGCGCGGCACCGGGTCCGTGCCCTCACCCGACGGCCCCAGCCGGATCGTGACAGCGTGACGTGGATCAGCGGCGATCTTGACGATAGTGGCGCCTTATGTGCCGGCGCCGATGCCGTCGTCCATGTCGCCGGTGTGGTGAATGCCGGTACGGCAGCCTTTGACAGGGGCAATCGTCAGGGGACACTGACGATGCTCGCGGCGGCGGCGGCTTCGGGGGTTTCGCGCTTTGTGCATGTGTCGTCGCTTTCGGCGCGTGAGCCGTCATTATCGGCCTATGGCGCGTCAAAACGTGCCGCCGAAGACGCTGTCGTGGCGTCGGCGCTTGACTGGTCGGTCGTTCGCCCGCCCGCGATTTATGGCCCGCGCGATACCGACAATCTTGAGCTGTTCAAATTCGCAAGGCGGGGGTTTGTCCCCTTGCCGCCCAAGGGCCGCCTGTCGGCAATCCATGCCGAAGACCTCGCGCGGCTGATCGTCGCGATGACGGAACACGCACCCGCCCATGCCCTGTACGAGGCCGACGATGGACAGCCCGGCGGCTGGACCCACAAGGCCTATGTCGGGATGATCGGCGCCGCAGTCGGGCGCACGCCGATGACGCTGGCGATGCCCAGAGCGGCATTATACGCCGCGGCGGCGATCGACGGCATGATCCGGCGGCAATCTGCAAAGCTCACTCGTGACCGCGTGTCCTACATGACGCATCCCGACTGGGTGGTCGACCCCGCCAAGCGCCCGCCGCCGACGCTATGGACGCCGCAAATCCCGACGCCTGACGGCCTGAAAGCCACAGCCGACTGGTATCGCGCCGCGGGGTGGCTTTGAGATTCCCTTCCACCGAAATTCGCTCTAAGGACATGGCATGACCGACCGCAGCAAGACCTATGCCGCCATCATGGCGCAGATCGAACCCTTCAACAAAAAGGGGATCGCCGTCACCGAATCCACCACCTTCATGAGTGACCTCGAATGGGATTCGCTGACGATCATGGATTTCGTGGCCGCGATAGAAGATGAATTCGACGTCATGATCACCATGAACATGCAGGCGGATATCGAAACTGTCGGGCAACTGGTCGATGCGGTGGACACATTAAAGGCATGAGCGACCTGTTTTCGAAATTCGACGCGCTCATCGAACAGCGCGAAACGCTGCTTGCCACGGGCGTGCGCGATCCGTTTTCGCTGGTGATGGAAAAAGTGCTGTCGCCGACACGCGCCGTCGTGAACGGCCGGGAAACAATCCTGCTCGGCACCTATAATTATATGGGCATGACATTCGACGACGACGTGATCCGGGCGGGCAAGGACGCACTTGATAGCTTTGGCGCAGGAACAACCGGCAGCCGCGTCCTCAACGGCACGTTTCAGGGCCACAAGGATTGCGAAGACGCGCTGCGCGAATTTTACGGCATGGACCACGCAATGGTCTTTTCGACCGGCTATCAGGCCAATCTGGGCATTATTTCGACCATTGCGGGCAAGGAGGATTTCATCATCCTTGATGCTGACAGTCACGCGTCAATCTATGACGGCTGTGCGCTCGGCACGGCGCAGACGGTGCGGTTCCGCCACAATGACGTCGCGGATCTCGACAGACGGCTTGGCCGCATTCCTGCCGATGCGGGCAAGCTCGTCATCCTCGAAGGGGTTTATTCGATGATGGGGGACATCGCCCCGCTGACCGAATTGATTGCGGTGTCGAAAAAACATGGTGCGATGGTGCTGGTCGACGAAGCGCATTCGATGGGGTTTTTCGGTGAAAATGGCCGCGGTGTGGCAGAAGCGCAGGGGTGTCTGGCCGACGTCGATTTCGTCATCGGCACATTTTCGAAGTCGGTCGGCACCATCGGCGGCTTTTGCGTGTCGAACCATCCGAAGTTCGACATCATGCGTCTCGTCTGCCGCCCATATGTGTTCACCGCATCATTGCCCCCCGCCGTCGTCGCCTGTTCGGCAATGTCGATCCGCAAGCTGATGCACGCGGGCAACAAGCGCGCGCATCTGTGGGAAAATTCAAAGCGCCTGCATCAGGGATTGCGCGATCTCGGTTTCGAACTGGGCACGCCCGAAGCACAGAGCGCGATCATCGCCGTCGTCATGCCCGACCTTGAACGCGGCGCGATGATGTGGAGCGCGCTGCTTGGCGAGGGTCTGTATGTGAACCTCGCGCGCCCCCCGGCGACGCCCGCCAACATGACGCTTTTGCGCTGTTCGCTGTGCGCCGAACATTCGAGCGAGGAGGTCTCAACGATCCTTGCGTGCTTTGCCGCGGCGGGTCGGGCGACGCATGTCATCAACTAGGGTCAGGACCTGTCACGATCGCGAATTTAACAGGTCCTGACCCTAGAATTTTATCTGGAATTTTATTTCAGGACAATTCGCGCTATCGCATCACAGGATGGATGATGACATCGACGAGGACAAACGCGCCCGCTGGCGGCTGATGCTGGGCATTGTCACTGCGCTTGCTGGCGCGGCGACGATCATCGCCCTTGTCCTGATGCTGGGTGTTGCCACCACGGCGCGTGACGATGCGCTCGGTTCGCGCCAGCAAAGCTATGAGGCTATGATCCTCGCACGGTCGCTCGAAGCCAGCATTGGCCAGGCCGAGGCCTTCCTCGGGCGCTTCGTCATCAGTGGCGACAAGGATCTTGGCCGGCAATATCTTGATGACTGGCGGCGCGCGGGCACACAGCTCGATGCCCTCGATAAAATGATTCAGGACACTAAGACGCAGTCGCTTATCGACAGGCTGAAAACCGCTTATACCGTACGTGGCAAAGAGCTGTCGGCAATCGCATTGCGCACCAATTACGGGCAAAACCCCGCTGCGCTGTCAAAATATTATCTCGCGGGAAAATCGTCCAGTCTTGGTGAAATCGACCGGCTGCTCGAATCAGTCATTGCCAGCGAACGCGATACGCTTGATCGTCGCGGACTGGTTGTCGACGCGTCGATAAAACGGTCGAATACGCTGAGCATGGTCGTCTCCGCCTTCGGCCTCATTCTGGTCGTCGGCGCCGTCGTGCTGGGCTGGGCCGCTGTGCTGGTCTGGCGCCAGCGCCGTTTCGAAGAAGTCCGAAATGCCGATCTTGAGCTTGCCGTCAGCGATCGAACGGCGGAGCTCCGCGCCGAAATGGCGTCGCGCGAAGACACCGAGGCCAAGCTGCGCCAGGCCCAGAAAATGGAAGCCATTGGCCAGCTGACCGGCGGCATTGCCCATGATTTCAATAATATGCTGAGCGTTGTCATTGGCGGCATCGAACTGGCCCAACGCCGCGTGGCCAATGGGGGCGCAGCGGTCGGGCGGCATCTCGATCAGGCACTCGAAGGGGCAAATCGCGCCGCCGCTCTGACCAAACGCCTGCTGGCCTTTGCGCGGTCGGAACCGCTGCTTCCCATTGCGACGAACCCGAACCGGCTGCTGCGCGGCATGTCGGACCTTATCGAACGCACGATCGGTGACACGATCCGCGTCGATTTCGCGGTAAGCAGCGACATCTGGCCGATATTCGTCGACCCGTATCAACTGGAAAATGCGCTTCTCAATCTTGCCGTCAATGCCCGTGACGCAATGCCCGATGGCGGGACATTGCGCATTGCGGCGGGCAATATCGTCCTTGCCGATGACCAGATCGAAGGGGTCGGCGCCGGCGACCATATCTGCCTGAGCGTCAGTGACACCGGCGTCGGCATGACACGCGCTGTCCTCGACCGCGCCTTCGAACCGTTTTTTACGACCAAGCCGGTCGGCAAAGGCACGGGTCTCGGCCTCAGCCAGATCTTCGGTTTCGTCCGGCAATCACGCGGCGGCGTTGCCGTCAAAAGTGACGTTGGCCACGGCACCACCGTGTCGCTTTATCTGCCGCGCAGCGAAACGGATGCCGCGTCGGAGCCTCTTATGCCACATGGCACGGCCAACCTGCCTCGCCGCCGCGGCACAACCGTGCTGGTGGTCGAAGATGATCCACGCGTCCTGGCGGCAACAAGTGACGCGCTTGAAGAACTTGGCCTCGACACGGTGCGTTGCATCAATCCTTCGGATGCGCACAAGCGACTGAACGACAATCCCGACATCGGCCTGATCGTCAGCGATGTCCTGATGCCGGGCATGACCGGTCCCGAACTGATCGCTTCGGTCCATGGCGATTATCCGGGCCTGCCCGTGCTGTTCGTGACGGGCTATGCCGGGGACATCGACACGGCGGCGTCCTTTGGCGGGCATATGGTCCTGCGAAAACCGTTCACGCTGGCGTCGCTGGGAAAGGCCGTAGGCACGCTTCTGGCCAATGATCCCGCCCGTCGGCCCCGCGTCATTTAGAGCGGGATGATGATGAAAGAGCGATTCCAATCGGCTGCATGACCGGGTACATGCATCCCAACTCGAACCAGATGGACATCTTATTCCGTTTTCCTTTCTCTCCGCGACGGACCGGTATCTTGCCCGGCTGATTTTCGTACCGCTGGTTGCGTCGCTGGTCATTGCGGCAATGCTGCTGGTGCTCGACCGGATGCTGCGCCTGTTCGATTTCGTGGCGAGCGAAGGTGGCCCGGTCAGTGTCGTCTGGAAAATGCTCGCCAATCTTTTGCCCGAATATCTGTCGCTCGGCATCCCGATCGGTGTCCTGCTCGGCATCCTGCTTGCCTTTCGCAAGCTGGCGCTGTCGTCCGAACTCGACGTACTCCAAGCGGTTGGCCAGGGGTATTGGCGGCTGCTGCGTGTTCCGTTCCTGTACGCGCTGTTCTTTGCCGTCGTGAACCTGATGATCGTCGGCTTTGTCCAGCCCTCGTCGCGTTATGCCTATGAACGGCTGCGGTTCGAATTGCGGTCGGGTGCACTGGGTGCATCGATCAAGGTCGGCGAGTTCACCAAACTGGGCAAGGACATGACGCTGCGCATCGAATCAAGCAGCGATGAGGGGCGCAAATTGTCGGGTATTTTCGTGATGGCGCGCGAACGGGGGGGGCGCAGCCTGGCCGTGACGGCGGAACGCGGCGCATTCATGGCAACCGACGATCCCGATACGATCATCCTGCGCCTGTCGAACGGCACCCTGACGCACAATGCGCCCGGTTTCCGCGTTCCCCGCGTCCTGACGTTCAACGCCCATGACCTGCCGATCGATCTGCCAAAGATCGAAGCGTTTCGAGGACGCGGACAGGCCGACCGTGAACTGACCATCCCCGAACTGGTGGCCGTTGGCACTGACGCGAAAAGCACGGCGACACTGCGCAACGAAAGCTGGTCCCAGTTTAATTTCCGGATCGTTCAGGTGGCCATGATGATGATGCTGCCCTTGCTCGCCGTTGCCCTTGCGGTCCCGCCAAAACGGTCGAGTTCGGCGATTGGCGTGTTCGTCGCCATCATTGCCATTGTCACTTATTATAAAGTCAGCGAATATGCCACCGGCATGGGCGCCCTTGGCCGGATTGATCCGTTTGTTGCGTTATGGGCCCCGTTCCTGGGATTTGCAGCCTTGATCATCTGGATGTTCCGCACATTGGCCTATGTTCCCGGCGGGCAACCGATCAGCGGGCTCGACAGGCTGGCCGCAAAGGGTGCGGCGGGTGCCCGGCACATATTTGCCATCGTCACGAGGCGCACGCGCAATGCCTGATGTCTTTCCGTCACGGACGCTCACATTTTACATGGCAAAAATGTTCCTCGTGCGGACATTTGCGGTTCTCGCGATTCTCGTCACTGTCCTGCAGGTGCTCGACCTGCTGAGTGAAAGTGACAAGATTCTCGCACATGCCGGTAATGGCCAGGCGCAAATCCTGACGTATGTTTCGTTGCGGCTGCCGGGCATTGTCCAGCGTTTCCTGCCCTTTTGCGTCCTTCTGGGGACGATCATCACACTGATATCGCTGAACCAGAACAGCGAAGTCGTGTCGATGAAAGCCGCCGGCCTGTCGGCGCATCAGGTGCTGGCGCCGCTGATCGTCGCCAGCCTGATCATCGCGGCCGGATCATTCGTGTTCAACGACCGGATCGTCTCCCGCGCCACCGCCACGCTCGACCGGTGGGAAGGCGTCGATTTCGGCGAGCTGCCAACGGGGCGCGAAGCCATGACCAATGTCTGGGTACGCGAAGGCGACGACCTGATTCACGCCGATGTCGTCGAAGGGCGCGGCGCGACGACAGTGCTGACCGCGCCGACCATTTATGACCGGACGGGTGGCACGCTGGCAAAGATCATGACGGCAGACCGCGGCACCAAAACCACTGGTGGCTGGCGGCTGGACAATGCCAGGACGTTCGACATCGCCAGCGGCACGACCATCATTAACGGCACGATCATTGTCGCACCGACAGTGCGGGCGGATCAGTTCACGCTGGCCGATGTCGATGCGGCCGGGCTTTCGTTCGTCAGGCTGCGCGACGCGATCAACGATCTGAAAACGGCCGGTCGACCGACAGCATCGCTCGAAGCTGCGTTATGGCACAAGATTTCGGGACCATTGTCGACAGTCCTCATGCCGTTGCTGGGCGCAGTCGCGGCATTCGGCCTTGCCCGGTCAGGCAAATTATTCGTCCGCGCCGTGGTCGGCATGGCACTCGGTTTCCTTTATTTCGTCGCCGATAATTTCGGTTTGGCAATGGGCAACCTTGGTGCTTATCCACCGATTCTGGCCGCATGGGGACCCTTTGCGCTGTTCCTGCTGATCGGCGAAGCCGTCCTGATCAGGACCGAGGAATAGTCCTGCCCCGCATCGTGCTTGTGGCCAGGCGGCTGACAAGCGCCGGCAATCCGGCATGGCTGCCGCGGTGGTAGGGCGACTCCGGCGCCAGCGCCTTGGACAGTCGCCGGTGCGCCTCTCCCAGTGCATGATAAGGCAGGCTGGGCAGCAAGTGGTGCAATGCATGATAGCGCAAGCCGACAGGCGCCCACAGCGCGGGCAATGTCGCCGGTGGCGGTACGTTGACCGAATCAAGATATTGCGCCGTGACGGTCATGGCCTCACCGTCATTTTCCCACAGATGCGCAACAAGCGTCCGAACCTGGTTGAGCAGCATCGTTCCCGACAGGATCGCGAGATAAATCACAAAGGCACGCACCGGAATGACGCCGCTGACGACCAGCGCAATGAGCGTTATCGACCATAGACTTGCAGCTGTTTCCTGCCAGTACCACTGACGTTTCAGATCCGCTTCGGGGGCACGACGGCGAAATCCGGGGTTGATCTGAAGCCCCGAAAAACGGCTGACCACACCGTCACGCAGGCGCCCGTTCATCAGCGATGCGGGCGTCAGAACCGCAAATCGCACCAGCAACGCAACCGGCGCGAGCGAAGCCGTCACCACGAACAGCGGCAATGTCCACGGCTTCATCAGCGCGAGTGGCAGATATTCGGGATCGTCCGCCGTGCCATAGCGCGTTCGGGCATGATGAAGATTATGGACCCCTTCGTACATGAATGACGGCACGAGCAGTGGCACGCCAACCACCAGATTCCATCCGAAGCGGAACCACGGAAGCTCACGGTGGCGGACATGTGTCAATTCATGAATGAAACTTCCCGCGCGATACAGCGACAGAATGGCGACCAGCGCCGATCCCGCGGCCCACAGACCCGCAAACATCATGGCACCGGCCAGTGCGGCATAGCCAAGCAACGCCGATCCCAGAAAATCACTCCAGTAAATCATGGGCCGCGCCACATTGATGTCGCGTGTCAGTTCGGCGGCAGTCCGCAACATCGCCACATCGTCGGGCACACGGGCGCGCACCGGCGTGACCCTGTCAGGACCGGACACGCCGATATCGGGTCGGTCAATGGAAAACGCGCTGTCCATGGCTGTCCATGAAATAGGGACCTGGCAACGCAATTACCAGCTTTGGGTTAATACTACACAATCGCGCACGCGATGATTAAGGAAGATGGCCGACCCCATGCGACCGGAGACACGCGCCGTTGATCACGATCCGACCTGTCAGAACCAAGGCCGATAAAAAGGCATTCGTCGACCTGCCCTACCGGCTCTATGCGAATGATCCATATTGGGTGCCGCCATTGAAAGATGAGGTTTACGGCCTGATCACGCCCGGCAAGAACCCCTGGTTCGAACATGGCGAGGCGCAGCTTTTCCTTGCCGAAGCCAATGGCCGGGTAACGGGGCGCATGTCTGCGCACATCGATCATCTGGCCCTGGCCCAGCCGGTTGCACAGGGCATGGGCCCCGGCACCGGTTTCTGGGGGTTTCCCGAAGCCGAAGACGCACAGACCGGGGCCGCGCTGCTCGCTGCGGCCGAAGACTGGCTGCGCGGCAAAGGCATGACCAAGGCGATGGGGCCGTTCAGTTTTTCCTATTGGGATGAAATCGGCCTGCTGATCAAGGGGCATGACCACCCACCCACCGTGATGATGGGGTTCAACGCCGCGTCATATCAGGCATGGATCGAAGACGCAGGCTATGTTGGGGTGCAGGACCTGTTCACCTATGCACTTGTCATTGATCAGGGGTTTCCCGAACTCACCAACCGGATCGTCGCGTCGGGGGAACGCAACGCGCGTATCCATATTCGCCGCGTCGACAAGAACCGCTTTGATCAGGAAGCGGCGCTGATCATCGGCATATTGAACGACGCGTGGAGCGGCAACTGGGGCTTTGTCCCGTTCACACCCGCCGAAATCGCTTATGCCGGCAAAAAACTGAAACCGCTTGTCTTTGAAGACCTGATCCGGATTGCCGAAGTCGACGGTGAACCGGTCGCGTTCATGATGACTCTGCCCGACATGAATGAACAGCTCGCCAAATATGGCGGCAATCTTTTTCCGTTCAACTGGATCAGGCTGCTCTGGTGGTTGCGCAAGCCGAGGGCACGGACCATGCGCGTGCCCCTGATGGGCGTGTTGAAACGGCTTCAGTCATCGCGCGTCGCCAGCCAGCTCGCGTTCATGCTGATCGAATTCATCCGGCGTGATGCAGTGACAAAATATGGCGCATCGCATGGCGATTTCGGCTGGGTCCTGTCATCAAATGGTCCCATGCGATCGGTCGGCGAAGCTGTCGGCGGAGTCGTGAACAAGGTGTACCGCATTTACGAAAAGGCGCTGTCATGATCGAACTTTATAGCTGGCCGACACCGAACGGCATGAAAATCTCCATCATGCTCGAAGACGCGGACATCGCGCACAGCGTCCACCCCGTCAGCATCCGTGCCGGCGAACAATTCGCACCGTCCTTTCTCTCCATATCGCCAAACAACCGCATCCCCGCGATCATCGACACCGACCCCGCGGGCGGCGGCGCGCCGGTCAGCCTGTTCGAAAGCGGCGCGATTCTTTTGTATCTCGCCGAAAAAACCGGCCTGTTCATTCCTGCCGACACACATGGCCGTGCCGAGGTGCTGACATGGCTGTTCTGGCAAATGGGTGGTCTTGGTCCGATGGCAGGACAAAACGGTCATTTCACGCTCTATGCGTCCGAAAAAATCCCTTATGCAATCGACCGCTATACCGCCGAAACCAGACGGCTTTACACGGTGATGGACAAACGGCTGGCCGACCGCGACTATCTGGCGGGTGCATATTCGATCGCTGACATTGCCTGCTATCCGTGGATCGTCCCGCACGAAGCACATGGGCAGGATCTGAACGCGCATCCGAACCTGAAACGCTGGTTCGATAAAATCGCGATGCGGCCTGCGGTTGTCAAAGCTTATGCCGACAAGGACAGCCTCTACCCTGTCAACGACACGCCGATGTCCGATGAAGAGCGTGCGCGGCTGTTCGGAACAAAGCCGATTTAGACCCAAAACCGTTCAGGTTGAATCGGGGATTCTCTTTTTTGTATTTTTC
>CAXTTJ010000034.1:0-21628 GCA_964247235.1 uncultured Sphingomonadaceae bacterium
AGCATAACAACAAAAAACAGGGATTTAGGAGAAGATATCATGACCAAGCGACACACCCTTACGCTGAGCCTGCTGTCGGCGAGTATCATGGCGCTGGCAACACCGGTGGCCGCACAGACCGCTGCCGTACCAGCGGCAGACGCCCCAATCGATGCCGGTGACATCGTCGTCACCGCGACGCGCCGCAACGAGCGGTTGCAAGACGTGCCACTCGCCGTTTCCGCAATCAGCGGTGAGCAGCTGGCTGAAGGCGGCTTTCAGAAGCTGACCGACATTCAATATCAGATGGCAGGCGTGCAGTTCGGGAGTTCACCGAATGACTCAGGTTTCCGCTTGCGTGGTGTCGGGACTGCGGGCGGTTTCAGTTCCTCGTCGGAACAAAATGTCGGAACCGTTGTCGACAATGTCGTCATTCCATTTGGCAATCCGGTGAACAGCCTTGGCGATCTTGAGCGCGTGGAAGTTCTCAAGGGTCCGCAGGGCACACAGTTCGGCAAGAACGCGTCGTCGGGTGTGATCAACATCACCACCGCCAGGCCGAACATGGATCAGGTTTCGGGCATGATATTCGGGTCTTACGGCGAATTGAACGAGATCAACATCAATGGGCAAGTCAACCTGCCGTTGGGGAAGACTGCCGCGCTCGGGGTGTTCGGGTTCTACCGCCGTAACGACGGCTTTCTGAACAATGTGCTCCTCAAAAAACTGTGGGGCGGCGAGGAAAACTACGGTGGCCGGGCCAAACTGCTTTGGGAACCGGCCGATGGCCTGAGTGTGTATCTGATTGCCGACTGGTCCAAGACGTCGCGCGTCGGCCCAGGTCAGCTCTGGTCACTGAACGCACTGCCATCAGACGTTGCGTTCAATCCGTTGATGGGATTGCGCTTTGCAAATCTGGCCGCGCTGGGCGTGACTCCCGGGTTCAATAACGAAAAATCGGTTGAAGACTATGACGGCTACAGTTCCGAACAGAACTACGGCGGCTCGCTCGAAATCAACTACGAGCTTGGCAGCGGACTCAACCTGACTTCGATCACTGCACTGCGGAAGCTCGATGCCGGACCGCAACAATATGCGATTGATGGTTCGTCGTTCCCGATCTTCACGGCTCGAGAAAGCGGCACCGACCAGTCGTTCTTCTCGCAGGAACTGCGACTGTCCTCGGCAAAGGGATCGCAGCTGGAGTTTACCGGCGGCGTCTATTACTCGGCACGAAAGGTGGGCGATAACGGTACGTTCGCCAGCGCCCAATTGCGCCCGGCGTTTCCGTTCACGCCGATCGCGCTGGGACCGACGCTGAACGCCACGCCGATTGTCAGCATCACCAACGGGTTTTCCAACACCCAGACCAAGTCGGACAGCTACGCCGCGTTCGTGGATGGCAAGTTTCATGTCAGCGACCAGTTTGCGATCCTCGGCGGCCTCCGCATCCAGCGCGATAAGGTTGATTCACGGCATTCCTCGGCCATCGACCCTGCCTTCGCCCCGGGCACAGTGGATTTCTCGATCACACCGCCGGGCTTCGTGGTGCCTTATGGCGCGAGCCCGCTCGATACCGGCAGCATCTCAAAGACCGGATGGTCCGGCCGTGGCGGCTTCGAATACAAACCGACACGCGACTTCATGTTGTTCGCAACGATCGCCCGCGGCTATCTCGGGCCGACGGTGACCTTCTCCGGATTGACCGGAACCAAGAGCAGCGTGCAGCCGCAAACCGTGCGGGACATAACCATCGGCATCAAGAGCCAGTTGTTCAACCGCGCTGTGACATTCAATGCCAATCTGTTTTTCGACACCTACAAGAACTTGCAAACCTCGGTGTTTAACGGCGTCGAGTTTCTGACCGAAAACGCAGGCGGTTTCCGCGCCAACGGCTTCGAGTTCGATACGGCATGGCGCGTGTCACCCGAGTTTTCGCTGTCGGGTAGCTTCACCTATTCGGACACCAAGTTCACGGACTATATCACGGCTTGCCCCAATGTGGTGAAGGCAGGCTACACGTGCGTCACACAAAATGGCGCGAGCGTTGTGCAAGCGGCAGGCGAACCGCTGTCCGGTGCACCGAAGTACAGCGCGACGGCCGGGGCGGATATCCGGCTGCCAGTCAACGACCGCTTGACGTTCGACTGGTCGGCCAACCTCTATTACCGCAGCAGTGTCCAGTATGACGTGGCTAACGCGATCTCGTTCCAGCCCGGTTATTTGACCGTTGGCCTCAACGCAGGGCTGGGGCATCCGGATGGCAACTGGCGGATCGGCGTGTTCGCGCGCAACCTGCTCGACAAGCGCTTTCACACCGCTGTCATCGGCCTGCCGTTTAGCGACCCAGGCGGCGAAGTGAACTGGCTGTCACGCGAAGGGCGGCGCACGCTGGGCGTGTCGGCGCAGGTCAAGTTCTAGGACACGCAGCGGGCGGACCGGCAGGTTGTCCTGCCGGTCCGCATCCGGGGATTTCACCCTGTTTCGTGAAAGTCAGGCAAGCAATGCGCGAGACGATTGCAAGGCTGGGGACGGCGCTGGGGCCCGATGTGCTCGGGCAATGCCGCGACCTGTTCGATGCCGAACAGACCGAACTCGCTGCAGTCGTGCCCGCTGCCGCAACGAACCTGGCTTACGGGCCACACCCCCGCCACCGGCTCGACCTTTATGCACCGACTGGGGATGGACCCTGGCCCGTATTGGTGTTCGTCCACGGTGGCGGATTTGTGCTGGGCGACAAAGGCAACCCTGATAGCTGGGCCAATGCCAATGTCGGGCGCATGGCGGTGCGCGCGGGGTTTCTGGGGGGGGTCATAAACTACCGGCTGGCCCCTGAATGCGGCTGGCCTGCGGGCAGCGAAGATGTCGCGGCCGTCCTGGACTGGCTGAAGGACAATGTGGCCGATCATGGCGGCGATCCGACAAAGATCGTGCTGGCCGGCACATCAGCGGGCGCTGTCCATGTTTCGGGATATGTGAAACTGCAACGGGCATCACCCGAAACTGTTCGCGGGATGGTCCTGCTCTCCGGACTGTATGGCTACACCATGCTCGATGACAAAGACGTTCGCTATTATGGCGACCCGGCATTCTATCCCATGCGGATGCCGATGGATGCCATCGCAGCAACACATGTGCCGCTTTTACTGGCCTGCGCCGAGTTCGACCCTCCGCGTTTCCAGAGCGAATTTCTCGGACTGATGCAGGACCGGCTGGCGCGGCACGGCGTGATGCCGCGCGGCTATATTGCTTCGGGGCACAATCATTATTCGATGGCGATGCACCTCGGCACATCCGACACGCGCCTTTCCAACGAAATCATCCAATTTGTGAAGGAAGTTACAGCATCATGATCGATCGTCGTACGCTGATCGCTGCCGGGGCCGCACTTGCCGCGACACCCGCATGGGCCGCCAAGCGGAAACCGGCCACCGCCTTTCCCACGGGCTTCCTGTGGGGCGCCGCGACGGCCGGGCATCAGGTGGAGGGAAACAATCCCAACAGCGACTCCTGGGTAATGGAAAATGTAAAGCCGACGATTTACGCCGAGCCATCACTCGATGCTGCCAACAGTTTTGTGATGTGGCCGACCGACCTCGATCTGGTGAAGGCGATGGGGCTCAACTGCTATCGATTCAGCCTCGAATGGGCGCGGATCGAGCCCGAAGATGGGCTGTTCTCGATTGCCATGCTCGATCATTACCAAGCAATGATCGAAGGGTGCCGTGCGCGCGGGCTGATCCCGGTGGTGACGTACAATCACTACACGGTGCCGCGCTGGTTTGCCGCGATGGGCGGGTGGACCAACCCGAAATCGCCGTCGCTCTTTGCCCGTTTCTGCACGCGCGCCACGCGCCACCTGGGTGCGCAGATCGGCTATGCGACGACGCTTAACGAACCCAATATCATGAATATCCTGCGCGTCGTGCTCCCGCCGCAAATCATCGAGGCCCAGCGGGCGATGCTCATTGCCGCCGCCAAAGCGACCAATTCGGCCAAGTTCGTGGCTGGCAATGCGACGAACCCTGAAGACATCGATGTGACCACGGCCAACCTGATCGCGGGACACAAGGCCGGTCGCGCCGCCATCAAGACCGTCCGCCCCGATCTTCCCGTCGGGGTCAGCCTGTCGATGTTTGACGATCAGGCCGTGGGCAAGCGGAGCATCCGCGATTCGATGCGCGCCAAGCTCTACGACCCGTGGCTCGAGGCGGTGCAGGGGGACGACTTTTTCGGCGTGCAAAACTATGAGCGGCAAGTCTGGGGCGATAAAGGCAAGCTGCCACCACCGCCCGATGCCGATCGCAACGGGATGGGCGGCGAAGTCTATGCGCAATCGCTACAGGGTGCGGTTCGTTTTGCATATGCTGCGACAAAGCTGCCGATCATCGTGACGGAGCACGGCGTAAACACGCCCGATGACTCGATCCGGGCGCGGTTTATCCCCCCTGCGCTTGCCGGCCTCAAGCAGGCGATGGACGATAGCATTCCTGTGAAAGGATATGTCCACTGGTCGCTCGTCGACAATTTCGAATGGATTTTCGGCTACAAGGGCAAGCTTGGTCTGCACAGCTTCGATCCGGTGACCTTTGCGCGGACGCCCAAGCCAAGTGCCGCGATCTACAGCGCGATTGTGCGGAATAACGGGTTGGGCGTGTCGGCATGACGGCAGGCGAAGCGATCCGTGACCAGCGGCGCACCAGTGCCATCATCAACACCGTCCTGAGCGCCGTGTTCTTTGCGCTGGTGTTCGGGTTGACACCGCGTCCGCTGTCCCTGGCGTTCCCTGATCGCCTCGCGCTCGATTTCGTGCCGCAAAGCTTGGCGATCGGATTTTTCAGTGCGCTGGTCCCGGCACTGATCGTCGCGGCAAAGCGGCGTCGCGGTGGCATCGCCGGACTTGACCCGGTGACGGCAGGCTGGCCGGTCATCGTCGCCCGCGCGGCGGCGTTTGCACTTGCCGCCGTTCTATTGGGTGGTGTGATCGCTCTCGCACTGAACATGGTCGATGGGCGCGTCGGCTACTATGCCGCGCTGCTGACCAAAATGGTTTACGGCGCACTCCTCGGCTGGCTGATCACGCCACGCGCCGTCGGCATGGTGTTGGGAAAGGGCTGAGCATGCAACGCATCGACACTTTCAAGTCAGGCCTGTCGCTGGCGGCGCTCAGCCTGGCGCTGTTTGGCGTTAATGTGGCGCAGGCCGATGAACTCGCCGATACCTTCAAGAACCCGCCGCAATCGGCGCGCCCCCGCGTCTGGTGGCACTGGATGAACGGGAATATCTCGAAAGATGGCATCGCCAAGGACATGGCATGGATGAAGCGCGTCGGCATTGGCGGCGTGCAGAATTTCGACGCCAACCTTCAGACGCCGCAAATCGTCGACAAGCGCCTGGTTTACATGACTCCCGAATGGAAGGACGCGTTCGCCTTTGCCGCCGCCGAAGCCGACCGCCAGGGGCTGGAACTGGCGATTGCCGCGTCGCCCGGCTGGTCCGAGACCGGCGGGCCGTGGGTGCCGCCCGCAGACGGGTTGAAGAAGCTCGTGTGGAGCGAAACCGATGTGATGGGGGGCAAAGCTTTTGCCGGAAAAATCGCTGCACCGCCGAACGTGACCGGGCCGTTCCAGTCGATCCCCAAACAGCCGGGCATCGACGAGTTGATGAGCGGAGTGACGGCGGAGACCGCGCGCCCGTCCCATTATACCGATATTGCCGTCCTCGCCTATCCACTGGTGCACACTTCAGTATTGCCCCAGGCCAAGATGACGGGATCCGACGGCTCGCCGATCGACGGCACTCTGTTGACAGATCCTGATCTTGCCAGTGCACTCGAGATCAAGACACCAACGGCCGCCCAACCGGGGATCGTCGGGTTCAACTATGTGACGCCACAAACCGTTCGTTCGGCGCGCCTTTTCCTTCCGGGCGCGGCGGTCATGTTTTTTGGAGCCACCGTAAAACCGTCGCTTGAATCCAGCGACGATGGCAAGGTCTGGCGAACGATTGCCGACATGCCCGCAATGCAGGTGCCGACGTCGGTCAGCTTCGAACCGGTCACGGCGCGCTACTTCCGCTTCGCGTTCAAACCCGTTGGTGGCAATCCGCTCGCCAGCATGGGTGCACCCGCGCCTGGCGTCGATTTTTCCGCGCTGGGCGGCATGGCGGGTCGGGCTGGCGGCGGCCTGAAGATCGGCGACCTGCGGCTTTCGTCGGACGCGAGCATCGATCGGTTCGAAGCCAAAGCCGGCTTCGAACTGGAACCGGACTATTTCGCCCTGAGCCAAGGCGTGGCCGAAACAGCAGGCGTCGCACCCGCGCAAGTCGTTGACCTTACCTCGAAACTGCGCGCCGACGGCACGCTGGGCTGGACACCGCCCAAGGGAAATTGGCGGGTCGTGCGACTGGGGGCCTCGTTGCTCGGCACCGAAAATCACCCTGCGCCCAAGGAAGCGACGGGTCTCGAGGTCGACAAGTTCGATGGCCCCGCCGTGCGGCGATATCTGGAACATTATATCGGCATGTATCGCGATGCCTCGGGCGGGATGATCGGCAAGCGCGGCGTGCAGGCGATCCTGACCGACAGCATCGAAGTCGGGGCTGCCAACTGGACGCCCGCCATGATCGCGCAGTTCAAAAAGCTGCGCGGCTATGATCCGACGCCGTGGCTGCCCGCGCTCACCGGCACGATCATCGGATCGCGGGCGCAGAGCGACAAATTCCTCTATGACTATCGCCGGACGCTGGCCGATCTGATGGCGAGCGAGCATTATGGCACTGTCGCCAGCGTGGCCCATCAAAATGGCCTGAAGGTTTACGGTGAGGCACTGGAAACCGGTCGGCCTTCGCTGGGCGATGACATGGCGATGCGCCGCTATGCCGACATCCCGATGGCAGCGATGTGGACGCACAAGGGCAAGGAAGGACGTCCGCTCACCTATGTCGCCGACATCCGGGGTGCCGCATCGGTGGCGCACATCTACGGACAAAATCTGGTCGCAGCGGAATCGATGACGTCGGCGCTCAATTATTGGAATGATTCGCCTGCCACGCTCAAGCACGTGATCGATCTGGAGTTCGTATCCGGCGTCAACCGCCCCGTGATCCACACCTCGGTGCATCAGCCGCGCGACGACAAATTTCCCGGTCTCTCGCTCTTCATTTTCGGCCAGTATTTCAACCGGCACGAAGCGTGGGGCGAAATGGCAAAGCCCTGGGTCGATTACATCGCACGCAATTCGCTGATGCTGCAGCAGGGCCGCAATGTCGCCGACGTCGCCTATTTCTATGGCGAAGAAGCGCCACTGACTACATTGTTCGAAAACAAGCCCATGACCGATACGCCAAAAATGCATGGCTTCGATTTCGTCAATCCTGAAGCGCTGGCGGGGGCATTGTCGAACGACGGTGCGGACCTGTCGACGCCGGGTGGCGCGCGCTACCGCGCAATCTATCTCGGTGGTTCGTCGCGCAAGATGACTCTAGGGACGCTGCGCCGCCTCGCTGGGCTTGTCGAGGGTGGCGCGACCGTGATCGGCCTGGCACCCGAAGGCAGCCCTTCGCTCGCCGACGATGCGACCGAATATCGCGCCCTGGTCGGCAAGTTGTGGCCAGGCGGCGCGGACACGGCCGTCGGCAAGGGCCGGGTCGTCGCCTCAACCAGCGTCGAAGCTGCCTTGGCCACAATCGGCGTCACACCCGACTTTCGCTATTCGGGCGGCACCGAGGGAGCCGACATTCCCTTCGTCCACCGCAAGCTTTCTGACGGCGACAGCTATTTCCTCGTCAACCGGAATGAGCGTGCCGAAGTCATCGAGGCTCGCTTCCGCGTGACTGGCAAGGCACCCGAGCTGTGGCACGCCGAAACCGGCACGTCGGAACCGGTCAGCTATCGGACCGAAAATGGTGAGACGATCATCCCGTTGTCGCTCGCCGCGGGAGAATCGGTGCATGTGGTGTTCCGCAATGCGGCTGTCGCCGATGCGCTGGCGATCAAAAAAGTCGCGCCCGCCGTGGCGGCAACGCTCGACGGTCCCTGGACCGTGGCGTTCCAGCCGGAACGCAGCGCCCCTGCTTCGGCCGTCCTCGCGCAGCTTGCCCCGTTGAACGAAAACGCCGATCCGGGGATCAGATATTTCTCTGGCATTGCGACGTATGCCAAGAGTTTCACCACGCCCAAAGGCTGGAAAGCGGGTCAGCCGCTGTGGATCGATCTCGGCAAGGTCGGCGAGCTTGCGGAGGTTTCGGTCAATGGCAAGCCGACGGGTGCGGCGTGGCACGCGCCGTATCGCATCGATATCGGCAGCGCGGCAAAGCCCGGCAAAAATGCGCTCGAAATCCGCGTTGCCAACCTGTGGGTCAACCGGCTGATCGGCGATGCCCAGCCCGGTGCGAAGAAGATCACCTTCACTGCGATGCCGACTTACCGCGCCGACGCGCCCTTGCGCCCCTCAGGCCTCATCGGGCCGGTGACCTTGCTGTCGTCAATAGCGTCCATCAGCAGCAAGGAACCGGCACGATGAGAATGTTTTGGACCGGGCTGGCCCTCGTTCTGTCGGCAACCCCGGCATTTGCGCAGGCTCCGACGCCAGACATGATGAAAGCCGTGCCTGTGGCTGCTCCGAAAGCCACGGGCATTCCGCTCATCGCCGACGCCCCCGATGCCGAGCAATGGGAACGCTATTTCGGCCAGACCATGGTCCGCAACGTCACCCGCCCGGCGCTCTATCCGATGCTGCCCAAAGCGGGGACGTCGAACGGCAAAGCGGTCATCGTCGTGCCTGGCGGCGGTTATCAGTTCGTGTCGATGGACAGCGAGGGGTTCCGCGTCGGCGAACGGCTGGCAGCGGCGGGGTACACCGCGTTCATCCTCAAATACCGCCCGATGCAGACCACGCGCGATCCGGCGGCCTATATGGCCGCCCTTGCCGCACAGTTCGGCAATCTGGGCAACGGCGACCTGGCCGATTATCCACCCGCGGTCGACGATCTGGCGGCAGCGATCCGGCTGGTCTCGACCAGCGGGGCCAAGTGGAAAATCGACCCCGCGCAGATCGGCGTGATCGGCTTTTCAGCAGGCTCGCGGACGGCCATTCGCGTGATCGAGCAGCGGCCCGAGGCAAAACTGCTACGCCACAACGCGCTGATCTACCCGCCGATGGTTAATCCCGTCACAGGTGGTCCGCGTCCGCCGCTGTTTCTGGCGATTGCCGTTGACGACCCGCTGTTCAGGCAGGGCGGGCTGGCCTTGGTTGAGGCGTGGCTCAAGGAAAGCGCAAAGACCGAGTTTCACCTCTATTCGGGCGGCTCGCACGGCTTTGGCATGCGACGCATCGGCACGACAAGCGATCACTGGATCGACCAGTATCTGGCCTGGCTCGGCACACAATAATTCTCAAGGATGCGGCACTACGATCAGGTTCACGCCCGCAGCCTCGATGTCCTTGACCGACGCTTGCTTGATCCGGTCATCGGTGATGATCGTATCGATCTGGTCGAGTGCGCAGACGACATTGCCCGACGGCGCGTCGAATTTGGTGGCATCGACCAGCACGATAATCTCATCGGCGCGGTCGATCAGGCGACGCTCGGCGGCAACCAGGACAATATCCGCCTGCATCAGACCCTGCGCGCCGATGGCGGCCGCCCCCATGAACAGTTTGGGCGCATGAAAGCGCGGCATCCCGTCATCGCCGAACACCGACAGGATGATATTCTGTTCGGGAAAGACCGCGCCCGACGGCACCAGCACCCGCGTTCCCGCTTGCCCAATGAGCGCGGAAACGATGTGCAGCGAATTGGTCAACACCTGCAGGTTGAGCCCCGCCAGATGCGGGCACATTTGCAGCGTGGTTGATCCGCCGTCGATCATCACGCCCTCGCCCGGCTTGCACAGCGCAGCCGCCGCCTTGCCAATGGCGGCCTTGGCTTGCGGGTCGCGCGCGATATTTTCGTGAAAGGGTATGCCCGACAGATGGAGCGGCATCGGTTGCCCGTCCGCCGCATCGGCATTCACCTTGATCCCGCCGCGCACCCGCGTCAGCCGCCCGGCCGCCGCCAGCCGCTCGAGATCACGACGCAGCGTTGCCGGCGATCCGTCGACGTGCGTTTCGAGGTCACGGAACGACACGAATCTCCGCTCGTCGAGCAGAGCGAGGATCAGGGTTTCGCGCTCACTGGCATGCATCGACGACCGATGCGCAACACAATTGCCGAAATCAATCAAATTCAATCAAGCGCCACGATCAGACAATCCCGGCCCCCAGTCCGACCGCCTTGCGCTCCTGCGCTTTGCGCGCGCGATAGCCACTCGCGCGATACGCGGCGAGCACGTCGATGGCGCCGCCCGCCTCCATCCGCGCCATCGCCAGAATCGGCGCGACGTCGACGTTATAGGCGCGGCGCAGCGCCTGAAACGCCATCATCGTGTCATTGCCGTCCTGTGCCGCATGAAGCGCGTCGCGATCGACGATGATCGCTTTGGCATAGCAGCTTACGATGGCTTCGGCGCTCGACATCATGCTTTCGATGGGGTCGGTCACATTGTGCGACTGGTCGATCATATAGGCGGGATTAAACCCGTCCCGCGGATGCAGTTCGGCCTCGACCAATTCGTTGAAGACGAGGAACAGCTGGTGCGGGTTGATGCTGCCCGAGTCGAGATCGTCATCGCCATATTTGCTGTCGTTGAAGTGAAATCCACCGAGTTTGCCGAAACGGTGAAGCCGCGCGACGATCTGTTCGATGTTCACGTTCGGCGCGTGGTGGCCGAGATCGACGAGACAATGCGCCTTTGGTCCCAGGGTTTGTGCCGCGAGGATCGACGAGCCCCAGTCGCTGATCACGGTGGAATAGAACGCCGGTTCGAACATCTTGTGTTCGAGCAGCATCCGCCAGCCGTCGGGAAGCGCGGCATAGACGTGCGCCGCCGCGTCGAGATAGCGGTCGAGGCTGCGACCCAGATCCTGCTGCCCCGGAAAATTCGTGCCATCACCGACCCAGACGGTCAGCGCGCTGGAGCCAAGCTGCTGGCCGATTTCGATGCATTCGATATTATGCTCGACCGCCTGTTGTCGCGTGGCCTCCAAGGTCGAAGCGAGCGAGCCAGTGTTGTAGCTGTGCGCCTGTCCAGGCTGGTCCTGAAACGTGTTCGAATTGACCGCGTCGAACCCGAGACCGAGGCTCGCGGCTTCCGCTTTCAGTGCGGCATAGTCTGAAACCCTGTCCCATGGAAAATGTGGGCTGACGCGCGGGGTTACAGTCGAAAGCTGATTGACCACCGCGCAGTCTTCAAGCTTTTCGTGGATATTGGTCGGCTCGCCCGCAATCGGGAATTTGGCAAAGCGCGTCCCACCGCGACCACTGCCCCAGCTGGGAATGGCGACGGTGAAAGCGGCAACTTTTGCCTTTATGACGTCGACGTTCATCCCGCGTCGCTTCAACTGGCGACCAAGACCGTCATAGTCCTCGTGGAGTGCGTCGACGCGCTCCGCATTGTGCGCGGCGATCTGGTCGACCGACAGGGGCAGTTCGCTGGCCATGTCAGCGAACAAAGGCTTGCGCGTTGCCCGCGTCAACATTGATCATGTTGCCGGTCGATTTCGACGCGCGGTCGCTCGCGAGGAAATAGACGGCTTCGGCAACATCTTCGGGCAATACGTCGCGCTTGAGCATCGAGCGGTTACGATAATGCGCCTCAAGCGCGTCACCTGCATCGATGCCGTGGGCACCTGCGCGCTCTTGTCGCCAGTCACCGTCCCAGATTTTGGAACCGCGGATGACTGCATCGGGGTTTACGACATTGACCCGAATGCCCGAAGGTGCGCCTTCGAGTGCCAGGCAGCGCGCCAAATGCAGCGAGGCCGCCTTGGCCGAGGCATAGGCCGAGGCATTGGTCGCGGCGGCGATGCCATTTTTTGAACCGATAAAGACGATCGAGCCGCCACCGTTGGATTTCATAAGCGGGAACGCCGCGCGGGCGGTCAAAAAATACCCTTCGGCCAGCACGTCGTAGTTCTTGCGCCAAAGCGCGACTGACGTATCCTCGAGCGACGCCGATGAGGCGATGCCCGCGTTGGCGACCAGAATGTCGATGCCACCGAATTCGAGCGCACAAGCATCGAACGCTGCCTGCACTTGCGCTTCATCGGTCACGTCGCAGACGGCCGAGCGAATGACGTCCTTGCCGTATGCGCTTTTGAGTGCAGCTTCGGCAGTGGCCAACGCAACCGCATCGCGATCGACCAGCATCACGCACGCCCCGTCTGCCGCGAGCCGCCGTGCCGTCGCCGCCCCGATGCCGCCTGCGCCGCCGGTGACCAGCGCCACCTTGCCGACCAGCGGCTTGGGCCTGGGCATACGCTGCAGCTTGGCTTCCTCCAGCGCCCAATACTCGATCCCGTAAGCCTCGCGCTCGTCGAGGCCGACATAGCCACCGATCACTTCGGCTCCGCGCATGACGTTGATCGCATTGCCGTAAAATTCGCCCGCCAGACGGGCGGTTGTCTTGTCGGCAGCAAAGGTGATGCGACCGATACCCGGCACCAGCACCACGACCGGATTGGCATCGCGCATCGCCGGGTCGCCCGCCACCGCGCACCGCTGATAATAGGCCGCATATCCGTCACGATAGGTCGCCAGCGCACTGTCGAGATAGTCGACATCGTCCAGTCGCGCGGGGTCGAGCACCAGCGGCGCGATCTTCGTCCGCAGGAAATGGTCGGGGCACGATGTGCCGATGGCGGCAAGCCGTGCGAAATCACGCGACGCCACGAATTCGAGTGTTTCGGCATCGTCCGAGAAATGACCGACCTTGGGCTGCGCGGTTCCCATCGGGCCGCGCAGACGCGGCATCAGCGCAGCCGCAGCAGCGCGCCGTGCATCGGAGGCAAGCGTCGCGATGATCGGCCCACCGAACGCCGGCCCCTTGGCCAGATGCGTATTGAGATAGGCCGCGGCATCGGCAATCAATTGGATCGTGTGGTCGTAACAGGCCTTGGCCGTGTCCGCCCAGCAAATGATCCCGTGACCGGCGAGCATCGCGCCGGTGCAGTCGGGATTGGCCGCAGCAAAATCGCGCAGGCGCAGGCCGAGATCGAAGCCTGGCCGCTTCCACGGCAACCAGCCGATCTTGCCGCCCCAGATTTCGAGCGTCGCGGCTTCACCGCCCGCCGCCGCTGCCAGCGCGATAATCGCGTCGGGGTGAACATGATCGACATGCGCGAAAGGCAGAAATCCGTGCAGCGGCGTGTCGATCGAAGCCGCGCGCGCGTTCAGGTTAAAGGTGCAATGTGGCAGATAGCCGACCATTTCATCTTCATGCGCCACGCCGCGATAAAGCTTTTCCAGTCCCAGCAGCTTGTCCTGATACAACGTGGCAAACCCATCGAGCGTCATCGATCCGATGTCGCCACCCGATCCCTTGACCCAAAGGACTTTGGTGGCCGCGCCGGTCAACGGATCGACCTCGTCGAGTTTTGCCGATGTATTGCCGCCGCCGAAATTGGTGACGGTCAGGTCAGACCCCAGCAGGTTGGATCGATAAAGCAAAAGCTCAGCGGGCGATTTTCCCGCCGGTTCCGAATCGGACCAGCGGTTGGCGGGAATGACGAACGGCAGCGCGGTCCCGGCCTTGGTAACGGGGCTGATAGCGTTCATGAACTTGGTCCAGTCAGTTGCGGCGTGCGTTGCATCCCGATATCAAAACATCTAGCCAACATCAATCATATTCGATAATGAACAATCATAATCGATAATTTTGGGAGTGGTCGGGAATCGTGCGAGGCAGAGCGGTCATTGTCATCGACATCGGCAAGACGCTGGCCAAGGCGACGCTGTGGAGCGCCGACCGTACGCTGATTGCGCGCGAGACAAGGCCGAACCAGCGCATCGACTGCGGCGCTTATGCAGGACTCGATATCGACGGGATCGACGCCTGGCTGGGCGGTGTACTGGCCGACTTTGCCAAGCGTGCAGATGTCGGCGCGATTGTTCCCGTGGCGCACGGTGCAGCTGCGGTCCTCATCCGCGATGGTCAGGTGACCGTGCCGCCGATGGATTATGAGACCGCCATTCCGGCGCCAGTGCTCGGCGCCTATCGCGCCCGTCGCGCAGGGTTTGCGGAAACGGGTTCGCCCGCTTTGCCCGACGGCCTCAATCTCGGCGCGCAACTCCATTGGCTCGAAGCGTTGCATCCTGATGCATTCGAACACGCGTCGATCCTCCCATGGACGCAATTTTGGGCGTGGCGGCTGTCCGGCGTTGCCGCGACCGAGGCGACCGCGCTCGGATGCCACACCGATTTGTGGAACCCGGCCACGGGCACCCCGTCATCGCTGGCTGTCGACGCTGGCTGGGCCGCCCGCTTCCCACCGATCCGCGCCGCTTCAGACGTGCTCGGCACAGTCACCCCCGAATGGGTCGCTCGCACTGGACTGCCCGCAGATACGCGCGTCCATTGCGGCATTCACGACAGCAATGCCGCGCTGATGGCGGCGCGCGGTTTTGCCGAGATTGCCGGCCACGAAGCGACGGTGCTGTCAACCGGCACCTGGTTCGTCGCGATGCGGACGCCTGGCGAAGCTGTCGATCTGGCATGGCTGCCAGAGGCGCGCGATTGCCTCGTCAATGTCGACGCGTTCGGCAAGACCATCCCCTCGGCGCGCTTTATGGGTGGTCGCGAGATTGAGATGCTCACGGGCGTCGACGCCCGCCGTATCGACATCCGCCCCGATCAGTCCGCACTGCTGGCCTGTATCGCGGACATTGTTGCGCGCGGCACGATAGTCTTGCCCACCTTTGCTCCCGGATTCGGTCCTTTTCCCGATGCCCATGGACGCTGGATCAATCTGCCCGATGATGGGTTCGCACGCCGTGCCGCCGTCTGCCTCTATGCCGCACTCGTCGCCGATGTGGCACTCGACTTGATCGGGGCAGGCAAGACGATCCTGATCGAGGGCCGCTTCGCCGAGGCGGAGGTCTTCACCCGTGCGCTTGCGTCGCTCAGACCCGATGACGCAATCTACACTTCGCACGCGCATAACGATGTGTCGTTCGGCGCGCTGCGCCTGCTCGACCCTGACCTGAAACCGTTGGCAACGCTCGACCGGGTTGCACCGCTCGACGTCGATTTGGCGGACTACAGCGCAAGCTGGCATGCCCTGACCCGACAGCCGGAACCGGTCGCATGACCGCCGCGTCGATCCTCGACTATCGCGCCCTTGCCCAACGGCGACTGCCGCGTTTCCTGTTCGATTACATCGACGGCGGTTCGTATGCGGAAGTCACGCTTGAGCGGAACATCGCTGACTTACGCAACATTGCGTTGCGCCAGCGCGTTCTGCGCGACGTGTCCGATATCGATCTGACCACCACGCTCTTCGGCCACAAGCTCGCTATGCCCGTCGCGCTCGCGCCGATCGGGTTGGCGGGCATGAACGCGCGGCGCGGCGAAGTGCAGGCGGCGCGGGCGGCGGAAGGGGCAGGTATTCCCTTCACGCTCTCGACCGTCTCGGCCTGTCCGCTCGGCGAAGTTGTGGCAGGCACGACCAAGCCTTTCTGGTTCCAGCTCTACATGATCCGCGACCGCGCGTTCATGCACGACCTGCTGGCACAGGCGAAGGCGGCGAAGTGCAGCGCACTGGTCTTCACCGTCGACATGCCACTGCCCGGATCGCGCTATCGCGATTACCGTTCGGGACTGGCCGGCGCGCCGGGGCTGGCGGGGTCGCTGCGGCGCGGCTGGCAGGGCGCGATGCATCCGCGCTGGGCATGGGATGTCGGCATTCGGGGCCGTCCGCATCAACTGGGTAACGTCGTACCGGTGCTCAATGGCAAAACCGGGCTCAACGATTTTTTCGCGTGGATGCGCGAGAATTTCGATCCCGCCGTAAGCTGGGCCGATCTCGACTGGGTGCGTTCCGAATGGAACGGTTCACTCATTGTGAAGGGGATTCTCGATCCCGACGACGCCACGCTCGCCGCAGAACACGGTGCAGACGGGATTGTCGTGTCGAACCACGGCGGGCGGCAGCTCGACGGCGTGCCTTCGACGGCGTGCGCGCTGCCCCCGATTGTCGATGCTGTCGGCGACAGACTGACTGTGCTTGCCGATGGCGGCATCCGTTCAGGGCTGGACGTCGTGCGGATGCTCGCACTCGGGGCCAAGGGCGTGCTGCTCGGCCGGGCGTGGGCCTATGCGCTGGCCGCCGCCGGACAGGGTGGTGTCGCGCACATGCTGCAGTTGATCGACGCCGAAATGCGTGTCGCGATGGCGCTGACGGGCGTGACGCGGGTCGATGCGATCGCCCGCGATGCGCTGGTTCAGGATAAGAAATAGGGGGAGATAGCATGACCGATCAGGCAAACATGTCGGACGCCGAGCACTGGAAAAACACGATATTGGCAGGCCTTGCCAATTACATCGACGCCGGGTCGATCGTTGCAGGTTCGGTCGCGCTGACGCTGTGGAAGGCGCAATACGGGCTCAGCGACACATTCCTGGGCCTGATCGGCGCGTTCAGTGCCAATGCGATTTCGGCGGGCGTCGGTGCGCTGATCGGCGGGCGGCTGTGCGACCTGTTCGGGCGCAAGAAAATCTACCAATATGACATGCTGGTTTACGCGTTCGGCATGCTGTTCCTCGTTTTCGCCAGCGCGCCGTGGATGATCGTTGTCGGATTTATCATCGTGGGTCTCGCGGTCGGGGCCGATATCCCCGCCTCATGGTCGCTGATCGCCGAAATGGCGCCAGAGGGAAAGCGCGGCCAGCACAGCGGTGTCGCCCAGATTCTCTGGTATCTTGGGCCCGTGGTCGTCTTGCTCATGTCGCTCGCGCTCACCAGCCTTGGCGTTCTCGGCGCGCAAATCGTTTTTGCGCATTTGCTGCTCATCGCACTCGCCATGACGCTGTTGCGGTCCCGAATGAAGGAATCGCCGGTCTGGGAAGCGGCGCAGAACGATGCCGCGCCGCGCGCGTCGGTCGGTGCGCTGATGCAGCCCAAATATCTGAAATCGCTCGCGGCGCTCATCGGCATGTACGGGTTTTGGAACCTGTGGGCGGGCACCAACGGATTCTTCTTTCCCTATATCCTCCAGACCGTTGGCGCGGCGTCGGCGGCGCAAAGCACCGCAATCCAGGCGCTGAGCTTTGCCATCGGCATGGCGTCGATCGGCCTTGTGTTCATGCGCTATGCCGACCGGGTAAACCAGCGCGCGATGTTTGCATGGTCGGCGGCAATCCAGGTCGTCGGCATGGCGCTCCTCGCGGTCTTTCCGCTGACGATTCCGGTTGCGCTGCTCTACGTCTTCCTGCTGCAATTCGGCGGCGGCTTTGGTGCGCAGAGCTTTTTCCAGCTGTGGAGTTCGGAGATGTTCCCCACGCTGTTGCGCAGCACCGCGCAGGGCGTCGCGTTTGCCGTCGTCCGCATCGGGCTGGGCATTTTCAGCTTTTTCGTGCCGATGCTGACCGCGACCGGGTTCACCACACTGGCATGGATTCTAACGGGATTTCTGGTGGTGAGCGGGATCATCGGGTTGATCTGGGCACCGCGAAATGAGGGGAAGTCGCTATCGACGCTCGAGGCAGAGCGCGCATAGAACCAGCCATAGTTTTCTTCTATGGTACTGCCAAATATCATTATTTGCTCGAACATCCGAACCCTGCAATTCGTGGTCAAAATCGAAGCTCCGGGATCAAACCGGGCAACCGAACGCGCAATGTTCCGGATCAGAGGGTGAAACATGATTGGCAAATCCGGCGACCGGAGTCCTCTCAACTTGACGCGCCGTGACCTCCTCAGCGGGGCATCGGCGATCGGTGTTTGCGGATTATCGTTCGGCCCGGCCGCGGCCAGGGCAATCCGAACTGCGCCGGGCGTCCCCATGCACAAGGGGAAATGGCCGATCCGGCCGCTGCTGAAGGCCGATCTCCGTCAGCTGCTCGATACGAAGAACCGCCTCAAACCCGTGCATGACCGCCTCGTGATCGATGACATGGAAAGCGATGGTGGCTGGGTCGCCTCAAACGTCGTGACGCTCGGTTACACGACGGACCGTGCCCGGTCCGGCACGCGATCGCTCCGCTTCAGCACGTTGTTGCGGAACGAGGATTACATTCGCGCTGCGCGCCGGTCGAACGGCACGTTCACCGCGGGCGGCGTTCTGTTCGATGCGCAGCCGTTCGCGGCTTTTGCACGAAAACGCTTTGGCAAACCGCAGGATTGGCGTGCCTATAATCGCCTTTCCCTGTGGTGCTACGTCCACCCAACGACCAACCCGGTCAACACGCTGTCCATTCAATTTACCTGCGATGGCGCACCGAGCGGGCCACTCGACCCCATCGCCGTGAACTATTTCGGCGATCTTCGACCCGGCGAGTGGAATCACCTGATTTGGGAGATTCCCGAACAGCATCGCGACCGGGTCAGCGAAATTCAGATCTTTCAGACCCTGTCGGGCGTTAGCATTGCTGGGGCCGAGCCACGCATCACCTACGACCTCGATCAGCTGTGCGTCGAGCGGGTCGATGCAGAGCCCGTCCAGGGGTGGCACGTTTCGCCGGGAAAAATCGCCTACTGTCACCTTGGCTACCAACCAGGATCGGCCAAGGTTGCAGTCGCCCCGGACGGACCTGCGCGGTTCGACCTGCTGAATGCTGCAACAGGCAAAGTCGCGGCCAGTTTCGACGCGAAAGCGCTTCTAAACCCTCGCGGCGATTATCGTGTCCTCGATTTCTCGAGCTTTTCGCAGCCCGGTCGCTTTCGTTTGCGGCACGGCACCGCAGTCAGCGAACCGTTCCCGATCGCAGACGATATCTGGCATCCGGCCGTCGAGGCCGTCCTTAACGCCTTTTACGGCATGCGCTGCGGCTTTCCCGTGCCCGGGGTTCAGGACGCCTGCCACCAGGATTTGTTCGTCGAGTTTAACGGCGAGCGCCGGGTCGTCGGCGGAGGCTGGCACGACGCCGCGAACCTCACCCAGGGGCCCTACCGAACGCACCTCTCGATCTATGCTTTGTGCGAACTTCACGACGCAATGGTCATTCGCGGCGATGTCGCGCTGGCCGAGCGGGCGCAGGAAGAAATGCTGTGGGGGATCGATTGGTCGCTGCGGATGCGTTTCGGGCCAGGTCTTCGAACCCAATATCATACCGCATCCTATTGGACGGATAGTCGAGTGGGCACGATCGACGACGCTGTCCAGTCCGGCAACGCAGGCGGCGGCGAGCGCGGCGGCGTGAGTCGCGACGACTTTCAGAACACGTTGAGTGTGCTGGCAGGCGCTCGAGCGGCGCGCGCACTCAAAAACACTGAAGCTGAATTGGCGGCACGATTGCTGGCGGCCGCGCGCGAAGATTTTGCACTGGTGTCGGCCGACATCCAACCTTGGAAGGAAGCAGAGCCGCGCCAGATCAACGAGCCATCCTGGCGCGATCAAATCGGCTATGCCACGCTCGCCGCTGTCGAGCTCTATCGGGCGACTGGGGACAAATCGTACGAAGCTGACGCGGCCCGCCTCGCCGCCTGGTTGATCGACGTGCAGGAACGCCGGTTCGTCGACGGCATACCGATTGCGGGCTATTTCTACGAAGATGCCGGTCGAACGCGGCTTGTTCACGAATATCATAACAGCTTCGAAGACGGTGGGCTGCTCGCCTTTGCGGCGCTGTGTGAAACGTTCCCGCAGCATCGCGACTGGATGAATTGGTACGCAGGTCTGGCAATCTATGCCGAACATTTCTGTGCTGCCGGTTCGCACGCCTCTGCGCCCTTCGGCATCATCCCGTCGGCTGTATGGCGGCGAGGCGACCTCGATGCCGCAACGCCGCCGGATCGAGCGGGTGCCGCTATGGCCATGAAGCCGTCAGCAGTGTTTCCCACACCGCCCACGCCCGAGATTATCCGTCAACAGATGCAGGTCCAATATGATGCGGGCACCCGGCTTGGCCCCAACCACGTCCTTCGCGTCATGCCGTTATGGTACGACCATGTCCGCAAGGGCGCGACGACCGTTCACATGAGCAAGACGATAGGTTTCAGCGCAGCCGCAGCGGTGCTCAACCGATCCGACCTGTCCGAGCTTGGCGCGCGCCAGCTGCAATGGGTTTACGGAGCCAATCCGTTTTCACGCTCGGTCGTTTACGGCGTCGGGAATGATTATTGGCAGAACTTCACCGTCGCTTTGCCCAATTTTGTTGGCGGCATGTCGCTTGGTTTCAACAGCTATGAACAAGACGCCCCTGCCTGGGGCAACAACGCCGTCTTCCCCTATAAGGAAATGTGGATTTACTCAGCCTGCCGAATGGCCCTGAACCTATCAAGGGTGGGTACAGGCGCAACCGTAAACGGCAGCTCAACGTCGGGCGCGCTGTTCAAAAACATCCGTACAAGCGCCGTTGTGCGCGCCCGTCCGGGCAGGTTCAAGCTGCAGCTTCCAGCAGGCGACTATGAAGTTTCGGCCGGGACGATCACAAAACGGTTATCGCTCGCCGATGGCGCGTCGACAGCGTTGGATCTCGATCAATCGAGCGCGTTTACGGCAACGGCGCGCATCGTTGGCGCCGACGCGCAGCAAACCACGATAGCTTTTTCAGTTGCAGGGAGCGGTCGTCACGAGATCGAAGTTCGCACGTGGAATGCGCAACTATCACCGTTCGACCTAAGCATCGATCTTAGTCAGGGAAAAGCCGAGCGGACTTTGTCCGTCACTGTTCAAGACGCCAACCAGCCCTGGTATGTCTTGGTGGGTCCAATCGGCAGGCCTGCTGATCGCATTGTCATGAGCCAAGCGCAGATGAAAGCGATGATCGAAGGTTCGGCGTGACTCTGGGACTAGTCCAGTGTTAAGTTCTACGTCCGTCCAATGGTGCGGGCGGTGGGAATCGAACCCACACTCCTTGCGGAACTGGATTTTGAATTGCTTTTGAGTCAGGTATAAAACACCATAACATATTGATATTATTATATTATGTCTCACACTATTGCGCTAGTGTGCTAATCAATGTGCTAATTCGGATTGCAAATCTGAGCCCAAATTTGACCCTGAGAGGCACAAAGAAGCGGTTTGGCGGGATTGGTCATGCAAGTCCCGGAGGCAGCCTTCACGCCCTTTATGGAGCCTCGCTATCTGTCATGTCAAAAAGCGAGGGCTGGCACGGTTTTCCTTCCCCTGCTGCTTGCAGCATGATGCCCTTTGACGGAAAATTGCGTTACCGGCTTCGTCCCGGCGCATCGCGCTCAACGCCTGCCGCTTTCGCCCTTCTGTCCTTTTCCCGTTTGAGCAAGGCAAGGATCGCCTCCATGCGAATACGGCTGGCATTGCTCTGGTCGGCATTTGCCTGTGCGCGTGAAATCATCGTGTCGATGGCCTCGATGGGCTGCCCGTCGAGTTCGCTAAGCAATTTTCGGTCGCTGCTCGACATGCCGATAACCGCACCGGACGGCCATCGCTCGATCATGGCGTCCATCACGCCCGCGTTGATGACATCATCGGGCAAGGCATTGGGCGGCTTGCTGGCATAGTAGGTGCGCGTGGCGATCTCGGCGATGGTGGCAAGCGCCTCATTCACCTGCGCCTGATGCGCTGCAGCTTGTGTTTCTGTTGATTTCGATTGAGAGTTGACCCGGGATTTTCATCGAGAAGTGACCCGGGT
>CAXTTJ010000035.1:0-21200 GCA_964247235.1 uncultured Sphingomonadaceae bacterium
GCCTTATTTTCTTAAGTGATTCCAGATATTTGCTGGAATCCTGTCACCCCGACCATTATATCGGTGACTTGTAAGTCATTAAATCCATTCATGAAAATAGAGGTTTTTTGACATGTGCAGGAACTGTTCAAACGTTTTTGCGGTCTGACCTTAGACATCAAATCTAAATTCCGACGGAACTTGCCGCGCATGATCGTGGTTACATGCGCAAATTGGCAGGAAAATTCTGTGCGGTCATATATTTTTATTTTGGCAATGCTGTCGTTCGCAACGCCTGTTTTTGCTCAGGATGCGGATGGCGACGCCAATCGCGACACGCTGTCGATTGCAGTCGGACCCGCTGTTGTCCCGCGCTATGAAGGATCGGCGGATTATCGCATCATACCGGCGGGCGCCATTCGCGGATCGGTGTCGGGCATTTCGTTCGTGAGCCAGGGGACTGCGCTGTTCGTCGATATCATTCCGTCGGGCAACGGGCCCGGCACCAGATTCAACCTGGGACCGATGGCGCATGTGTCGCTCAACCGGTCCAGCCTGAAATCGATCCGCGATCCGCAGATTATCGCGCTGGGCAAAATCGCTGTTGCGGTCGAAGCCGGTGCCCATGTCGGCATCACGCGGACGGGTTTGATCACGTCGGATTATGACAGCCTGAATGTCGACCTCGCGGTCAGCCATGATGTCACGGGTATTCATGACAGCCTGATCGTCACACCGTCGATCACTTATGGCACGCCGCTCAGCCGCACGCTTTACATCGGCGCGTCGGTCAGCGCGGACCATGTCGGCAGCGGTTATGCCCGGACCTATTTCGGTGTCACGCCGTCACAATCACTGGCCAGTGGCCTGACCGCTTACACGCCGGGGGACGGGTTCAAGGACGTCAACATCGGTTTGTTCGGCAACGCTTCGATTACGGGCGATCTGCGCCATGGCCTGTCGATTTTTGCCATCGGCAATTATTCGAAACTGCTGGGTGCATTCGGACGTTCGCCAGTGGTGCGCGACCGCAGTCAATGGTTCGGCGGGGCCGGAATTGCATTTACGTTTTAAGAGTTAACAAGGGAGTGACGTCCATGCTCTGGACCATTGTCGTCGTGTTGTTCGTTCTCTGGCTGCTGGGCTTTTCGCTGCATATCGCCGGTGGCCTGATCCACATCCTGCTGGTGGTGGCGCTTGTCGTCGGGCTGTTCCGGCTTTTTACGGGACGTAAATTGACCTAGGGTCAGGATCGGCCTATCCCTGACGCAGTCCCCGGGGAGCCGCATGAAGGCGGCTGAGAGTTGGCATCTGGCCAAGACCCGCTGAACCTGATCCCGTTAACGCGGGCGGAGGGAGGGAGCGGCATTTTTCCGTGTCCATCCTCCAATAATCTATGGAGAGCGCGCATGGCCGATTATTCTGCACCGTCCCCGAAGGTTACCACCGGCCCGATCCGGGGCAGCCGGAAAATCCATGTCGGGCCGCTGAAGGTGGCGATGCGCGCCATCGACCTTGAACCCACGTCGGGTGAGCCGCCGCTCAACGTCTATGACACGAGCGGACCTTATACCGACAGTTCGGCATCCATCGATATTTCGAAAGGTCTTTCCGAATTGCGCGCCGAGTGGATCCGCGCGCGCGGCGATGTCGAGGACGTGCTCCAGCGTGACGTCCGCCCCGAGGATAACGGCCAGTTCGGACCTGACAGATCAGGCGGCGTTGATCCCTTCCCCAATGTGAAGCGCATGGTGCTCCGCGCCAAACTGGGCATGAACGTCAGCCAGATGCATTATGCCCGCCGCGGCATCATCACCCCCGAAATGGACTATGTCGCCACCCGCGAAAACTTGGGGCGTGCGCAACTGAAACAGGCCGCGATCCGCGACGGCGAAGACTGGGGCGCCGAAATCCCCGATTATGTCACGTCCGAATTCGTCCGCAGCGAAGTTGCCCGTGGCCGCGCGATCATCCCCAGCAATATCAATCATCCCGAGAGCGAGCCGATGGCGATCGGCCGCAACTTCCTTGTGAAGATCAACGCCAATATCGGCAACAGCGCAGTCGCCTCCGACGTGGCGAGCGAAGTCGACAAGATGGTGTGGTCGATCCGCTGGGGTGCCGATACCGTCATGGACTTGTCGACGGGCCGCAACATTCACGACACGCGCGAATGGATTGTCCGCAATTCGCCCGTCCCGATTGGCACGGTGCCGATCTATCAGGCGCTCGAAAAGGTCGGCGGCGTGGCCGAAGACCTGACGTGGGACATCTTCCGCGACACACTCATCGAACAGGCCGAACAGGGCGTCGATTATTTCACGATCCATGCTGGCGTCCGCCTCGCCTATGTTCCGCTCGCTGCAAAGCGCGTGACGGGTATCGTCAGCCGCGGCGGCAGCATCATGGCGAAGTGGTGCCTGTTCCACCATAAGGAAAGCTTCCTCTACGAGCATTTCGAGGACATTTGCGACATCATGAAGGCGTATGATATCGCATTCTCGCTAGGTGACGGGCTGCGCCCCGGCAGCATCGCCGACGCCAATGACGAAGCGCAATTCGCCGAACTCTACACACTTGGCGAACTGACCAGGATCGCGTGGAAGCATGACATTCAGGTGATGATCGAAGGGCCGGGACACGTGCCCATGCACAAGATCAAGGTCAACATGGAAAAACAGCTTGAGTCGTGCGGCGAAGCGCCTTTTTATACGTTAGGCCCGCTCACGACTGACATCGCGCCGGGCTATGATCATATCACCAGCGGCATCGGTGCCGCGATGATCGGCTGGTTCGGTTGCGCGATGCTCTGTTATGTGACGCCCAAGGAGCATCTGGGCCTGCCCGACCGCGACGATGTGAAAGTCGGTGTCGTGACCTACAAGCTGGCGGCGCATGCTGCCGACCTCGCCAAGGGGCATCCGGCGGCGCGGATGCGCGACGACGCCCTGTCCCGCGCGCGCTTCGAATTCCGCTGGCGCGACCAGTTCAACCTGAGCCTCGACCCCGATACGGCGGAGCAATATCATGACCAGACACTGCCGGCGGAAGGCGCGAAGACTGCGCATTTTTGTTCGATGTGCGGTCCCAAATTCTGCTCGATGAAAATTTCGCAGGAGGTGCGCGACTTTGCCGCGAAACAGAACGCAGGCGCCGAGACGTTCATAGCCGCAGAAGACGCCGAAGCCGGCATGGCCGCAATGAGCGAAACCTTCAAGGCCAAGGGCGGTGACCTTTATCTGGCGGTGGAATAAGGCGGATCCGGCATCAATGCCGGGACCATGTTCCTAAGACCGTGTCCAGCGTGATGTCATCCATGCGGCATAGGCGCGATAGGTCGCATCATTGCCCAGATGCTTTTCCTCGGTCTTTGCACGCCACCAGTAAACCCCGCTGACCAGCCCGAGAATGGCCGTGTTGCGAACGGCATCGGACAGGCTGTCGGTCGTCACCAGAAACGGCAGCGTCGAAAGCCACCAGAAGGCATTTTTGGAGAGATAGGCAGGGTGTTTTACAAACGCATAGGGACCATGCGTCAGGATGCCACGGTGTGTCAGGTTGGAAAAACGCAGTCCGAATGCCATCGTCGCCCAGGCGTAAATGGCGGTCAGCACGACAAGAGCGCCGCCCCATATCCACAGCAGAGGCCGATAATCGCGCAGCCAGTATGACCAGTCCATCGTTCCGGGATGATAGTCGAGCGGCCCGCCGCCGCCCATCAGGATGAAGGGCGGATAACAGATCAATGCCGCAACCCATCCTTCGGCATAGGGCGTTGCCGAACGGATATGGGCATCAAGCGGCTTCATCGTCAGCAGATAGCCGACCGTCGCCAGTGCCACATCGATGACGAACATGAACGAGATCAGATAATTGGCAAGTGGCACGGGTCCGGCGACAATCTCTGCCCATGGCCGCGCCACAACATCATAAAATCCGCCCGGCACGATCGAGAGCATGAAGGCGAGGAAAAAGCCCTTGACGGCCCAGCTCCTGAAATGGTCGGCAATGGCGTGGCGGTCGACTGCGCTCTGGCCCATCAGCCATGATCCGAATGCCCATGCGCCGTCCCTGGGATGCTTTAACCGCCGGTCGAGCCAGATGACATAGACGGGCGACACGACCAGAAGGACTGGCGCCGTCACAGTGAAGCAGCGCATCGCGAACTGATAATTTCCCGACCAGTAAAAACGCCCGAGGGCATAGATGCAGCCGATGATCGCCCATGTCGCCCATAGCCCCGCGATTTTGGTCAGGCTGATGTCGATCGTCTCGGCATGCGGTCGTGGGGCCGTGTCCCAATCGATCCCGGTAGAAGAATTGCGGTGAACCTTGTCGACGAAAATCGACCAGAGCACCATCGGCACCCCGCATGCAGCGACGTTGGTCAGCGCCGAATAGGGGCCTGACATTCCGAAATGACGGGCGATCGCGAACCAGATGAGCAGGCCTGCAAGTCCCGCAAGTCCGACACCGGTACTGACCGCGGATCTGGGACGTTCGGGCATGGCGATGCGCTCTATCGTTTCTACCGCCCTTGCGAACGCCATTTCTTGATCACGCGCTGCACAATCTCGTCTTCGCCGCCGGTTTCTTTCCACAATTCGGAAAAGAGCGGGTCGCTCGACGCCGGACGCTTCATTTCGTCAAGACTGTCGAACGCAACGCGAATCGGGATTGCCACGCCTTCGCCGCACATGATTGCCTCACGGTTGCGGAGCGCCGGGATCGTATCGAGGAATCCACGCGCGCCTTCGGGCATGGCGGCTTTCACGAATGCCTGGTCGCGGTCATTGTTGAGGCGCATCGCAATGATGGTGCCGCACTGCGACAGGACGCCTTCGGCCAGATCGGACGGACGCTGGGTGATGAGGCCAAGCGAAACGCCATATTTACGCCCTTCCTTGGCGATGCGACCCAATATCTTTCCGACGCTCGACTTGTGCGCTTCGCGCTCGCTGGGGACATAGCGGTGTGCTTCTTCACAGACGAGCAGGATCGGACGCTGCGGTTCGTTGCGGCTCCAGATGGCATAGTCGAAGACCATCCGCGCGAGCACGGCGACCACCACAGAGGTGATATCCGACGGCACGCCGGACACGTCGATGATCGAAATCGGCTTGCCATCCACCGGCAGGCGAAAGATTCGCCCGAGGAAATTGGCCATATTGTCGGCGACGAGCATCCCCGAAAACATGAAGCTGTAGCGCGGATCGGCCTTGATCTCGTCGATCTTGGTCTTGACCCGCATATAGGGCGCATTGTCGGTCGCCTTGCCGAGCTGACCCATTTCCGTCGTCAGGATCGCCGTCATGTCGCTGAGCAGATAGGGAATCGGCGAATCGACAGTCAGTTTGGAAATCCCTTCGGCAGCGCGGCTTTTGGCGCGCGCGGCGAGCAGGCACTTTGACAGGATGTCGGCATCGGTCTGCCGTTCGTTGCCCTGTGTCGTCAGAAACACTTCGCAATGTTCTTCGAAATTCATCAGCCAGTATGGCATTTGCAGGTTCGACACGTCGAACAATGCGCCGTTGGTCTTGAACGCTGCCGAATATTCGCCGTGCGGATCGATCATGACGATGTGACCCTGCGGCGCCATTTCGCAAATCTTGTGAAGGATCAGCGCGGCACTGGTCGACTTGCCGGTGCCGGTCGAACCCAGCAGGGCGAAATGCTTGCCGAGCATCGCGTCGATGAAGAGCGCGCCGCGAATATCCTTGGTCGGATAGACATTGCCGACTTCGATATGCGGCCGGTCGTCGGCAGCGTATATCTGTTTCATGTCAGCCGACGTCACGGGAAATGCCTGCGAGCCCGGCGACGGATAACGCGTCACACCGCGGCGGAAATTATAGACTTTGCCGGTCAGCCGCTCTTCATCGCCTTCACCGAGGAAGTCGATATAGCCGATCGCCGAGCCGTCGCGGTCTGCGTCGACTTTCAGGGTCCGCAGATTCGCCATCAGCCAGGTCGAGCCGACTTTCACCTTGATCTGGCTGCCAACCTGACCCCCCATGGCAAGGCAGGGGTCGCCTGACGTCTCCAGAGCACCAACCGCGCGCAGATCGAGCCGGACTTGCGACGACGAACCTGAAATTTCGATGACCGTGCCAATCGGGGTATTGGCAAGGGGATCACGCGGTGCGTTCGCCGTCACGTCTTCGGCGTCGTTATGCGTATTGAACGCCGTGCCGCGATACATATCCATATAAACACAAACCCCACCTGGTCACTGATCAGACGGGCCTTAATGCCAAAGAGTAAAGAAAGCGGTGATGGTCAGGCGACATATGTTCCGGCGCATGACCCGGGTCATCGTCACGGGAGCTTGTGTGTGGTCAGCCCTGGCGCGCCTTGAACCGCCGGTTCGTCTTGTTGATGACATAAGTGCGTCCGCGGCGGCGAATCACCCGGTTGTCGCGGTGGCGATCCTTGAGGGACTTCAATGAATTGCGAATCTTCATGCGTGCAGACTTTGCTAGGAAAAATTGCGAGCGCCGCGCCTAGGCAAGCAGGCTGGCGAAGTCAAGATGAATGCGGCACAATATCGTCATCGCTGGTTATAGCCATATCGATCTGTCAGGAGCAGGATTATGATGACGCGTCCTTTACTTTTATCCGCAGTGCTGGCGCTTGCCGGATGTGCCGCCAGCATTCCGCCCGTCGAGGTGACGCGATTTCATCTGGGGCATGACATTGTCCGCGCCCCGGTCGCGCTGGTCAGTACTGGAAACAGCCTTGAACGGGCGGCCTATGATGCAGCGGTCGCGCGGGAGCTGACGCGACTGGGGTTTCCGGCCGGGGACATATCGGCACGCTATACATTTTCAACCGAAGTCACCCGCGACACCCGCGCTTCACTGGCCAAACGGTCGCCCATCTCGATCGGGATCGGCGGCGGGACGGGCGGTTATGGCGGCGGTGTCGGACTGGGTGCCAGTTTCGGCATTGGCGGCAACCGCAATCGTGAGACTGTGGTCACGCGGCTGTCAGTGCAGTTGCGTGATCGTGCGGGCAATGCCGTGGTATGGGAGGGTCGCGCCGAAACCGCAGGGTCATCCCGCTCTGCAGCGGCACAACCGGGTCTGGCGGCGGACAAATTGGCAGCCGCTCTCTTCAAAGACTTCCCCGGTGAGTCGGGGCGCACTATCACCGTTCCATGAGCATCAGCATCCACAGCGATTTCGACAGCGGCAATATCGACGTCACCAGCATTGACGGCGGCAGGGCCAATCTGTCGATCCGCCGCGACAAGGATTCGGATTTCTATCAGTGGTTTTATTTCCGCGTCGATGGCGCGGCGGGTCAGCCACTGACATTGCGGATCACCAATTGCGCGGGGTCGGCCTATCCGCTGGGCTGGGACAGATACCGGGCCTGTGTCAGTGCGGACAATGCCGACTGGGTCCGGGCCGACACGCGCTATTCGGACGGGGTCTTGACCATCCGCCACACCGCAGACAGCGACAGCCTGTGGTTCGCCTATTTCGCGCCCTATGCGATGGATCGTCATGCCGCTCTGGTGACCCGGATTGCGGCGATCCCTCATGTCGGTCACCGCGTGCTTGGCGATACGCTCGACGGTCGCCCGCTCGATCTGCTGACGATTGGTAACGGGCCGCTGCAAATTTGGCTTTATGCGCGCCAGCATCCGGGCGAGACGATGGCGCAATGGTGGATCGAAGGAGCGCTCGACCTGCTTGTTTCGCCCGACGCCATTGCCGCACAATTGCGGGATGCCGCGACATTTCATGTCGTGCCAAACATGAATCCTGACGGCAGCGCGCGCGGTCATCTGCGGACAAATGCCGTCGGCGTGAACCTGAACCGTGAATGGGCCGCACCGACTCTGGCGCGCAGTCCAGAGGTTTTTCATACACGCGCCGCGATGGATGAAACCGGCGTCGATTTCGCGATGGATATCCACGGTGATGAAGCGATTCCCTATGCGTTCATGGCCGGTTTTCACGGCATTCCGTCATGGACGCAGCGGCAGGGTGATCTTTATGATCATTTTATCGCCAGCCTTGCCGCGCTGACGCCGGATTTCCAGACCAGATATGGCTATCCGACCGCCGGGCCGGGCAAAGCCAATCTGACCATGTCGACCAATCAGCTCGCCGAACGCTTCGGGGCGGTGTCGATGACACTCGAAATGCCGTTCAAGGACAATGCCGACGCACCCGATTCCGAACGGGGATGGTCACCGGAACGGTCGCGGCAACTGGCGCGTGACTGCCTTGTCGTGCTTGCGGGGTTGATCGATCAATGGTCCGTCGAATCGCAGGAAACCGCCTGAATCGCGTTGCACCCGCCTGTCGCTCTGCTAAGGCGATCTGGCCGGGACCAAATCAGGAATAGACTATGATACGTGGTGTGTTGCTGACTCTCCCGGTGCTGTTCGCGCAGCCCGTTTATGCCGCAAATCCCGCGCCCGTCGCCGACCTGATTGCCAAAGTCGACATTCCCTATCAGGCCTTTACCCTGCCCAACGGCTTGCGTGTGCTTGTCCACACCGACCGCAAGGCGCCGGTCGTGGCGGTGTCGGTCTGGTATCATGTGGGATCAAAGGATGAGCCGGCGGGAAAGACGGGTTTTGCCCATTTGTTCGAACATCTGATGTTCAACGGGTCCGAAAATTCGCCGAGTGATTTTTTCGAACCCTTGCAGCAGATCGGCGGGACGGACGCCAATGGCACCACGTCCTTTGACCGGACCAACTATTTCGAAACTGTCCCGACCGGGGCGCTTGACCGCATGCTGTGGCTCGAAAGCGACCGTATGGGCTATCTGCTCGGCGGGATTGACCAGGCCAAGCTCGATAATCAGCGCGGTGTGGTTCAAAACGAAAAGCGGCAGGGGGACAACAACCCGTTCGGGACAGTCGACTATATCGTCTATTCAACATTGTTTCCCGAAGGACATCCTTATCATCACCAGACCATCGGATCGATGGCTGACCTGAATGCCGCCACGCTGACCACGGTAAAAGACTGGTTTCGTGGAAATTACGGCCCCAACAATGCCGTTCTTGTTCTGGCAGGCGATATTGATCTGGCGACGGCAAAAGCGAAAGTGACGCGCTGGTTTGGTGCAATTCCGCGCGGGGCAGTTGTGACGCATTTTGCGGCACCCGTTCCAGCCCTGACGGCGCCAGTCACAAACGTCATGACAGATCGCGTGCCCTATACCAGCGTCACGCGTTATTGGGCGGTGGAAGGGGTGAATGGCAAGGACACGGTCGCGCTTATGGCGGCAACCGGGGTTTTGGGCGGGCTGTCGTCGAGCCGGCTCGACAACGCCCTGATCCGCACCGAGAAAACGGCTGTCAGCGTGAGTGCGCGTGTCGAAGCTTTTGAAAGCGCCGGTGTCTTGTCAGTGTCCGCCAATGTCAAACCCGGGCAGGACGCAGCCGCCGTGGGAAAACGGCTCGATGAGATCATCGCGGATTTCCTGAAGTCCGGGCCAACGGCTGATGAAGTGCGCCGGGTCGCGACGCGCACGGTGTCGGGGACGATCGGCGGATATGAATCGGTTGGCGGGTTTTCGGGCAAGGCCGTCGCGCTGGCCGAAGGGCTGGTATATTCGAACAATCCTGCGAAGTACAAGGCGGACTTGCGTGCACTGGCGGCGCTGACACCGGCACAGGTGATGGCGGCAGCGCGCAAATGGATGAGTCGTCCGGTATTCAAGCTGACTGTCGAACCGGGCCCGCGCGACACGTCGCCCGCCATGCAGTTGCTGACCGGAGATGCGCCATCGACGCCGCCCGTTGCCAAACCCGCGACAGAGGTGCTGGCAGGCGGCAAACTGTCCGTGCGTCCCGCGCCGCCGGTCGGAACCCTGACCGCGCTCGACTTTCCGGCGATCGAGCGTGCGGCATTGTCAAATGGCATTCCGGTTTTTTTCGCACGCCGGACATCAGTGCCCGTGGTCCGCGTTTCGGTAAGTTTCGATGCCGGATTTTCCAGTGATCCAAAAGGCGCGTCCGGCACGCAGGCGCTGATGCTGGCCGCAATCGACGAAGGAACGGCAACGCGCAATTCGGTACAGATTGCCGAAGAGAGCGAGCGGCTGGGTGCCGACATCTCAACCGCGGCCAGCATCGACCGGACGACAATCGGACTTTATGCGCTGGCGCCCAATCTTGCGCCGTCGCTTGGTCTGTTGTCCGACATCGTCCGCAATCCGGCGTTTTCGCCACCAGAGGTCGAGCGGGTGCGCGGGCAGCAGCTTGCCGCGATAAAGGCGACGCTGAGTTCGGCGGATGGTGTCGCCAATAACATCCTGCCGACGTTGCTGTTCGGTCCGGCCCACCCTTATGGCAATCCCGGATCGGGGATCGGCGATGCGGCGTCCGTGTCGCGCGTTTCGCGTGATGCGCTGTCGGTGTATCATCAAAGCTGGATCCGCCCCGAAAACGCGCAAATCTTTGTGATCGGCGACACGACGCTGGCCGATTTGAAACCGCAGCTTGAAGCGGCGTTCGGGACATGGCGTGCGGCGGCCGTGGCGAGGCCAGTCAAAGCGTCCGGCGCGGCCATTCCGCCGCCGGTGAACAAAATCTTTCTTGTCGACCGGCCGGCATCGGGCCAGTCGGTTATCCTTGGGGGCATGGTCTTGGCCCAGTCGGGGAAGGATGACCTGCTTTTGCTGCGCCAGGCGAACGATGTCATGGGCGGAGGCTTTCTGTCGCGGATGAACACCGATCTGCGTGAGACAAAGGGATGGTCCTATGGTGTGGGTTCGGAGATCAACGGCTTTGAAGACCGCGCATCGTTCGTGATCAACGCACCGGTGCAGGCCGACAGGACGGGCGAGTCAGTCATGGCCCTGATCGCCCAGATGAAAGCCTTTCTGGGGCCAGACGGGACACGTGCGGACGAGCTGGTGCGGACCGCCAATGGCGCAAGCCGCGAATTGCCCGGACAGTTCGAAACATCCGATGCCGTGCTTGGCGCGATGCAGCGGATTGTCTGGCTCGATCGCCCCGATACTTATTATGCACAGCTGCCTGCGCGCTATCGCCAGATGACGGCCGCGCAGCTTGACGCCGCGGCGCGCGCGGCGATCGACCCCGGGCGGCTGACGTGGGTGATCGTCGGCGATGCGGCAAGCGTGAAACCCCAGCTTGCAAAAACCGGTCTGACGGTTGAAATGCTCGCATCCCCGTCATCAGATCAATAGCCAAGTGGAGAACAGACATGTCGAACGTCGCAGGTGCCTGGAATACTGTCGTCAAATCCCCATTGGGCGAACAGCAATCGGTGCTGACCATATCGGACAATGGTGACGGCACATGGACTGGAACCAATGCGGGGGTCATGGGATCGCTGGCCTGCGATAACGGCAAGATCGACGGGAACACGATCACCTGGACGATGGACATGAAAATACCCATGCCGATGATGCTTGAATGTGATGCCACGATCGACGGCGACACCCTGACCGGTGGTGTCAAGGCCGGCATGTTCGGCACCAGCCCGATGACGGGAACACGCGCCTGATCGCTGAACACTGATCATTGATCACGCTGCCGCGACCGCAAGGGCCGTTGCCAGATCGAGACGGCCATCATAGAGCGCGCGACCGGTGATGACCCCCTCTATCCCTCCGGGTCCTTTGGCTTTTGCGTGAATCGCCAGCATGCGGATGTCGCCGATATTCTTGACGCCGCCGCTGGCAATGACCGGCAAAGAGACTGCGCGGGCAAGGTCGACCGTCGCGTCGATATTGCAGCCCGTCAGCATGCCGTCGCGCCCGACGTCAGTGAACAGAAGTGCTGCAACCCCGGCATCTTCGAACCGGCGCGCCATATCGAGGACAGAAACGTCGGACACATCGGCCCAGCCCGCCGTCGCCACGAAACCGTCGCGGGCATCGACACCAACCACGACGCCGCCGGGGAAGGCCGCTGCGGCATCGCGGACCAGTTGCGGATCGGTCAGCGCGGCCGTTCCGATGACGATGCGCGACACGCCGCGTTCGAACCAATCTTCGACGGCGGCCATCGTGCGGATGCCGCCGCCGACCTGCACATGACCGGGAAAGCTTTCGACAATGCGGGCCACGGCATCTCCATTGACCGCCTGTCCGGCAAAGGCACCGTCAAGATCGACGACGTGAAGATAGTCGGACCCGGCTGCGGCGAACAGCATCGCCTGTGCTGCGGGGTCGTCACCATAGACCGTGGCGCGGTCCATGTCGCCTTTGGCGAGGCGGACGACCTGCCCCCCCTTGAGGTCGATGGCGGGGAAGACGATCAGACTCACTGATTCGGTACCGGAGCAGATGCGATGCGCAACACATTCGAGCGGAAGTTCACACTACGTCCCCCCTTATAGTGTGAACTTCCGGTATCACAGGGCGTCTGAAGCGCGGACGGGCGGACGTGAAACAGGCGACGCATGACCAGGTTTATGACCGATGCCCGTTGTGTAGGACAGACATAATATTGCCGATTGGCATGCGCCCGGGATGTCCGCCGCGCTTTGCCGGTCACGGTCGCCATTTCAGGAAACGCTGGAGCGTTGCGATGCCATAGGCCTGGCTTTTTTCGGGATGGAACTGCACGCCGATCATGTTGTCGCGGCCAATCGCAGCGACGCGCGGGCCACCGTGGTCGGTCATCGCAAGGATGCCGCCGTCGTCGCTGGCTTCGAACGCATAGCCGTGGAGGAAATAGGCCTGTCCGGTTTCGACGACCGGATTGTCGCGTGTCGGCGTGACATCATTCCAGCCCATATGCGGGACTTTCAATATGTCTGTCGGTCTGATCGCGCGGACGTTACCGCTGATCCAGCCCAGTCCCTGCGTCACGCCATGTTCGTGGCCGGCATCTGCCATCAACTGCATGCCGACACAGATGCCGAGGAACGGGCGTCCTTTTGCGACAACCGCTTCGTTCAGTGCCTCGACCATATCAGGAATTGCCGACAGCGCGCCCATGCAATGTGCAAAGGCGCCGACGCCGGGCAGGACGATGCGCTTTCCCTTGAGCACGTCAGCAGGATCGGCCGTCACCGCCACGTCACTCGCGCCCGCAGCCTTCAGCGCATTGAGGACCGAGTGAAGGTTGCCCGCGCCATAATCGATAAGGGCAATGCCACTCACAACACGCCCTTGGTCGAGGGGATGCTGCCTGCCTTGCGCGGGTCGATCTCGACTGCCTGGCGAAGCGCGCGCGCCAGTGCCTTGTAACAGCTTTCGACGATGTGGTGGTTGTTCTGACCATAAAGGCATTCGACATGCAGCGTCAGGCCAGCGGTCTGCGAAAAACTGTGGAACCAGTGTTCGATCAGTTCGGTGTCCCATTCGCCGAGCCGCGCAGTGGTGAAGCCCGCTTTCCACACGAAATAGGGCCGCCCCGAAATATCGAGGGCAACCCGGGTGAGCGTTTCGTCCATCGGCGCATAGGCCGAACCGTAGCGGACGATGCCGCGCTTGTCGCCGAGCGCCCTGGCAATCGCTTCGCCGATCGCAAGGCCGGTATCCTCGGTCGTGTGATGCTGATCGATATGAAGGTCGCCGACTGCTTTGACAGTCAGGTCGATCAGCGAATGGCGTGACAATTGTTCGAGCATGTGATCGAGAAAGCCGATCCCCGTGCTGACCGAATAAATGCCGGTGCCGTCAAGATTGACTGCGACATCGATCGACGTCTCACTGGTGCTGCGATGAACTGTGCCTGTGCGCATGACGAGTGCCTATAGCTTGCCGGCGCGCGGGTGCAACGCGTCTTGACCGCTTTGCCGCATAGGTTAGGGACGTTCCATGAGCGATCCCCTGCCCGACAGCCTGATTCCCTATGACGATATCGTCCAGGAAGCGCTGCGTGCGGTCGTCGGGCGCGTGCTGGGGCAGATTCCGCATGACGGGATGTTGCCGGGCGATCATCATTTTTACATCACGTTCAAGACGACGGCGCCGGGCGTGGACATACCGCAGCATCTGATCGTACGGTTTCCCGACGAAATGACGATCGTCCTCCAGAACAAGTTCTGGGACCTGAAAGTGCACGACGCCGCATTCGAAGTCGGACTGACGTTCAACGCCATTCCGGCGCGGCTGTTCATTCCGTTCGCGTCGATCACGGGCTTTGTCGATCCGGCGGTCAATTTCGCGCTGCAATTTCAGGTCGCGGGCGATGGCGAGGGCCCGGCCCTGCACGAAGCCGCCGGAAACGACGCGCCGTTCGCACCGGTCGAAGACGGGTCGAACGTGGTCGCAGTGGATTTCAAGCGGAAGAAGTGACCGCGACGCGCACCGAGACCGACAGTTTCGGCCCCGTCGAAGTCCCCGCCAGCGCTTATTGGGGGGCGCAGACACAGCGCAGCATCGCGAATTTCCCCTTCGGTGACCGCGAACGGATGCCGGTCGAGATCGTCCACGCGCTTGCCATCGTGAAGCAGGCGGCTGCGCGGGTGAACCGGGCGCATGGGCTGGGTGCCAAACTGGCCGACGCGATCGAAGTGGCGGCTGCGGCGGTGGCGGCAGGTGCGCATGACGATCAGTTCCCGCTGGTCATCTGGCAGACGGGCAGCGGCACGCAGACGAACATGAACGTCAATGAAGTGATCGCGGGCCTCGCCAATGAAGCGCTGACGGGTGCGCGCGGCGGGAAATCGCCAGTGCATCCCAATGATCATGTGAATATGTCGCAGTCGTCGAACGACAGTTTTCCGACGGCGCTGCATGTGGCGGCGATGCGTGCCGTGCACGGGCGGTTGCTGGGTGCGATCGATATTTTGCGCGAGAGCCTGTCGACAAAGGCACGCGACTGGCGGGACATCGTCAAGATCGGGCGGACGCACATGCAGGACGCGACGCCGCTGACACTGGGGCAGGAGTTTTCGGGCTATGGAGCGCAGCTGGTCGCCGCCAAGTCGCGGATCGACGCGGCGATCCCCGACTGTCTCGAACTGGCGCAGGGCGGCACGGCGGTCGGCACCGGGCTGAACGCGCCCGACGGATTTGGCGGGGCAATGGCCAGCGAAATATCGGCGCTCACCCAATTGCCGTTTCGGCCTGCACCCAATCCGTTCGCAGCGCTTGCCGCCAATGACGCACTGGTGCAACTGTCGGGCACACTCAACACGCTGGCGGTCGTGCTGACCAAGATCGCCAATGACATCCGCCTGCTCGGCAGCGGCCCGCGGGCGGGGATTGGCGAGCTGAACCTGCCCGAAAACGAACCCGGCAGTTCGATCATGCCGGGCAAGGTCAACCCGACGCAGTGCGAGATGATGACGATGGTCGCAGCGCAGGTGATCGGCAATCATTTGGGCGTCACGGTCGGCGGCATGCAGGGGCATCTGGAACTCAACGTGTTCAAGCCGATGATCGGTGCGAATGTCCTGCGCTCGATCGATCTGCTGTCAACCGCGATGACCAGCTTTGCCGAACGCTGTGTCGAAGGGCTGGAGCCGAACCGCGCGCGCATATCCGAACTGGTCGACCGGTCATTGATGCTGGTCACGGCGCTCGCGCCCGAGATCGGTTATGACAATGCGGCAAAGATTGCCAAACATGCGCATGCCAAAGGGCTGACGCTGCGCGCGGCGGCGCTGGCGACGGGTCTGGTCGATGCCGCGACGTTCGACCGGCTGGTGCGGCCCGAGATGATGGTTTAGGTTTGCGTAGCCACTCAGTCAGGAGCTTCGCATTTTACCTTGCAAAAGCATCAACATGCAGATGGCTTTTTTGAAGTCTCGGTCTGCGGGCGCTGTTGCCTGTTGCCATTCGTCTATCGCCTGTTCGACACGCTCGATAACCTGAGTTGCGTTTTGAACGATTACAACCTTGTTGCGATCATAGTCAGCATCATGCCGACTGGCTTTTGCGTCGGCAAAGGCGGTCGCCATTGATCTTGCGAAGGGCGGCGAAGCAACCGCTCCAGTGGCGTTTGCACCGAAACTCATAAACTCCTCGACACTTCGATCAACCTGAGCTTTCTGAACCTTATCGAGTGCTGCTTTAATACCGTTATGATCGAACGAACGCATGAATGCTCGGCGACGACGGGTCACATCATTCGTAGAACCAATCAGGGTCGCAGCAGCTTGTTCCAGCAGAAAATGAAACAAAGCGTAATAGGCCGTCGAAACGCTCCGGCGAACCCGCGCAGCCTTGGGCCGTCCCCGTTTACCGGGCGTTCGGACAATCAGTAATTTTGCTGTTTCGAGCAGATCGAGGTGATAACCCACCGCTAGGCTGCTTCAGCGATCCGGATGCTCGGAAAGCGATCATCCACCTGTGCGACATCGTCCTCAATCTGGCGAACAAGGCGAGCCATGCGCTTCCAACTAAATTGATTTGGCTTCGTCGTGACCAAAAATACTCGCAGAAAAGTGTCGCCATCCTCATCCGACGCCTCTTCAACGTCGACCCTCGATACGTCTTTTGCGAAGTCAGATTGCTGCACAACTGCTACAATTCGCGCGACCAGGTTTTTCGTTTCCGCATGTTTCATATCGCCGCCATATCCGACTGCCGCCATAATTTGAAGGTTCGACTGCGCCCAAATCATGCACCAACGTTGACGCCGCAGCAAGTTTCAGGAAGGAGCGGCCATGCCTGCGACATTCCCACTTGCCCGCCGGGGTCTTCTCTTCGTTCTGTCATCGCCGTCGGGGGCCGGGAAATCGACGATCGCGCGCAAGTTGCTGGCGTCGGATGATGGGCTTGAAATGTCGGTGTCGGCGACCACGCGGCCGATGCGGCCGGGCGAGGTGGACGGCAGGGATTATCATTTCGTCGCTCTCGACCGGTTCCGGGCGATGGTGTCGGCGGGCGAATTCCTTGAATGGGCACATGTCTTTGGCCATCGTTATGGCACGCCGCATGCGCCGGTCGACGCGATCCTTGCCGGTGGCCGCGACGTGCTGTTCGATATCGACTGGCAGGGCGCGCAGCAGCTGCATCAGCAGGCGGGCGGCGATGTCGTCCGCGTCTTCATTCTGCCGCCGTCGATGGACGAATTGCACCGCCGTCTGGCGGGCCGCGCGACTGACAGCGCCGATGTCGTCGAAGCCCGTATGAGCCGCGCCGGATCCGAAATCGCGCATTGGGACGGCTATGACTATGTGCTGGTCAATGACGATGTTGACCGTTGTTTCGGCGAAGTGAAGACGATCCTTGCGGCGGAACGGCTGAAGCGCAGCCGCCAGACAAGTCTGATCGGGTTTATCCGCGGGCTGACCCGGCCGTCATAGCAGAGTCAGGAACCGTGCCGCATTGCTGAAATCCGCCCGCCGTGCCGCCCGCGCGTCGGTCGCCATCGCGTCCTCGCCCCAAAGCTCGGCCTGCCACAGCTCGTCAAGATGACAGGCGTCGAACGCAGCGTCGGGGGTGATCGCATGTTCGGCCAGCATCAGTGCCACGACGAGCGATCCGCCGATCGTGACCAATGGCGACAGCGCGGTACGATGGAAATCATCATAGGATGCCACCGCCCTGACAAGGCGGTGAACGGTTTCGGGCGGTTGCGCGGTGTGGATAATCCCCGACGTCACAGTGAAGCCAATGTCGAACCGCTGGCGCGCCCAGTCGAGCAGGGGGTTCCAGATTTCAGCCTCGCGCGCCACCAGTTCGGGCGGCATTTCGGCGCGGTAGCAGAGAAGATCGGTTTCACCATAGACCGCCAGCGTTTCAGGGGCGGGCGCGCGTTCGATCGCCGAATTGGCGAGGCCGGTGAGCGGCATGTCATGTGGCTTGATGTCTAAGCCGATCGCGCGCCATTCATCGGCGATCGCATCGGCAAGTTGCGACGTCGGCAGGCGCAACGGCATCCGTCCCGGTGTCTTGACGAGGCGACCGTCGAGCAGAATCGTGCCGTTATCGACCGTGACAGTTTTCCAGAATCGTTTCATTCTATTCCTATTTCGTCGTTCCCGCGCAGGCGGGAATGACGGGACAGGGTGACATTACTTCTTCCTCACCGGTTTTTTCGGGGCGACTGTCCCCCGCGCGCGGCGTTCGCCTTTGCGGTCTTTGCGCGCTGACTTGGCTTTGTTCAGCGCGGCGCGGGCCTTGCCTTCGGGGGTGGACGAGAATTTCACTTCGTCGAGGACCAGCACGTCACCGGTTTCGATGTCGAAGCCGAGATCGTCGAGCGTCTCGGTGAAATGCGGGGGCAGGTCGGCAGTCACGTCGATGATATCGCCGTCGGGATGTTCGACGCGGAGCCGCCTTGCGTGCAAGTGCATCTTGCGGCTGACGGTGCCCGTCAGGAAGCTCGCCTTGCCGCCATATTTGCCGTCGCCGACAATGGGGTGACCGATCGCGGCCATGTGGACGCGGAGCTGATGCGTGCGCCCGGTGAAGGGTTGCAGCTCGACCCAGGCGGCGACATTGCCCGCGCGCTGGACAACGCGGTAGCGGGTGCGCGCGGGGCTGCCCTCTTTTTCGTCGACATGCATTTTCTCGCCGCCGGTGCCGGGCTGCTTGGCGATGGGCAGTTCGATCATGCCGTCGTGGATGTCGGGGACGCCGACGATGATCGCCCAATAGACTTTGCGCGCGGTGCGGCTGGAAAAAGCGGTGGCGAAGTGAGCGGCAGCGCGCGGGGTGCGCGCGACGAGCAGCGCGCCCGACGTGTCCTTGTCGAGGCGGTGGACGAGCTTGGGGCGTCCCTTGCCCTCATAGGTCAGCGCGTCGAGCAGGCGGTCGACATGCTCGCTCGTGCCGCTGCCGCCCTGTGTCGCAAGGCCGGGGGGTTTGTTGAGGACGAGGCCGGCATTGTCCTTGTAGATGACGAGGCTTTGCGCAAACGCGGTCTCGTCCTCGCTCAGGTTGGAGGCGGCGCGCTTGGGCCGGTCCGCCGCGATTTTTGCCATGCCCGGTTCGGCGGGAGGCACGCGGATGACCTGTCCCGCGACGATCCGGTCGCCCGGGGCCGCCCGCGCGCCATCGATGCGCAGCTGCCCGGTGCGTGCCCAGCGCGAGACGATGTTGAAACTGGCATCGGGCAGATGGCGCTTGAACCAGCGATCAAGCCTTATGCCGTCGTCATCGGTGGCGACAGTGAACTGGCGGATGTCCCGATCGCCCTGAGCCTGTCGAAGGGTCATGCCCGCGTTATCCACAGGCCAAGGCCGGTGAGGAGGACCGCGCCCACGACGCTGGCGGTGACATAAAGCGCGGCCAGCGGATATTGCCCGCGCGATATCATGCCCCAGCTGTCGAGGCCGAACGCCGAAAAAGTCGTGAAGCCGCCGAGCACGCCGACGCCCGCGAACAGGCGCCAGCTTTCATTGTCACGCGTAAGGCTTCCCATCAGCAGTCCCATCGCCAGCCCGCCGATCAGGTTGACCGCGAGCGTCGCCCACGGCGAACCGAGCATATTGCCCGCAACATAACGCGCGCCCGCGCCAAGTGCACCGCCGATCATTACGGGAAACAAGCCTGTCATATCGCGCGCCCTAGCCCGAACGCTGCGTTGTCGCCAGCCTAACGCCCGCGATTGGTGGCGAAATCGACTGATGTGCCCGATCTGGTGGCCCTGATAGACACCCAATAGGTCGCGCCATCGGATGCCCGAACTGCGCTCACGACGCCGTCGCTTCCGGAAAACGCGAAGCCTTTTTTGCGATAAAAGGCATCAACCTCGGCAACCGGCCGAGTCACGATGTAGCGGACGAGGCGCAGGTTGCAGCCTTTGGCATCGCTTCCCGCAGCTTCGCTTACTGTCGCTTCGGGTGGCAAATCGAGATCGGCGGGCAGCTTGGCCATCCATGCAAAGGCATAATCGATTTTGGCATTGCATCCGGCAAAGTCTTTCTCGCGAACGCGCGCGGCGGCAACCTGCCCAAGGGTGTGCGTTTGCGATTCGCCGTCGATGCCTGCCGAAACAGGGACGCTGACCGATCTGCCGCCATGTTGCAGCGCCAGTTGCGGGTCCGCCATGATGGGGTCGGCCAGCATGTCCGTCACAGCGGGATCGGTGTCGTTCACGGCGGCTTCGTGCGGGGTCGTGCCGCAGCCCGCCAGCAGCAGCAAAGGCAGAGCCAGCTTCATCACGGCGTCCGGATGTCTACACGAAGTCCATATGTGCGCGCCATATGTGTGCGATCTGTCAGAGACCCAGAACACGCGCCGTGATCAGTTTCTGGCCCGCGCGCTTTACGGCGTCGATCAGAATATTCTTGCGCCTGGCCGTTCTGGCGCAGAATCCCGGTGCCTGCGACTGGGTGACGGCCTGCGAATTGGCCGCAGTGTCGAGCGAAAGGAACTGCGCGCCTGGCAACGCGCTTTGCGCCGCCTGCCGCGCCATCGACAGGGCGAGGGATTCTTCGGGCGCAAGTGTCACTTTGTTCGGGCAGGTGTCGGCCGCTTTCTGGACAGTGGCACCGTTGCCCAGCACGACCTTCGCCAGATCGCCGAGGCCCAGCGCCTGCGCCGGCACTGTCGTCATCACCAGCGTTGCGGCCAGCGCGGCACCAAATTTCCTGTTCATTGCGACTCCCCTCGTTTTTGCAACTGTCCGCCGCAGTGTTGCAGGAGTCGGAGATGAATCCAAGTGCTTGCCGGCCGGAGGACGTCGCAATGGTTCAAGAGGCGTTGACCCAGGGCAATCCCGGCGCTAAGGGCCGCGTTCGCGTTACGGGCATTTCCTGTGACGTGTGCTTGAACATTGCCGATGTTCGATGAAGGCCCGGGGGTCGCGTCACAACGACCACCGCGCCTTTTCGTGTTCTTTGCGAACCCGCATCATCCCATTGGCAAAGTAACCCGCCGGATGTTTTTTCCGGTAACTTTAAGGTGAAGGCTTCAAATGCCAACGATCAACCAGCTGGTCCGCAAGGGCCGCGACCCGCAGAAGGCCAAGTCCAAGGTGCCTGCGATGGAAGCAAATCCGCAGAAGCGCGGCGTGTGTACACGCGTCTATACCACGACTCCGAAAAAGCCGAACTCGGCATTGCGCAAGGTGGCGAAGATCCGCCTCACCAACCAGCGCGAAGTCATCAGCTATATTCCGGGTGAAGGGCATAATCTTCAGGAGCACAGTGTTGTCCTGATTCGCGGCGGCCGCGTTCGCGATTTGCCCGGGGTCCGCTATCATGTGCTGCGCGGTGTTCTCGATACCCAGGGTGTCAAGGACCGCAAGCAATCGCGTTCCAAATACGGCGCCAAGCGTCCGAAGTAAGCCGCAGGCTCGTTCTGCATCAGGCTGAAGTTTAGAAGGAAATATCTATGGCTCGTCGTCGTCGTCCCGAAAAGCG
>CAXTTJ010000036.1:0-20284 GCA_964247235.1 uncultured Sphingomonadaceae bacterium
AAAAATGACCCAATGGGAATCCCCTTTGAATCAGTCAAATGTCATCCCGCTCTAGTGACTTCCGGCAACCGGCTGATCCCGTGTCGACTCTGTCCCATAGTGCATCCCTCCACTCATGCGCGGATGATGCACCATCAAATGCCGGGACCAGACAGCTAGTTGGGCAGTGCCCAGGGTTCGATCTTGTCGACCCATTCGGGATAAAATGTCGGCTCGCGCGTCGACCAGCCTGGTGCGGTTGCAGCGGCTTCGCTGATCGACTGCAACAGGATGCGGCGCCGTTCGGGATGAAGATGCGGCAACGACGCGGCGGCGCAAAAGGCACCGGGCAGCCACGGGCGGGCGCTGGCCCCGATCAGCCGTTCATATAAAAACCGGTAGGCGCCAAAGCTTTGCAGCCGGTCCTGCCCCAGGTCAAACGCGCTCATTGTCACGAGCGGGGCCATGAACGGCTCGACCCGGTCCAGCCCCGAATCTTCGGGAACGCTTTCGCGCACTTCGTCAAGGCGGGCATATAATCTGGTCTGCGCGCGAATGCTGGCGGATTCGATAAGGTCGCGTGACCAGATGTCCAGCGCATCGGCACGCTGTAACCCGACGTCGAGCGATCGGCGGATATAGCGCTGCGCCGATGCCGGAAAACCGGCAAATTCCTTCATTTCGGAAAGCGTCGCGGCGCCATCTGCCGGTCGTGCGGTCGTGCCCATAATCCATGCGCCCCTTTGCCCAAAAGCATATCGGGCCTGATCATGCGCCTCTTTGGTTAGCAGAAGCTTAACATGTGCCGATGTCGCAGAGAATCACAGTCCGTATTGCGATGCAACATGTAAATCGGGCAGTTCTATCTTGGCCTAAGCCATGTCTGCACACACCGGCCCGCTGCCCGAAATTTGCCCGCCTTGCATTTCACGGCAATCCATGCCATTTAATGATGCAGCGCAGCGGAAACGACAGTCGTTTCTGCATGGTCGGCCAGCGTGAGTGTCCTCAACCTGATTTTATTCGGGTCAGGAACAGGCCAGACCCCGATGACGCTTCAGCCAAACGGCTTCCCTTTTCACGCGGGTTGTCACCAACCTCGCTTGTCGGCGCGTGCCCTTGCGCGCGCTGACCTTGCATATTTGAAAGTTATTACATGACGAAATTTACCGATCTCGGCCTGTCGCCGCAGATTCTCGATGCCCTGGCGGCCAAGGGCTATGACACGCCGACACCGATTCAGGCACAGGCCATCCCGTCGCTGATTCAGGGTCGTGACCTGTGCGGCATCGCCCAGACTGGCACTGGCAAGACCGCGGCCTTCGCGCTCCCCTCGCTTATGCGCCTCGCCGCAAGTGGCAAGATGCGCCCGCCGGGCAGTTGCCGGATGCTTGTCCTGTCACCCACCCGTGAACTCGCAGCACAGATCGCGCAGTCGTTCACGGACTATGGCAAGGGGATGCGCCTGACAGTGGGCTGCGTGTTCGGGGGCATGCCGATCGGCCGCCAGATAAAGATGTGCGGCGCGGGACTCGATATTCTCGTCGCGACGCCCGGACGCCTGATGGACCTCATCGAACAGCGCGCACTGAACCTGCGCCATGTCGAGATCTTCGTCCTCGACGAAGCCGATCAGATGCTCGATCTCGGCTTCATCCACGCGCTCAAGGCGATTGACCGCCTGCTCCCCAAGGAACGCCAGTCATTGTTCTTTTCGGCGACGATGCCCAAATCCATCTCCGAACTCGGCGACCGTTTCCTGACTGACCCGGTCAAGGTTTCGGTCACGCCGGTCGCGTCGACTGCCGAACGTGTCGATCAATATGTGACCTTCGTGAACGCCGCTGAAAAAATGGCCCTGCTCACGATCGTCTGCCAGAATGAACCGATCGACCGTGCCCTGGTGTTCAGCCGGACGAAACATGGCGCGGACAAGATCGTGAAATTCCTTGCTGCCTCCAACATCCGGTCGGCGGCGATTCACGGCAACAAATCACAGAACGCACGCATGGACGCACTTGATGCGTTCAAAAAGGGCGACATCAGGATATTGGTCGCGACGGACATCGCCGCGCGCGGCATCGACGTGTCGGGGGTCAGCCATGTGTTCAATTTCGACCTGCCCAATGTGCCCGAACAATATGTCCACCGCATCGGACGGACGGCGCGCGCCGGGGCCACGGGCATCGCCGTCAGTTTCGTCGATGGCGAGGAAAAGGGCTGGCTGAAACAGATCGAGCGGCTGACGCGGGTGCCGCTGACGCCTGCGCCGCTGCCGCCTGATTTCGACGAACTGCGCGCCAGACTGCCCAGGCCTGTCGCTTCCAAAGCGCCACCGGGACGCGGCGGCAGTGGCCGGACCAGCGGCCGTGGCGATGCAGGGCGGACGGACGAGCCCCGCCGCCACTTTCCACGCCGTCCGGGGGGTGTCGGGGCGCACAAATCTGCTGTGCGGCGGACCGGCGGCCGGTAGGCCATACTGGTCTTGTTCAGCTTGACGCATTAGGGAGGGGCGATGCACATCGCCGTTTTGCGTTCTCTGCGCTTCGCTTTCCCCTTTGTCGCTGCGTTTGCGCTGACTGCTCCGGCGGTCGCGCAAAAGCCGCGCGCTGTCCCAACCAAAGCGATCGCGAAGGCCGAAACGCCCTGGCTTTACCGGGGCAGCGACATTCCCCCCGACCGGGCATGGACATTCGGCGAATTGCCCAACGGCGTGCGCTATGCCGTGCGGCAGAATGCCGTGCCGTCGCGCCAGGTCTCGATTCGTGTCGCGATCGATGCCGGGGCCCTGATGGAAGGCGCGAATGAAAAGGGTTTTGCCCATTTCAACGAACATCTCAGTTTTCGCGGATCGAAATTCGTCGCCGACGAAGAAGCAAAGCGCGTCTGGCAGCGGTTGGGCGCAACCTTCGGGTCTGATACCAATGCCATGACCACGCCGACGCAGACGATCTACAAGATCGATCTGCCAGGCGCCACACCGGCGGGCATGGATGAAACCGTCAGGATTTTGTCGGGCATGATGTCAGGCGCGTTCCTGACACCGGCTGCGGTGGATACCGAACGGCGTACGGTTCTGGCCGAACTTCGTGAAGGATTGAGCCCACAGCAACGCATTTCCGACGTGATCAGCCAGTTTTTCTTCGCCGGTCAGTCACTCGGCGCAGGCTCGCCCATCGGGACGCCGGCCTCGCTGAATGCGGCGACGGCGGACTCGCTGCGCGCATTCCGCACGCGCTGGTATCGCCCCGACAAGACACTGATCACCATCGCCGGTGACGCCGATCCCAAAGTTTTCGAAGCGCTGATCCGCCGTTATTTTTCCGACTGGAAAGCGGCCGGGCCGGCGCCTGTCGCCGATTTTGGCACCCCTGACGCCAATGCACCACGGGCCCGCGTGATTGTCGAACCCGGACAACCGCTCATGGTCAGCCTTGCGGTGCTGCGGCCCTGGGTCCAGAAAAACGACACTGTTGACTATAATCGCGGCAAGCTGGTCTACGGCCTTGCCCTGCGCATCGTCAACCGGCGCCTCGAACGTGCGGCACGGCTGGGCGGGTCCTTTCTTCAGGCATCGATCGATCAGGAAGACGTGGCACGGTCCGCCGACGGCACATTTGTTCAGATCGTGCCGCTCGGCACTGACTGGAAAGCTGCGGTGCGTGATGTCCGCGCGGCAATTGCCGATGCTATGACCAATCCGTCGACGCAGGACGAGATCGACCGTGAAGCCGCCGAATTTTCAGCAGCACTGCAAAATGAAGTCGATACGTCTGCAACACAGCAAAGTGGCGAACTGGCCGACATGGTCGTCGAAGCCGTCAACATCCGTGAAACCGTGGCCAGCCCCGAAGTTGCGCGGGATGTCTTTTCGGTGATGAAGGATCGCCTGACGCCCGCAGCCATTATGGCATCGACGCGAAAGCTGCTGATGGGGACGCCCCTGCGCGGGACGCTGACTCTGGCTGTCGCCGATCCGGGCGCAGAGGCCGCCTTGCTTGACGCACTGTCCACGCCAGCAAAGCCCATGGCCGCCGCCACGTCGCAGGCACCCATAAGTTTCGACCGTGTGCCCACGATTGGCCCCGCCGGACAGGTCGTGACGCGGCGGATGCTGTCCGGGTTGCCGGTCGAATATGTGACTCTGTCGAACGGCGTCAACCTGATCCTGTTCAAACAACCCGAACAGGTCGGCAAGGTGTTCGTCAATGTCCGCTTCGGCAATGGCTATCGCGCGCTGCCATCGCACAGGCCGACGCTGGCATGGGCTGCCGAAGCGGCGCTCATTCCATCGGGTATTGCTGACCTCGGCCAGGAAGAGCTTGATAGGCTGACGAGTGCACGACGCCTGAACATGGGGTTCGAGATCGGCGACGACGCGTTCGTGCTGCGGTCATCGACCCGCGCGGCCGACCTTGGCGACCAGTTGAAGATGCTGGCGGCAAAGCTCGAACGGCCGGGCTGGGATCCGGCGCCGGTCAATCGCGCGCGCGCAGCGATGGCAATGGGGATCATGACAATCGGTGCCTCGCCGCAATCGGTGCTGGGCCGCGAGTTGCCGGTCCTGTTGCGCAGCGGCGATGCACGGTTCGTCGCACCCACGGCCAAAGACATCGCCAAGCTCACACCCGCCGCCTTTCGCAAGCAATGGGAACCACTGCTCAAAACGGGTCCGGTCGAAGTCTTCATCATCGGTGATTTTGAAACCGGCAAAGCGGTTTCGGCGGCAGCGGCAACATTTGGCGCCATGGCCGCGCGCCCGGCAAGCAGTGTCCTAAGTGAGGATCCGCGCCCCTTTGCGCCCGCACTCAGGCCCGTCGTGCGCACGCATCGCGGATCGCCCGAACAAGCCGCTGCGGTGCTTGCCTGGCCCACCGGCGGCGGCCTGACCGATATTTTCGAAAGCCGCAAGCTTGACATCATCGCCGATATTTTCAGCGATCGTCTGTTCGATCAGCTTCGCGAAGCCGAAGGGGCCAGCTATACGCCCGGCGTCAGCAGCAACTGGCCGACCGGCTTTACATCGGGGGGCAGCTTTGTTGTCATGGCCCAGCTTCGGCCCGAACGCATCGATACATTCTTCCGCATTGCACGCGCCGTCGCTGCCGATTTCGCAAACCGGCCCGTCACCAGTGATGAACTCGTCCGTGCCCTCACGCCCATGCAACAATCGCTCAGCCGCGCGGCCAACGGCAGCGGCTTCTGGATCGGGCAACTGGCGGGATCATCGACCGATCCGCAGAAACTCGACGGACTGCGCTCGCTCGGTCCCGATCTTGCACGGATCACGCCCGCCGAGCTTCAGGCAACGGCAAAGCGCTGGCTGATCCCCGAAAAAAGCTTTGCAATGGTCGTCGTGCCTGAAAAGAAATAAGGTTCAGAGAACATATTTCGACAGGTCTGCGTTACGCGCCACATGCGCCAGCTGCGCATCGACATAGGCCGCGTCCACCGTCAGTGTCGACCCCTGCCGGTCTTCGGCATTGAAGCTGACATCCTCCAGCAGCTTTTCCATGACCGTGGACAACCGCCGCGCGCCGATATTTTCGAGGCTCGCATTCACTTCGGCGGCAGTGTGGGCAATGGCGGCTATGCCGTCGTCGGTAAATGTGATCGTCACCCCCTCGGTGCCGATCAGCGCCTGATACTGATCGGCAAGGCTCGCGCGCGTGTCTTTCAGGATGCGGACAAAGTCTTCCTCGGTCAGCGCTTTCAACTCGACACGGATCGGCAGGCGACCCTGAAGCTCGGGCAACAAATCGCTCGGCTTGGCGACGTGGAACGCGCCCGATGCGATGAATAAGATATGATCGGTCTTCATCGGCCCATATTTGGTCGCAACTGTCGTTCCCTCGATCAGCGGGAGCAGGTCGCGCTGGACGCCTTCACGGCTGACCGATCCCCCGCGCACGTCGCTGACCGCGATCTTGTCGATCTCGTCGAGGAAAACGATGCCATTGGCTTCGGCATCGGCCAGCGCGACACGGCTCAGCTCTTCCTGATCGAGGCGTTTGTCGGCTTCCTCCTCGACCAGCTTGGACCAGGCCGCAGGCACTGTCATCTTGCGCCGCTTCAACTGGTTCCCGCCCATCGCCTTGCCCATCATTTCAGACAGGTTGATCATCCCGACATTGCCACCTCCGGGAATTTCGAACGGCATTTGCGGCGCGGCTTCAAGTTCGATCTCGATCTCCGTTTCACTCAGATGCCCGTCCTGAAAGCGCTGGCGAAACGCGGCGCGCGTCGCTTCGGTAGCGCCCTTGCCCGTCAGCGCATCGAGCAGGCGGCCCATCGCTGCATCCTCGGCCTTGTCGATCACCGCGACGCGGCGGCGTTCCTTTTCAAGGCGGATCGCTTCCTCCACCAGGTCGCGCGCAATCTGCTCCACATCGCGGCCGACATAGCCCACTTCGGTGAACTTGGTCGCCTCGACCTTGACGAACGGCGCATCGGCGAGCTTGGCCAGCCGCCGCGAAATCTCGGTCTTGCCGCATCCCGTCGGCCCGATCATCAGGATGTTTTTGGGCGACACCTCGTCGCGCAGATCAGGCGAAAGCTGCTGTCGCCGCCAGCGATTGCGCAGCGCCACCGCGACCGCGCGCTTGGCATCAGTTTGCCCCACGATATGCGCATCAAGCGCGGCGACAATGGCCTTGGGGGTAAGTTGGTCGTTCATCATCTTCTTTCTAAGCCCGTACCCTTCGGGGGAGAGGGACTAAGTGGCGTTCTCGACCGCCTCAACCGTCAACCGGTCATTGGTGTAAACACAAATCTCTGCTGCAATCGCCATCGCCCTGCGCGCGAGCGTTTCGGCATCGGGTTCATAATCCGCCAGTGCCTTGGCTGCGGCGAGCGCATAATTCCCGCCCGAACCGATCGCGGCAATGCCCGCTTCGGGTTCAAGGACATCGCCATTGCCCGTCAGGATCAGTGTCACGTCCTTGTCCGCGACGATCATCATCGCTTCCAGATTGCGCAGATATTTGTCGGTCCGCCAGTCCTTGGCGAGTTCGACCGCGGCGCGCATCAGCTGCCCGTTATGCGCCTCCAGCTTCCTTTCAAGGCGCTCGAACAGCGTGAACGCATCGGCGGTCGCGCCGGCAAAGCCCGTAATGACCGATCCGTCATGAAGGCGGCGGACTTTCTTTGCATTGGGTTTCATGACCGTCTGGCCCATCGAAACCTGGCCGTCGCCGGCGATGACGACTTTGCCTGATTTGCGGACCGAGACGATGGTGGTGCCGTGCCAGACCGGCATGGCGGACGTGCGTTCATTCATGACCGTTAATTGGGAACCGCCGTGCCCGATTGCAACATCGGGCTGCCCGTCACTGCTTTGCCAGCGCCTCTACCTTGCCAAGATCGACGGATGCCACGGCGCCTTTGAGCGCGTCGATCGACTCTGCGTGCCCCTCGGCCTGAACCATGATCCGGTCGCCGACCATCGTGCCATATTCGCCATGCTTTGACGTGCCGTCATATTTTTCTGTCGTCATGCGGCCATCCACCTTGCCGACATTTTCATAACCGGTTTCGGTCTTCTTCGACGACTGGATGTTGAGCGCGCCACCCAGTGCGGCAAGGCCACCCATCACGCCCATGTCAGTCACGGTCAGCGTGACGACACTGTCGCCCCCGCCGTACCGCGCCTCGGCCTGCGATCCTCCCACACCTGCGGCGCCCATCGACGAACTTTCGATGCTGGTGCGCGGCAATGTCCCCACCGTCGTGGGAAGCAGCGCCTGCAACACGTCCGGCGCGATGGCCGGCTTGTTCTGGCCATTTTGCATTGCGGTGCTGGCCGCTTCCAGCTTTTTGCCGGCGTCTTCCAGCTTGCCCATATCGATGGCGCCGCCGCCCGGCACGGTCACGGTGCCCGACGTCGCGCCCAGCATCGCGCCGCCACCAAAGATCGCGCGCGACAGGCCGGTCGTCAGCACCCCGACGATCAGCGCGACGACGATGGCAATGACGACAACCGACACGATGTAGCCGGTTGCCTTGTCCGCAGGCGCCTTCATCAGCAACGGCAAACCCAGAAAGATGAGGTAGAGCGAATAAAGCCCGAGCAGGCCAAAGACTGCAAGAGCGGGGAAAATACCGAACACCCCGGCGATCCAGCTTGCCGTCGCGCCGAACGCAGCGACCTTGAACGCCGCCGTCCGGTTCCGCATCCCGCCAAATTGCGGCGCGAGCGCATCGATGATCAGCGCCATCACATAAACACTGGCCAGAGCAAGGGCGTAGGACGTGATCGCAGTGCCGACCGCATGCATGAGGGAGGGTTTGTAAACGATCCCGAACGCACCATGACCGAACACCAGACTGCCGATCATCATTGCAACCGGGCCGATCGCCGCCAGCGGTATCACCCAGCTGCGATAGATATCGCTGATATTCTCGGGCGATGCCGCAATCCTTGGCCACTCGTCCTTGGGGGTCAGCAGGATCGCCTTGGCGCGGGTGATCAGCAAATTGGTATCGGGTCCGGGTCCGATTGCATCGCTCATTATCATACTCCCTGTTGCATGGCCACAGTCTTGACCGGGATTGCCGCCAAGGCAAGCCGGTCTGCCATTCTACTTGTCAACCCCCTTTGCTTTCCCCCACGACCGCGCCGCTGTATATCCCAGGTAACCAGTCCCGAACAACGTCCACATCGGTTCGGGAATACCGGCCAGATAGGCATTCATCCCGGCCGCAATCGCCTTTGCCGCGTCGGGTCGGGCGGCAGCGATCAGGCCCATGGGGATGGCCCATAAAATCATGACATAGATGACATACAGAAAACTCGGGCGCGCGCGGCTTGTCCACGGGTCGCCTGACTGCGCCTCGGTGACGATCGCGCTCATCTGCGTCCTGATCGTGTCGAGTTCCTGCGAACCCTGGAGTTTGAGCAGTTCAAGCTTCGCCGCATCACGCGCGCGCGGATCGGGAATGATCTTGTCGATCAGCGCTGCAATCGGGCTGATCAGTGCGTCCACTATGGCCATGTTAAAAAATCTCCGTTCGTCAAAAATTCGTTTTAACCCAATCGGTTCGCAAGCCAGCCATAAAGGAACGCCTCATTGGCCGGGCGGCGCTCGGCCAGGTCGAGGTAGCGTTCCCCCTGAAGCGCTTCCAAAGCCTTCATCAGGACAGCATCGCCGTGCGGCGCACGCCTGGCGAGGAACGACGTCAGTGCCGTAACCGTGGCGTCGTCGATGCGGACGCCGGGCACGATGTCGGCATAGTCGGCAGCGCCCCGGTTCAGGGCATTGAGCGCCCGTTGCAGAAACGACACGGCAACGCCCGGTCCCATGTTGACACCGGTGTCGAACAATTCGGCGGCAATCGCGGGGGCGATCGCACCGATTCGGTCAAAGCCCGGACGCGTCCAATAGAGACGCGTGTACAGCGCGACTGCATCCTCACGCGGAAATGCGCGCATGTCGCCGCGATAGCCATGAGCACGGGCGACGGCTTCGGTAATGCCCCACCGCGTCGCGCCGCCGCGATCCGCGGGATGATTCGAATATCCGCCCTCGCGACCGATAACCTCGTCGATCAGCGCTTCAACGTCCATGGCTATGCTCCTGTTACGACTCGGAACATAACCAGATCGGTTAGCTGTAGGAAAGCGCTTTTTTTAATTTTATTGCACAGTCACCGTGACCGCACGCCGGTTCTTGGCATAGGCTTCCTCGTCCGATCCCACCGCATCGGGCCGTTCCTTGCCATAGCTCACGGTGGTGATCCGCGCCGTCGCGACCCCCAGTGTCACGAGTGCGTTCTTGGTCGCATTGGCGCGACGTTCGCCGAGCGCGAGATTATATTCGCGCGTCCCGCGTTCGTCGCAATGCCCCTCGATCGTGATCCGCTTTTCGGGATATTTGGCCAGCCACGCCGCTTGCGACTGAAGCGTTGCCTGATCAGGGGCATCGACATCGGCGCTGTCGGTGTCAAAGAAAATCCGGTCGGACGACACCGTCGCGACGAAATCTTCCTGACTGCCGGGCGCCATGGCCTGGGGCGTGGCCGGCGCTGTCACTGGTCCGGTCGTGTCCGCTGGCGCAGGCGGCAATTCCTTCGGCGGCTTCTTGGCACAAGCGCCGAGTGCAAGCAGTGAGGCGGCAATCATCAGGGTCGTGGTGGCACGCATCATCATGGTCCTTTCGGTGGATAATCTACGGGAGCAGCGGCCCCCAGGTCGGGTCCGATCCGCCGACCGAGGCAGGGATAGGCAGGCGGCGCTCGTTCACGCCGGTCAGATCAACTTGCCACAACGACGATTTGCCGCCGCGGCCCTGCGACGTGCGGAAAAACTGGATCACACGGCCATTGGGTGACCAGGTCGGGGCCTCGTCCTGCCAGCTGTTGGTCAGCAACCGCTCGCCGCTACCCGATGGCGACATGACGCCGATGCGGAAATTGCCCGTGATGCTGGTAAAGGCGATGAGGTCGCCGCGCGGGCTCCATTCGGGTGTCGCATGACGGCCGCCGCCAAAGCTGATCCGCTGCGGGTTCGACCCGTCGGCATTCATCACGTACAGCTGCTGCGTGCCTGACCGGTCGCTTTCGAACACGATCTTCTGGCCGTTGGGTGAAAAGCTCCCGCCGACGTTGATACCCGGCGCATTGGTCAGGCGCCGCGGAGTCCCACCGCTGGCCGGAATTGCGTAAATGTCGGTGTTGCCCGCAATCGCCATCGAATAAAGGATGGTCCTGCCATCGGGCGACCAGCGCGGGGCGAACGCCGCCGACCCCCCTTCGGTCACCATGCGCTGCTTGCCGGTGCCGATGTCGTAGACATAGATGCGCGGACGCTTCCCGGCATAGCTCAGATAGACGATCGACTTGTAATCCGGCGAAAATCGCGGGGTCAGGACGATGTTCTGGCCACTCGTCAGAAAGCGGTGATTGGCCCCGTCCGAATCCATGATGGCAAGGCGCTTGACCCGGTTTTCCTTCGGGCCGGTTTCCGCGATATAGGCGATGCGGCTGTCGAAAAACGGGCTTTCCCCCGACAGCCGTGCATAAATGGCGTCGGCGCATTTGTGCGCCGCCCGCCGCCAGTCACGCGGTGCGATGACAAATCCTTTGCGTGTCAGTTCGGATTTGAGCGCAACGTCATACAGGTAACATCCGACCGTGACCTGTCCGTCGCCATTGGCCTTCACGAACCCCTGGACCAGCGCCGCCGCACGTCCCCATCGTTCGAACGCAGGTGCCGTCACTTCGGGAAAGCTGACGGCGCCGATCCCGTCGGGGCCAAGTGGTTTGAACAGGCCCGATCCGCGCAAGTCCGACGCGACGACTTCGGCGACCTGTCGGCCCAGCGCGTCGGTCGCGCCTGCGTCGGTCGGCACGCTCTGCGGTGTCGGCATGACGGGAACGGCGATGACGACGTCTGCGGTCGTCCCCCCCACCACATCGACTTCGATGGGGCTGGCCGATGATGGTCGCGCGGTTGTTTGCGCGGCGGCAATGCCGGACACGGCCACCAGAAAAATCGGCAACGATCGAAGAGTTTTCAAACGCATATCCTCATGCCTAGCCGGGCAGTTTATAGTTCAGGTTGATGTTCTTCCAGCCATGATAAAGCTCGGCCGGAAGGTCGAACGGTGAACATTGAACGAACGCCGCCTTTGCCAGTTCCCCGACCCGTCCGCCATAACGGGCATTGTCCTCGTCTGTGATCTGGCTGACGATGCTCGGATTGGCGGCAAAGCTGCCGTCGCGGTTCATCCGCAAATTGATTTTCGTCGTGATCCGCTCTGCCCCCGGACCGGGGGTGGCGATGCGGTCGGCACAGGGCTGGACCTGACGCCGGATAGCCGCGGCAAGACCGGCCATCTGCGCCGCGCCAACGATGACCGCACGCGGCGTTTGCGACGTGCTGGATGAGGGGCTGTCCGTAAGACCTTTCAGAAAATCATTGCCCAGCTTCGATCCCCGGGCAGGCGCAGCGGACGGGGCAACGGCGGGTTTCGCGACAGCCCTTGGCGCTGGCTTCGGCAGCGGCACGGTTTCGCGCTGAACCGGGGCGGGGGCCGGGGCAGGCCGGGCAGGTTCGGGCGGCGGCGGCTTGGCATCCTCAGGCGGGCCGGTGTCGGGGGCGACACTTTGTGCGGGCGCAATCTTCGGCGGCGCGGGCGATGTATCGGTCAGGCCGACCTTGTCGACGATCTGGACATCGATCGGTTGCGGCGGCGGCATGATCGGCGTGGTCGCCGCAAACAGCCCGAGCGACAGTACGCCGAACACCGCCACATGCCCCGCGACGGAAATGCCAAGGCCGGTCCGGTCGGCGCGCTGCATCAGGGGCCGTCCTGCCCGGCGGCAACCAGTGCCACACGGTTCAGGCCCGCACGGCTGAGTTCCCCCATCACCGCCATCACGCGGCCATAGTCGAGCCGCTTGTCGGCACGCAGAAAGATTTGCGGCGGTTTTTCACCACCGCGCGCGGCAAGGCGCGTCAGCAGGTCGGGCAGGTCCGCGTTCGCCACTTCGGCTTCGCCCACGAAAATCCGGCCATCGGCATCAAGCGAGATCGCAACGGGTTTCTGATCCTGATCCAGCGGCTTTGCCCGCGCATCGGGCAGGTTCACCGGAACCCCCGCAGTCAGCAGCGGCGCCGTCACCATGAAGATGATCAGCAGCACCAGCATGACGTCGACCATCGGTGTGACGTTGATGTCCGCCATTGGCGCGCGGCGGGTGCGGGTGCGTTGCGAGGGGAGGGGGATGCTCAACGGACCACCGACCGTATTTCCGAGCGCAGCCGGGGGGAGGCGGTTCGGTTCATGGTCATCCCGCCCGGTCCAGTTCGCGGCTGAGCGTCGTGTGAAATCCATCCGCAAACCGCCCCAGCCGCGCTTCGATCCGGTTCACCCGGTGACCAAAGCGATTATACGCAATAACCGCGGGAATAGCGGCGAACAGGCCCAGCGCGGTCGCAAACAGCGCCTCTGCAATGCCCGGTGCGACCACAGCCAGCGACGTGTTCTGCGCCGCTGCAATCCCCGTAAAACTGCGCATGATGCCCCACACGGTCCCGAACAGGCCGACGAACGGCGCCACCGCGCCCACTGTCGCCAGCACGTTCAGCCGGTCCGACAACCGGTCGATCTCGCCCGCGATCGTGGACGACAGCACGGTCGACAACCGCGCTCGCGTCGCGTCCTTGTCAATCGGCGAATTCCTGGTCGACGCGCGCCATTCGGCAAAGCCCGCCTGGAAAATCTGGGCACTGGGCACTTTCGATGCCTGATGGCTGCGCGCAAAATTCTCGACATCGTCGGCTCTTGTGAATTCGCGCTCGAACATTTCGCTGTCGCGCAATGTTTTACCAAGGGCCACCCACTGGCTGATGATGATCGTCCACGTCCAGATGCTCGCGAGCAGCAACATGATGATCACACCCTTCACGACGATATCCGCGGTCAGGAAAAGCGCGATCGGCGACATCATCGCCGCATCGGTGTTGGTCGAAAGGCTGATCATCATATCTCCGTGTCGGGCTTCCAACCTGAATTCACCCTGTCGCCCTCCTTTACTGCGTGCGACGAGTTGAGGGAATCCCCGTTCGACCGCGAATTACACCTGTCTGGCGGAGGCGGTAGCGACATTGACCGGTCGGCGTCAGAAGCGGATAGGGGGCGGGTAATGGGGAAACCGGAACTCCGCTCTGGCGCGCTTGCGGCGGCTCTTGTCGTTTGCACGTCACCCGCATACGCGGCGCAACCTGTCGACAACGGCAGTTTTGCAATTGATCAGGCCGATAACAGCCTTCTCCCCGCCCCGTCTGAAGACACGCTGATCTTTACCGGACAGGATGAAAAACCACTGACCCCGAGCAGGAACGGTTTCCGCGAAGATGTGAACACAGTCGTGGCGGGCGCCAAAGCGTTTTCATCATGGCTGGGGCCGGAAACATGGGCGCTCCTGATCGGCGGATTCGGGCTGGTCGGCTTTGTCGTCCGGCGCAGCGAACGGGTGTTGCGCTTCGAGCCGCGTCGCGAGGTTGCTATTGATCGAACAGACCCTCCTGAACGTCATGCGGCGGGGTCAGCCCCAGATGCGTCCAAGCCAGCGCATTCAGACACCGACCCCGCGCCGTCCGCGCGACCAGACCAAGCTGGATAAGATAGGGCTCGATCACTTCCTCGATTGTGTCGCGCGGCTCGGACAGGCCTGCGGCCAGCGTTTCGACGCCGACCGGGCCGCCCCTGTAGATATCGGCAATCATCGTCAGATAGCGCCGGTCCATCGCGTCAAGGCCCATGCCATCGACTTCGAGACGGGTCAGCGCGGCGTCCGCAGTCTTGCGCGTCACGGTCGCATCACCCGCGACAGTGGCAAAATCGCGGACCCGGCGCAGCAACCGTCCGGCAATGCGCGGGGTGCCGCGCGATCGCCTGGCAATTTCGGCCGCGCCATCGGGGGCGATGTCGAGATCGAGCAACGACGCTGCACGGCTGACCACTTTTTCCAGCTCATCGACAGTGTAAAAATGCAGCCGCACCGGAATCCCGAAACGGTCGCGCAACGGCGTGGTCAGCAACCCCTGCCGCGTCGTCGCGCCGACCAGCGTGAACTTCGGCAAATCGATCCGCACGGACCGCGCCGACGGCCCTTCGCCGATCATCAGGTCAAGCGCACGGTCCTCCATTGCGGGATAAAGGATTTCCTCGACCGCAGGGGCGAGCCGGTGAATCTCGTCGATGAACAGGACGTCGCCATCTTCCAGATTGGTGAGCAACGCCGCCAGATCGCCCGACTTCGCAATCACCGGCCCCGATGTGGCGCGAAAACCGACGCCGAGCTCACGCGCGATGATCTGCGCCAGCGTCGTCTTGCCGAGACCGGGCGGGCCGAAGAACAGGACATGGTCAAGCGCGTCACCACGCCGCTTCGCCGCCTCGATAAAAATGCGCAAATTCTCGCGCGCGGCTTTCTGCCCCACGAACTCGTCGAGCGTCTTGGGGCGCAGCGCGGCGTCAATGTCCTCGGGGCGACGGGCGGCGGAGAGAAGGGGGTCGGATGACATCAGAGCGAGAGCGCCATCATCACGTCTTCGCTCGTAATGCCTGCCTGCTGCAAAATGCGGCCGCTCTCGCTCACCTGCTCGAAACCATGCCAGTTTCGGAGGTTTTCGCGACGAACCCGTCATCCTCCGGAATCGAAACTGCGGCCACTTGCATCGAACGTCTCCTCGGGCTGCGTTGTAGCGCCACACATCCGGGAACGCCATTGGCAAGCGCGCGGCTGGAAGAGGACGCACGCCTCACGCTCTTTGCAGGATGGCGCTGGATTCTCGCTCTGGTGGCTCGACAGTCTGTCCCGGATGCGCCTGAACCTCGTGCGCCACAGGGTCTGGTTACGCTGCCGTCCCCGCCGTACAGCGCAGGCTGAAGGCGATCTGTTCGTTTTGAAACACGGCGCCCGCGCGGTGGAAGTCGATGCAATGTCCGGCATCACTGACCAGGGCCGCGTCGACCGAAGGTGCGCCGGACAAAGTGTCGGCAAAGGCCGCAACCTGGTCTGCGGTGCTCACCCATAACTGGTCGAATTCCGCCAGCCTATAGTGGACCGGCACGCGCACTTTGCCCAGAATGTCAGGCGCGAAATCTGGCCAGTTCATGGCAATGTCGATGAGTTCGGCGCGCGGCACCGGCGCGTCGGCGGCATGGGTTGCGCCGGGCATCGGGGGGCCGAATGTCGGGTCGGGACCGAACATCACGCCGTCCTTGAGGTCGGACGGCAGGTCGATCATGATCATGTCGGGCAGGCTCGCCCACGCGGCGCCGGCTTCGGGCGGGCTTTGCAGGCACAGGCCCGATACGGCAATGCCCGCCAGCGGCCATGACGGCGCGCGCGCGGCAATCGACAGCGCAATCGCCGCGCCGATCGAATGGCCGAGCAGGACGACCGGGCGCTCCGGGACCGGGCCAAGGATGGCACTGATAATCGCATCGAGGCGTTCGGCGCTGTTGAGGATCGTTTCCGTGCCCGGCGCCAATGGTGTCGTCTCGCCATAGCAGGGCCGGTCGAACGCGATGACCGGAATGTGCGCGGCGGCGGCGCGGTCGATCAGGGAGAAGCCGGGCAGGTCGAAATAGGCAGAGGTGTAGGTGCCACCGTGCAACGCGACGATCAACGGCGTGTCAGGGGCGGCGGAAACGTCTGGCAGCCACCGGCGACCCGACACACGCCCTGTGCCGATCTGTTCGACGAAACGTTCGCTGCGTTTGTCCGGCATCATGCAACGCCCCGCGCAGGTTCCTGTGATGGATGCGTGGCGCCGGATGCGGATGGCGTCCAGCCTGTCACCCGCTTAATCAGGTCGCTCGGCCAATGCGAGCCGCGCCACGCTACATACTGGTCAGGCCGCACCAGCGTCAGCGGCTGGTCGTAGCGCCCCTTCGCTTCTTCGTTGGTCACATATACCGCGACCATCTGAACATCGCGCGCCGCCGCGTCGGCAAGGGCGGTGCCGACCTGATCGCCACTGGCATCGAACCGGGCGATCAGTGCATAGCCCTGCCCGAACAGATCGTAGAGTGACTGCCCGTCGGCACGCCAGACATGCGGCGCAAGGCAACCCGGGCGGCTGGACGGCATATAATGTCCGGTGTCGCGAGCAGGGCCGCTAGTGTCCTCAGCCATGATGACCGGCGAATTTGCATAACAGCCGCCAAGCACAGTCCCGAGCGTATGAAACTCCCGCTGCTTGGCGGCGATGATCTGCGTGCCGACCGCCCGGCGCAGCGCGTCGCCGAACGCCCCCGGTTCTTCCAGCCCGTCGATCCAGAAATCGTTCGACAGGACTGCGTGGTTGGCGGCCGCTTCGGCAATCACCTGCTCGTGGATCGCGCGACGTTCGGTCTCATAACTGTCGAGCAGCGCAGGGCCGCCCCACCCCTGCACGGCCGCGGCGACTTTCCAGCCCAGATCGACGCCGTCGGCGACGCCCATGTTCATTCCGAAGCCGCCAAATGGCGGGTGCAGATGACAGGCGTCACCGATCAGGAAGACCCGGTCGTTGCGATAACGGTCGGCAATCATGCTGCTGGCGACCCATTCGTCGCTGCTCAATATCTCGTAGGGAAGGTCGATGCCCGTCGCTTCACGGATCAGTGTCGCTGCGCTTTCAGAAGTGATCTCGAATCCGTCGGGCAGGCGCGTCGGCATGAAGAACCACACGTCATCCTGATCCATCGGTCCGATCAGGCTGGGCGATGACGGATTGACCTGCCAGTACATCGTCGCCGGGCCATGGTCATGCGCTTGGGCAAGGCCCGGCGCGCGAAAGACGATATTATAATTTCGCGAGAGACCATATTCACCATGCATCGTTGCGCCGACGATATCGCGCAGCACACTTCGCGCCCCGTCCGCGCCGACCAGATAATCGCATTGTGCCGTGACTCTATCGCCAGTGACACAATCGCGAAGGACCACATCGACGCCATTCTCATTCTGCGTCGCCGACACAAATTCGGTGCTGAACCGTAGCGTGACCGATGGCAGCGTGTCGGCATGGGCCCGCATGACCTGTTCCAGCTTATATTGTGGCACCCACTGCCCATGTTCGGGATAGAGATCGTTTTTCGCCGGATGGCAATTCGATGCATCCTCGATCCGGGTCAGGCCGAATCCGCCGAGGCGGGTCACGAAATTGACGGTCGAGGGATAGTCGACACCAAATGGCGAAACGGCTGCCAGCTTGTCGGCAATCCCCCACCGGCGCAAATGGGTGCGGGTGCGCACATTGGTCGTCTTTGCACGCGGTGCATAGCCGACCCGGTCGTTGCGCTCGACCAGAAGACAGTGCACCCCGCGCGCGCCCAGTTCGATCGCCATCGCAAGGCCGCTTGGCCCCGCGCCGATAATGATGACCGCGTGCTGACTGATGATGCCCATCGACGAACCGGTCCTCCACCCAGATGCGGGCGTGATCCGTATCACCCCGTCAGAGGCTTGTTCCGCCTCTCTTCCCGACACCGATAACCGAAGGACGGCGATTGAAAACGATGGCAAAATGCGCGGCGTGTTACCGGATCGGTATCAGTGACCCATGTCCGGCCGGTTGAGCGCGGCACGACGGAACAGATCGGCCAGATGCTGTGCGATCGGTGTCAGCGGCAGGCGGGTGCGGCTGACGAGGCAGATTGTCGGCGCGAACAGATTTTCGGTGACGCGAACATGCGTCAGCAACCGGCTGGTGCGGACAAAGCTGAGCCATTGTTGCGGCAGCATGGCGAGGATGTCCGATGTCGCGGCAACAGTGATCATCGACAGCGCGCTTTGTACCTGCACGGCGATCACGGGCTTTGGCAGGCCATATCGCTCGAACAACGGCGACAGCTCGGCTTCGCTGTCGAGCGTGACTGACGTCGAGACCCAGCGCGCATCGCGCAAATCGGCAAGCGAGGTGACCCCTGACAGCGGATGGCCACGGCGCGCCAGCACGACGCGGCGATTCTCGAACAGCTTTTCGTTCGCATAGTCGCCCGCCAGATTGTCCTCGGCCAGCGGCCCGACATAAAAATCGATCGACCCGTCGCGGATATCGGCTTCCAGTGCCGGGAACAGCCCTTCGGTGATCCGCAGCAGCACATTTGGATAGCGCCTTCGGAACGGCTCGATGACTTTCGGCAACATCGCGACGTGCGGCGCCGTCGAGAGGCCGACGGAGACGGTGCCCGTGTCGATCCCCTTCAGCTGCTGCACTTCATCACGGGCACGGCCCAGTTCCTGCTGCACGGCGGTGCTGCGCTTGACAAAAGCCGCGCCGATCGGCGTCAGCGTCATCCCCGCCGCGCTGCGTTCGAACAAGGTCACGCCAAGTTCATGCTCCAGATCGCGGATGCTGCGCGTGATTGCGGGCTGTGCAATGCCGAGATGCCGCGCCGCACGACGCAGCCCGCCAAGTTCGGCAATGGCGATCAGATGATTGAGCTGGACAAGCTTCATTGTGATACCCGTTTAGCAACACCTTCGATGATTTGCCATCGTTTCCTATCGCCTGGCTTGGTCTATGCCAGCGTGACCAAGGCGCAAAGACGCCTCGTCGGCGCATATTGCCCGATGCGATATTGAGGAGGGGTTATGATAATTTCGCGCAAAATCAGGTTATTGGTGGCGGCATCCGGCGTCGCGCTGGGGGTTGGCGCAACAACGGCACGCGCGCAGACACCGGCGCCCCCTGTTGCCGAGGCCGAAAATATCGCCGATATTGTGGTGACTGCCCAGCGTCGCGAACAGCGATTGCAGGAAGCCCCCGTCGCAGTCACAGCCCTGTCGGAAGGCGCACTCGATCAATTGAACGTCACAAACACGCAGGCGCTCATGACCGTCGTCCCCAGCCTTCAGGTGAGCACGCAGGCTGGCGGCGATGCCGGCGGGTCGGCAACCTTCTTTCTGCGCGGCATGGGTCAGATGCGCGCCGCCAACGGCTCCGAACCTGCCGTCGGCATCTATGTCGATGATTTTTACTATCCGTCGCTGTCGGGCACGATCTTTCAGGTCGTCGATCTCGCGTCCGTCGAAGTGTTGCGCGGCCCGCAAGGGACATTATTCGGTCGCAACACGATCGGCGGGGCAATCCGCTACACGACGCGTGGCGCCGAACTGGGCAAATTTTCCGGCCATGTCACAGGCACGGTCGGCAACCGCAATCATTATGACATCTCTGGCGGGCTGAACGTGCCGATCGGCGATCTCGCGGCGCTGCGCATTACCGGCGGCCATCTTCAGCAGGACGGGTTCGTCCGTAACCAGAACAGCGGAAAGACAGTCGGCGGGACGACCACCGATCTGGTCCGGGTACAGGCGCGGATCGAGCCGACATCGACGCTGTATATCGACCTGTCGGGCCAGTATAGCCGCTTCAATCTCGATGGCTTCAATTATAACGTGCCCGGCCCGCTGACGCCGGTGCCGCCAACTGTGGGCGGGCCGACACTGCCGTTCATCTGGAACACCGCGATTGCACCGCGGATCGGCGCGCCAGCGTACACAAACGCTTTTCGTTCGAGCTGTTATTATTGCCAGTTTGGCGGCCTATACCCCGAATTCAGCACGACCGAATATAAAAATGCGCTGGTGACGATCGGCTGGACGATCGCGCCCGGCCTGACGCTCAAGTCACTGACCGGATGGCAGGAAGTCAAGAACAGGTCGAGCAGTGACCTCGACAGCACGCCGCTGCTGATTTTTCAGGGCGGCTTGCTGCAAACCAGAACGCAGGCATTTTCGCAGGAGCTGCAACTCAACGGCAAATTGTTCGACGATCGCCTGAATTTTGTCGCAGGCGGTT
>CAXTTJ010000037.1:0-20081 GCA_964247235.1 uncultured Sphingomonadaceae bacterium
AAAATGACCCAATGGGAATCCCCTTTGAATCAGTCAAATGTCATCCCGCTCTAGCGCAGAAACGTCCAGTCTCTCTCTGTCGTTTGATCTGAACCCGCAGGCTTTGCTCAAAAGAGCATTGCCAGCGAATCCAGGGCAGACAGTCAGTGGCAGGGGGTCACCGCGACGCCGTCAATAACTATAGTACATATCGAATTCGACGGGGCTGGGCGTCATTTCCCAGCGTGCGACATCGTGCATTTTCAGTTCGATATAGCTGTCGATCTGATCCTTGGTGAACACGTCACCTTTGAGCAGATAGGCATGATCAGCCTCAAGGCATTCAAGCGCTTCACGCAACGACCCGCACACGGTCGGCACCTGGGCGAGTTCGGCAGGCGGAAGGTCATAGAGATTCTTGTCCATCGCTTCGCCGGGATGGATCTTGTTCTGGATGCCGTCGAGGCCCGCCATGAACAATGCCGCATAGGCAAGATAGGGGTTTGCCATGGCGTCGGGAAAACGCACTTCGACGCGTTTTGCCTTGGCCCCTGCACCATAAGGAATGCGGCACGAAGCAGACCGGTTGCGCGCCGAATAGGCAAGCAGGACGGGTGCTTCATAACCCGGAACCAGCCGCTTGTAGCTGTTGGTCGTCGGGTTGGTAAAGGCGTTGACCGACTTGGCATGCTTGATGATGCCGCCGATGAAATAAAGGCACATGTCCGATAGTCCGGCATAACCATTTCCCGCAAACAGCGGTTCCTTGCCATTCCAGATCGACAGGTGCGTGTGCATGCCCGACCCATTGTCTTCCTTGATAGGCTTGGGCATGAACGTTGCGGTCTTGCCATAAGCAGCCGCGACCTGATGCACGACATATTTGTAAATCTGCATGCGGTCGGCCGTCTGCGTCAGCGTTCCGAACGTCAGGCCGAGTTCGTGCTGCGCCGCTGCGACTTCATGATGATGCTTGTCACAGGGCAGGCCCATTTCGAGCATGGTGGAAACCATCTCGCCGCGGATGTCGGTCGCCGAATCGACGGGCGCCACAGGGAAATATCCCCCTTTGGCACGCGGCCGGTGGCCCATATTGCCGCCTTCATATTTGGTGCCAGTATTGGTCGGCAGCTCGATGTCGTCAATCTTGTAATAGCTTGTCGAGTAGTTGGTTTCGAAGCGGACGTCGTCGAACATGAAGAATTCGGCTTCGGGACCGACATAGACGGTATCACCGATTCCCGTGCTTTTCAGATAGGCCTCGGCGCGCTTGGCCGTAGACCGGGGGTCACGGCTGTACAATTCGCCGGTCGACGGCTCGACGATATCGCAAAACAGGATCATCATCGGCGTCGCGCTGAACGGGTCAATGTAGCAGGCGTCGAGATCGGGCTTCAGGATCATGTCCGATTCATTGATCGCCTTCCACCCTTCGATCGATGATCCATCGAACATCAGACCGTCGGTCAGCTCGTCTTCGCCAATCACGCCCGAACACATTGTCAGATGCTGCCATTTGCCCTTCGGATCGGTAAAGCGGACATCGACCCACTCAATTTCCTCGTCCTTGATACGCTTCAAAATATCCTTGGGTGTCGTCGCCATGGTCATGCCCTTTTGCTGGTAAGTTAGAGTGCGTCGGAATCAGTTTCGCCGGTGCGGATGCGCAGCACGCTTTCCACCGGAATGACGAAAATCTTGCCGTCGCCGATGCGGCCGGTTTGCGCGGCGGCGGCAATCGCCTCGACCACGCGCGGCGCCATGTCATCGTCGACCACGATTTCAAGCTTCACCTTGGGCAAAAAGTCGACGACATATTCGGCGCCACGATAAAGCTCGGTATGCCCCTTTTGCCGGCCAAAGCCCTTGGCTTCTGTCACGGTGATCCCGCTGACGCCGACGTCGTGCAGGGCTTCCTTCACTTCGTCCAGCTTGAACGGTTTGATGATCGCTTCGATTTTTTTCATGGGGACCCCCGCATTGATGTTTCAATAAACGTGCCAGACGCTGCGATGCAACAATCCTGTGCGTCACACGCGATCGGCGCAACAGAGTTGCACGCGCTTTGGGCAGAGTCGAGGAGATTGCCTTAAAAACAGGCAGAAAAGCGACTCAATAAGGCGGGTGATCCAGTCCGCCCGGGCTGCGCGTAAAGATTTCGCACCCCGACTCGGTAATTCCCACCGAATGTTCGAATTGCGCCGACAATGTCTTGTCGCGCGTCACGGCCGTCCAGCCATCGTCGAGCATTTTCACATCGGCGCGGCCGATATTGATCATCGGTTCGATCGTGAAGAACATGCCAGGGCGAAGTTCCGGCCCGCTGCCGGGCTTGCCGGCATGCACGACTTCTGGCGCGTCATGGAACATCCGGCCAAGGCCATGACCGCAGAAATCGCGGACCACGCCGTAACGATGCCGTTCGGCATGACGCTGAATCGCGCTGGCGACATCGCCCATGGTGTTGCCGGGTCTGGCCTGTTCGATACCCAGCATCATGCACTCATAGGTCACATCCACCAGGCGGCGCGCCTTGATCGGCACATCCCCCACCAGGAACATGCGGCTGGTGTCGCCATGCCACCCGTTCAGAATCGTCGTCACGTCGATGTTGACGATGTCCCCGTCGCGCAGGCGCTTGTCACCGGGAATGCCGTGACACACCACATGATTGATCGACGTACAGCAACTATGCGTGAAACCGCGATACCCGAGCGTCGCCGGTACAGCGCCCTTGCGGAGCATGTGCGCGCGGACGATGTCGTCGAGTTCACCCGTCGTCACGCCGGGCACGACATGCGCGATCAGGGCATCGAGCACCTCGGCGGCACATTGACCCGCCGCACGCATGCCATCGAACCCTTCGGGGCCGTGAAGCTTGATGGTGCCGTCACGAGACGCTGGGGCATCGGCGGCGGCGGTTACATAGGTCGTCATGCCTGCGGACATAATAACATGCGGCGCACTTTGCGAGTACCGTTCTTCGCGCTAACGACACTGCATGACATCTGACCGCATCTATACCGCAGCGCTTGCCGTGATCGGCGACGAAATCCTGTCGGGGCGCACGCAGGACAAGAATATTGCCCAGGTTGCGCTGTGGCTGAACCTGCAGGGTATCCGCCTTGCCGAAGTGCGGGTCGTGCCCGATGTCGAGGATGCGATCATCGAAGCCGTAAACCAGCTTCGCGCACGCAACGACTATCTGTTCACCACGGGCGGGATCGGTCCGACGCATGACGACATCACTGTCGATGCGGTTGCCAAAGCGCTGGGCGTGCCTGTCGTCCACCACCCGAAGGCGGTTGAAGTCCTGCAAAGCTATTATGAGACCCGTGGCGGCGCGACCGAGGCGCGGTTGCGCATGGCGCGCGTGCCCGACGGCGCGACGCTCATCGAAAACCGCATGTCGGGCGCGCCGGGGATCCGCCATGGCAATGTCTTCATCATGGCGGGGGTGCCGCACATCACATCGATGATGCTCGAAGCGCTGTCGGGAACACTGGCGGGCGGCAAGCCGTTGCTGAGCGAAACGGTCGGCTGCTGGGTCGCGGAAAGCGAAGTCGCCGACCTTCTGCGCATCACCGAAAAAGCGCATGACGGCTGTCAGATCGGCAGCTACCCCTTTTTTCGCGATGGCCGGGTCGGCGCAAATTTCGTGGTGCGGTCAACCGAGCGTGCGGCACTCGATGCCTGTGTCGCGACCCTGATTGCCGGGCTGGCCGCAACCGGACATGAAACGATTACCAGCGGAATCTAGAAATGGATGCCCCGCGAGGATTCGAACCTCGATAAACGGTATCAGAAACCGGTGTCTTACCATTAGACGACGGGGCAACGCCGGACGGGAAATAGGCAGCGGCGGCATTCAAGTCAACGCGGACGCGTCTGACAAGTCAACGCGAACGCGTCACGCTGCTTTTGTTTCGATTGCCCGTGCCCGGCGGCGCTGGACGCTGCTGCCCAGACCGATGGCTTCACGATATTTGGCAACGGTTCGACGCGCGAGATCGAAGCCCTTGTCACGCAACAGATCGACCAGCGTGTCGTCGGACAGGATCGCGTCGGCGCTCTCTTCGACGATCAGCATCCTGATCGCCGATTTGACGGCCAGCGCCGACGCCGCGTCACCCCCGTCGCTGGACGCGACGCCGCTGGTAAAGAAATATTTCAGCTCGAACACGCCGCGCGCGCAGCTCAGATATTTGTTGCTCGTCACGCGACTGACCGTTGATTCGTGAAGCCCGACCACATCGGCGACAGCTTTCAACGTCAGCGGCTTCAGATGGCTGACACCATGACGGAAAAATCCTTCCTGTTGCGTGACCAGTTCGGTCGCAACCCTGATGATCGTCTGTTGCCGCTGGTCGAGCGCCTTGACCAGCCAGTTGGCACTGGCAAGGCAATCGCTGAGCCAGGTTTTCGACGCCTTGTCCTGTGCGCCCGATGCCAGTTCGACATAATAACGACGGTCGAGCAGCACCTTGGGCAGGCTGGCGCTGTTGATTTCGACATGCCAGCCCTTTGGCGTTTCATGGACATAGACATCGGGGGCCACCGCCTCGATCCGCCCGCCGCCGAACCGCAGACCGGGTTTGGGATCATAGCCGCGGATTTCGCGGATCATATCGGCCATGTCCTCGTCATCGACATGGCACAGGCGCTGCAGCTGCGCGATGCGGCCAAGCGCGAGCAGGTCGAGATTGTCGAGCAGCAACGCCATGCACGGATCATAACGGTCGGCCTCCCGGGCCTGGAGGATCAGGCATTCGGATAGCGACCGCGCACCGACACCGGTGGGTTCAAATGTGTGGATGACACTCAGGACATGTTCGACCTGATGCAGGGGCACGCCGAGCCGCTGGGCCGTGTCGATCAGCGAGACCGTCAGATACCCCGCCTCGTCGACCGCATCGATCAGCTGCGTTGCAATGGCAAGGTCCGCACCCGACAGCACCGCCCCTGCCTGATGCATCAGATGATCGCACAGACTGTCCTGGGGACAGGCAAAGCTGTCGAAATCGATCGCCTCGCCGCTGCTGCCGCTCCCGATGCTGTCGGTCGGGCCGTCATGATGAAAGGTGTCGTTTGCAAAGTCGGCGTCGAGCGGTGCATCGGCCTCGCCCGCGCCTTTGGCGATGAGCTGGTCGGCCGTGGCGGGGTCGGGCGCTTCGAAACCGTCGCCGTCATCGGTCGTTGCCGTGCGCACGTCGGTCGTGCCGCCGTCAAGCAGCGGGTTTTTTTCCATTTCTTCGGCAATGAATGCTTCGACTTCAAGGTTGGACAATGCCAGCAGCTTGATCGCCTGCTGCAATTGCGGCGTCATCACCAGCGATTGCGACTGCCTGAGGTCGAGGCGAGGCGCCAAACTCATGGCCTAAAGCGAGAATCCCTCGCCAAGATACAGCCGGCGGACATTGTCATCCGCCACCAGATCGGCCGGCGACCCCGCAAACAGCACGCGGCCGTCATAGATAATGCAGGCGCGATCGACGATTTCCAGCGTTTCACGAACATTATGATCCGTGATGAGCACGCCGATGCCCCGGTTTTTCAACTGGCAGATCAGATCGCGAATATCGGCAATCGAAATCGGGTCGATTCCGGCAAAGGGTTCGTCGAGCAGCATGATCGACGGATCCGCCGCCAGCGCGCGGGCGATTTCGCAGCGCCGACGCTCCCCGCCCGACAGTGCCGTCGCCATCGACGTGCGCAGCCCCTCCAGCGAAAATTCAGCCAGCAGCTGATCCAGCCGCGCGGCCCGCGCCGCTTTGTCAGGTTCGGCAAGTTCGAGCACCGACAGGATATTCTGTTCGACGGTCATCCCGCGGAAAATCGATGTTTCCTGCGGCAGATAGCCAAGGCCAAGGATCGCCCGGCGATACATCGGCAAACCGGTGATGTCTGCGCCATCGAGCAGGATGCGGCCGGAATCGGGTTTCACCAGACCCATGATCGAATAAAAACAGGTCGTCTTGCCCGCGCCATTGGGACCGAGCAGCCCGAACACCTCGCCACGACCGACTGTCAGCGAGATGTCGTGCAGGACCGACCGGCGATCATAGGATTTCGCGATCGATACCACGGACAGGCCGCTGCCCGTCCGGGCGGCGCTGTCAGGGCGGATCAGGGTCGTGACGTCGGTCATGGTCAATCCTGTGCTGGCAGGCTCTGGTTAACGAATGGTTACGTAGCGGGCAATTGGCAAGCTTTGTGCATGTGCGGACGGGCGCGACCGGTCAGTTGGTGCGTTGCGGAACCGAAAAGCGCCCCGTGACGCGCCCGCCTGCGCCCCCTGTCACACCCGCGCTGCCACCCACGGCCGCGCCATCGATGACCGACCGGCCCGAATTCAGATCGATGACAAGTCGCCCGCCGCGGACGACATTTAAACCCTGAGTCAGGGTCACGCCACCGATCATCGTGATCAGCCGCCGGTTGAGGTCATAAATCGCAAAACTGCCGGTTGCGGTTTCGCTGCTGCTGCGCACGGTGACGCCGCCTGAGGCATCGAGCCGCTGGATCGTCGGATTGCCCCCGGCAATGGCACCGGTATAGGCAATGGTCAGGCGCGCTGCGTCCAGCGCGAGGCCCCCTTGCGTCACTTTGACGTTGCCGGACGCAACCACACGGTCGGCCCGGTCCTGCACTTCGATGCGATCGGCCGAAAAATCGACGGGCGCATTGGCATTATGCCCTTTCAGCGCCTGCGCCGAAACCGGGCCGGCAACAAGGACAAGAAAGAGCAGGGACAAGGTGCGCATCACCGCCCTCTGACCGCGCCTTGCACGATATGCAAGCGCGCGCGTCCGTCGAGGCGTACGGTCCGGGCGTTCAGATCGGCTGTCATGCGATCGCCGGTAAACGTGCCGACCGGCATCCGGCCCTCCACGACGCCATCGCTGGCCATGCGCCGTGTTTTCAGATCGATGCCAACACCGCGCGTCGTCATACGGTAGCCATCGGCCGATTCGAGCAGCAACGCGCCGGGTGCCCGCACGACTTCGCGGTCCATGTCATAAGTCGCATCGGCCGTCCGCAGCACCGCAGGGCCGTCGTCGAGCGTGATCCGTGCCGACAGGTCATGCATTTCAACGATCGGGACGTGCGATGTTTTCTGAACGGCACCGCCCGCGTGGAGACTGAAGCCATGGCCTTTGGCGTCTTCACCGCGATACAGCGCTTCGGCGACGCGCATGCGTTCGGATGCAAGCGCCACCTTGTCCTTGGCCAGAAGAAAGCTGATCTCATTGCGTTTGGCGAGCGGCGCAATCAGCAGAATTGCGACCAGCGCGCCGATCACCAGCGGGAGGAAAATTTTCGCGCGGCGGACAAGACGATCATGCGCACTGCCCGGACGTGCCCAGACAATGCGACTATCACGGTCCCGCGACGCGGCCTCAGACATGGGCGAAAATGTCGACGTCGTCCCAGCCTGCCAGATCGATCATCGCGCGCGCGGGCAGGAAATCGAAACAGGCCTGTGCCAGCGCCGTGCGCTTTTCACGTGCCAGACGCACATCAAAAATCTCGCGCATCCGGTGGAGATAGCGGACATCGGACGCGGCATATTCCTTCTGCGCATCGCTCAACGCGTCGGCGCCCCAGTCGGACGACTGCTGTGCCTTTGACAGTTCAAGGCCCAGCAATTCGCGCACCAGTTCCTTCAACCCGTGCCGGTCGGTGTAGGTTCGAGTCAGCCGCGACGCAATTTTCGTGCAATAAACCGGGGCGGCAACAACGCCCAGATAGGCATGGATCGATGCCAGATCGAACCTTGCAAAATGATAGAGTTTCAACCGCGCCGGATCCGTCAGAACCGCTTTCAGATTGGGGGCGGCAAAATCGCTTTCCGATGAAAACCGCACGAGATGCTCATCATCGCCGCCATCCGAAATCTGCACCAGGCACAATCGATCACGCGCCGGATGAAGGCCCATGGTTTCGGTGTCGACCGCAACTGGTCCGGCGGCAAGGGCGCCCGCGGGCAAATCTTCTTCGTGCAGATAAACAGTCATGCATTTCCCTTGCGACGGTCGCGCGTGTTGCGCGCCCAGATGTTGAGCGTTTCGACCCCCGCCGAAAACCCCATTGCAGTGTAAATATACCCCTTGGGCACATGCGCGCCAAAGGCTTCGGCAATCAGCACCATGCCGATCATCAGCAAAAAGCCCAGCGCGAGCATGACAACAGTCGGGTTGCGACTGATGAAATTGCCCAGCGGATCGGCCGCAAGCAGCATGACCAGCACCGCGACAACGACGGCGACGACCATGACCGCCAGTTCGTCTGTCATCCCGACTGCCGTCAGGATCGAATCAATCGAAAACACGATGTCGAGCACGATAATCTGGGCCACGGCCGACCCAACGGTCATTGTCATTACATTGTTTTTTTTGTCGAACACGTCGTCGCTGTCATGGTCATCGACACTGTGGTGAATTTCTTTGGTCGCTTTCCAGACAAGGAACAGCCCGCCGCCAAGCAGGATCAGATCGCGCCACGACAGGGCCGTTTCGAACGCAGGACCACCGTGCGAACCGGTCGCGCCGACAATGCCAAGATCAATGACCGGCGCGGTCAGCCCGACGATCCACGAAATTGCCGACAGCAGCAAAAGCCGCATGACAAGGGCAAGGCCGATACCGATTCGACGCACGTTCTGGCGGTTCGCTTCGGGCAGCTTGTTCGTCAGAATGGCGATGAACACCAGATTGTCGATGCCCAGCACCACTTCCATCACGATCAGCGTGACAAGGGCCGCCCAGATGGCAGGGTCGGAGAAAAGCGTGATCAGGTCGGTCATGATGATGCGGACCGCACTGCCACGATGCGGCACCAATCTGCAAGAACAGTGTGACATTTCCAGCGGGATCGGCAGTTGCAAAACAGCGATTTTTTGTCTTTGCGTCACCAGAAAGCGAATTTGGCTCGCAGCAGTGGCGGATTTCGGCTATCGCGACTCACATGGCGCATTATGATGTTGTGCCGGGAAGCTTCATGCCCGCGTCCGGCGTATGATGTTTCTTGAACGGAGCAGGCGGGCGATTTTGAAGAGAGTACGGGCACGGCATGGGTTTTAATAAGGGAGGCCGCGGCGATCGCGGCGGTCGCGGACGTGATAAACGCGACAGTTTCGGCGACGAAGGTGGCGGTGGATACGGCGGCGGCTTTGGCGGTGGCGGTGATCGCTTCGGTGGTGGAGGCGATCGCTTTGGCGGCGGGGGCGGTGACCGATTCGGCGGCGGCGGCGGTGGTTTCCGCAGCGGTGGCGGTGGTTTCGGCGGTGGCGGCGGGGGCGGGGGCGGGGCCAGAGGCGGCATGCCGGCGCAGGTCGTTGGCGAAGGCACGGGCGTCGTTAAATTTTTCAATGGTCAGAAAGGCTTTGGCTTTGTCGTCCGCGATGACGGCGCCGAAGACGTGTTTGTCCATATTTCCGCGGTCGAACAGGCGGGCCTGACCGGACTTGCCGAAGGGCAGCCGCTCGGCTTCACGCTGGTTGACCGGGGTGGCCGCATCTCGGCGACTGACCTCAAGATCGACGGCGAACCAATGCCTGTCACGGACAGCGCGCCCCGAGACCGTGATGCAGGTCCGCGCGGTGGTGGCGGCGGTGCTGGCGCCGGAGGGCCGCAACGCCAGCTGACCGGAGAAAAGGCGAGCGGCACAGTCAAGTTCTTCAATGCGATGAAGGGCTTTGGCTTTATTCAGCGCGATGACGGACAGCCCGATGCCTTCGTGCACATTTCTGCGGTGGAACGCGCGGGCATGACCACGCTCAACGAAGGCGACCGGCTCGAATTCGAACTCGAAGTCGATCGTCGCGGCAAACATGCCGCAGTCAATCTGGTGCCAGGTCAGCAATAAACCGGCACATATGGTCAAGGGGTCCGGCACGTGACAGGCGCGCCGGACCCTTTTGCGTTTTGCCGGTTCCTTGATTTTGTCGTGCAACGCCAAGAAAATTCAGCGCGTGTTCAAGACAACAGCGGCATGGCGTGACACGCGTTCGGAGTTTCATCATGCTGCTGTTTCGAAAGCGCATAATTTGCGCGATATTGGCCGTAACGGCGCCCGTTTCTGCACAGACTGACGATCTGTCGCTGGTGTCGGCGCATCTGAAAGCCGTGACGACGATGACTGCCGATTTCGCGCAAACCGACCGCAGCGGCAAAACGCTGAGTGGCACCCTGACGCTCAAGCGCCCCGGCAAGGTGCGATTTCAATATCAGCCCGGCATCCCCTTGCTGATTGTCGGCGATGGCAAGGCACTGACCTTCATCGATTATTCGGTCAGGCAAGTGTCGCGCTGGCCGATTGGCAACTCACCGCTCGGCGTCCTGCTGGATCCGACGCGGGATATACGCAATTTTGCCCGTATCATTCCCGGTGGCGACACCCGTATCGTTCTGGCCGAGGCGCGCGATCCGCGGCGCCCCGAATATGGGTCGATCACGCTTGCCTTTGCCCGTGATCCGGTGAGTCCGTCGGGTTTGCGTCTACAGGGCTGGGTCGCACTCGATGCCCAGAACAATCGCACATCAGTGCGTCTGAGCAACCAGCGGTTTAACGTCGCCGTCAGCGACCAAGCGTTTACCTGGCGCGATCCAAGACCGCTCGGCCCCCGGCATTAACCCTGGTGTTCATATTCACGACAGGTTGAGTAGGATATAAATCCTCGGGTAATCGCGGTGGCGAGAACGGGATTTCCCCCCTGTTGCCCCGACTTTCCGCCGCGACGAGCCTGCGTGACGAACGCTGGTCGGCCCTCGCTCCACGCCCCCGGAGCGGGGGCCATTTCGTTTTTCGGGGTCGTATTTGCCCATGTGTTTACCGGCAGACGTCTGCACCCCTCTGGCGTGTTGATGTCATCTTCGCTAGATCGCGCGCATGAAAATTGCATCTTGGAACATCAATTCGGTTCGCGCCCGTATCGGCATCGTCGAACGTTTCCTGACTGAACAATCCCCCGATATCCTGTGTCTTCAGGAAACAAAGGCGATGGATGCCGTGTTTCCGACCGGCGTTTTCGCAAAGCTTGGCTATGCCCATCAGATGCTGTGTGGCCAGCCGATGCATCACGGCGTCGCCATAGTGTCCAAAGTGCCCCTGATCGAGGATCACCGCCACGACTGGCAGGACAATGGCGAGGCACGCCATATCGGCGCGCGATTGCCCAATGGCGTACGGCTGGAAAATGTCTATATTCCCGCTGGCGGGGATATTCCCGACCGTGACCTGAATCCGAAATTCGGTCAGAAACTCGATTTCGTCGGTCGCATGACACGCTGGTCCGAAACATTGTCCGATCCCACGATCATCGTCGGGGATTTTAATATCGCCCCGCTCGACTGCGACGTCTGGGGGCACAGGCAACTGCTTGACGTCGTCAGCCATACCCCCATCGAAGTGGCCGCCCTGTCTGCGCTGCAAGCGGCAGGCACATGGACCGATCTCGGCCGGCATTTCGTGCCTGCGCCCGACCGTCTTTACACGTGGTGGAGTTACCGCGCGAAAGACTGGGCTGCATCGGACCGCGGTCGGCGTCTCGACCATATGTGGGCAACTCCCGACGTCGCGGTACAGGCGACCGCCCATCAGGTTCATGAACCCTGCCGCAGCTGGGACAAACCTTCCGATCATGTGCCCCTTGTCACCGAGTTCGCGTTCTGAGCGATCCGGCGCCAGAGCCTAGGGCTGCGGCCCGCGCAATTGATGCGCTGCGCCGCGGCTGGCCGGTCGCCGTGGGGCCTTTGCATCTGCTTGCGGTCGAAACTGCGGACGACATGCGGCTGGCGGCGTTCGACCCTGATGCGACCGCAAACATCCTGCTCGCCGGATCACGCGCCGCGACGCTGAAACTGACCAACCAGCGCGCGGCTGGCGACGGCCAGGGGCCGGTCACGGTCGCACGGACATCATGGCTCGACCTGCCGGCGGCACGGGCCCTGGCAGACCCCGCAACCGACCTTGCCCATCCCTTGCAAGGGCCGTTTCAGACGATCGAGACCGTACAGGCCGATGCCGCAACGGCGGCGCTGGACCTTGCACGGCTGACGGGTATTCTTCCCGCCTTTTTCGTGCGGCACGACGGCGTGGTCGATGTCCGCGCGAACCCGCAAGACATTGCCGCCTTCGACGCCCCCGAACGGCTGAACATCGTCGCGCGCGCATTCCTGCCCGTCGCAGCCTGCGAAACCGCAGAGATCGTTGCCTTTCGCAGTCCCGAAACGATTTCAGAGCATGTCGCGCTCATCATCGGCACGCCGGGCGCATCGCCACCGCTCGTCCGCCTGCACAGTGAATGTTTGACCGGTGACGTGCTCGGCAGCCTCAAATGCGATTGCGGGCCGCAGCTTCAGGCAGCATTGCGCGCGATTGCGACCAGCGGGTGGGGGCTTCTTCTGTATCTGCGGCAGGAAGGCCGGGGCATCGGCCTGATCAATAAACTGCGCGCCTATCAGTTGCAGGATCAGGGTTATGACACGGTCGACGCGAATCTGCGGCTGGGCTTTGCCGTCGATGCGCGTGATTTTGGCGTAGCGGCGCGGATGCTGACGCTGCTCAATGCCCCGGCCATCCGTCTGCTGACCAACAATCCGGCAAAAGTTTCGGGCCTCGCAGCCTCTGGCATCACCGTCACTGAACGCGTTCCGCACCATCTGCCGCCCAACCCGCACAATATCCGTTATCTCGAAACGAAGCGCGACCGCACGGGTCATCAACTCTAATCGAAAAGCCGCACAATCTCGTCAAAATGATGCGCGATATGATGCGCACCACGGGCGCGCAGCTTGTCGTCATGACCGTCGCTACAGTGACGCCCCACGGCCAGGCCGACCACCTGCGCACCCGACGCCACGGCGCCAGTGACACCGACCGGCGAATCCTCGATGATCAGTGTCCGGTGAATGTCGGCGCCAATGGCTTTGGCGGCATGAAGATAGATGTCGGGCGCAGGCTTGCCGTGCGTCACATGCTCGCGGCCCGAATAAATATGCGGCCCGAATGCATCGCGCAGCCCGATATGGTCGAGATGCCGGACGATCCACGGCGTCCTGCTTGAAGATGCAATCGCGCGTGGCAGGGCCGGCGGCAGCGCGCGGACAAATTCGATTGCGCCCGCGACCGCGTCGAGCCCCTCGCGCATCACCCGCTTATCCTCGGCGTTGCGCGCGTCGTGAAATCCGTCGGGAATCGGCCCGCCGGTCCAGTTTGAAACCGCCGCATGAAAATCATCGCCGCCCAGGCCGACAAAATGATCGATGGCCTGTTCGACCGTCGTCGGATGCCCAAGCGCCGTCAGGGCAGCCGCGATCTGGACATTGCTGACATATTCGCTTTCGATCAGGACGCCGTCGAAATCGAAGATGATGGCGTCAAAATTCATGCGCGTTCCCCGAACAATGCAGTGCCGATGCGAACATGCGTCGCGCCCAGTCTGACCGCGGTTTCAAAATCGCCCGACATGCCCATGCTCAGCTGGTCAAGCCCGTTGTCGCGCGCCAGCTTGGCCAGCAGTGCAAAATAAGGCGCCGGTTCACGCGTCACGGGCGGCACTGCCATTAGCCCGACCATATCGAGTCCGGCCGTTCGTGCCTGACTGATCAGCACCGGAATATCTGCGACCGCGCATCCGCCTTTCTGATCCTCGTCACCGATGTTGACCTGAAGAAAACAGGATGGCTGGCGACCGACGCTGTCCTGTGCCTTGCCAAGAGCCGCGATCAGCGACGACCGGTCCACCGAATGGATCGCATCGAACAGGGCAACGGCCGCATCGGCCTTGTTCGATTGCAACTGACCGACCAGATGCAGGCGGATATCGGGATTTGCATCGACCAGCGCGGGCCATTTCGCCTGCGCCTCCTGAACCCGGTTTTCACCGAAATCCCGCTGTCCGGCCGTGACAAGCGCGACGATCTCATCGGCGCTCCGGGTCTTGGATATGGCGATCAGTGTCGTCGCAGCGGGGAGTCGGCCTGCCGCCGCGGACGCTCTGGCAATGGCGGTGCGCACCAACGCCAGACGGGTTTCAGGATCGCTCATGACGGCGCTATAGTCAGGGCGATGCATCGCCGCCACCTGCTTCCGAAAATCTGGCTGATGACCGATCCGCGGATTGCCGACCTTGATGCGGCGATCGCACATTTGCCGCGACAGTCAGGGATCATATTTCGGCATTATGAACTGGCAAAAGCCGATCGCCGGGCCTTGTTCAGACATGTCCGGCGGCTGGCCATCCGCCATCGCCATAGCCTGCTGCTTGCCGACACGCCTGTCATTGCCCATGCATGGGGTGCCGATGGCGCCCACAGCCGGTCACTCTATCGATCGGCGGGGATACGATCGGTGGCCGTGCATAATGCCCGCGAGAGAGCGCTCGCCCGCCGTGTCGATGCGGATCTGATTTTCGTGTCACCGGTGTTCCAAACGCGGTCGCATGCTGGGGTATCGTCACTCGGACGCATCAGACTGGGCTTGATCGCGGGACCGATGCGCCGGCGCACGATCGCGCTCGGCGGAATTACGGTGCAGCGGGCACGATCATTATTCGCGCTGAAGATTTATGGCTGGGCCGCCATCGACAGCCTGGCCTTGCCGGAAATCAGAACTTGAACGCAGTGCCGATATAAACAGCCTGGCTGTCGCGACGGTTGTCCGTGGTGGCGGGTTCAAGCCGGTCATGTTCGGCGGCGCGGTAACGAACGCCTGCCGTCAGGTCGATGTTGCGGGTCAGCGCATAGGAACCGCTCATCCCGACCGAGACACCGGCATCACCGGCCAGCGCCTTTGGCGTGTTCGCAGTCGCATGATCAGCGCCCACCGCCAGCCGTGTCGTGAATTTCCGGATGCTGTAACTGACAACGACATCAACGGCTTCGCGACCGCCAAGTCCCGCCAGATCGACTTTTTCAACATCGCCCGAAAAGGCAAAGCGTTTCCAGCCCAGTGCAACACCCAGATTATACGCGACTGGCATGATGCTCGTCGCAGGCGCACTGACCAGTGCCATCCGGTCACCGCCAAGTGCTGCGCCCATTGTCCGCGCCCGCACGGCAACCGTGACAGAGCGGTTCAGGCGAACACTGGCCGACGCGGGTGTGAAGCGCATGCCGCTCGACGACAGGCCGCTGCGCGCGAGCAGCGCCGACAGTCGGGGATCGGATTCAGCGGGAGTAAACGACCCGAGGCCGCCGCGCGCATCAAGCGAAACACGCGCACGTTCCAGACGCTGCCCGCCGGAAGCACCGATTGCAGGCGACAGCGCCACGGCAAGCACAGCAAGTGCCGCCGTCGATATCCCCATAACGATGCGTCGATCACGCACGACTCGATTCCCCTTACAGTCATTACTCCTACAGAATGATGCGCGACCGCGCCACCGGTCCATATCCCTTTTTACGGCACCTGTTGCATATCGCACACAGCAAGGGCGCTTGCAGGCCAAGCCACACCGGCTATAACGAGCCAACCGCGCCAAATTACCCTATTGTCAAGGATTGCCATGCCCCGCCGCTTTACCACCGCCCTCGCGATTGCGCTGATCACCGCCACGGCAGCATGCAGCAAAAAGGAAAAGCCCGGGCGCATTGCCGATCTCGCGGCGTCGAAAGTCACGACAATCGGCATCAATGCGTATTTGTGGCGCGCGGCGCTCGACACCGTGTCGTTCATGCCGCTGCTTCAGACTGATTCGAACGGCGGTGTCATCCTGACGGACTGGTACGTCAATCCAAATGCTGCCGGCGAACGGATGAAGCTGACCGTGACCGTCCTTGACCAGGATTTGCGCGCCGATGCCCTGCGCGTGGCCGCGTCGCGTCAGGTTCTGAGCAATGGTCAGTGGAGCGATGCGCCAGTGCAGGCCGCCACCGTTCAGAAGCTTGAAGACCTGATTCTCACCAAAGCGCGCGACCTGAGGCGCAGTGCCGTCGCCGGTTGAGGGCGTGAGCAGCAAATTCGCGCATCGCGCTGCCGATTCGCGCTGGCAGGCTGTCTGGGATGACCGCGGCACATTTACCGCCGACGCGGGGTCATCCGCCAAACGGGCCTATGTGCTTGAGATGTTTCCCTATCCGTCGGGCCGGATTCACATGGGGCATGTCCGCAATTACGCGATGGGTGACGTGCTTGCGCGGTACAAGAAAATGACGGGCCATGCCGTGCTCCATCCCATGGGATGGGACGCATTCGGCATGCCCGCCGAAAATGCTGCGATGGAAAAAGGGGTGCATCCCGGCGACTGGACCCGTGCGAACATCGCGGCGATGCGTGCACAGCTGAAGCGGCTTGGCCTTGCCATCGACTGGACACGCGAACTGGCGACCTGCGAACCCGGCTATTACGGGCATGAACAGGCGCTGTTCCTCGATCTGTACAAGGCGGGGCTGGTGTATCGCCGCATATCGTCGGTCAACTGGGATCCGGTCGACATGACTGTGCTGGCGAACGAGCAGGTGATCGACGGGCGCGGCTGGCGATCGGGTGCGCTGGTTGAAAAGCGCAAGCTGAACCAGTGGTTTTTGCGCATCACCGATTTCACCGAAGATTTGCTCGACGGGCTGAAAACGCTCGACCAGTGGCCCGACAAGGTGCGGCTGATGCAGGAAAACTGGATTGGCAAATCAGTCGGCATGCGCATGTCATTTGCGCTCTCTACTCCCCTTCCCAACCCCTCCGCTGAAGGGGCGGGGCTAGACGCGATCGACGTGTTCACGACCCGGCCCGACACGATTTTCGGGGCGAGTTTCGTGGCGATCGCATGCGATCATCCGCTGGCGCAGGAACTCGCCGCGAACCGCTATGCGCTCGAACAGTTCATCGAACAGTGCAAGCTGGGCGGGACGACTGCGGCCGAAATTGAAACGGCGGAAAAGCTTGGCTTTGATACGGGGCTGACCGTCGACCATCCGTTCGATCCCGCGATCAGGCTGCCCGTGTTCGTCGCCAATTTCGTGCTGATGGACTATGGCACGGGTGCGGTAATGGGCGTCCCTGCGCATGACCAGCGCGATTTCGAATTTGCGCGCAAATATGACATGCCCGTGCGCCGGGTCGTGGCCGAAAATGACAATGCCGACCCCTGTTTCCGCGGCAATGAAGCCTATAATGGCCCGGGTAAGCTGGTAAATTCAGGCTTTCTCGACGGCCTTGACGTCAAGGCCGCCAAAGCCGCCGTCATCGCGCGCGGCGAGGCCGAGGGCTGGGGCGAAGGACAGACGCAGTACCGGCTGCGCGACTGGGGTGTGTCTCGGCAACGTTACTGGGGCACGCCGATCCCGATGATACATTGCGATTTCTGCGGGATGATGCCGGTGCCGCGCTCGCAATTACCCGTCGTCCTGCCTGAAGATGTGAGTTTCGACATCCCCGGCAACCCGCTCGACCGGCATCCGACGTGGAAGAACGTCCCCTGCCCCAATTGCCGGGAACCCGCACGGCGTGAAACCGATACGCTCGACACCTTCGTCGATTCATCCTGGTATTTCATCCGCTTCGCAAGCCAGCCCAAGGACAAGCCCTTCGACCGTGAAGAGGCCGAAAAATGGCTTCCCGTCGGCCAATATATCGGCGGCGTCGAACATGCGATCCTGCACCTGCTCTACGCGCGCTTCTGGACGCGGGCGTTGCAGCATATCGGCCAACTGGGGATCAGCGAGCCGTTTGCGGGCCTGTTCACGCAGGGGATGGTGACGCATGAGACATATCAGGATGCGGACGGCAAGTGGCTTTCCCCGGAAACGGTGACGCGGCGCGGCGACTCTTTCGTGACCGTCGATGACGCGCCCGTGACTGTCGGCCGCATCGAGAAAATGTCGAAGTCGAAAAAGAACACTGTCGATCCCGAACCGATGTTCGACACCTATGGCGCGGATGCGGTACGCTGGTTCATGCTGTCCGACAGCCCGCCCGAGCGCGACTTGCCGTGGAGCGAAGCGGGGATCGAAGGGACGTGGAAGTTCGTCCAGCGGCTGTGGCGGTTGTTTGAAGCGCCGCGCGGGAACACGGGTGATGACAAGGACATCGACCGTGCGCTCCATCGGGCGATTGCCGGCATCGGTACGGACATCGACGGCCTGCATTTCAACAAGGCGGTTGCGCGTGTCCATGCACTGACCAATGCCATTGAAAAGGCCGTGCCATCCGCCTCACGCGATGCGGCGATCACCACGCTCGTCCGGCTGATCGCGCCGATGCTCCCGCATCTTGCCGAGGAAGCCTGGGCTGCGATGGGTCATGACGGCCTTGTCGCCGATGCACATTGGCCAGACGCCGATCCGGCGCTTCTCGTCGATGACGAAGTGACGATTGCCCTTCAGGTCAACGGCAAGCTGCGCGACACGATCATCGTTGCAAAGGGCACGCCAAAGGACGTGCTTGAAACGCGGGCGCTGACATCGGCCAATGTTGCCCGCCTCCTTGACGGGGCAACACCGAAAAAGATCGTCGTTGTGCCCGATCGTCTGGTAAACATCGTCGCATGAGCATCCAGCAATCACTGTTCGCCCAGAACGAGGGCAGGGCTTCGACAAGCTCAGCCAGGTCGGGGCTGGTAGTGGCCCTCCTCCTCACTCTCTCTGCCTGCGGTCTGCGGCCGCTGTACAGCGGTGGCAGCGGCGGCGCGGTCGCGCAGACTTTGCAGGGGATCGACGTGACCCCCATTGCCGGCGGCAAGTCGGGGTGGCTTGTCCGCAACGCCCTGACCGACCGGCTTGGCAGCGGCGGAACGAAGACATATCATCTCGATGTCGAACTCGACGACAAGATCGAAGGATTCGGCGTGCGCAGCGATGATTCAGTCACGCGCGAACGGCGCACGTTGCGGGCGCGCTACAGGCTTATCGATGCTGCCGGAAAAACCGTGCTTGATGCAACAACCGGTTCCGACGTCGGGATCGACGTTGTCAGTTCCGAATATGCGACGATTGCTGCCGAAAATACCGCGCTCGAACGGCTGTCGGCGATTGTCGCTGACCAGATCGTGGCCAGCATCGCGCTTTACGCAGAGCGTACCGATCGCAAGTGAAAGTCAGTGAAACCCAGATCACCCGGGGGCTCGACACGGCGGACCAGAGTGTCAGGCTTTTCCTTCTTCATGGTCCCGACGATGCCGGGTCGCGCGCGCTCGCTGCCCGCCTCGAACGCGCACTGGGGCCCGATGCCGAGCGCATCGATCTCGACGGCGCGACGCTGAAAGACGATCCGGCGCGCCTTGCCGATGAAGCCGCTGCCTTTTCGCTGTTCGGGGGCAGGCGCCACATCCGGGTCACTGGCGGTGATGAGTGCGCCGCTGCGGTTCTGGCCCTCCTCGAAGCGGACATAACGGGCAATCCGGTCGTTGTTATTGCCGGTGCGTTGAAGCCGACATCAGCGTTGATGAAAGCCGCACTCAACCATCCTGCGGTTTTTGCGTTTCCGCAGTACAAGCCCGAAAGCGCCGGCCTTGAATCACTGGCGATCAGCATCGGGCGGACCTGTGGTTTGCGGCTGCATCCGGGTGTTGCAGCGCGGCTTGGCGCAAACTGCCTTGGCGACCGCGCGATCCTTGAGCGGGAAATTGAAAAGCTCGCACTTTATCTCGATGCTGCACCCGACCGGCCACGCGACGCCAGCGAAGCGGCCTTGCACGCGACCGGCGCCGACTTGGGCGAAACTGACACGAGCCGCCTCGTCAATGCGGTCCTTGGCGGTGATCTGGCCGTGGTCACCGGTCAATTGACCGAAATCGAACATGACAATGCGTGGGTGCCCGCACTGCGCGCGCTGCAACGCCGCCTGATCCTGCTCGCACGGTTGCGAAGCGAGGTCGATGCGGGAAAGTCATCCGGTGCCGTCGTGGCGTCATTGGGCAAATCATTGTTCTTCAAAGAACAGCCTGCTGTCACTGCGCAACTGACGCGATGGACATCGTCACGGCTGGCAACGGCCTCTGCCCGACTGTTCGCCAGCGAACGCGCCCTTATGGCTAGCGGCACGGCGGGTCATGTCATTGCCGCCGAAGAACTGATCGCCATCACCCGCGTCGGACAACGCCTGCGTTAGGTTAGAGTCGGATGACATTACATTGACGCATATCCGGAGTTTCTGAGGTAGTTGGC
>CAXTTJ010000038.1:0-19336 GCA_964247235.1 uncultured Sphingomonadaceae bacterium
GCGGCCCTGATAGATGACGCCTGACCGGTCGCACATGATGACATTGTCGGGCCGCACGCCCATCGCCTTGATGAGCGCGGTGCAGGCGATGGCGGCCGCCCCCGCACCATTCACGACGATCTTCACATCCTTCATCGCGCGCCCGGTCAGGTGCATGGCATTGATCAGACCGGCTGCCGTAATGATCGCGGTGCCGTGCTGGTCGTCGTGCATGACCGGAATCTTCATCCGCTCTTTCAGCGCCTGCTCGATGATAAAGCATTCGGGCGCCTTGATATCTTCAAGATTGATCCCGCCGAAACTGGGTTCGAGGAGAGCGACGGCTTCGATGAACCTGTCCGTGTCTTCGGTCGCGACTTCGAGGTCGATCGAATCGACGTCGGCAAAGCGTTTGAACAGGACCGCCTTACCCTCCATCACTGGTTTCGAGGCAAGCGCGCCAAGATTGCCCAGCCCCAGGATCGCCGTGCCGTTCGATATGACCGCGACCAGATTGCCCTTGGTCGTATAATCATAAGCAGTGGCAGGGTCCGCCGCGATGGCCAGCACCGGCACCGCAACCCCAGGCGAATAGGCAAGGCTCAGGTCGCGCTGCGTCGCCATCGGCTTGGTCGCGACGATCTCCAGCTTGCCCGGGCGCCCTTCCGAATGAAACAGCAGCGCCTCACGGTCCGAAAACTGGATATTCGATTCGTCGCTCATTGGCACCTCCAGCCCCTCCCCTATCCGTTCACCCTGAGCTTGTCGAAGGGTTGTCCTTTTTCGAGATTGGTCAAAGAACGAGGACAAGGCTTCGACAAGCTCAGCCAGAACGGATTAAGGGGGAAAATGGCCAGCACACCAACACCCATGATGGCGCAATATCATGCGCTGAAGGCCGAAGCACCCGATTGCCTGCTGTTCTACCGCATGGGCGATTTCTTCGAGCTGTTTTTCGACGATGCCCGCGCGGCCAGCGCCTGCCTCGACATCGCCCTGACGACCCGTGGCGAACATGAGGGCGAGAAAGTACCAATGTGCGGCGTCCCCGTGCATGCCGCCGACGCCTATCTCGCGCGGCTGATCCGGGGCGGGCACCGCGTTGCGATCGCCGAGCAGATTGAATTGCCTGCGGCTGCAAAAGCACGCGGCGGCAAATCGATCGTCGCGCGCGCCATCGTCCGCGTGGTGACGGCGGGGACGCTGACCGAGGATGTCCTGCTTGATGGCAAGGCGGCAAACTGGCTGGTCGCGGTGGCGCAGGTGAGCGGGGCATATGCGATTGCGGCGGCGGATGTTTCGACGGGGCGCTTTGAACTGAGTGAAGCGGGCGAAGGCGGGCTGGATGCCGAGATCGCACGGCTGAATCCGTCAGAGATACTGTGTGCTCCTGCGAAAGCAGGAGCCTTGGACATGGGCGGTTTTTCTCCTTCCAGGGCTCCTGCTTTCGCAGGAGCACAAGAAAGGCCAACAAGCGATTTCGACTCTGCCAAGGGCGAGGCCAGGCTCAAGGCGCTTCACAATGTCGCCACACTCGACGGTTTCGGTCACTTCTCGCGCGCCGAACTGGCGGCAGCGGCAGGGTTGCTCGCCTATCTCGATCATGCGGGCAAAGGCACTGTGCCGTTCCTGTCGCCGCCCGTTCGCCGGGTCCGGTCCGCGCACATGATCATCGATGCGGCGACGCGCGAAAGCCTCGAACTCACTGTCTCCGCGAACGGCACCCGCACCGGAAGCCTGCTCGATTGCATCGACCGGACCGTCACGGGGGCAGGCGCGCGGATGCTCGCGGCAGATATCTCCGCACCGCTGATGGATCGTGCGGCGATCGATGCGCGCCTCGATCTGGTCGGCCACTGGGCAGGCGACAGCGGCGCGCGCGCGGCTTTGCGCGAAACACTGAAACGCAGTCCCGACATTTCGCGCGCGCTGGCGCGGCTCTCGGCGGGACGGGGGTCCCCCCGCGATCTCGGTCATCTGCGCGCGGGGCTGGCCGCCGCATGGGACTTGCGTGAACGGCTTGCTCTGACCCGCAGTCCTGAGCCTGTCGAAGGACGGTTGACGCGAACCGTCGTTCGACAGGCTCAGGACTGCGGGGACAGCGACAGCGTCTTACCGTCGCTCCTCACGACTCTCCTCCCCATGCTCGGCGGTCACGGCGCGCTCATTGATCTGCTCAATCGTGCGCTTGTCGAAAGCCCGCCGGTCGAGCCCGGCGCGGGCGGCTATATCGCGCCCCGTTATGACGCCGCGCTTGACGATCTGCGTGATACCGGTGGCCACGGACGGCGCGAGATTGCCGCGCTTGAAGCCCGCTTTCGCGCCAACACCGGAATCGCCACGCTGAAAATCCGCCATAATGGCGTGCTCGGCTATCATGTCGAAGTGCCCGCCCGCGCGGCCGATCCGCTGATGGCGGCGGACTCGGGTTTCACGCATCGCCAGACGCTCGCGGGGGTGGTGCGTTTCAACGCGCCCGAACTGCATGAAGTCGCGATGAGAGTGACACAGGCGGGTGCCCATGCCCTTGCCGCCGAAGCCGCGCATTTTGAGGATCTGACGGCGCACACATTGCAATCCGCCGCCGCCATCGCCGCAACCGCGGACGCACTCGCCCGCCTCGACGTCGCATCCGCCAACGCCGAATGCGCGGTGGAAAGCGGATGGTGTCGCCCGGTGCTGGTCGATCGTCCCTGCCTCGACATCGAAGGCGGTCGCCACCCCGTCGTCGAAGCCGCTCTGGCAAAATCAGGCGCGCGGTTCGTGGCGAACGACTGCGCGCTGTCCGAAAACGACCGCCTGTGGCTTGTCACGGGTCCCAACATGGGCGGCAAATCGACCTTCCTGCGCCAGAATGCGCTGATCGCGGTGATGGCGCAGGCGGGTTGTTTCGTCCCCGCGACGCGCGCGACGTTGGGCCTGGTCGACCGGCTGTTCAGCCGCGTCGGTGCCTCGGACAATCTGGCGCGCGGGCGATCGACTTTCATGGTCGAAATGGTCGAAACCGCGGCGATCCTCGCGCAGGCGACAGCGCACAGCTTCGTCATCCTCGACGAAGTGGGTCGCGGGACATCAACCTACGACGGCCTCGCCATCGCCTGGGCCGTGGTCGAGGCTGTGCATGAGGTGAACAGATGCCGCTGCCTGTTCGCGACCCATTATCACGAACTGACCCGCCTTGCCGAAACGCTCGACGCGCTTTCGCTCCACCATGTCCGCGCGCGCGAATATAAGGGCGATCTGGTCCTGCTCCACGAACTGGCCGAGGGACCGGCAGACCGCAGTTACGGGATTGCGGTCGCGCGGCTCGCGGGCATGACCCCGGCAGTGCTGGCGCGGGCAAAGGCAGTGCTGTCGAAACTCGAAGCCGGTCGCGCGGCCACGGGCGGTCTGGCGGCGGGGCTGGACGACCTGCCGCTGTTCGCCACGCTGGTCGAAGACGCTGCACCCGATCCGCTACGCGCCGGACTTGACGCGATCCACCCCGACACGCTGAGCCCACGCGACGCGCTCGATGCGCTATACCGGCTGAAAGCATTGGCGGACGGCGCAGCGAACGCTTAGAGCCGCATCATGTCGAACCGCTTTGACACCGTCACCAATCGTCGTGCCATCATTGATCGCCGGACCCTGGCCGATGCACTGGCGGCGCTCGACGGCAAGGACCTTCGTGCGCAGGCGGTTGCGCTGCTCAAGCCCGCGCTTGACGCGGGACGCAGCGAAATCGCCCACCGCCTGTCCGATCATCCGCAACGTGGCAATGACGCGGCGTCGGCGCAGGCATTTCTGACCGATCAGGTGCTTCGCCTCGCTTATGATTTCACGACGCAGCGGCTGCACCGGCTGGGCAATCCGACCGCGTCCGAACGGCTCGCGCTGCTCGCGGTCGGCGGCTATGGCCGCGGCGAGATGGCGCCCTTTTCGGATGTCGACATTGCGTTTCTGACGCCGTGGAAACAGACGGCGTGGACCGAACAGGTCATTGAATCGATGCTCTACACATTGTGGGATCTTGGCCTGAAGGTCGGCCATTCCTCGCGGTCGCTCGACGACATGATCCGCATGGCCAAAAGCGACCTGACGATCCGCACTGCCTTGCTTGAAGGGCGCTATGTCTGGGGCGATCAGGCGCTTTACGAAGAATCGGTGGCGCGGTTCCAGGCCGAAGTCGTCGCCAGTACCGCACGAACATTCGTCACCGAAAAGCTTGCCGAACGCGACGTGCGGCACAAGCGCATGGGCGACAGCCGCTATGTCGTCGAACCCAATCTGAAGGAAGGCAAGGGCGGCCTGCGCGACCTGCACACGCTGTTCTGGATCGGCAAATATGTCCACCGTGTCCAGACTGTGGCCGAACTGGTCGACAAGGGGCTGCTGACCGCACCCGAGCTGCGCCAGTTTCAAAAGGCGGAAAATTTCCTGTGGGCCGTGCGCTGTCACCTGCACAGCGTGACAGGGCGTGCCGAAGACCGGCTGACCTTCGACGTGCAGCCCGAAATCGCCCGGCGGATGCGCTATGCCGACCGGCCCGGGCGATCGGCGGTCGAACGGTTCATGCAGCATTATTTCCTCATGGCAAAACAGGTCGGCGACCTGACCGGCGTGTTCCTTGCCCATCTTGATGACAGCATGGCGGCCAAGGGGCGGCGCTTCACGCTGGCAGGGCTGATGCGCGCGCCGCGCAAATTATCGGGCTTCGTGCTCGATCGCGGGCGACTGGCCTTGCCGGCGGACGACTGGTTTCAGCAAGACCCTGTCCGCCTCATCGAAATCTTTGCGCTGGCCGACGATCATGGCCTTGAAATCCATCCGCAGGCAATGCGCGCGGCCAATCGCGATGCCCGGATCATCGATGCAAAAATACGCAGCGACGCCCGCGCCAATGCGCTGTTCATGGGGATATTGACGTCGCCGCGCGACCCCGAAACCGTGCTGCGCTGGATGAACGAAGCCACGGTGTTCGGCCGGTTTGTTCCCGATTTCGGACGGGTCGTCGCACAGATGCAGTTCGACATGTATCATCATTATACAGTGGACGAACACAGCATCCGCGCCATCGGCCTGCTGGCCCGCATCGAACGGGGGGACCTGAACGCCGATCATCCGCTGACGACAGTGATCCTGAACCAGATCGTGTCGCGCCGGGTCATTTATGTCGCGGTCCTGCTCCACGACATCGCCAAGGGGCGCGGCGGCGATCACTCGATCCTGGGCGCCGAAGTCGCCATGAAGCTGTGTCCGCGGTTCGGCCTGTCGCCTGCCGAAACCGAAACAGTGGCGTGGCTGGTGCGCTGGCATCTCCTGATGTCGGCGACGGCGTTCAAGCGCGACCTGTCCGATTACAAGACAATCGTCGATTTTGTCGAAGCCGTGCAGTCGCCCGAACGGCTGCGCCTGCTTCTGGCGCTGACGGTGGTCGACATTCGCGCGGTCGGCCCGGGCGTGTGGAACGGCTGGAAACGGCAGCTGCTCGGCGATCTGTATGAAGCGGCTGAAGAAGTCCTGCGCCTTGGCCACAAACAAACCGGTCGCCGCGAAAAAATCGATGCCCGGCAGAACGCGCTTGCCGCCGCGCTCGACTGGGACGCCGCGCGGTTCGACGCCTATCGCAAACGCTTTCCCGAAAGCTACTGGATCGCCGAACCCGACGACATCCTTGTTCGCAATGCGCATCATGTGGCGGATGCGGGTGACAAGCTACTGTCGGTCAGTGCAGAGGTTTATCCGGCGCGCGGCGCCACGTTGATCACTGTCAACGCCGCCGACCATGCCGGATTGTTCTACCGGCTGGCGGGCGCCATCACGCTGGCCGGGGCAAGCATCATCGATGCGCGCATCCACACGACGCGCGACGGCATGGCGCTCGACAATTTCCTGGTTCAGGACCCGTTCGGCCGGCCCTTCGACGAACCCGACCGGCTGAAACGGCTGGCCACCGGGATCGAGGATGCGCTGGCCAATCGCGCGCGGCTCGATGACCGGCTGGCGGCACGGCCCCTGTCGCGCACGCGCGCCGACGCCTTCACGATCCAGCCCAATGTGCTGATCGATAACAAGGCGTCGAACCGCTACACGGTCATCGAAGTCAACGCGCGCGACCGTCCGGCGCTGCTCAACGCGCTCGCCTATGCGCTGTTCCAGTCAAAGGTCACGATCAGTTCCGCCCATGTCGCGACCTATGGCGAACGCGCTGTCGACACATTTTACGTGACTGACCTGATCGGCGGCAAGGTCGAGGAAGGGGCGCGCCTGAAATCGCTCGAAAAACGCTTGCTCGACGCCGCGTCGGGCGTGGTTGCGGCAAGCGAGAAAGCGGCGGCATAGGCAAGCCGCTATCCTGAGCCTGTCGAAGGACGGTTCACGTGAACCGTCCTTCGAGCTCAGCACTGCGGAAATAGGCTCAGAACTTGAACCGCGCCGTCACGCCATAAGTACGTGGCTCGCCAAGGAATGCCGAGTAAATCTGGTTCGAGAACGGATAAAAGCCGCGTTGCACGCCACGCGTTGTGCCACCGCCAGCGGGTTGCAGCGGCGAGTCGACTGCAGTCTGCTGAAAGTCGGTGTCAAGCAGGTTCTGAACCCAGAACTCAAGGCCCCAGCGCTGTTCTGCACCACGAATGCCCACGCGTGCATTCACGACAATGAAGCCGGGCTGGACCTTTTCGATATCGAGGTCCGAACCGGTGGTGATCGCGCTCATATAGCGAAAATCGCCATAGAGCAGTCCCGACAGGCCATTGTCGCCAAGCGGCGGCGTCCATGTCGCTGCACCAGTCACCACATATTCCGAGCTGTTCGACAGGCGTGATCCGGGCAACTGGAACTGACCCGCGCCAACAGCAGATAACGCCCCGTTGAGCAGGTTCTTCTGATAGGATGTGTCAGTGTAGGTCAGGCCCAGGTTGACGCTGACATTGCGTGCCGGACGCATGAATGCCTCAATCTCGACTCCCTTGGAGATGACGCCCGGCTTGATCTTGCCGGGGCAGGCAAATGCCGCATCCGAATTGTCCGTATCGCGCCCGCCAAGGTCTGCCGAACAGCCGTTCAGATTGGTCACGGCAAAATTAAGGCCGTTGAAAGCGTTCAGCTGGAAACCTTTGAAATCCTGCTTGAACAGCGCGATGTTCAGGTCGAACCCACGCCGGTTGAGTTTCAGCCCGATTTCATAGGCGTCAACGACTTCCGGGTCGAATTGCAGCTGAGACAGGTTGGGCGTCGCCGGTAACAGCGACGCACGGTCGAGGTTGAAGCCACCCGCTTTATAACCGCGCGAGAAGCTCGCATAGGTCAGCAGGCCATCGGTCGGCTTGAAGCTCAGCACCGCCGTTCCCGTCAGCTTCTCTTCGGACTTGACCTGTCCGGTCTGCGTGAACGCACCGCCGGGCAACGCGTTGATCGCGCACGGAATACCGGACAGCGACGCAAGGCCACTGGTCCGGATCGCGCGGCAATAGGCGTTGTTGTCGCTCAACGTCGCATCAAGCGTCTTGCGTTCATTGGTGTAGCGAAGACCAATGGTCAGGTTGAACGCATCGGTGAATTTTATGACATTGTGCGTGAAGACTGCAAAGTTCCGGCTTTTCTGCTGATACTGGTCATTCTGCGCGGTGGTGCGCAGTGCCGCGCCCAGTGCCGCATTGCCCAGTCCACCACTTGACGCGGGGGCGGCCGCGATGGCGCTGAAGCCGCCAAGACCGGGGATCGCAAGGCCAGAAACCAGCCTGAGCAGGCCGCGCGTCTGCGCCGGCACGAGCAGATTGGCGGAGACGGCAGCCGCGACGGCGCCGTTGAAACACCCGGTGCCCGTTCCCGAAACCAGCGAGGGCACGTTGAGACCGACCGACAGCGAAGACGCAAGGCTGCAGTTTGCGAACTTTTCGAAATCGGGTCCATAGGACAGGTTGTCTCTCAACCTGAGTGTTTCATTCGCATAATAGCCGCCGACCAGCCAGTCGAGCTTGCCGCCGAACGCTTCGCCCTGAAGGCGCAGTTCCTGCGAAAACGTCTTGAAACCCTGGTCATAGCCACCACCGCCAAGACGACGGAATGCGTCGAGTGCGGTGAAGTCGGCATCTTGCCCGCGCAACACGTACCAGTCGCGATAGGCCGTGATCGACGTCAGGTTTGCACTGCCAAACGTCGCATTGATTTCAGCGGAGACACCCATGTCCTCGACATCGCTTTGATAGCCCTGCCCGGCGGTGATTGCCGTCCGGCGCGCAAACGGCGGCGACTGGTAATTCGCGCCAAGCGATTGAAAGGCTGCGAATACCGGATTGGGATTGCGCGAAATGGTGCCGTCGGGATTGCGCAAAATCTGGGCGGAAGAATAGACGACCGCCGCACAGCATTCTTCCTTTCGCTTGGAATAGTCGCCGATCAGGCGGACCGAGAACGTATCGCTCGGCTGGAACAGCAGCTGTCCGCGCACGAGGTAGCGGTCACGATTGTTGAGACCGCGGCCGGACGTGACATCGGTAATGAAGCCGTCACGCTTGAAATAGACGCCATCGACGCGGAACGCGAGTTGCTCGGAAATCGGACCGGTTAGCCCGCCGACCAGGCGGATCGCGTCATAATTGCCGTAAGACGCTTCTGCTTGGCCGCCGAACGTGAAGCTGGGCTTGGCAGTGATGACAGAGATCAGCCCCGCGCTCGCGTTGCGGCCGAACAATGTCCCTTGCGGCCCGCGCAGCACTTCGATGCGGTCGATCGCACCAAGTTCGGTCAGGCCGACGCCGGGCCGGTTGCGATAGACGCCGTCGATGAAGGTCGCGACCGAGGATTCCAGTCCGGCATTGTCGCCGACGGTGCCAATGCCACGGATACGCGCCGAACCGCCTGCCGCTTCGGACGAGGTCGAAGAGACCAGCAGCGACGGTGACAGCTGGTTCAGCGCGCGAATGTCGCTCGCACCCGAATTCTGCAAGCTGGTCGCGGTGACGGCAGAGACGGCAAGCGGCACATCCGACAAGGCTTCGGACCGGCGCGTGGCCGTGACGATGATGTCACCGGCATTGCCCTCATCAATCTGGGCACCGGACTGGCCATCGGTCTTTGCGGCTTGCGGCGCCGGAGCCGTTTGCGCAAAGGCCGGCGCGGCAAATGTGCACAGCGCGGCCGACAGCATCAGGCGAAATTTAGGCATCTTGGTCTCCTCGAAGGGCCGGATTTTTGTAAATCCGTTAATGGGGGATTAGGGCGATTGGTCGGCAGCCGCCAGCGTCTGGAGCCGATACCGTGCCGTTTTCGAAACAAACGCGGCTTTTTTGCAACAGTTTATCTGGCATGACGTTACGGAAAGGCTTATTTCGGTGACAGCACCATCAGCATCTGCCGACCTTCCATGCGCGGATAGGCTTCGACCTTGGCTGTCTCGACCGTGTCGGCCTGCACCCGCTGGAGCAGAACCATGCCAAGCTGACCATGGGCAAGTTCACGCCCGCGGAACCGCAGCGTGACCTTCACCTTGTCACCGTCACCGATGAATTCGAAAATCTTTTTCATTTTTGTGTTGTAATCATGATCGTCGATATTGGGACGCATCTTGATTTCTTTGATTTCCTGCGTCTTCTGGCTTTTGCGGGCGATGTTGGCTTTTTTCTGCGCTTCGTATTTGAACTTGCCGACGTCGAGATATTTGGCGACCGGCGGGTCCGCGTTCGGCGAAACTTCGACCAGGTCAAGTCCCAGGTCGCGCGCCTGTTCCATGGCTTCGCGGGTCAGCATCACGCCCAGATTTTCGCCATTCTCGTCAATCACGCGCACTTTGGGTGAGACGATGAATTCGTTGAAACGGGGGCCGTTGTTCGGCATTGGCGCACCCCCAAGCGGGCGGCGGGTCATGGGCGTTGCTATAGTGAAAACTCCGGTGATTGTTGATAAGTCACAGGCAATTTAGGACATCCGGGTCCGCGGGGGAAGCCCATGCGCGCAATTTTGTGAATGCTGTGGCGCCAATGCGTCACTTGAGGTCGGGCGGCGTTGCCTCATCGACCAGCAGTCTGATCGCATCGTCAAGCGACAGGATGCGCTGCCCTTCGGACCCGAGCGAACGGATCGCGACTGTGCGATCGTCCGCCTCGCGCTTGCCCACGACCAGCAGATGCGGCACTTTTGCCAGCGAATGTTCGCGCACCTTGTAATTTATTTTCTCGTTGCGCAGGTCGCTGTCCGCACGAAGTCCCGCCACCCTGAGTGTCGTGACAACGTCAAGCGCATAGTCATCGGCGTCCGACACGATTGTCGCGACCACGGCCTGCACCGGCGCGAGCCACAGGGGAAAACGTCCGGCATGATGTTCGATCAATATGCCGATGAACCGCTCGTAACTGCCGAATATCGCACGGTGCAGCATGACGGGCCGGTGCTTTGCGCCATCGTCTCCGACGTAGCTCGCGTCCAGTCGCTCGGGCAGCACGCGGTCCGACTGGATCGTGCCGACCTGCCATGTCCGGCCGATCGCGTCGGTCAGATGCCATTCGAGCTTCGGCGCGTAAAATGCGCCTTCGCCCGGCAGCTCTGCCCAGCCATGGTCCGGCGTCGCCAGCCCCGCCCTGACGACGGCATCGCGCAGCTCGTTTTCGGCCTTGTCCCAGTCGGCATCGCTGCCGAACCGTTTTTCAGGGCGCAGCGCCAGCTTGATCGCATAAGTAAAACCGAACTGCCGGTAAATCCGGTCGGCAAGCGCGCAAAAATCCTGCACCTCGGCAACGACCTGGTCCTCGCGGCAAAAGATATGGGCATCGTCCTGCGTGAACTGGCGCACCCGCATCAGGCCGTGGAGCGCGCCGTGCGGTTCGTTCCTGTGGCAGCATCCGTTTTCATACAGGCGCAGCGGCAGGTCGCGATAGCTTTTGATACCCTGCCGGAAAATCAGGACATGCGCGGGACAGTTCATCGGCTTGATCGCCATCAGGTCGGCCTTGCCCGACAGGACCGGCGCATCGCCGTCGCCGCCTGGCACTTCGTCGGGAACGACGAACATGTTCTCGCGATATTTTCCCCAATGGCCCGACTGTTCCCACTGGCGCGCGTCCATGATCTGCGGGGTTTTGACCTCCCGGTACGCCGCCGCATCGATCGCGCGGCGCATATAGGCCTCCAGCGCGCGCCAGATCACATAGCCATTGGGATGCCAGAACACCGACCCGTGCGCCTCGGCCTGAAGGTGGAACAGGTCCATGTCCTGCCCCAGTCTGCGATGGTCGCGTTTCGCCGCTTCCTCCAGCCGGATCAGATGCGCGTCAAGCTGCGTCTTGTTCAGCCAGCCGGCGCCATAAATCCGGCTGAGCATCGCATTGGCCTGATCCCCGCGCCAGTACGCGCCCGACACGCGCGTCAGCTTGAACGCCCGCGGATCGAGTTTGCCGGTCGACGCGAGATGCGGGCCACGGCACATGTCCATCCATTTGCCTGCGCGATAGATTGTGATTTCCTCTCCCTCAGGCAAGTCCGCGGCCCATTCGGCCTTGAACGTCTCACCATCGGCCTGCCACTTGGCGATCAGGTCAGCGCGGCTCCACACTTCGCGGACGAGCTTTTCGTCGCGCCCGATGATGGCGCGCATTTCCGCCTCTATCGCGGGCAAATCCTCGTCGGTGAAGGGCCGGTCTCTGGGCGCGAAATCATAATAAAATCCGTCATCAGTCGACGGCCCGAACGTGATCTGCGTGCCGGGGAACAGCGTCTGCACCGCTTCGGCCAGCACATGCGCAAAGTCGTGCCGCACCAGTTCGAGCGCATCCGCCTCGTCACGCGCCGTGATCAGCGACAGGGTTGCATCCACCTCCAGCGGGCGCATGATGTCACGCAATTCACCGTCGACCCGCGCCGCAATCGCGGCTTTGGCTAGGCCGGGGCCGATGCTCGCGGCAATATCGGCGGGCGTCGTGCCCATGGGGACATCGCGCACGGATCCGTCGGGAAGGCTTATTTTTAGCATGTCTGACATGAAACGGGCCTATGCCGCTGTTGGGCGCACGCGGCAAGGGCGACCTCACCGGCAAACCGCCGGATGAAACCGTTTGCGTCGCGGGTGGTTACGGCTCTTTCATCCAGGGAAAATATTCGTCATGGCCTTTTTGAAAGCAATCCTGTTCGGTTCGATCGGGACACTGACCGAAACATCCGAGCTGCAGCGAAAGGCCTTTAATCAGGCGTTTGCCGACGCCGGGCTTGATATCATCTGGGACGCCGCGGCCTATCGCGAAAAAGTATCGGGCGCACAGGGCGTGGTCGGCGGCAGCAACCGGATCCGCGCCGATGCGGCGGCACGCGGCTTCACGCTCGACGATGCGGCCATAACCCGGCTTCACGACGCGAAAAGCCGGATATTCCAGGACATGATGACGCGCGATGGCCTGCCCCTCAACCGCGGCGTCGCAGCGCTGATCGCCGATGCCCGCCATCATGACCTTGCGATCGGATTTGCATCGACCACGTCGCGCGCCAATGTCGACGCGATGCTGGCGGCGACACGGCCGCCGGTCACGGGGCAGTTCGACCTCATCCTGTCGGGTGACGATGTTGCTGCGGCCAAACCGTCGCCCGACATTTATCTGAAGGCGCTCGACCGGCTGCACATGGCTGCATGCGACGTTATCGCCATCGAAGACAGCGCACCCAGCATGGCCGCAGCACTTGCCGCCGGAATCGCGACTGTGGTCGTGCCCGGCAAGCTCTGGGCCGGCGGCACGTTCGATGGCGCGTCGGCAGTACTGCCCGACCTTGACGGCATCACGGCGCAACAGCTTGGCGCACGCGCAGGCCGCACCCCGGTCGCCGCTTAGGATAGAATTTAGCCGAACGGAACGACCTTGTTTCCCGCGTCATGGCCGATGTCGGCACGGCCGAGATAGGCGATACCCGACAGGTCGCACCAGTGCCGGGCGATGGCCGCTTCGTCCATGCCGAAATCGGGCGTGTTCGGCGTGACCGGCGCGCACCGGCCAAGCATGATCCCCGCCGCCTTGCGCACGCCGGGGGTCGACGTGATGTGGCACAGGCTGCGGTCGATCGCATAAAGTGCTTCGTCGACTTCTTCGAGCATCAGCGTCCGCCCCGTCAGGTCGGGCTGCAACGCCGTGCCGAGCAATTGCGAAAACACCATCATGTTGAACGCCGCATAACGCCCGCCCCCTGCATCATAGGGCAGCTCGCCGAAATAATAGCGCAGCCGCGGTTCGCCGCGCAGGATCAGCCATTCGAGCGCGCGTGCCACCGCCTCGTCACCGCCCGCCCGGTTGATGTCGTTGGGCATCGGCGCATGAACAGGCGCACCAATCCCCCTGGCCAGCAGCCCGGAAAGGATGAACCCGGCATCGCTATACCCCAGGAACGGTTTCGTCCGCGCCGCCGGTCCCATGCGGGCGATGGCCCGTTCGGCGATCCGGTTCGATCCGTAACCGCCACGCGCGAACCACACCGCATCGACGCCGGGATCATTCGCCACAGCGACCAGCGCATCCTCGCGCGCCTTGTCCGGCCCGGCGAAATGGCCCGACGACAGGAAACATTGCGGGTGAAAGGCGATTTCGGGCGCCGTGTCCCCGAACCGCGCCTGCGCCAGCGCGACGATTTTTGCGGGAACATCGGCAGGCAACATATTGGCTGGCGCAACAACGGCGATCTTCACGACTTGCTCCCCTTCACCAATTTGATGATAGCGTGCGGATGACAAAATCCTATTTCTTTGTTGGCATCGGCGGGTCGGGGATGCTGCCGCTGGCCGAAATCGTCGCGGCGCAGGGGCACCGGGTCGCGGGGTCGGACCGCGCGCTCGATCAGGGACGGCTGGGTGCGAAGTTCGAAGCATTGGCGGCCCGGGGTATCGGCCTGTTCGCTCAGGACGGCAGCGGGATCATCGCCGCTGATCAGATCGTGGTCGCATCGGCGGCGGTCGAAGCGACAGTGCCCGACATCGTGCAGGCAACGGCGCTCGGCTGTGCGCGGATGACGCGGGCCGGTTTGCTCGCCGAACTTTTCAACGCCGCGCCGGTCAGTATCGCGGTCGGCGGGACCAGCGGCAAATCGACGGTCACGGGCATGATCGGCTGGATCCTGACACAGGCGGGCCGCGACCCGACGATCATGAACGGGGCCGTGATGAAAAATTTCGACAGCGGCGCGCGGGTGGGCAGCGGCGACCTGTTCGTCAGCGAAGTCGACGAAAGCGACGGATCGATCGCGCTTTACCGTCCCGGTATCGCCGTGCTCAACAATGTCGCGGTCGATCACAAATCGATGGAGGAATTGCGCGCGCTGTTCGGCGATTTCCTCGGCCGGGCACGATCGGCAGTGGTCAATGCCGACAATGAAGACGCGTTTGCGCTCCGACCGGCCGGGGCGATCACGTTCGGATTCTCTGGCAAAGCCGACATTCAGGCCTACGATATCGTCGAAACCCCCGACGGCGTCACCTTCATGATCACCGATCATGCCGCTAAAATCGCCTGCGCGGCCCGTTTGCCTGTCCCGGGGCGTCACAACGTCGCCAATGCCCTTGCCGCGATCGGGGCCGTCTCACGGGCCGGAATCGGGCTTGACGTGGCCGTGGCGGCGCTGGCCGGTTTTTCCGGCCTCAAACGCCGCATGGAAACCGTGGGCCGCGCAAATGATATCAGTGTGATCGACGATTTCGGCCACAACCCCGACAAGATTGCGGCGACCCTGTCCGCGCTCCACGCCTTTGCCGGGCGCTTGCTGATCTATTTCCAGCCACATGGCTATGGACCCCTGAAACAGATGGGTCGCGAACTCGCCGACAGCTTCATCACCAACATGCACCCCGACGATCGCCTGTTCATCAGTGACCCCGCCTATTTCGGCGGCACTGTCGATCGCAGCGTCGGCAGCGATGCGCTTGTCGCGATGATCGGCGCGGGCGCTGCACATGTTCCGTCGCGCGACGACTGCGGCACGCGCATGATCGCACTGGCGCGGCCCGGCGACCGCATCGTCGTCATGGGCGCACGCGACGATACATTGTCGCTATTTGCGCAAAGCCTGCTCGACCGGCTAGGCTGAGCGGATGGCAAAAAAGCTGACACTCTACATTGCGATCGCGCTGATCCTCGGCGTCATCACCGGCCTGGTCCTGCATGCGGCCGTGACGGATCCAAGGCAGATCGAAACGATCACATACGGGTTCGGCATCGCGACGGCGCTGTTCCTCAAACTCATCAAGATGATCATCGCGCCGCTCGTGTTCGGCACACTCGTCGCGGGCATCGCGCATATGAAGGATACGGCCGCGCTTGGCCGGGTCGGGGGCCGCGCGCTGGCGTGGTTCGTCGCGGCCAGTCTGGTCTCGCTCAGTCTCGGCCTGGTCCTCGTCAACCTGCTGCAACCCGGCGTCGGCGTCGGTTTGACGATGCCCCCGGCGGCAGCTGACACCGGCATCGCCAGGACCGCCTTCGACGCCAGGGAGTTTATCACGCACCTTGTCCCCAAATCGATTTTCGATGCGATGGCGAACAATGATATCCTGCCCATCGTCGTGTTTTCGCTGTTCTTTGGCGTCGCCATGACGGCGATCGGCGACAAGGCGGCACCCATTGTCCGCGGCGTCGATGCACTGGTCGATGTCATGCTGCAAGTCACGGGCTATGTCATGCGCTTTGCGCCGGTGGCGGTGTTTGCCGCTGTCGCATCGGTCGTCGCCGAACAGGGCGCGGGCGTGCTGATCACCTATGGCTGGTTCATCGGCAGCTTCTATCTCGGGCTTGCGCTGCTGTGGTCGGTGTTGCTCGGCGTCTGTTTCCTCATCGTCGGGCCGCGCACGCGCCACTTGGTCCGCTATATTCGCGAACCGATCCTCGTCGCCTTTTCGACGGCGTCGTCAGAGGCCGCCTTTCCGCGCACGCTGGAGGCGCTTGACCGGTTCGGCGTGCCGCGCCGCATCGCCAGCTTCATCCTGCCGCTCGGCTATTCGTTCAATCTCGACGGATCGATGATGTACATGACCTTTGCCACCATCTTCATCGCGCAGGCGTACGGGATCAACCTGACGCTGGGTCAGGAAATCGGCATGCTGCTGTTCCTTATGGTCACGTCAAAGGGCATGGCCGCGGTGCCGCGCGCCAGCCTTGTCGTCATTTCGGCAACACTCGTCCAGTTCGGCATTCCCGAAGCCGGATTGCTGCTTATCCTCGGTGTCGATCATTTCCTCGACATGGGGCGCACTGCCACCAACGTCGTCGGCAATGCCGTCGCCAATGCCGTCATCGCCAAATGGGAAGGGCAGCTCGACAGGATGCAGCCCGCCGACATCGAACAACCCCACGCGCCCACCCACCACGGAGCCACATCATGATTCGCCGTCTCTTCCTCGATCATCCCGCAACTGTCGGCGAAACCTACTGGCAACATTTCGGCGTTGCCGGGGGGTTCGGCGTCGCGCTGGTCGCGGGCGGGATAAAGGCGATGCTGCACGCCGTCTTTCCCACGCTTCATCAGACCGCAGGCAGTGATACGGTGCGCAGGCTGCATGCCATCCTCGTCGAAAAACGCAGTGCCCGGCGCGATGCCATCACAGAGATGAACAGCGTCGAATGGATGATCTGAACCGCCGCGACGGCGTGCGCATCGCGTTTGATCATCTGCCGGGCACGGGCCCGACCCTCGTGTTCCTGCCGGGCTACCGATCGGACATGACCGGGACCAAGGCGCTGGCCCTTGCCGACTGGGCACGCGCACAGGGCCGGTCGCTGCTCCGCTTTGACTATTCGGGGTGCGGCGCCAGCGGTGGCCGTTTCGAAGACGGCACACTCGACATCTGGCGCGATGATGCGCTGGCTGTCATCGACAGGCTGGGCGGAACCCCGCTTGTCCTGATCGGGTCCTCGATGGGCGGCTGGCTGATGCTGCTCATTGCGCGGGCACTGGGCGATCAGGTCCGCGCACTGGTCGGCATCGCACCGGCACCCGATTTTACCGACTGGGGGTACACGGCGGAGGAAAAAGAACAGATTGCGACCAGCGGGCGGCTCGAACGGGCGTCGGCTGATGGCGACCCGATGCTGACCACGGCCGTCTTCCTTGATTCAGGCGCTGCGCACCTGCAACTCACCGGCCCCGTTCCCGTCACCTGTCCGGTCCGGCTGCTGCACGGCCAGTGCGACGCAGTCGTGCCGTGGCACCTGTCTGTCCGGCTCGCGTCATGCCTGTGTTCAGACGATGTGCAGGTGACCCTGGTCAAGGATGGTGATCACCGCCTGTCACGCGAACAGGATATCGCCCTGCTGATTGCCATCGTTGCCTCAACGTCCGGACATGACATCAGATGATCATACTCGCTCTTCTCGCGGCCGCCGCCACGGCTCCGGTCCCTGTTGAAACCACGCGCTTTGAATCCTGCGTTGCCCTTGCGCAAACGGATCCCGTGCGGGCGCTGGCGGCGGCGGGAAGCTGGCGCATTGCAGGTGGCGGCGTCCTCGCGCGGCAGTGCGAGGGGCTGGCCTATGTCGCACAGACGCGCTGGGGACCCGCTGTGGCGGCATTCGAAGCAGCCGCGCGTGAAGCCGAAGTGAACGCCGATGCACGGGCGGCGCTGCTGTGGGTTCAGGCCGGAAATGCCGCGCTGGCGGGCAATGATCCTGGCAGGGCGACACTGTGTTTCGATGGCGCGCTTGCCCGCGGCCAGCTGACGGGCGAAGCGCTCGGCGAAGCGCATCTCGATCGTGCCCGCGCCCGTGCCGCGCTGACGGACCTGAAGGGCGCGCGGATCGACCTTGATCTTGCGCTCGCGCATGTGCCCGCCGATCCGCTCGGCTGGCTGCTGTCGGCGACGCTTGCCCGCAAGATGAACGATCTGCCGCGCGCGCAGTCGGACATCGAACAGGCCGCCCGCCGCTCGCCCGACGACGCCTCTGTCGCGCTTGAGGCGGGAACGATCGCGATCCTGTCGGGCCATGAAGACGCGGCCCGCACTGCATGGGCGGCGGCGATCAGCAACGCGCCCGAAAGCCCGGCGGGAAAATCCGCAGCGGACTCACTGGCAAGGCTGGGCAGCTGATCCTATGACAGTCATGATGAAATATCTTCACACCATGATCCGCGTTTCGGACCCGCAGGCAACGATCGCGTTTTTCGACCTGCTCGGCCTTAAGGAACAGCGCCGCTTCGACAGCGTACAGGGTCGCTTCACGCTCATCTTCCTCGCCGCGCCGGGGGATGAGGCGGCGCAGATCGAACTTACGCATAACTGGGACGAGGGCGGCTATGGCGAGGGCCGCAATTTCGGGCACATCGCCTATCGCGTCGATGATATCTATGCGACCTGCCAGCGGCTGATGGACGGCGGCGTCATCATCAACCGGCCGCCGCGCGACGGTCATATGGCGTTCGTGCGCAGCCCGGACAATATCTCGATCGAACTGCTTCAGGCGGGCGACCGCCTTCAACCCTGCGAACCATGGCTGTCGATGGCCAATAGCGGGACATGGTAGGATGAGCCTTGACGTCATCCGCATTCCGGTTTTGTCGGACAATTATGTCTGGCTGGTACGCGAAACCATATCGGGCGTGGTGATGGTCGTCGACCCCGCCGTTGCCGACCCCGTGCTCGCCAAGGCCGATGCGCTCGGCTGGACAATCACCCATGTCTGGAACACGCACTGGCATCCCGACCACACCGGCGGCAATGTAGCGATCAAGGCGGCAACCAGCTGCACGATCGTCGGCCCGGCGGGCGAAGCGGGCCGCATCCCCGCACTCGACATTCCGGTCGGTGGCGGCGACACGATCGCACTCGGCACCGCTGTCGCGCGGGTGATCGACGTACCGGCGCACACCGCCGGACACATTGCCTTTCATTTCGAAAACGACGCCATTGCCTTTGTCGGCGACACATTGTTTGCAATGGGCTGTGGCCGGCTGTTCGAAGGAACCGCGGCGCAGATGTTCGACAATATGCGCAAATTTGCCGCCATGCCCGACGACACCATCATCTATTGCGCGCATGAATATACGCAGGCGAACGGCCGTTATGCCCTGACAGCAGAACCGGACAACCAGGCGCTGATCGACCGCATGCATGACGTCGATGCCTGCCGCGCGCGGGGCGAACCCACGGTTCCGACCACGATCGCGCTGGAACGGGCCACCAACCCCTTCCTGCGCGCCGCCAGCATCGCCGAACTCGCCGAACGCCGCCTGGCAAAGGATGGCTTCACGGGGTAGAGCAGGCTCGGTCTTACGTGAATCCTGTGCTCCTGCGCAGGCAGGAGCCCTGGAGACCGAGAGCCGCGCTCAAAAGTCCAACGCTCCTGCTTTCGCAGGAGCACAAGATTGCTTCAGTCTAGAGTCGGATGACATTACATTGACGCATATCCGGAGTTTCTGAGGTAGTTGG
>CAXTTJ010000039.1:0-19072 GCA_964247235.1 uncultured Sphingomonadaceae bacterium
TCGCGGATGTCCGCCCCGTAAAAGGGCGCATGGGCAAGCACCATCTTGAAGCCATTATACTCGCCGGGATTGTGGCTGCCGGTTACCTGAACGCCGCCGTCGACTTCGAGCGTCGCCTCGGCATAATAAAGCATGGGCGTCGGGCCGAGGCCTATGCGCACGACGTCTATGCCCGTTTCGCGCAAGCCGCGGACAAGCTCGCCCTCAAGGCTGACTGAGCTTACGCGCCCGTCGTAACCAACCGCCACGCGCGTGCCGCCATTGCGCCGGACCCGCGTGCCGAACCCGCGCCCGATCGCATAAGCATCATCGGTACCCAGCGTTTCGCCGACGATGCCGCGAATGTCATATTCGCGGAGCGAACTCGGGTGGAAACGGTGCGTCATATCTGGTCTTTCCTTCAAATTCCGTTCGGGCTGAGCTTGTCGAAGCCCTGTCCTTCTTTGGTGACATTGCTCAAGCCGAAAGACAGCCCTTCGACAAGCTCAGGGCGAACGGCGTTGGGGTCGCGATTGTTCCTGGAGCGGGATGACGTCAGATTGCACCACCGTGACGGAGCGGATTTTGGTGCAGGGTGAGGCGTAAGGAGGCGAGCGGGGCTTTGCCCCCGCGACCGACGCACGACGACGCCCTGCGCCAAAAGGCGCCCGCCCCGAAGGGGTTGCCCTGTGACGCCCTCCGGGCGCGTCGCGACGCTTGCACGGGCAACACAGCCCGCGCTGCGCGCCACTCCTCCCCAGAGGACGCCACAGGGCAATCACGGTGATGCAATCTGACGTCATCCCGCTCTAGGGTTTCAACATCGTGTCGCGCGCCTGATTGATCCGTGCGGCGAGTTCGGCGGAGCCCCCGACATCGGGATGCACCTTGGCGATCAGGCGGCGGTGCGCGTCAAGGACAGCGTCAGTGCCTGCATCAGGGGTCAGGCCGAGCAGCCGGGCTGCTTCGGCTCTGCCCATGCCCGAAGGTGCGTTGAGCGCGCGCTTGCCCGCAAAATAAAGCACGGCGAGCAGTGCGGCGAAAAAAATGAGCCTGATCATGAAAAGGCCAGCTGCGGCAAAGCGTCCTCGCGCGCCGGAAGCGCAAGTGCTGAAACCATCTCACGCAGTTCCTGTCGCGCGGCGATATGGCTGAGCCCGACTGATTCGATGACACCGACGTCGAGAAGCGTCAGGCCCTTTGGAAAAAGTTCGCGGTAAATCACGCGCTCGCCAAGGCCGGGAATGACGCGAAACCCGACGCGCTTCGACAGTTCGGTGAGTGCCGCGCCAACGCGCCGCATGTTATGTGCCTCAAGATGCTGGAGCCGGTTGCGCAGGACGACCCAGTCGACGGACCCGCCATCGGTTTTTGCCCGGACCTTGCGCAAATCCCAGATCAGTTCGGCATAAAAGCTAGGCTTGATGACTTTGAAGGTTTCGGCATCAACCTGTCCGATCAGGTCGAGATCGACAAAACTGTCGTTGATTGGTGTGACCAGCGTATCGGCAAGTGCAATCGCCGCGCGCGACAAGGCATCGTCACGGCCCGGCGTATCGACGATCACATAATCGCACCCGTGGCCCAGCCGCGCAACGTCCTGCTCGATCCCGGCGGGGGTCAGCAGCGACAGCACGCCATAAACTGGTATCGGCAGATCGAGCGCGCGCCGTCCCATCGTCGCGGCGCGATTGTCGAGATAGCGGACCAGTGTCTTTTGCCGGACATCCATGTCGATCGCCGCCACGCGAAACCCCGCCGCACACAGCGCCACCGCCGCGTGAACCGCAGTCGTCGATTTTCCCGTTCCGCCCTTTTCATTGGCAAAGACGATTTTGTGCGCGTGCATCGGATTCATCACTTTGGTGTTCGGCCCCCGCCCCTTGATTTCATTGGCACCGCCACCGATGGTGATGCGTTTTCCTGCCATAAGCGAGGGGCAAAGCCCGTGCAAACGATCCGTGACCTGAAGCACCTGCGTCTCGCACGGGCGTCCCTCACCGGGACAGTGGCGATGTTGCCGACCATGGGTGCGCTTCATGCGGGGCATATGACTCTGGTCACTGCGGCACGGGCACGGGCTGATCATGTGGTCGCCTCAATCTTTGTCAATCCGACCCAATTTGCGCCGTCCGAAGACCTGTCGCGTTATCCAAGGCGCGAGGGTGACGATGCAGCGATGCTGGCCGATGCGGGCGTCGCCGTGCTGTGGGCGCCCGATGTCGTGACGATGTATCCACCGGGTTTTGCCACGACGATTTCAGTGGCAGGAGCAAGCGAAGGCTTGTGCGGGGCATCGCGACCCGGCCATTTCGACGGCGTCGCCACGGTGGTGAACAAATTGTTCGGGCAGGTCCGTCCCGATATCGCGCTGTTCGGGGAAAAAGACTGGCAACAGCTTCAGGTGATCCGCCGGATGGTCGCAGACCTTGATCTTGATATCGAGATCATTGGCGTGCCGATCGCGCGCGCGGCGGATGGTCTGGCACTGTCGTCGCGCAACGCCTATCTGTCGGCTGCGGATCGACAGGCGGCGACCGTGTTGCCGATGGCATTGACGCTGGCGGCAACCGCATTGGCAGCGGGGGGGCATGAAGCCGCAATATTGGATCAGGCGCGGGCGACAATCATCGCTGCCGGGTTCCAGATCGACTATGTCGAACGGCGCGATGATCGATTGCTGGCGGCGGCATGGCTCGGCTCAACGCGCCTCATCGACAATGTCATGATTGATCGTCAGGCCTAAACTTCCCTGTAAAACCGCCGTTCCTTTATCCGACCGAAAAATGCTTTCGCCGCATTAACCATTTGTTGAAACCATTTCGGCGACAGTTCGGCTTGACAATCGTCAATGAGGGTTACGGGATTATGGCATCAAGCTTCAAAAGTGCGGCGTTCCTGATCGAAAGCCGGATGAGCGATGCCGCCGCCGGCAATGCCAACGCCTGCTATGAACTGGGTATTGCCTATTCAAGCGGATCGGGCGGGATCGACGTCGATCTGGTACAGGCGCACAAATGGTTCAATCTTGCCGCCGTGTCGGGCAACGAGCGCGCTCAGGAGTGTCGTGCCGAAGTCGCCGACGAAATGACCGCGCGCGAAATTGCCGAAGCACAGCGTCAGGCCCGCGCCTGGCTGGGCGCCACACAGCTGCGCCGCGCGGCCTAGTTATCCAATTCCGACTAATTCGGGGACGCTATACTTAATTCCTGGGACGACATTTTTCGATGAAGACATTTGGGGTGAAGAATTAAGTATAGTGTCCCCGAATTGAAGCCCCTAACCGGCGTGTCACGTCGTTTTCTTGAACGGGGCCAGTTTTCCCAGAAACGCGATCTGTCGTTCGACTGCGCGGCGTTCGCGGTCGAGGAAATCGCTGATCGCGCGACGGAAATTCGGATCGGGAATATAATGTGCTGACCAGGTCGGCACGGGCACATAGCCACGCGCGAGCTTATGTTCGCCCTGCGCCCCCGCCTCGACAGTTTTCAGACCGCGCGCGATGGCAGCGTCGATCGCCTGATAATAGCAAAGTTCAAAATGGAGGAACGGCACATCTTCCGTGCAGCCCCAGTAGCGTCCGTAAAGCGTCTCTGCGCCAATGAAATTCAGCGCACCGGCAACCGGCACGCCATTGCGCAGGGCAAGGATGAGAACTATCCTGTCGCTCATCGTCGCGCCGATTGCGGAAAAGAACGAACGGGTCAGGTAGGGCTGCCCCCATTTGCGCATGCCGGTGTCCTGGTAAAAGCGCCAGAACATGTCCCAGTGTGTTTCGGTGATATCGCCGCCACTCACATGCACGATGTCGAGCCCCGCGACCGCACTGCTGCGTTCCTTGCGGATTGCCTTGCGCTTGCGGGAGGCGAGCGCATCCAGAAAGTCGTCGAAGTCCGTATAGCCGTCGTTCGTCCAGTGAAATTGCGTGCCTTCGCGGATCAGCCAGTCACCCGCTTTGAAGAGATCCACCTGATCGGGTGCAATGAAATTGGCATGGACCGATGACAGGCCATTTTGCGTCGCCAGCACTTCAGCCGCCGCGATCAGCCCTTTTGCCACCAGCGGATCATGCGTCAGGACGCGCGGACCAGGCACGGGACTGAACGGCACTGCGATCACGAGCTTGGGATAATAGCGTCCGCCCGCATGATCATAGGCATCGGCCCAGTTGTGGTCGAACACATATTCGCCCTGGCTATGACTTTTGACATAGGCAGGAAGCACGCCCGCAAGTGCGCCATCCGCACCGTCAATGGCGATCGGCACGGGCTGCCACCCTGTCTGTATCGTTGCACTGCCAGATGTTTCGAGTGCGGACAAAAAGGCTTGGCTGACAAACGGATTGGCGGTGCCCGCACAGGCATCCCATGCGCCCGCATCAAAGCTTGCCACGCCGTCGCCGATGCGCGCCATGATATCAGTCATGCCGCCCTTTCGTAAATCGCTTCATCGGCATGGGCGAAGGCGCAGCGCTCGGCGTGCGCATCGCGGACGGTCCACGTCAGGACCGGAATGCCCCGCGCCCGCGCGGCCCCTGCGAATTTAGAGGGCAGATCGCGCACATCATACGCAAGGAAATCAGGTTTCGCCGTTGCCATCGACACCCAACGCGCCAACGCGGCTTTTGCGCCATGTCTGTCCTGTTCGGTGACAACCAGACCGCGCACGATCCGCGTTGCATGATCATGAAACCATGCCGGCACAAGCGGATTGAACGACATGATGGCCGCATCGCCACGATACCCCTCTAGCGCGCGGCGAACCGACAGGCAGAGCGGCGCGACACGCCTGCCCTGCGCCTTGATTTCGATCAGCACGGGCACGCGACCAGCGATGAGCGCCAACAGGTCGGGCAATTGGGCAATCGTTTCGGTTGTGCCGCGCAGAGTGATACGGCCAAGCTCGGCGGGCGTATGCGCCGCGACCGGGCCGGACGAATCGGTCAGCCGTTCGAGCGTGGCATCATGAAAGACCATTGCTTCGCCGTCGCGCGCCGCCTGGACATCGGTTTCGATTCCATGGCCCAGAGCCATCGCCGCCCGGAAGGCGTCGCGGCTGTTTTCAACGATGCCGTTCCCGTGCAGCCCGCGGTGGGCATAAGGTTGCGCTTTCAGAAAGGCGATACGGCTTTCCGCTGGTGGCGGCGCAATCAGATTTTCAAGCGGGGCGAATAGCGACAACCGCATCGACCTCCACCATCGCGCCGCGGGGCAGCACGGGCACGCCGACTGCGGCGCGCGCATGCTTGCCGGCATCGCCAAACAGCGCAACCATCAGCGACGATGCACCGTCGGCGACTCTGGGCTGATCGGTAAAACGGTCGTCGCAGGCCACAAAGACACCCAGACGAACGATACGTTCGACGCGGTTCAGATCACCAAGTGCAGCCTTGAGCTGTGCGACAATCATCAGCGCACAGGCCTGTGCTGCCTCCTGTCCCGCCGCGATATCGCGGTCTTCGCCAAGGCGGCCCTGCATCACTTCACCATTTTTGAAGGGAAGCTGTCCCGAGACGAACAGCATTCCGTGCGCCTCGACCGTAGGCACATAGTCGGCGACCGGTGCGGCGGCAACGGGCAGGGTGAGGTTGCGCGCGGCAAGCGCGTCATTGATGCTTTGAGTCATGCCCCTGACAAAGCGCAAGGGGCAGACAGGGTCAAGACGCATCTTTGATCATGCCCTTTGATCTGGCGACAAAGCATTCTATCTGATGCCCATGGCCTTTTTGCCCAAGCCCAGCTCGCCGCGTGCTGCATGGCGCGATTTCCGCGATGCCATTACCGCGCCACGCAAGCACAAGATGGTCTTTGCCGCATTGTCACTGGCGTTCCCGGCGCTGATCTTCATCGGGATGGCCCGGCAGGCCAGGGTCGATGAAGACTGGGTGCCACCGACGATCGTCTATGTGCAGCAATGGCCCGCCAGTCGGACCCTTGCCGAAGTCCGCGCACAGCAGGCGAAGGACTTGCCCGCCGAACGCGCCGCAAAAAAGGCGCGCGAGGCCCAGGCCGAAGCGACGCGGCAGGCGTATCGACGCCTTGCCAACAATATCGGCATCGACGTCGACACGAAACGTCAATGAACGAAGACGCGCGATGGATGAACGCAGCGATTGCGCTTGAGACGCGCGGCCGGGGGCGGACATGGCCCAATCCCAATGTCGGATGCGTTATCGTTCAGGACGGTCGTGTCGTCGGGCGGGGTGTGACGGCAGCGGGGGGGCGTCCGCATGCCGAAGCGCTGGCATTGATACAGGCGGGCGCGCAGTCCGGCGGCGCGACGCTTTACACGACGCTCGAACCCTGTGCACATGTTAGTGCGCGCGGGCCGGCATGTTGCGACCTGATCATGGCCGCCGGTGTCCGGCGCGTGGTGGCTGCGGTGCGTGATCCTGATCCGCGCACCAGTGGCAAGGGTACCGCCCGGCTGCGGGACTCTGATATCGAGGTGACCGAGGCCGTCGAGGCCAGCGCCGCAGCGCGTGCCATGGCCGGCTTTCTCACGCGCCAGCGTCATGGCCGCCCCCATGTCACGCTGAAGCTCGCGCTGTCGCTCGACGGATGCATAGCACGCGCGGACGGAGAGAGCCAGTGGATCACGGGGCCTCAGGCGCGTGCGCACGGTCATCTCGAACGATCGCGGGTCGAGGCGATACTGGTCGGGCGCGGCACGGTCGATGCGGACGCGCCGCGGCTCGATGTGCGATTGCCGGGGCTGGAAGGGCGTTCGCCCGGACGATATTTTCTGTCCCGTCAGTCCCGCACAGGCGGGACTTCATCTCCCGATACCGAACTTGAGGAGGTGGCCCCCCGTCTTTGCGAAAGTGACGAATGGGGGTTGGTGACGACACCCCAAGGCATTGGCGCGCTCCCCGCCGACGATCTCCTCGTCGAAGGGGGCGCACAAACCGCGTCATCATTCCTCGCCGCCGACCTTGTCGATCGTCTCCTGATCTATCGCGCGCCGATCCTGATCGGAGACGGCAAGGTGGCGCTGGTCGACATCGGCCTGACACAGCTTGCCGACGCGCATGGGCGGTGGCGGACGGTCGATTCGCGCATGCTCGGCGCGGACCGGCTCGACATTTACGAACGGGTGCGGGAATAAGGGCGAATGTTTACCGGGATCATCACAGACGTCGGCACGATTCGCAGCGCCGAACAGCGCGGCGACCTGCGTCTCGTCATCGATACGGCGTATGACATGGCGACGATTGCCATCGGTGCCTCCATCGCATGTTCGGGCGTGTGCCTGACCGTGGTGGACAAGGGACCGAACTGGTTTGCGGTCGATATGTCGGCTGAAAGCATTTCATGCACCGCGACCGGTATGTGGGTGCCGGGTGGCCGCCTCAACCTCGAACGCGCGATGAAGATCGGCGACGAGCTGGGCGGGCATATCGTCACGGGTCATGTCGACGGCATCGGAGAGGTGCTCGGCGTCTGCCCCGACGGAACATCGCACCGCGTCGGGATCCGCGTGCCGGACAGTATCGCGCCGTTCGTCGCAGCAAAGGGATCAGTGACTGTCGATGGCGTCTCGCTGACAGTGAACGAAGTTCGCGACCCCCCTGAAAATGGAGAAGAGTGCACGCATTTTTCAATCAATATCATCCCGCACACCTGGGCCGTGACGACGCTTGGGACACTGGTGGCGGGTCAGCATGTCAATCTGGAGATCGATATCCTCGCGCGTTATCTGGCCCGGATGCAGGACCGGCTGTCCGTGCGCCGGGGCTGAGCCTTAGGCATGTGCCACCAGAAAATAATCGAGGTTCAGCGTGTCGGACATGTGAAACCCGCGGATCAGTCCGAACTTCAGCCCGCGCGTTTCAGCCACGGTCAGCCCCGCTGCAACAACATGTGCTGACAGCTCGTCCGGCGTCAGGAACTTGTCCCAGTCATGCGTTCCCGGCGGGATGCCGCCAACGGTTTCGCCAATGCGGATGATCGCCAGTCTTGACAGGCTGGTGCGATTGGGGGTGGAAAGGATCAGGAGACCACCGGGGGCGAGCAACCCGGACAGCCCCGCTATGAAACCGGCGGGATCCGCGACATGTTCGACGACTTCGAGACAGGTGATGAGGGCGAACTGCTGACCCGCGACCGCGTCGATCTCGCCCGTGCGATAGTCGATGCTTAGTCCCGACCGGGCGGCATGGGCGCGTGCAACGGCAATGTTTTCGGGCGCGGCATCGACGCCCGTCACCGCACCGCCCATCCGCGCCAGCGGTTCGGCGAGCAACCCCGCACCGCAGCCCATGTCAAGCACGCGCTTGCCCGCAAGCGGCATCCGCGTTTTCGGATCGCCGCGCCAATGCGCGTCAGCCTGTTGACGAATATAACGCAGCCTGACCGGGTTCAGCCGGTGAAGCATCGCAGAAGAGCCGTCGGGGTTCCACCAGTCGGCGGCCATGCTGCCGAAATGGGCGGCTTGCGGAGCGGTTGCGCTTTCCATCACTGCTTCCTATCAGCGCGTCGTCGAAAGGGGAATGACTTGGCGCGGATCGTGATGAAATTCGGTGGCACGTCGATGGCGGGGATCGAACGCATCCGCAGCGTGGCCGCACGCGTGAAGCGCGAAGTCCGGGCCGGCAACGAAGTGGCGGTCGTCGTCAGTGCGATGGCGGGCGAGACCGACCGGCTGGTGGGGTTTTGCAGGGAAGCGTCGCCGCTCGCCGACAACCGCGAATATGATGTGGTGGTGGCATCGGGTGAACAGGTGACGGCGGGATTGCTTGCCGTTGCCCTGCAAGCGACGGGCGTCAACGGCCATAGCTGGATGGGGTGGCAATTGCCGATCCGCACGTCCTCTGCGCATGCCTCGGCACGGATAGAGGATATTGATGCCGACGCTCTGCTGTGTGCGCTGGCAGACGGGCAGGTCGCGGTCATTCCCGGCTTTCAGGGCCTTACGGCCGAGGGCAATATTTCCACATTGGGCCGCGGCGGGTCCGACACGTCGGCGGTGGCGGTGGCAGCGGCGATCAAGGCCGACCGGTGCGATATCTATACCGACGTCGACGGTGTCTATACCACCGATCCGCGCATCGTGCCGCGTGCGCGCAAGCTGAAGCGGGTGACCTACGAAGAAATGCTCGAACTTGCGAGCGTTGGCGCCAAAGTGCTCCAGACCCGCTCGGTCGGCCTTGCCATGAAAGCCGGTGTGCGTGTCCAGGTGCTGTCAAGCTTTGACGATCCCACCAATTCGGCGACGGCCGACACCCTGCCCGGAACAATGATTGTCAGCGAAGATGATAGCCTTTGGGAGTTAGGAGACGATGTGGAACGCCAGTTGATCACGGGCATTGCCCACGACAAGAACGAGGCCAAGGTCACATTGACCGACGTGCCCGACACACCGGGATCGGTCTCGCGGATTTTCGAGCCGCTGGCTGCGGTCAGCATCAATGTCGACATGATCATCCAGAATGTCGCGCACCAGTCACCGGGCCGCGGCGGATCGACCGACGTGACGTTCACCGTACCGCAGGCAGAGCTGGCCCGCGCCCTCGACGCGCTCGACAAGGCCAAAAGCAGCATCGGCTATGCCGCGATCGTGCACGATATCAAGGTCGCGAAAATATCGGTCGTCGGCGTTGGCATGCGCAGTCATGCGGGCGTGGCCTCGACAATGTTCAAGGCACTGGCGGATCGCGGGATCAATATCCAGGCGATTTCGACGTCGGAGATCAAGGTGAGCGTGCTGATCGAAGAGGATTATACCGAACTGGCCGTCCGCGTGCTGCACACGGCGTACGGGCTGGACGCTGACGAGGCGGGTTAGGGCGGGTTGCGCGACCGCTTCCCTTCGCGGTGCAGGTTCGCTAAGGGGCTGCAACTTTGTTACACCCAGATAATTGAAAAGGGCTGCATGGCCAAGGAAGAACTTCTCGAAATGCGTGGGCACGTCGTCGAACTGCTGCCCAATGCAATGTTCCGCGTGAAACTGGAAAATGATCACGAAGTGCTGGGCCACACGGCGGGCAAGATGCGCAAGAACCGGATCCGCGTGCTGGTTGGCGATGAAGTGTTGTGCGAACTCACGCCCTATGACCTGACCAAGGGCCGGATCACCTACCGGTTCAAATAGGCGCAGCTGGTGCCGCGCCTTGTCCTGGCTTCCGCATCGCCGCGCCGTCTTGATCTGCTGGCACGGATCGGTGTCGTGCCCGATCTGGTCGATCCCGCTGACATCGACGAAAATGTGCTGGCGGGCGAACTACCGCGCGTTCACGTCGCGCGCCTTGCCGCTGCGAAGGCCGCAACGGTCGCGGTGCGCCACGCCGACGCCGTCGTGCTTGCCGCCGATACCATCGTCGCTGCCGGCCGCCGGATCCTGCCCAAGGCTGACGACGCGGCACAGGCGCGTGCATGCCTGACTCTGCTGTCAGGTCGCCGTCACCGGGTGCTGACAGCGGTCACGGTGATTGCCGGGGACATTGTGCGCCACCGCCTGTCGACCACGATCGTGACGTTCAAGCCGCTCACTGTGACCGAGATCGACAGCTATATCGCCAGCGGTGACTGGCAGGGCAAGGCAGGGGGATATGCGATCCAGGGCCGCGCAGAGGCGTTCGTGCGCTTTCTGTCGGGCAGTCATTCCGGCGTGGTCGGCCTGCCCTTGTTCGAAACGCGCGCCTTGCTGTTAAGCGCAGGCATTGCGATTGGCTGAATGGCTGTATGAAGCGGGCATTGGCGAGGCCCGCGCGATCCTGATCGCGGATGGCGCCATTGTCGAGGCGTGCATCGAACTGCCCGGACTGCGTGCCGGAACCATTGCCGAAGCGCGGCTGACGGCGATTCCCGTTCCGGGCCGGCGCGGTATCGCGACGCTGGGGGACGGCACCGAAGTGTTGATCGAACCCCTGCCAAAGGTGACCGAAGGTGCCGCGGTTCGCATCGACATCATCCGTGAAGCCATACACGAACCCGGCGCGCGGAAACGTGCCCGGGGACGTCTGACCGCCTTGCCGCTGCGCGCGGGTCCCGACCTGGCGACGCGGATCGGCGAACACCGCGTGATCGGCGTGCGTGACCCTGATCTGTTCGAACATTCGGGCTGGTCCGAATGCCTTGAAGACGCTGCGACGGGCATCGTCGCCTTTGCTGGCGGAACCCTGCGGATCGCGCTGACGCCAGCGATGACGCTGATCGATGTTGACGGGGATGATGCCGCGGCGGCGGCAACCGCAGTGGCGCGGACAATCCGGCGTCTGGGGATCAGTGGCAATATCGGCATTGATTTCCCGACCGTTGCGGGCAAATCGGCACGACAGGCAATTGCCGCCGCTTTCGATGCGGCGCTGGTCATGCCCTTTGAGCGTACGGCCGTGAATGGATTCGGATTTCTTCAGGTCATTCGTCCGCGCGTTCGTGCGTCGCTGTGCGAAATCATCCGGAATGATCAGGCAGATGCCGCGGCGCGGGCCTTGCTGCGTCGGGCTGAACGATCCGCTCTTCTTGGTCATATTGAAATTACAGCTGCACCACAGGTCATTGCTGCAATCGAATGCAGTCATGACTGGCCGGAACAATTGTCGCACCGGACCGGCGGACCTGTTTCACTTCGTGCCGATCCCGGGGTTGGCTTGTCATCGGGATCGATACACCGAATCAGTTGACTCGTTTCTTAATTGAAACAATCCTGTGGTCTTTACGACATCGCGGGGGCGCGGGTCTTGGACCAATTGTTAAGTGCGATCGCGTATGAACTGACTTTGTTTGCTGTTGTCGGTTTCATTGTCGGCGGTGTGGATGATTTCATGATGGATTGTATCTGGATGATACGATCATTGTGGCGGCGAATTGTAATTTACCGCGTGACTGGCCGCGCCGACGCGTTAACCTTGCAAAGGCCGGTTCATCGCGGACGCATGATCATATTCATTCCCGCATGGGACGAATCGGCCGTGATCGGCCAGATGCTGCACCATGCGGTGACCGCTTTCGACCATGCGGATTTTCGTATCTATGTCGGCTGTTATCCCAACGATCCCGCGACAATATCGGCAGTCAGTGCTGTCGGGTCCCCACATATCCGCCTTGCCGTCGGTGATCATGTCGGCCCGACGACCAAGGCGGATTGCCTGAACAGATTGTGGCGTGCGTTGCTTGAGGATGAATGCGCAGAGGGATTTCGGGCAAAAGCCGTCGTCCTGCATGATGCAGAGGACATCGTGCATTCGGCCGAACTGCGCGTGTTTGACACGCTGATCGAACGCTTTGCCATGGTCCAGTTGCCGGTGCTGCCATTGCCGGACCCGCGCTCACGCTGGATCGGGGGGCATTATAATGACGAGTTTGCCGAGGCGCATGGCAAGACCATGGTCGTCCGTGAAGCGATCGGCGCTGCGGTTCCGGCCGCAGGCGTGGGCTGTGCGTTCGCGCGCGATCTGCTGGCGCGGGTGGCGACGCATCGTGGTGGCGCGCCGTTTGATCCTGAAAGCCTCACCGAAGATTATGAAATCGGCCTGCGTCTGGCCGACTATGGCGAAACCAGTGCATTCGTGCGGTTGCCCAATGCCGGGTCGGGCGCGATGGTAAATGTGCGCGCGCATTTTCCGTCGACGCTGGACAGTGCCGTCCGCCAGAAAGCGCGGTGGATCACCGGAATCGCGCTGACTGGCTGGGACCGTCTGGGATGGCGCGGCGGCTGGGCGGAAAGCTGGATGCGGGTGCATGACCGGCGCGCCCTGATCGGTGCAGTCGTGTTGCTGGCGGGCTATGCGGCGCTGGTGCTGACGGCGGGATTGTGGACCTGCCACATGCTTGCTGGCACGCAACGACCCGCGATGACGCCGATGCTTGACGTGATGATATCCGTCAGCAGCGCGGTTCTGCTGTGGCGGCTTGCGGTGCGCTGTGCCTTTGTCACGCACGCTTATGGCTGGCGCGAAGGGTTGCGGGCCGTACCGCGTGCCGTGATCGGCAATGTCATTGCGATCATGGCGGCGCGGCGGGCGGTCGGGCTGTACTGGCGGATGCGGCGGGACGGGATCGTGCGCTGGGACAAGACGGCACATGACTTTCCTGCCATCGTTCCCGCCGAATGAGCGTCCGTACCGCGCCGACAAGCCGCCCGTTGCGCGCACTTGGCATCATCGCGTTCGGATGGACGATGATGCGCGTCGTGATGCTGTGGCCGGGTGAAAGCGCCGCCGGATTGCCACGGGTTGAAAACGCCGGGGGGTTGGCCCGACGGGCAGCGCCAGTGCGCTTTGCAACCGTGGCACCATTTTCTGCCGATCGGCGGATGGGCGCGTCGGTTTTTAGTCGCCGCCAACGCCCTGACCCGCAACGCAGTCCGGAACATGCCCTCCCGTCGGTGTCATTGACACGCAGCGCCATGTGGACAGCGCAGCCCGTTCGGGACGATGACCCGCAGGCGCAGGGCTATACGGAGGGTACGGTGTCCTCTCCGACCCCTCCCGGACTTGCCCCCGGGGCGACCCGCAGCCGTTTTTCAGGTTCTGCATGGATGTTGATGCGCGGCGGCGGCGGTGCAGGGTCGCTGGCGTCGGGGGGACAACTGGGGGGCAGTCAGGCGGGGGTGCGGATATTCTATGCGCCCGGCCCGGCGGCGCTGGCGCTGACGGCGCGGATCAGTACGCCGCTGGCGCAGCGTGCGGGGCGAGAGGTCGCGGTCGGTGTCGCCCTGCGCGGCCATGGTGCCGGGATCATATTCGAACAGCGGCTGGCGCTCGACAGGGGCGGGCGCAATGCCCCGGCCGTCATCGCCTATGGCGGGGTTTCGGATGTTGCCCTGCCGGGACAGCTGAAGCTTGATGGCTATGTACAGGCCGGGGTGGTGGGCATCAAATCCGCCGCGGCATTTGTCGACGGCGCGGTGCGTGTCGAACGAACAGTCTTGCGCGCTGAAAATGCCAGCCTTGCCGTGGGTGCCGGGGCATGGGGCGGCGCACAGCCGGGCGTGATGCGGATTGACGTCGGGCCACAAATTGTCGCGCATCTGAACGTCGCGGACACGGGTTTGCGGGTCTCTGCTGAATGGCGTCAGCGCATTGCCGGTGATGCCGCGCCATCATCGGGGCCAAGCATGACGGTCGGGTTCGACTTTTAGGGTGCGCAAAGGCGTCGGCCCGGCTAGTCATGGCGCGGACTTATGGACATTTACCTTCCCATCGCGAATCTGTCGGTCAACGCGCTGGTCATCATCCTGCTGGGGGGCGGTGTCGGACTGCTGTCGGGCATGTTCGGCGTGGGGGGCGGATTTCTGACGACACCGCTGCTGATTTTTTATGGCATACCCCCGACGGTGGCAGCGGCTTCGGCGGCGACTCAAGTGACAGGCGCGAGTGTTTCGGGCGCGCTGGCGCATTACCGGCGTGGCGGCGTCGATGTCCAGATGGGTGCGGTCCTGGTCGCCGGTGGCATCGTGGGGGCCATCGCGGGTGCGGGAATTTTCAACCTGCTGACCAATCTGGGTCAGATCGATATGATCATCTCGATCCTTTATGTCCTGTTGCTGGGTGGCATCGGCAGCCTGATGATGAAGGAAGCGTGGACCAGCGTGCGTGCCAAATTGCGCGGGGAAACAGTGCCCCCCGGCAAGCGGCGGCACCACCGGCTGGTCGCAGCCCTTCCGCTGCGCTGGCGTTTCTATGCATCGGGTCTGTATATCTCGCCGCTTGCGCCCTTGCTGCTGGGCTTTGTGACGGGGATATTGACGGTCCTGCTTGGCGTCGGCGGCGGGTTCATCATGGTCCCGGCCATGCTTTATCTGCTGGGCATGGCGACACGCGTGGTCGTGGGCACGTCGCTGTTCCAGATATTGTTCGTGACCGCGGCGACGACGATGGTCCACGCACTGACGACACAGGCGGTCGACATCGTGCTGGCGGCGCTGCTGCTGCTCGGCAGTGTGATCGGCGCACAGGTGGGCGCGCGGCTGGCGACCAAATTCGCGCCCGATTATCTTCGCCTTTTTCTTGCCGCGATCGTGATTGGTGTGGCGATCCGCATGGCATTGGGTCTCGGCTGGCAACCGGATGAGATCTATACGGTGCAGGCGGTATGAACCGCTGGCTGTTGCTGTGCGCTCTGCCGGTGCTGACAGCGGCAACCGAGCCGCTGCTGGTCCCCGACGTGTCGCAGCGTCAGGTGGAGATTGCCTATTCCTTTACCGGCGCCGAATTGCTGCTGTTCGGGGCGATCATCTATCCCGGCGGCGTGGTGCCCGACGGCCGGACCGACGTTGCCGTTGTCCTGAAAGGGCCGCCGCAATCGATCCTGGTGCGTGAAAAGCAGAAACTGGCCGGGCTGATCTGGGCAAATGCTGACAGTGCGCGCTTTCGGTCGGCACCGACGTTCTATGCCATTTCATCATCGCGGCCGCTCGACACGCTTGTCGATGAACGCACGGCCGCGATTTACGAACTCGGACTTGGCAATATTCATTTGTCGCCGGCAAGTGGCGGTGACCCCGGTGAAGCGCACCGGTTCGAATCCGGGTTCGTCGATCTGCGCGCGCGGGGCAGGCTGTTCGTCGACCAGCCAGGATCGGTCGAAATCACGCGCGGTGTCCTGTACCGTGCGCGGCTGACCATACCGGCGCGGGTGCCGGTCGGGCGGTATACCGCGGAAACATTCCTGATCCGCAACGGCCGGATCATCGCGGCGGCCACGCGCGATATCGATATCCGCAAGTCGGGGTTCGAACGCTTTGTCGCCACGGCAGCAGTCAAATGGCCGTTTGTCTATGGCCTTGTCGCTGTCGCCTTGTCAGTGGTGTTCGGATGGGGCGCGGGTGCGATCTTCCGCCGTTTCTGATCAAACGCCGTCTGAAACATCGTCAAAAGCACCGGCACATTCGCTTCACCGCGTCACGCGTGCGGCTCGTCCCGACTCGTAACTTGGCTCTATTTCTTCTTAACCATTCCCGCGCCAACACCGTCATCAGGTTGCAAGGAACACAGACGTGCGGGCTCAGGCACTGATATTCGGATTATGCGCACTTGTGCTGACACTGGTCACACCTGCACCGGCGCATGCGCAATATTGGCAATGTGTCGGATATGCCCGTGAAGTGTCCGGCGTTGAAATTCGCGGCAATGCCAATACCTGGTGGGATCAGGCTGAAGGACGTTATGCACGGGGCACGCGCCCGCGTGAAGGGGCGGTGATGGCCTTCCGGTCGAACCGCGAAATGCCGCTGGGCCATGTCGCCGTCGTCACCCGGATCATTTCGGACCGCGAAGTCCTGCTTGACCATGCCAACTGGTCGCGCGGCGGACAGATTGAACATGGCGTGCGCGCCGTCGATGTGTCGGACGCCGGTGACTGGAGCGCAGTCAAAGTGTGGTATGGTCCCATTGGCGACATGGGCAAACGGATCAATCCTGTTGCCGGGTTCATCTATCCGGAAACGGTCGACGCCCCTGCGCCGCGCCCGCATTATACGCGCGGGCCGTTGATCGGTCACGACGTGATACAACTCGCCGCGCTGGAAATATCGGGCACGCGTTAACGCGCTGCGTCGGGGTCGTCTCTGAACCAGATTTCGACTGGCCCAGTGAGCTTGATTGTCAGTGCAGCGCCCTTGCGGTCGACTTTTTTGCCAAGTGCCACGCGAATCCAGCCTTCGGAGACGCAATATTCGTCGACATCATTGCGCTCGACGCCCTTGAAACGGACGCCGATGCCGCGTTCAAGCATGTCGGCGTTGTAAAAGGGCGAACTGGGGTGGGCGGCAACGCGATCGGGGGGCGTGTCAATCATGCTGCGTCCGATACAGGATTTGCCGGGTTCGGCAACTATTCTGCGTCCGCCTGATTGCCGGGAAGCGCCGCCTCGAACGCAGGAATTGCCACGCAGTTGTCAGCAATCCGGCGGATCGTCGGATACGGCGTCATGTCGAGCTTGTAATTGCCCGCATTATACACCTGTGGAAACAAAAGAATATCGGCAAGACCCGGCGTATCGCCAAAACAGAAAGCGCCCGTGCGCGCGTCACGGGCAAGCATGGCCTCAATTCCGGCAAAACCGGTCGCGATCCAGTGATTGTACCACGCGCCAACCACCCCTTCATCAGCATCGAAATTCGCGCGCAGATATTTGAGAACACGAAGATTATCGAGCGGGTGAATGTCGCACGCCACGCTCTGCGCCAGCGCCCGGACATAAGCCCGGTCCGCCGCGCCGTCTGGCAGGAAAGGCGGCGCGGGATGCACTTCATCGATATACGCGATGATCGCCAGCGATTGTGTCAACAGGACGCCATCATCGTCGAGCACCGGAAGAAGCTGGCTGGGGTTGATCGCACGAAATGCATCGCTCAACTGCGCGCCATGGCGCAGATGCCAGGCGGTATCCTGATACGCAATCTGTTTCAGGTTCAATGCAATGCGCACGCGAAACGATGCCGACGACCGGTAATAGCCGTGAAGGATCATCAGCGCCGCCGCCTAATGCCGGTGGCCCGCTTTCAGCCGGTATCGCGCCCCCTCGAAACCGTCGAAAATACCGGCAATCGCGGGATGATCGACCGGTTCCTCGCTGTCATCGACAACAAGATTCTGCTGGCTGACATAGGCCACATAATTGCTGTCGGCATTTTCGGCGAGCAAATGGTAAAATGGCTGATCCTTTGACGGACGCATGGATTCAGGGATGGATTCATACCATTCGTCGCTATTGGCGAACACCGGATCGACATCGAAAATGACACCCCGAAAATCGAAATGGCGGTGGCGCACGACATCGCCGATGTCGAAACGGGCGTGAAGCACGGGCGGAAGCTTTGCGTCTTTGCGCGTGGCGTGGGACATATGCATAGGGGTAATTTAAGACTTATTTGCAGCAACACAAGCACCCGTGTCGACAAGCGCAGGCCAGACAGGCTTGGCAACAGGTTTGCGCTTCGCTAAGCGCACGCTTCGACTGTCACCAAAGCGTGGATAGCACAGCTTTGTCCTCTGCGGAGAGGTGGCTGAGTGGTCGAAAGCACCGCACTCGAAATGCGGCGTGCCCGTGAGGGTACCCAGGGTTCGAATCCCTGCCTCTCCGCCAATTGCCCTTGAAATCATTGGATTTTTTGGCAAATCGCCCCATCCCCCATCGCTTTACCCATCATTCGGTTTGCGACTGAAATGTGGGCTTATGGGCTGTCGCAGGGCTTCAACTTTTTTCATCTCCAGTGCGACGCCGTTGGATAAAATGAAATCGCATGTCGTCTCAAAAGGAGGGTTGACGGTAATAAAGTAATATGCATGGCACAAAGGAGTTGTGCAAATGTCTCATATTACGCCAGCGGTAACATTGCCTGAAGTCGGCTTTATACGCCAAGCCCAACTTGTCCCTACCATTGTCCCTTTCAGCAACGCCACGCTTTGGCGCAAAGTAAAAGACGGTAGCTTTCCCGCGCCAGTCAAACTTTCACCGCGCGTGACAGCTTGGGAAGTTGGCAAGGTTCGCGAGTGGATTGAAGCCCGCACCGCGCAAGCCGCGTGAGGCCAGTATGTTCTTCAACAACGATAAACCCCCACGCGCTGTTGAGGGCGCGCAGGGGCTTGTTGACGGTAGCAACGTCAAGCGCATTGATACCAAGGGCGATATCGCGGCGCAAGCAACAGCATTCCCGCCAGGGCTTATTGGCGAAGTGGCTCGATATATGCGTTCCGCCGCGCCTCACCCGAATGATGACATTGCACTTGCTGGCGCAATAGCTTTCATGGCTGGCATATGCGGCAAAGCGTATAACACTTACACTGGCGCGGGCCTGAACCAATACATTCTCTTGCTGGCGTCAACCGGCATGGGAAAGGAGGCCGCGTCTAACGGCATTTCCAAGCTGTTCACTGCAATCATTGCGAGCGTGCCAGCGGCTGGCGATTTCAAAGGCCCGGCGCTTGTGTCGTCGGCTGGCCTACTGAAGTGGCTCCCCCCGGCTAAGCTGGCATCGCCCCGGCTGAAGCTTGAAACCGTGCAAAATGTCCGGCGTGAATTGGCGCGCATCTATCGCGAAGCCCGGCGCGGCGAATTGAAGGTTGAGGCGGCAACCCGGCTTGCATATCTTTTGGACCTAGACTCAGATTCGATCAGGTTTGCACATATCCTGAGTGTTTGAGGTAATT
>CAXTTJ010000040.1:0-18852 GCA_964247235.1 uncultured Sphingomonadaceae bacterium
GGGTCACTTCTCGATGAAAATCCCGGGTCAACTCTCAATCGAAATCAACAGTATGTTCGCAGTGATCGCACTTGTGCGGCTTGCGCACAGCGTTCGCTGCTTGGAGGCCAACCCATGCGATGAGGTTGCTGATCGCATCGGCGGTACGTCCGCCGCGCGTGGAAACAAGGGCATCACCAGCAACACGGCTAAAAGGAACATTGTCGAACTTGTTCTCGGACAGGGTGACACACCCGCATTTCGGACAGGCAATCATGATATTCTCCACGATTGAAGGAAGGGTCTAGAGGTCAGGAATTGGCTTGCTTCCAGTCGGCGAGCCCTTCGTCGAACAGGCGCTTTCCGCCTTCGACGCCGAGCTTGCCGAGACGCATGGCGGCATGGCCCATGTGGTGCTGCCGCAGCGCCCCACCGATGACGCCGACCCCAAGGCCGGTCGCGATCGCGCTACCCATGCGGATGGCTCCAAATGCCATCTTGGCGGCGGCGGCGACTTTGTTCCGCTCTTCAGCAGTCATTGTATTGCTCCGAAAAGAGCGCGCAGCTTCGCCTTCACGGCGAAGCTGCGCGCCGCGTTCATGTTTCCGTCGATGTGTTGTTTAGATGGCGGTTAGCTACCGCTGCCGCCGCCAAAAATACCGCCCAGCTTCAGGCCGAGCGCCGTGCCGATGCCAGGCAACAAGAGGCTGCCGATCAGTCCGCCCAGCACCGAGGCGGCAGCGTCAATGGCTATTTTCTTGGCGAAGGCATCACTCGGCTCGTCAGTTCTTGCAGTCATGGTCTGATCCTCGACTCGCCGTGGCCAGTATTGGCCACGGGAGGAAGCTGCGCCCCCCTTACCGCAATGTCAATTGAATATGACTAGTCGATCTTATTTGTTCTGGCGTTGCATTACCGAGCGGATGCGCATCGCTTCGCGAGAGGTGAAATCGCCTAGCACCTTTCCAATCTGACCATCGGGAGCCTCGGAGCGTAGTTGGTCGATCATCCGGCGATTTTGCTCTTCACGCGTGGGAAGCTCCACGTCCTCGGGCCAAACATTGCTCGGACGGGAAAGCCAGTTATTGATTGCTGTATAGAGTTTAGGATCGAGTTGCCGAATGTGCGCTCTGTCCAAACCGTGGCCAAGCCACGGCTGATATACGCGCATTACGAATTGAGGTGGAGATTCCGGCCCGCGCAGGCCTGAATAGATTTCAGGTGCAGTCGTTGGCAGTGGCATGCCGTCGGCGCGCGGGGATATTGTCTCCTTGTCAGCCTCGGATGCCCATTCTGGAAACAAGGTTTGAGCTAACTTAGCAAGTCCGACATCCCCGTGACGTTCCGCATAGCGCAAAAGGCGCTCCAAACGCTGGACCGTCGTTAAATCAGGTAAACTGCGATTGTCTTCAGTCAGGCGCCCTAATAGGTAGTCTGTGAAATCGAGTTCGTCATTCCATTTGCGTATATATATCCTAGTTTTACGTTTACTGGAATGACTTTCATCGTGACCCGATAAATAATTCAGTTCCAAATCTGACTTGAATTTCTCCAAAGTGTCATTGCCAGTCTTAAGAGATTCCTTCAATCGGTCGAGGTCGCTGTCGAAAATCCTTCCCGACATTAGGAAAGGGATCAACACCTCATTCTGGCGATATATCTGCTGCCCTGTATTGAAGGAAATATAGTCTAAAAGTAGCTCTGTGTCGGGTCTCTCTGCCTGAAAACGACGCTTGAAAGCATAGGCGACAACCGACAAGGCGGTTTCCCGATCAAAGTCCGCGACACTCTCATCGTCAAAAATGGCCCATAGGAAATCTAAGGGCCGCTGCCGGTCCCTTTTATTCTGGATACGCTGGATGATAGTATCCAGCAGTGGGCGTGAAGGGCGATAGTGTGGGTCTTCCGCCGGAACAGGAATGGGAGCGTCGAGAATGCCCTCTCGGTCCGTTATGCCTCTGTCGGCAGATATCGGTAGAGCCCAGTCCGGACGCTTAGTTTCCATGCGTCACATTTAGGGTGTTTCCGCGACCATGCCCAGACGTGATCGGCAAAAGGCGGTGATGTCGTGGCCCAAGTCAGGGCTTAGCTCAATGAGGAGTCTTTCTGCGAGGATGGCGGACGCACGTTGAAGCGTCACGACAGGAAATCTTATTCTAGGTTGTGGAAATGCCGGAAAACGTGGGTTTTGTGATATGCGAGCGGCGTACAGGAGTCCTCCTAATCCGCAACTTTTTCTACACAATTCCCACACAGGCAAAAAACGCCAATTTTTTCCTATATTTTTCAAATCTTTGAACAAATCCAAAGATTTGGAGCGGGCGAAGGGATTCGAACCCTCGACCCCGACCTTGGCAAGGTCGTGCTCTACCCCTGAGCTACGCCCGCTCGAGCGTTCTGCCGGATCTGCGTTACCAAAGTCCCGGCGGGTAAGGCGCGGCTGGTAGCAGCGACCTTGGCATTGTGCAATCCCATTCCTTGGCCCCTTGGCAACGCCCTGCAATTCCCCACATAAGGGACTTGAGCAGGAGAATCACGTGGCGACGTTAAGCATGAGTGCGAGCGATCGCGCCGAAATCGAACAATTCCGTATCGACGTGATCGAGCCGTCGATGACGCACCTCGTCATCCTCGATTTCTGGGCCGAGTGGTGCGGACCGTGCAAGGCGCTGGGACCCGTGCTTGATAAAGTCACTGCGGACTATGCAGCGAAAGGCGTCATCCTCAAAAAAATCGATGTCGATGCGAACAAGGCAGTCGCAGCGCAATTTCGCGTGCAATCCATTCCGACGGTCTATGCCGTGTTTCAGGGGCAGCTTGTTACCGACCTGACACCAGCACGGACCGAAAGCCAGTTGAAGACGGCAATTGACGCGATCCTGAAACAGGTGCCGGTACAGGGCGAGGCACAGGCGCTCGAAGCGGAAATCGAACCGCTGATCGCGATGGGCGAAGAGGTTCTGGCATCAGGAGACGCCGAACGCGCAACCGGCATTTTCAGCCAGATCGTCGACATGGCCCCGGACAATGCACCCGCCATCGCCGGATTTGTCCGCGCGCTGGTTGCGGCGGGCCGTGTCGAGGAGGGGGAAGGCATCCTGTCCGCGCTGCCGCCCGAACTCGCCGGCGACCCTGCGGTCGAACGCGCCCGTTCGGCACTGACACTTGCCAGAGACGTCAGGCCCATCGAGGATCTGACGGGGCTGGAGGCCGAAGTTGCCGCCACCCCCGGCGATCACGCCAAGCGCTTCGAACTTGCCGGGGGCCTGATGGCAGCGGGTGATCGGGACGGTGCGGCGGACCATCTCCTCGAAATCATAAGGGCTGATCGCGCGTGGAATGACGGCGCGGCGAAAACACAATTGCTCACGCTGTTCGACGTCGTCGGCGTCATGGACCCGTGGGTGTCGGCGCAACGCCGCCGCTTGTCTGCGGTGCTGTTCACATGAGCAATGAGACCAAAGCCCTTCAGCGCATTTCGATCTTTCCCGTCGGCGGCGCGCTGCTGTTCCCGCGCATGCATTTGCCGCTGCACATTTTCGAGCCCCGGTATCGCGCGCTGATCAGCGATGCGATGGCCCGCGACCGGCGGATCGGCATGATCCAGCCCAAGCCGGTTCAGGCCGACCGCGACGGCCCCACGCAGCTGTTCGACATCGGTTGCGTCGGCAAAATCGCGCATGTCGAGGCGATGGACGACGGTCGCTACAATATCGTGCTTGAAGGGGTCGCGCGGTTCCGCATGGTCCGCGAACTCGACGTCACCACCCCGTTCCGCCAGATCGAGGCACAGATCGAGGCCGACAACAATGATGACACCACCCTCGCGCTTGTCAGGCGCGCCAGCCTCGAACAGGAATCGCGCCGCTTTGCCGAAGCGCAAGGCTATGCCGTCGACTGGGAAGCGGTCTCGCGTCTCGACGACGAAGCGCTTGTCAATGGCATCGCCCAGATTGCCCCCTTTGATGCGGCCGCGAAACAGGCCCTGCTCGAAGCGACATCGCTGTCGGACCGGGCCGATCTGATCGTTCAGCTCATGCAGTTTTTCGGGCGCCATGGCGGCGATGATCGCGTGACGTTGCAATGACGTCTTTCGACCTGAGCGAAGATCAGCGCGCCGTACAGGATCTGGCGCGCAAATTCACCGCCGATGCGATCACGCCGCATGCCGGAGACTGGGACGCGCATCACATCTTTCCGCGCGACACGATAAAATCGGCTGCCCGCCTCGGGTTCGGATCGATTTATGTGACCGAAGAGTCGGGCGGCATCGGCCTGGGGCGTCTTGATGCCGCGCTGATCATGGAAGCGATGGCCTATGGCTGTCCGTCGACATCGGCATTCATCAGCATTCATAACATGGCGGCATGGATGATCGACCGGTTCGGGTCGGACGCGGTCAAGACGAACTATCTGCCCACGCTTGTCAGCATGGAGCGGATCGCGAGTTATTGCCTGACCGAACCCGGCAGCGGGTCGGACGCGGCGGCGCTGACAACGCGGGCGGTCCGGGACGGCGACCATTATATCGTGACCGGAACAAAACAGTTTATTTCCGGTGCAGGCGTCAACGATATCTATGTCACGATGGTCCGCACAGGGGCAGACGGCCCGCAGGGGATATCATGCCTTGTCATCGAAAAGGACATGCCCGGGGTCAGCTTTGGCGCCAATGAAAAAAAACTGGGGTGGCATTCGCAGCCGACTGCGCAGGTCATTTTTGAAAACGCGCGCATTCCCGTCGAAAATCTGGTCGGTGCAGAAGGGGACGGGTTCCGTATTGCGATGATGGGGCTTGATGGCGGGCGACTGAACATCGGCGCCTGTTCGCTGGGCGGGGCACAGCGCTGTCTCGACGAAGCGATTGCCTATACGCGCGACCGCCAGCAATTCGGCACGGCCATTTCGGCGTTCCAGAACACGCAGTTCATGCTTGCTGACATGGCGACGGACCTGGAAGCTGCGCGGGCGCTGCTATATGTGGCGGCCGCAAAAGTGACAGCCAACGCGCCTGACAAGACACGATTTGCCGCGATGGCCAAACGGCTTGCGACCGACACCGGATCAAAAGTCGCCAATGACGCGCTGCAACTGTTCGGCGGTTATGGCTATTTGCAGGACTATCCGGTCGAGCGGTTCTGGCGCGACCTGCGCGTCCATTCGATCCTTGAAGGGACGAACCAGATCATGCGGATGATCATCGGCCGCGATCTGGTCCGGCAATGACGGTCACATCGGGATGACGGTCCGCATCCGCGTCATTCCCTGCCTTGACGTGGCAAATGGTCGCGTCGTCAAGGGTGTCAATTTCGTCAACCTGCGCGATGCAGGCGATCCGGTCGAAGCGGCGCGCGCCTATGACAAGGCGGGCGCGGACGAGCTGTGCTTTCTCGATATCGGGGCCAGTCATGAGGGGCGCGCGACGATCATCGACGTTGTCCGGCGGACCGCCGAAGTCTGCTTCATGCCGCTGACCGTGGGCGGCGGCGTGCGATCGGCGGATGATGCGCGTGCGTTGTTGCTGGCAGGCGCAGACAAGGTTGCCGTCAACTCCGCCGCCGTGGCACGGCCCGAACTGGTCAGCGACATCGCCACCCGCTTTGGCAGCCAGTGCATCGTCGGATCGGTCGATGCACGGCGCACCGGGGATCGCTGGGAAGTCTTCACCCATGGAGGGCGGCACGCAACCGGCGTCGATGCCATCGCTCATGCGCAGGCGCTCGCGCGGCTTGGCGCGGGTGAATTGCTGGTGACGTCAATGGATCGTGACGGCACGCGCGACGGTTATGACCTCGCCCTGACGCGCGCCATCGCCGATGCCGTCGACATTCCGGTCATTGCCAGCGGCGGCGTCGGCACGCTCGATCATCTGGTCGAAGGAGTGACACAGGGCCATGCCAGCGCCGTTCTTGCCGCGTCGATCTTTCATTTCGGCGACGCAAGCATTGGCGATGCCCATAGCGCACTGGCGAATGCCGGTCTGGCCGTTCGCAATTAATCGATCATGTCCCAATATGGTAATGTCCGGCGATTAACGTCGTTACTATAGCGTAGCAATTCGCGCGCATCCTGTGCGATGGAGCCGTCATGATACGGGGGTATGTCTTTTTGTTGCTGCTCGCCTCGGGCACGCCAGCCTGGGCACAGGGCAGCATGAAGATTCCCGAGCCGACCGACATTGCCCTGTTCGGGCTGGCCGTCGCGGGTCTCTTTTTCGGTCGCCGGTCGAGCAAGGCACCGCCCTATGAACCGCCAAAAGATTCCAGCGACGCTTGACGGACAGCCCCGTCCCCCGCTTAACGGACCCGTGACTGACATTCTCCACCCGCTCGAAGCGACACTCACGGCCCGCCGCAACGGTGATCCGGCGACGTCCTATGTCGCCAGACTATATGCAGGCGGCGTGCCGCTGATCGCGCGCAAGCTGGGCGAGGAAGCCGTCGAAACCATCGTCGCGGCGTTATCGGGCGATGAGGCAGCAGTGACCGCCGAAGCGGCCGACCTGATCTTTCACCTGCTGGTTCTCATCAATAGCAGAGGCGTGTCACTTGCCGATGTCGAGGCCGAACTGGCGCGGCGCGCAGGGGTATCGGGCATTGCCGAAAAAGCGGGGCGTGCGGCCTGACAATGCCTGTCGATGCCACCCTGCCCTATGACGACAGCAATGTGTTTGCAAAGATCCTGCGCGGCGAGATTCCCAGCCGGGCGGTTTACGAAAACGACCATGCGTTCGCGTTCCACGACATCAATCCGCAGGCGCCCGTCCACATTCTCGTCATACCAAAGGGGCGTTATGTGTCATGGGATGATTTCACGGCGACCGCATCCGACGCGGAAATCACCGGCTTTATCCGCGCCGTCGGTCATGTCGCGCGCGACGCCGGACTGCCCGCACCCGGATATCGTCTGCTGAGCAATATCGGTGGGCATGGTCATCAGGACGTGCCGCACCTCCACGTCCATATCTTTGGCGGAAAAGCCATGGGCGTGATGCTGCCCCCGACATAATCGTCGTCGGCGCTCTTGCGTGCAGGCGATAAGCGGTTAGGTTCGCGGCATAACGACAAAGTTTCAGGGGGATCCTTCATGATTTTCGGCCGCGTCAAATCACTCGACGCCATTTTGCGGACAGCAGAGAAAAAATCACTGACCCGGTCGCTGGGCGCCTTTCAGCTGACCATGCTCGGCATCGGTGCTGTCATCGGCACCGGCATCTTCGTCCTGACTGCCGAAGCCGCGCAAAAGGCGGGGCCGGGCATGATGATCAGCTTCATCATCGCCGGAGTCGTCTGCGCGGTTGCCGCACTCTGCTATGCCGAACTGGCGTCGATGGTGCCTGTTTCGGGATCCGCCTATACCTATACCTATGCGGTGATGGGCGAAATGCTGGCGTGGACAGTCGGCTGGGCACTTGTCCTCGAATATGCGATTGCAGCGGGCGCGGTTTCGGTCGGCTGGTCGGGATATTTTGTCGGGCTGCTGAAGAATTTTGCAGGCATCAACATTCCAGAGGCACTGGCGGCGGGGCCATCGGCGGGCGGTATCATCAACCTTCCGGCGATGATCATTGCCCTGCTCGTCACATGGTTGCTGGTCATCGGCACGACCGAAAGTGCGCGGGTCAACGCGGTTCTGGTCGCGGTCAAGATCGTCGCCCTGACGGTCTTTGTCGCGCTTGCCGTTCCCGTCATGAAATCAGCCAATTTTGAACCATTTGCTCCGCTGGGTTTCAGTGGCATTTCTGCCGCGGCGGCGTCGATATTTTTTGCCTATGTTGGTTTCGATGCCGTGTCGACCGCAGCGGAGGAAACCAAAAACCCCCAGCGCAACATGCCGATCGGGCTGCTGGGCTCGCTGGCGATCTGCACGGTCTTTTACCTGCTGGTGGCGGCGGGCGTCATCGGCTCGGTCGGCGCACAGCCGATGCTCGACGCAAATGGCGCAGGCCTTGATCCCGGATCATCGGCACTGACGGCGGCGTGCGCCACGATCAGCAATGACGCCGTCGTCTGTTCAAGAGAAGCGCTGGCCTGGACATTGCGCAGCATTGGCTGGTCGCAGATCGGCAACCTTATAGGTCTTGCCGCCGGGATTGCCCTGCCCTCCGTCATCCTGATGATGATGTATGGTCAGACACGTATTTTCTTTGTCATGAGCCGTGACGGCCTGTTGCCCGAAAGGCTGTCTGCCATCCACCCCCGGTTCAACACGCCGCATGTCATCACGATCATCACTGGTATTTTCGTTGCATTCTTTGCTGCGTTTTTCCCGGTCGGCGCGCTTGCGGATATTTCCAATGCCGGCACCCTGTTTGCCTTCGCGATGGTTTCGATCGCAGTGATTGTGTTGCGTCGCACCGATCCGAACCGGGTTCGCCCCTTTCGCACACCACTGGTCAACATCGTCGCACCCCTGTCGATCATCGGCTGCGCCTATCTGTTCTACAGCCTGTCAGGATATACCAAGATGCTGTTCTTCGGCTGGGCCGCGGTCGGGCTGATCGTCTATTTCGCCTATAGCCGCAGGGCGAGCCATGTCGGTCGTGGCCTTTCCGAAGTGCATGAACTTGACGCCGACATCCCGCTCTAACCTAGCCGGGCGTCGACCAGAGCCCTGAGGTCTGCTTCGGGGCGCGGGCCATAGTGGCTGATCACTTCGGCGGCGCAGACAGCCCCCATGACAAGGCTGTCGTGCAGCGACCGCCCTTCGACCTGGCCGCTCAGAAAGCCTGCCGCGAACAGATCGCCCGCGCCCGTCGTGTCAACGACTTTTGCGACAGGTTCGGCGGCCACCCGCGCATGGTCGCCACCTGAATGCGCTTCGGCTCCGTTCGCGCCGTGCGTGACGACAAGCGTCGGCACTTTTGCCGACAGCGCCGTGACTGCGGATGCAACATCGTCAGTGCCCATCAACGCATGCACTTCGCCGTCATTTGCAAATAATATGTCGATCAGGCCATCATCGATCAGCGCACGGAAATCATCGCCATGCCGCGCGATGCAGAACGCGTCGGACAATGTAAACGCGACTTTACGGCCGTTGCTGCGCGCGATGTCGATTGCCTTGCGCATCGCCGCCCGGGGTTCGGCGGGGTCCCACAAATAACCTTCAAGATACAGGATGGCCGAACTCGCGATCAGGTCGGCATCGATCGCGGCGGCGGGCAGAAATTGCGACGCACCCAGAAACGTGTTCATCGTGCGCTGGCCATCAGGCGTGACGAGGATGAGACAGCGGGCCGTCGCCGGGTCGGCGTCGCGCGCGGGGGTGTCGAACCGTACCCCGATGGCACGGATATCATGGGTGAAAACGTCGCCAAGCTGATCGCGCGCCACTTGCCCGACAAAGCCGCAGGTGCGACCAAGAGCGGCCATCCCGGCAATCGTGTTCGCAGCGGACCCGCCACTGATTTCGCGCCCCGGCCCCATCCGTCCGTAAAGCGCGTCGGCGCGCACGTCGTCGATCAGTTGCATCGATCCGCGCGACAGGTTTTCAGCGACGATAAAATCCTCGCTCGCACTGGCGATCACGTCGACGATGGCATTGCCGATGGCGGTGACGTCGTATCTGGCTGTCATGAAATTCCCGTTCGCGCTTGAGCTTGATGTGCGCTGTCCTTTACTTCGCAATCCTTAAAGGGAAAGGGCGTGTCATGACACGATATCCGATTGTCGCGATGCTGCTGGCCCTGTCGGCCTGCGCCACCGGTCCCGCACCAAAGCCGCGTGCCGTGCCCACGGTCAGCGTGCCGATGCGGCCAACCGGCCTCGAACGCGTGCTGGGCCAGGACGCGCGGATGCTGGCGACATTGTTCGGCACGCCCGACCAGGATGTGAAGGAAGATGGCGCGCGCCGCCTGCAATATGCCGGACCGTTCTGCATTCTCGATGCCTATCTCTATGCGCCGCGCGCCGGTGCCGAACCCGTCGTAACGTATGTCGATGCGCGCCAGCCCGACGGCCGCGATATCGACCGCGCGTCATGCGTGGCCGCTCTGGTCCGGCGCAAGGAGGCGCGTTAATGCCCAGTTGGCCGCCTCACGCACGACCGCGTCGGAATCATCTGACAGCGTTCGTAGCGGCGCGATCAGGCGCGCGTCCCCGCTATTGCCTGCCGCAATACAGGCATTGCGTACCATCCGGTTACGGCCGATACGCTTGACGGGCGAGCCTGAAAACACCTGACGGAATCCGGCATCGTCAAGCGCCAGCAGATCGGCCAACGCAGGCACCGCCAGTTCGGCGCGCCCCACAAATGCCTTGTTCGCCGCCGCACTGTCGGCAAATTTGTTCCATGGACATACCGCCAGGCAATCGTCGCAGCCATAAATGCGATTGCCCATGGCGACGCGAAATTCGTGCGGGATCGGCCCTTTATGTTCGATCGTGAGATAAGAGATGCAGCGCCGCGCATCGAGGCGATAAGGCGCTGGGAATGCATCGGTCGGGCAGGCGCGCTGGCACGCATCACAGGTGCCACAGCGATCGGGATGCGGCGCATCGGGTATGAGATCGAGCGTCGTCATGATCGCCCCGAGGAACAGCCAGGACCCGTGCGCGCGGCTGACGAGATTGCTGTGCTTTCCCTGCCAGCCCAGCCCCGCCGATGCCGCCAGCGGCTTTTCCATGACCGGTGCGGTATCGACGAATATTTTCAGGGCGCCGCCGCCCGCCTCGATGATCCAGCGCGCCAGCGTCTTCAGATTGCGCTTCACGACATCATGATAATCCGCCCCCTGTGCATAGACGGAAATGCGGCCGACATGGCCGACGGTCGACAGGCGCATCGGGTCTGCGGCGGGCGCATAGCTCATGCCCAGTGCAATCACGCTGCGCGCGTCGGGCCACAGCGATTGCGGCCGGGCCCGCGCTTCGGCCCGCGCGGCCATCCAGTCCATCGTGCCGTGATGACCAGCGGCAAGCCAGTCGCCCAGTGCCGCCCGCCCATCGACCGCATCGGCGCGCATTATTCCGCAGGCGACGAAGCCCAGACGCGCCGCTTCTTCCTTTAAGGCTTTTGTGAGAGACTGGTGGTTAGAGGTCACAGACTCCACCTACCCGGTTCGGCGTTCAAGTCGAAATTTTGCCAGCCAAGGATCATCATGCGTTCCGAAGTCGCCCTTACCGCCAGTGCCCTTGTCAAGACATTCGGTGCCAGGCGCGCGGTCGATGGCGTTGACCTGAACGTACCGGCGGGCATGATTTATGGTGTGCTCGGTCCCAATGGCGCGGGCAAGACGACGACCTTGCGCATGATGCTGGGTATCATCGATCCTGATTCGGGTACGCGGACGTTGCTGGGCCACAGCAATCCGCGCGATGCGAGCGACCGTGTCGGCTATCTTCCCGAAGAACGCGGGCTGTATCCCGCGATGAAAGCGCGTGAGGCGATTGCCTTCATGGGTGCGCTGCGCGGCCTGTCATGGGCAGAGGGGCGCACGCGGGCGGGCACCCTTATGGAAGCGGCCGGCCTCGGCGCGGTCGTCGATACCAAAATCCGCAAGATGTCGAAAGGGATGGCGCAGCTCGTGCAGCTGCTCGGCTCGATCGTCCACCGCCCCGAACTGATTGTTCTCGACGAACCGTTCTCTGGCCTCGACCCCGTCAATCAGGAGCATCTTGAGGCACTGATCCTGTCCGAGCGTGACCGCGGTGCGACGATTCTGTTTTCCACGCATGTCATGAGCCATGCCGAGCGGCTGTGCGATCGCCTGGCGATCATCGCCGGGGCCAGGCGCCGGTTCGAAGGCACAGTCGCCGAAGCGCGCGGGACATTGCCGATGCGCGCGCATTACGTGCCCTGTTCGGGCGAGGATGCCGTCGGCGCGCTGCTCCCCGCCGATGCGATGCGGAGCGGCGGCGGATGGCGCTTCACTGTGCCTGAAGGCGGGCCCGAACCGCTCCTGATGCAGCTTATTCAATCGGGCCATGGCATTGCCGGGCTCACCATGGAACGGCCGGGCCTTCACGACGCCTTTGTCCGCATCGTCGGTGCCGCCAAGACGGGTGCGCCGGCATGAAGAGCCTGCTGCGGCAGATCGCCGTGATTGCGCGGCGCGATTTCCTCGCGATTGTCGCCACGCCGACGTTCCTGCTGTTCCTGCTGGCCCCGGCCTTCATGCTGAGTTTTGGTGTCGCCGGGGGATCGGGTGCGGCGCAAATGGGGGCGTCATCGGCGCAAAAGGCGCGGATTGTCGCGCTTGTCAGCGGTGCCGATGCCGCGCGGATGAAAGCGGCCGATGCGCATCTTCGCACGCTCTATCGCGACGGCGACGGCCCACCCGAATTGCTGATCGCGGCCGCCAGAGAACGGGCCGCAACCGTCCTTGCCCGAAAGGACGTCGATGTGACAGCCGTGCTCAGCGGGGCGATTGCTGCACCGGAAATCCTGTACAAAACACCCAGCAGACGCCATGCCGACTATCTCGCCACTCTCGCTGATGAGGTCGTGCGTGAAAACCGCACCGGCCTTGCCCTCGACACGCGCGTCATCAACGCCACCATCACCGAAAGCAAGGCACCGCAGATCAGCGTGCGCAATCAGCAGACGTCAGGCTTTGGTGCGGTGTTCGGCATCTTCTTTCTCACGCTTTTGCTGGCGGGGCAGGCGGTCGGCACGCTGGCCGAGGAGAAATCGAACAAGGTCATCGAAATTCTGGCCGCTGCGGTCCCGCTCGAAGCGGTGTTCATGGGCAAGCTGATCGGCATGTTCGGTGTTTCGGTCGTGTTTGTCGCGTTCTGGGGCGGTCTGGCGACGCTTGGTATCAACCTGCTGCCGTCAGGAGTCATTCTGGCCGGATTTGCGCCCGCGATCGGTGTGCCGATGTTCTTCATCCTGTGCGGCCTGTATCTCGCAATGGCGTTCATGCTGCTCGGTGCGGTGTTCCTGGGGGTCGGCGCGCAGGCATCGTCGATGCGCGAAATCCAGATGCTGTCGCTGCCCATCACCATTTTTCAGGTGTCGATGTTCGGCATGTCAGCAGCGGCGGCGGCGAACCCCGATTCGACCATCGCGCATGTCGCACGGATTTTTCCGTTCAGTTCCCCTTTTGCCATGGCCGCGCGCGGCGCCACTGATCCGGCGATCTGGTCGCATGTTCTGGCGCTCGGCTGGCAGGCGTTGTGGGTCGTCATCACGATCTGGGTGTCGGTGCGCCTGTTCCGCATCGGCGTGCTGAAATCAGGCGGCGGCTGGCGCGGCCTTTTCCGGCGCAAGCGCATAGCGACCTGACGCGTCAAACCCATTGACATGCCCGTCAATACGGTTGCAGCCTGTCGCCAACGGAGCAGGAGAGACGCGATGGCCACGCAGGCAATCGAACCCGAGAGTGCGGTCGACCCCCTTGATGTGACCCGCGCCGAATTGTGGCGCGATTATCAATGGCGCGAACCCTTTGCCACACTGCGCGCGACATCGCCGATCCATTACACGCCGGAGTCAAAATTCGGGGCCTATTGGTCGATCAGTACCTACAAGCCGATCCAGTATATCGAGGCGCTGCCAAAGATATTTTCATCAAACTGGGAAGTCGGCGGCATCACTGTGGCGGGCGATCCGGTCCGCCTTGAAGAGGCCGAAGTCCGCATGCCGATGTTCATTGCGATGGACCCGCCGCAACATGCGGCACAGCGCCGCACGGTTGCCCCGGCCTTCACGCCCAGCATGATCGACGTCATGCGCACCGAAACGCAGGCGCGCACAAGCGACGTTCTGGACAGCCTTCCCGTTGGACAGCCGTTCGACTGGGTCGATCGGGTTTCGATTGAACTGACGACGGGCATGCTGGCAAAATTGTTCGATTATCCGTGGGATGATCGTGCCAATCTGACGCGCTGGTCGGACATGCTTGGCGATGTGGAAATGTTCGACAGCCTCGAAAAGCGCCAGACGCGCCTTGCCAGTGCCTATGAAATGGGCCTGTCGTTCAACCAGCTCTGGGACGCCAGGAAAAGCCAGCCGCCGTCGAACGACCTGATTTCGATCATGCTGCATTCGGACGCGATGAGCCATATGAGCGAGGGCGAATTCATCGGGAACCTGATCCTGCTGATCGTCGGCGGCAATGACACGACGCGCAATTCGATGACCGCACTGGCCTATGGGCTTGATAAATTTCCGGGCGAACGTGCCAGGCTGGAGAGCGATCCCGACCTTATCACCAATACCGCAAGCGAAATCATCCGCTGGCAAACCCCGCTTGCGCATATGCGCCGCACCGCGATGGAAGACACCGAAGTCGATGGCCACAAGATTCGCAAGCATGACAAGCTGGCATTGTGGTATGTGTCGGCCAACCGCGACGTAAGCGTGTTTCCCGATGGCGATTCCATTATCGTAAATCGTGAAAACGCGCGGCGACACCTGTCTTTCGGCTATGGTATTCACCGTTGCGTCGGCGCGCGCGTCGCCGAATTGCAGTTGCAGATCCTGATGGAGGAAATGGCCAGACGCCGGCTGCGCGCCAATGTGCTGGCGGAACCAGAACGGGTGGCGGCATGTTTCGTCAACGGGTATAAAAAACTGATGGTCGAACTTTCCACTTATTGAGGCGAAACCGGATGGACCGTGACCCCGTATATCAACATACAGACGGACACACTGACATGCCCCTGACCCGCCGCCTCTTCATGACTTCATCGACGATTGCCGTGATCGGTGGCGCGTTCGCCGCGTCGGCGTGCGCCAAATCCGCCCCAGCGGAAACGTTCGAACGCACCCTGACTGATGCGGAATGGAAAAAGCGGTTGTCGCCCGCCGCTTATGCGACGCTCCGTCACGAAGCGACCGACCGGCCGGGGAACAGCCCTTTCCTGAACGAACATCGCGCGGGCATTTTCGCCTGCGCCGGATGCGCGCTGCCGGTTTATTCGTCGCAGACCAAGTTCGACAGCGGCACCGGCTGGCCGAGTTTTTATGCGGCCCTGCCCAATGCCGTCCGCAACCGCACCGATTCCACGCTTGGCTTTGTGCGGGTAGAAGAACATTGCCGCCGTTGTGGCGGGCACCTTGGTCATGTGTTCGATGACGGCCCGCCGCCGACTGGCAAGCGCCACTGCATCAATGGAACGGCGCTCACATTTGCGCCGGGCCGCGCCTAACGGAAATTGTCGGCGTAGGCCTGTAGCTTCAGCAATTTTTGCGGGGCCGCGATGATGTGCGCTGTGATACCATATTTATCAGCATAGGCCTTGGCGGCATCAAGCGAGGGGAAGGCAAGGCTGATCTGCCCGCGCGTATCGCCCGACCCGGCCCAGCCTGTCAGCGGATCGGGCCGCTTTGCCTCGGTCGGCTGAAATTCGAGCATCCAGCGGTCAGTGCCGCTGCGGCCCGATTGCATGGCGTTCTTGGGTTTCTGGAAAATGCGGGCGTGTGACATGTCCGGTTCCTTGCGAATTAATAAGCGCGTGCAATTGCGAATTCGACTGCTTCGGTCAGTGCCGACTTTGCCGCACCGCCTGCAAACGGCCCAAGCGCGTCAATCGCGCGCTGGCCATAATGACGCGCCCGTTTGAGTGCATCATCGATCGCACCGGTCGCACGCAGCAGCGCGATGGCATGCGCCAGATCGTCATCCGACGCGCGCCGCCCCTCCATCGCATCTTTCCAGAATTTGCGGTCGTCTTCGGACCCGCGCGCATAGGCAAGGATAACGGGCAGCGTGACCTTGCCGTCACGAAAGTCATCGCCCACGCCCTTGCCCATCGTTGCCGCATCGGACGCATAATCGATCGCGTCATCGACGAGCTGAAATGCAATCCCCAGATTGCGGCCATAAGTATCGAGCGCGCTTTCAACCGTTTCGTCGCGTTCGGCCACGACCGCCGCAATCTTGCACGCCGCCGAAAACAGCACCGCGGTTTTTGCAGCAATGATATCGAGATAGCGGTCTTCGCCCAGCCCGACCTGGCGCTGCGCTGTCAACTGGTTCACTTCGCCTTCGGCAATGACTGCGGATGCATTGGACAGGATGCGCAGCACTTTCAGGCTGCCATCCTCGACCATCAGTTCAAAGCTGCGGCTGAACAGGAAATCGCCGACCAGTACGCTGGCGGGATTGCCCCAGATGACATTTGCCGTGCGCTTGCCCCGCCGCAGGCCCGATCCGTCGACGACATCGTCATGCAGCAGCGTGGCCGTGTGAATGAATTCCACGGCCGCCGCCAGCTTGTAATGCCGCGCACCGGGGTAATCGAGCAGCTTTGCACAGGCGAGCGTCAGCATCGGCCGCATCCGTTTGCCACCCCCTGCGATAAGGTGCCCGGCAAGTTCGGGGATCAGGGGAATGTCCGACTGCATCCGTTCCAGAATGACATGATTGACCGCGTTCAGATCCGCCGCGACCAGTGATACCATGGTGTCAAGCGACGGGCTGCGGTCGGGGCGGATGCTGTGGAGTGTCGCGGTCATTATACGCCTTCCTCTGGCGTTTCGTCCGCTTTAAGGCAAGGGCGTGCAGCGGAGCCGCAAATGACCGACAGGCAATTGACACACTATCGCGAAAGCATCGACAATATCGACGCGGCGCTGGTTTTCATGCTGGCCGAACGATTCAAGGTGACGCAGGCCGTCGGCCGTTACAAAGCCGCCAATAACCTGCCCCCGGCGGATCCGGATCGCGAAACTGCGCAGGTTGCACGCCTGCGCACTCTTGCGGAGGACGCCAAGCTCGATCCCGATTTCACCGAGAAATTCCTGCGCTTCATCATCGATGAAGTGATCCGGCATCATGAGGGCATGCAAAGTTAACCGGCCGCGGGCAGCCGCAACCGTGCGAGCAGGCCGCCCAAGTCCTCGCTTTCGTCCAGACTGACGGAGCCACCATAGATTTCGGCGACATCGCGCACGATGGCGAGGCCAAGGCCGGTGCCGGGCTTGCCCGTATCGAGCCGCGCGCCGCGATCGAAAATACGTGCGCGTTCGGCTTGCGGGATTCCGGCGCCGTCGTCCTCCACCTGAAACTCGATGGTATCGCCGTCGCGCACGACCGTGATGAACACGCTGCCGCCGCCATATTTCGCAGCATTTTCGATCAGATTGCCGAGAAGTTCGTCAAGATCCTGTCGCTCGACGCGCACGGATGACGCCTTTTCGCCCGCAATATCGATGCGAACGCCGGGATAAAGCATGGCAACGGCGCGTTCGACCGCCTGAAGCGACGGCCAGACTTCGGCGCGGCTGTGCGCATGGCCGCGCCGTCCGACCGCACGGGCGCGGGCAAGGTGGTGATCGACCTGTCGGCGCATGGTTGTCGCTTCACGAATGACCGTGTTTGACAATGTGTCACTTTGCGCCGTTGCTGCATTCATGATGACTGTCAGTGGCGTTTTGAGCGCATGGGCCAGATTGCCGGCATGGCGTCGCGCTTCTTCGGCCTGTGTCTCATTATGCGCGATCAGGCCGTTGAGTTCGTCGACCAGCGGGGCAACTTCTTCGGGCAGTTTGGCCTGTTCGATCCGCCGGGTTTGCCCGCTGCGCATGTCGACGATCGACTGACGCAACTTGCGCAACGGCCACAGCCCGTACAGCGTCTGCAACGCTGCCATGAGGATCAGGCCCAGACCCAGCATCACAAAGCTGCGAACCAGCGTTTTGCGCAGCGTATCGATTTGCGTGTCGAGGCCATCACGCGTCTGTGCCACCTGAAACCGCCACATTGTTTTTGAAAATGGCAGGGTGATATCGCGCTCGACGATGCGGAGATGTTCGTCGCGCAACTGATTGCTGTCGTAAAAATGTGCCTTGGTATCGCTGTGTGCCGCGCCAAATTTCAGGCCGTCGTCCCACAACGACCGTGACCGGAACGGTTCGACGCCTTTGGCCGAGATTTGCCAGTAAAGACCCGACTGCGCTTCCAGAAAGCGCTGATCCCCGAGCGGGCGGTTCAGCCGCACTTCGCCATCGGGACCGATTTCGGCAGACGCGACCATGGCTGTCAGGACATAATCGAGCTGATCATCGAAATTCTTGGTCACGGCACCGGTCAGGACGCGGTCGAGGGCAACGCCGCCACCGATCAGCAAAATCAGGATCCATGCGGCCGCAATCCCGATCATCCGACGCGACAGCGAGCCCTTGGTTTCCGGACCCGTCCCTGTCAGTGCAGGAGTCGCAGTGGGGAGTGTCCCGGCAAAGCCTTGGTTCTGGTCAAGGTGGACAGGCCCCACCTCCAGCTCTTCTCCTGAAGGAGAGAGCGGTTTAGCCAGCAGGTTCATCAAGCGAATATCCCAGGCCCCGGATCGTCGTGATCACATCGGGACCGAGTTTCTTTCGGATGCGCGTCACGAACACTTCGATCGTATTTGAATCACGATCGAAATCCTGATCGTAAATATGTTCGATCAGCTCGGTCCGGCTGACCACCTTGCCCTTGTGATGAAGCAGATAGCTGAGCAGCTTATATTCCTGTGCGGTCAGCTTGACGGGTTCACCTGCCAGCGTCACGCGGCCCGACCGGGTGTCGAGCCGCACATCGCCCGCTGTCATCTCGGCACTCGCATTGCCTGCGGCACGGCGGATCAGTGCCCGCAACCGCGCAATCAGCTCTTCGGTCTGGAACGGCTTGGCCAGATAATCATCTGCGCCGGCGTCCAGCCCCGCGACCTTGTCCGACCAGCTGTCGCGGGCGGTCAGCACGAGGACGGGAAACGTCTTTCCTTCCTTGCGCCAGCGGTCGAGCACCGTAAGCCCGTCAACTTCGGGCAGGCCAAGATCGAGGATGATCGCATCATAGCTTTCGGTCTGGCCCAGATAATGGCCGTCTTCGCCATCGGTTGCCAGATCGACGGCATAGCCCGCCCCTTCCAGCGTGTTTTTAAGCTGTGCGCCCAGCGTGGGTTCGTCCTCGACGATCAAAAGCCGCATATCGGTCTCCCT
>CAXTTJ010000041.1:0-18613 GCA_964247235.1 uncultured Sphingomonadaceae bacterium
GGTTCGGCAATCTGGATGTCGCCGAGCATCGCATAGCTTGCGGTGACGCCGCCGGTCGTCGGGTCGGTCATCACGACGATATAGGGCAGGCCCGCCTCGCGCAGTTCGGCGATGGCAACGGTGGTGCGCGGCATCTGCATCAGCGACAATATGCCTTCCTGCATCCGTGCGCCGCCCGCTGCGGTAAAGATGATATAAGGCGCGCGGGCGGCAATTGCGGCACGGGCACCGGCCACGAACGCAGCCCCCACGCCGACACCCATCGACCCGCCCATGAAGGCGAAATCCTGCACCCCGACGACAGCCGTGCGCCCGCCGATCTTGCCGCGCGCGTTGATGAGCGCGTCATGTTCGCCGGTCGTGGTGCGCGCCACCTTGATCCGGTCGGTATATTTCTTGGTGTCGCGGAATTTCAGCGGATCTTCGCCAACGCGCGGCGTGGGCAGTTCGGTGTAGCTTTCGTCGAAAATCTGTTCGAATCGCGCCTTTGGCCCGATGCGCCCATGATGGTTGCACTGCGGGCAGACGTTCAGATTCTCGTCATATTCGCGTGCAAAGATCATCTGGCCACAGCCGGGGCATTTGACCCACAGATTGTCGGGCGTCTCGCGCTTGGCGATGAACGGGATGCTGTTGCGGACGCGGTCGAGCCAGCTCATGCGTGTTCCTTAGCGTGGACGGCATCCGCCAGCGAGCGGACATAAGCCTCGACGTGCGGGGCGGCGTCTGCACCATATTTGGCGACGATTTCGACAATGGCGGAACCGACGACGACGCCATCGGCGACTTTCGCGATGGCGGCCGCCTGTTCGGGCGTGCGGACGCCGAATCCGACCGCGACGGGGAGGGTGGTGGCGGCTTTGAGTTTGGCAACCGCGCTTGCGATGCTGTCCTGTGCGGCCACTTGCAGGCCGGTGATCCCGGCGACCGAGACGTAATACAGAAAGCCCTGCGCGCCATCGAGAACGGTCGGCAGGCGCGCGGCGTCGGTGGTGGGGGTGGCAAGGCGGATCGGGGCGACCTGATGCGCACGGAGCGATGCAGCCAGTTCGTCTTCCTCCGGCGGCAAGTCGACACAGATCACGCCGTCGACGCCGGCGTTGACGCATTCGGCAGCGAACCACTCCGGCCCGCGGATGGTCATCGGGTTGGCATAGCCCATCAGGACAAGCGGGACATCGGGGTGACGCGCGCGAAAGTCTGTCGCCATTTTGAAAATGTCGGCGGTGGTCGTGCCCGTACTCAGGCTGCGCAAATTCGCCGCCTGGATCGCCGGGCCATCGGCCATCGGATCAGTGAACGGCATGCCAAGCTCGATCACGTCCGCTCCACCCGCAACAAGCGCGTCGAGAATCGCGGGCGTCGGCCCATCGCCTGCGGTAACGAACGTGACAAGGGCGGGGCCGCGCAAGAAGGCAGTGGTAAGGCGGGTCACTTGAGCGACAAAAGAAGGCTCATTATGGTGCATGCCAGTCCGATTATCGCGGCGGTCAGGACGCCAGATTTGATGACCCCCTTATTTATCGCGGCCTCAAGTGCTTCTTTTAATTCAGCCGTCGTCACCAGGTCGCTCGTGCCGTCGTCGATCTTGAAGGCAATGGCTTCCGCTTGCGCGCGCGGTAAACCCGACGCTTCCATGCGCTTGGTCGACGAAAGCGGATTATATGCGTTCATATTGCCCGGTCATAGCGTAACCCCCAACGCCTCGGCAACGGTGAAAATATCCTTGTCCCCCCGCCCGCACAGGTTCGCGATGATAAGTGCATCCTTCGGCATTGACGGCGCGCGGCGCATCACGGCGGCGATGGCGTGGGCGGGTTCGAGCGCGGGGATGATCCCCTCGATAGCGCACATCAGTTTGAACGCGTCGAGTGCCTCCACGTCGGTCGCGCTGTCATAGTCGACGCGGCCGATCTCTTTCAGCCAGCTATGCTCAGGCCCGATGCCGGGATAGTCGAGGCCCGCGCTGATCGAATGCGCTTCGTCGATCTGCCCGTCCGCGTCCTGCAACAGGAAGGTCTTGTTGCCGTGCAATATTCCGGGGCGCCCGCCCGCAAGGCTCGCGGCATGTTGCTTGTCGAGGCCATGTCCGGCCGCTTCGACGCCAAGCATCTTTACGTCCGCATCGTCGAGGAAGGGGTGAAACAGGCCGATGGCATTCGACCCGCCGCCAATCGCCGCGACGAGCATGTCGGGCAGGCGCCCTTCGCGGCTCAGGATCTGCGCGCGCGCTTCCTTGCCGATGACGCTCTGAAAATCGCGGACGAGTTCGGGGTAGGGGTGTGGCCCCGCTGCCGTGCCGATGATGTAAAAGGTGTCGTGGACGTTGGCGACCCAGTCACGCAGCGCCTCGTTCATCGCGTCCTTCAGCGTCTGCGCGCCGCTGGTCACGGGGACGATGTCGGCGCCGAGCAGCTTCATGCGGAACACGTTGGGCGATTGCCGCTCGACATCGCGCGCGCCCATGAAAATGGTGCAGGGCAGGCCGAAGCGCGCAGCGACTGTGGCCGTGGCGACGCCGTGCTGCCCCGCGCCGGTCTCCGCAATGATCCGCGTCTTGCCCATGCGCCTGGCGAGCAGGATCTGGCCGATGCAATTGTTGATCTTGTGCGCGCCCGTGTGGTTCAGCTCGTCGCGCTTGAAATAGATTTTCGCGCCACCAAGGTGCTCGGTCAGGCGTTCGGCGTAATAAAGCGGGCTGGGCCGCCCGACATAATGTTCGAGCAGATCGTCGAATTCCGCCGCAAACGCCGGATCAATCTTCGCCGCTTTGTAATGGCGCTCCAGATCAAGGATCAGCGGCATCAGCGTTTCGGCGACATAGCGCCCGCCAAACTGGCCGAAATGCCCGCGATCATCAGGCTGCGCGCGAAGAGTGTTGGCAATGCTCATAATGTACTGGACGCTTTAAGGAACGCAGCAATCTTGTCCACATCCTTCACGCCCGGCGCGGATTCGACGCCTGATGACACATCGAGCAACGGCGCGTTCGTGATCCGGATCGCCTCTCCAATATTGCCGGCATCAAGCCCGCCCGAGAGCGCCCAGGGCAGCGGATGCCGGTGCCCGCGCAGCAACGCCCAATCGAAACGCAGGCCATTGCCGCCGGGCAGGTCCGATCCGGCGGGCGGTTTCGCGTCGTAGAGAATCAGCGACGCCGCGCCGCGATATGCCTGCGCGTCGTTCAGGTCGGCAGCCGTGCGGACGGGAAGGGCCGTCCAGACGTCCAGCCCGCTCGTCATCGCGACGCGCGACACAAAGCTTGGCCGTTCGTCACCGTGCAACTGAATGATGTCGAGGCGCACCTGTGCACGGACACGGTCGATGTCGTCGGCGGTGGGATCGACGAACAGGCCGACGATCTTCGCCTTGCCCTGAACGCGGGCGGCGAGGGCAGCGGCTTGATCGGGACTAACGTTACGGGGACTTTTGGCGAAAAACACGAACCCGACATGGCTCGCCCCTCCCGTCAGCGCAGCATCGAGCGTCTCGGGCGTCGACAGCCCGCATATTTTGGTCTGGACAGGCACGGGCTAAAGCGTCGCCTCGATCGCCCGGACCGCGCTGTCGGGGTCCTCGGCCTGCGTGATCGGGCGCCCGACGATCAAAATCGATGCACCATTGTCGAGTGCCTGGCGCGGGGTGACGATGCGTTTCTGATCACCGACCTCGCTATTGGCCGGACGCACACCGGGGACAACAAAATAACCATTTGGCCATAGCTTATGCGCGGCTTTTACCTCATTGCCTGAACAGACAACGCCGTCGAGTCCAGCTTCCCGCGCCGCGGCGGTCAGGCGCATGACCTGATCATGCGGACTGCCGGATACACCCGCGGCGCAAAGATCGCTTTCGTCGAGACTGGTCAGGACAGTGACTGCGACGACCTTGGTGCCCGAAGGCGCGGCGGCCTTGGCATCTTCCATCATCGCGCGGCCCCCGGCGGCGTGGACGGTCAGGATCGCGGGGTCGAGCGGGCGCAGCGCCTGCACCGCCTTGGCAACGGTATTGGGAATGTCATGCAGCTTGAGGTCGAGGAAAATCGGCAGATGGAGCTTTGCCATCTCGTGAACGCCGCTGCGGCCATTGGCGGCGAAAAATTCGAGGCCGAGCTTGATCCCGCCGACATGCTTCGCAACGCGCCTGGCGATGGCCTGTGCACGCTCCAGATCGGGCGTGTCGATCGCGACCCAGATCGGACTGGTCATAGGCCCCCCGGCGGCATGGGATCGAACGGGTTGTGCACCGGCGCCACGACAGTGCGCGTTTCCGTAAGCGTGCGGTTCGCCGCATCGAGCTTGCGATTCAGATTCCAGCGGGTCGCGCGGTGCAGGATCAGGATCGGCAACAGTCCCAGCAGGAACGCCAGAAGCGCAACCATCCACAGCGGCGTATTGATCGTGATGTCACCCCAGAAAATGACATCGACCCGCTGGCCATTGTTGAACGCGAAAATCACGCCGGCAACGGCAAGCACGACCCAGAATACAGTGCGCAGAAATTGCATGGCGAAACGACCTTTCGTGCCTCTGGTTCAGTCTATGCCGGTCATGGCGGCAACTTCAAGGCGCAACTGGGCGATGAGCGGGGCGATCGCGGCGCAGCGGACGGCTTCCTCGTCAAGGATGGCATTGAAAATGGCCTGCTTGATCGCAGCGATACGGTCCGGCGCAAAGTGAGAGCCCGCCCGGCCGGGCAGCGTGGACAGCGTGATATCGATGAGCCGTTCGGCCCCGTGAAGACGCCCCCACAGATAATCGTTTTCACGATAGGTCCTGCTAAAAAACGCTCCGAAGCTGTTGAATTGAATTCCTTTCAGGGTCGCGCGGGCATTGCCCTTGCGGATCGACTGGGCTTCGTCGGGCGAAATGCGATCGACCTTGATCGTGTCGAATTCGTCAAGTCCCTCGCCTTGCAGCATCGGATAAGTCGCAACGTCATAAAACGGAAAGCCCACAAAGGCGAGCAGGGGCGCGCGACGATCGGCCTTTGCACAACTGCCAAGCGCAGTTGCCAGGGCGGCATCGGTTTCGATGTCGAACAGAGTTAGATCAATCGCATCGTCGTTGCGCTCGAACAATTTTCCCAATTGCGCGAAAATGGCGATACGGATGGGTTCGTAACTGGCGTCGGGCTGCTGGTCGGCAAGCGTCGCAATCTGCCGCGACACAAAACGCAACCGGCGGCTGCGATAGGCACTGTCATGCGTCTGGAGATAGGCGGTGCCGTCATCGGGGCCGCCGCCCGCATTTTCGACCCGCAACCGCAGATAGGCTGATCCGGCATGTCCCGAGTTATGCGCCGACCGTGCTTCGGCCAGCGCGCGCCATTTGCCGAGACGGGCGACTGTCGGCCGGGCCAGAAAAAAGGTGCGCCCGAACAAGGCGTCGACCGTCGCTTCGATTTCGGGACGAATCGATTCCACGATGCGGCGCGACCGGCGGATGCGGTCCGACCGGCCGGCAATGGAGTCGAGGTTGTCGCGGATCGGCTGTTCGCGCGGAATGTCCGACAGGGCGCCGAAGATCGTGGTGAAAAACCCCGGCACTGCGGTGCTGCCGTCGCGGTTGATCTTGACACTGCGGATGCCGGGTTTCGGATCGATATAGACAAAGCGGCGGTCGACTTCGCGACGGGCGGGGCGGCTGCGCAGCGCGTCGATCGCGGGACGGAACGGCGCATTGGCCAGCACCGATCCGTCGATCAGGATCGTCCTTTCGCGTCCGGGCAGGATGCGCGACAGGAATATGTCGCGCGCCGGCCAGCTGCGCCGCTCCGCCGCCAGCACGTCATCCAGCTCCGCCACGGTAAAGGGTGGAAAGGCGCCAGGAAAACTTGCCGTGGCGCGGGCCGCAAAGACAAGGTCGTTGATATGGCCCAGCGTCGCCGGATCGCCCGGCGCGTCGCGAAAGGCAAAGGTCAGCCGGTGTTCGGTTTCGGCAATCTCGGCGGGCGAATTCAGGCGCAGCGTTTCGGGATGACCGCGAAAGTCGGTGACCGTGACGAACAGGTCGAGCGGCTGTTCCTCGGGCAGCAGGCGCGGCCCCGCAGACAGGGCCGCCATCGCGTCGAACGCTTTCAGGAGCAGCCGGTTGAACACGTCTCCGCCAAACGGCGGTTCGAACCACCGCGCGCGGATGAACCGCGTCAGCTTGTCATGCACTTCGGCGCGCGTTTCGGGATCGAGGTCATCATCCCAGTCGGATCCTTGCCGGTTGGCAAAGGCCCAGACCAGCGGCGTCGCCCAGATTTTCGAAATGCGTGACGGCATTCGCGCCTCGGGGTCGATCAGGCGGTCGACATCGGCATCTTCAAGCCACAAATTGGTCAGCGGGTCGAGCGACTGGCCAGTGGCAATGGCCTGCGACAGGAAAATGCCGTTGATGCCACCTGCCGACGCTCCTGCGACAATATCGGGCAATATCCGCAGCCTGATGCCCGCGTCGCGCTCTATTTCGTTCAGCAGCGCGACATAGACGGCCTCGCTTGCACTGGTCGGGGCGGCACCGTCATGAAACGCGCGCGATGCCCGGGCGAGGTGCCATACCTCCTTGGTAATCCCGTGCATGTAAACCGCCAGGCTGATCCCGCCGTAGCAGATCAGCGCGAGGCGCAGTTCCTTTTCGCGCATGGCGTGGTGGTGGCACGCGCCGCCGCCGAAGGAAAGGGCGATTGCCGGTCACCGCCGGTGCTGGTTGAGCACTTCATAGGCCATGACAGCAGTTGCGATCGCGGCATTCAGGCTGTCCGCCCTGCCGCGCATCGGCATTTTGACCCGCAGGTCGCATTCGGCCTCATAAGCAGGCGGTAACCCCTGCGCTTCGTTTCCGACCATCAGGAAGACGGGCCGGCCATAGACCGGTGTCTGATAATCGGTTTCACTGTTCAGGCTGGTCCCGACAAGCTGACCGGCTCCGCTGCGCAGCCACGGAAGAAAATCTTCCCAGCGTGTCTGAACGATCTTCTGTGTAAAGACGGCCCCCATGCTGGCACGCACGGCCTCGACCGAAAACGGATCGGTACAGTCGTCGATCAGGATCAGGCCGCCTGCGCCAACGGCATCGCCCGTGCGCAATATGGTGCCCAGATTGCCGGGGTCACGCAGCCGTTCGGCAACGATCCAGATATCGGCGCTGGTCCGGTCGATGCTGTCGAGCGTCAATGGCTGTTCGCGATAAACGCCGATGACACTGCCGGGATTGTCCTTGCCTGACAATTTGCCCAGAATGTCGGGACTGGTGACAAGCACGTCGCCGCCCATGTCCCCGGTCGCCGCGATCAGACGGCGGACAAGGGGGTGGGCCTCGCTGTCGGGCGCATACCACAGCATTTGCGGGGCAATCCCGGCGTCGAGTGCTTCGGTCAGAATGCGCAAGCCTTCGGCCAGAAACATCTGTTCGATGCGGCGGTATTTCTTGTCGCGCAACGCGCGAACCTGTTTGACCAGCGGGTTCGAAAAACCGGTAATCAGGCGGGGCATCACTCTTCCCCGAACTTGGCCTCGACCAGATCGGCGAGTTCGGCGACCGACTGATCGGCGCCGTCCCCCTGCGCACGGATGATGATGCGGTCGCCCATCGCCGCCCCCAGCATCATCAGGCCCATGATCGATGTGCCGACAACACATGATCCGTCCTTTTCCACTTCCACTTTTGCCGGAAGGCCACTCGCCATCGTGACGAATTTCGCACTTGCCCGGGCATGCAGCCCGCGCTTGTTGGTGATGAGGACAGTGCGTTCGATCACGCTGCCTGTTCACCCAGAACTTCGGACGCGACCGAAATATATTTGCGACCGGCTTCGCGGGCGGCGGCCACGGCATCGCTGACGCTCATGGTCCGGCGCGCCCCTTCGAGGCGGATAAGCATGGGCAGGTTGATACCGGCGATGACTTCAACCTTTCCCGGCCGCATCAGTGAAATGGCAAGATTTGACGGTGTCCCGCCGAACAGGTCTGTCAGGACAATGACACCGCGCCCGGTGTCGACGCGCGCTATTGCCTCGGCGATGTCGCTCCGTCGTGATTCCATGTCATCGTCCGGGCCGATGCAAATCGGCGCAATTGCCCGTTGCGGACCGACGACATGTTCCATGGCGACGACAAATTCAGTGGCGAGCTTTCCATGAGTCACCAGCACCAGCCCGATCATTGCGACTCCAGCGTCGTTGTTTTCACTTGCTCATCCACCCGCGCACCTGAACCGAACGCTTCCAGCGAGTCGTCCGCACGGCGCCCCAGATCGCGGTGATTGACCGTGGGCGAAAAACCCGCGTTGCGCAACACTTGTCCCACACGGCTGGCAACATGGACGCTGCGGTGGCGCCCGCCGGTGCAGCCAAATGCAATGGTGACATAGGCTTTTCCTTCCGCTTCGTACCGGGGCAGCAGGATCAGGAGCAGTTCCTCGATCCGCGACACAGCGGCGTCATAGGCCGGATCGCCGGCAATGTAATCGGCAACAACCGGATCAAGTCCGCTCAGCGGGCGCAACGCGTCATCCCAGTGCGGATTGCGCAGGAAACGCATGTCGAACACCAGATCGGCATTGCGCGGCACGCCAAGCGCAAAGCCGAACGACATGACGGACAACGTCGGCGCCGCATTCAGCGTTTCGCCGAATCGTGTCCGCATCTCAAGTCGCAGGTCATTGCTCGTCGTATTCGTGCTGTCGATGACATGATCGGCCCAGCGACGCAGCGGGGCGAGCAATTCGCGCTCGCGGGCTATGCCATCGGCGGCCGGTCGATCGAGTGCCAGCGGATGCCGCCGCCGCGTTTCGGAATAACGCCGTTCGAGTTCGGCCCCGCCACAGTCGAGGAAGACCGTCGCAATATCGTCGCCCTGCTGGCGCATCGCCTTCATCCGGTCGACGATCGCCGTCGCATCGAATCCGCGTGTCCGGCTGTCGATCCCGAATGCAAGCGGACGGTCGCCACTCGCGCCTTCGGGCAATTGCGTGACCAGCAGGCGGTTGAGCAGCCGCAGGGGAAGGTTGTCGACCGTTTCCCAGCCCATGTCCTCAAGCGATTTGAGCGCGGTCGATTTGCCCGCGCCCGACATGCCGGTGACGAGGAGGATGCGATTTGGCCGCGACCGCTTCATGACAGGCCGCAGGCTTTCAGCATCAGTTCGATCTTGATCGGTGTGGATGCTTCCAGCGGCGCCACCGGATAGACCGGTATCTCGACACCCGCAATCGACCGCCTGCGCTCCTCATCTGGCAGGCGCTCGACAGGCGGGCCGAGGCTTGCGACCATTGACACCGGCACATCGCTTTCGAACGGCATCGATATCAGGCCGATCCCGCGCACTTCGATCAGGCCTGCGATATTTGCAGGCGCATTTGCGCGCAATGTCCCGGCATCGCGGCGCACGATCGTATAATCGTCACTGACCAGAACCGCACCGCGATCGATCAGTCGCAAAGCGAGGTCGGATTTCCCCGACCCCGACAGCCCTTCGATCAATATGGCGCGACCGCCGATCGACACGCAGGATGCATGGAGCGTTTCGGAAGAGAGCAGTGTCATGGCATTTTCCCGTTCAGCGGCATCGTGACGACGAAGCGGGCACCCCCCGATCCTGATTCGCTCGACGTGACCGCGATGTGACCATCATGCGCCTGAATGATTGTTTTTGCGATGGCCAGTCCCAATCCGGAATGCGTGCCGAACGGGTCACTTGCGGGCCGGTCGCTGTGGAACCGCTGGAATATCGCCTCGCGCGCGTCGGGACTGACGCCGGGACCATCGTCTTCGACTGATAGGATCGCTTCGCCAGCCCGTGCCGCAGCGCCGAGGCGGACCGGGGTCTGGGGCGGCGCAAAGGACAGGGCATTGTCGATCAGGTTGTCAAAGACACGCGCCAGCCGCACCGCGTCACCGCGAACGATCACGGCGTCGTCAGCGCTGGCAAGGCACAGCCGCTTGCCGATTTCGGGATCGCGCGCCGCACGGGCCTCGATCAGTGACTGCAACAGGGCGCCCAGATCGACTGGCTGAAAGGCCGACCGGCTCAATTGGGCATCGAGCCGCGAGATATCGGCAATATCGGTCATCAGCCGGTCGAGCCGCCGGACATCGGCACCGATGATATCGAGCAATTGGCGGCGCAGATCCGGATCGCTGACCCGGTCGAGGCTTTCGACCGCCGATGACAATGACGCGAGCGGGTTTTTCAATTCATGCGTGACGTCGGCGGCAAAGGCTTCGACGGCATCGATGCGGGTGCGTAGCGCGATTGTCATGTCCGACAATGCGCGGGCCAGTTGACCGATTTCATCGTTGCGCGCTGGCAGACGCGGGACGATCACGTCACGTGCACGGCCCAGCCGCACGCGCACGGCCGCTGCCGCCAGCATGCGCAGCGGCTGCACGATCGTCCGGCCCAGAAAAAACGACAGCGCGATCGACAGCAGCAGTGCAAAAGCGACAATGACAAACAGCCGGAACCGTTCTTCGCGCACCAGCCGCGTGACATCGAGCGCATTTTCGACCGAGTGCAGATAAATGGGACGATTGCCGACCCGGGTTGCGGCGCTGATCACGGTCGAGCGGTCGGGCGCAAGCCGCACGCGCGATGCGATATGCGCCGAACCCGACATCACCGCGACCAGTTCGGGCCAGTGGCTGGCGTTCGATCTGCCCTGGTCGATGTAGGGCGGCGGAATGCGCGCGCGGACAATCCGGTCGACGACAGCGTCCATCCAGCGCGCGACACGGTCATCCCAGCTTTCGGTCGCGGGATCGATCAGGCGATAGGTGCGCGGGCCCAGCTGCCAGCTGTCCAGCCTCAGGGCGCCGCTGGCATCATAGGCACGAATGCGGTCGCCCGCTTCCTGACCCAGCGCGCGGATGATCGCCGGGTGCGTGGTTTCGGGAGAAGACGCCAGCACTGTCGCGATCAGTTCGATTTCGCTTTCCTGCTGCGTGCGCCGTTCGTCGATAAGGCGTGTCCTGAACCCGTCGAGATAGAAAATGCTGCCCCCGACCAGCGCCAGGGCAATGATATTGACGGCCAGAATGCGACGCGTCAGCGATCCATGCATCCGCCGGCGGGGTAGCGCATCGGTGTCAGGCGTCGGAAAAACGATAGCCGGCTCCATAGAGCGTCTCGATGGCATCGAATCCGGAATCAACCTGCCGGAACTTGCGCCGTAATCGTTTGATATGACTGTCGATCGTGCGATCGTCGACATAGACATCGTCCTGATAGGCGACATCCATCAGCTGGTTGCGGCTTTTGACGACGTCGGGGCGCGAAGCGAGCGCTTCGAGGATCATGAATTCGCTGACGGTCAGGCTGACATTGTGTCCGTCCCAGTGCACGCGGTGCCGCGCGGGATCCATTTCGAGGCGACCCCGGACAATGGCGTCGGCAACGCTTTGCCCGGTATCCGGCGTTTCGCGCGTAATCTCGACACGCCGCAAAATCGCACGGATGCGCGCAATCAGCAGGCGTTGCGAAAAAGGCTTGGCAATGTAATCATCCGCGCCAAGGGCAAGCCCCAGCGCCTCGTCAAGCTCATCATCTTTCGATGTCAGGAAAATGACCGGCAAAACAGATTTCTCGCGCAGCCGGCGCAGCAGTTCCAGCCCGTCGAGCCGTGGCATCTTGATATCGCATATGGCCAGGTCGGGGGGGTTTTCAAGCAGTGCTTTCAAACCCGATTCGCCATCGGCATAGACACGCGTCAGGAACCCTTCGGCCTGCAACGCAATCGAAACCGACGTCAATATGTTGCGGTCGTCGTCGATAAGGGCAATGGTCGCGGTCACGCCTGCTGATCTAAAGCAACGCTGCCAGAGCGGCAACCTGACCATATTTGACGATCGGAAAACCGCCGCCTAAGCGCGTCGCTGACAATATCAAAACCGGTCGCATGCCATATGATATATTGGAGAGGTTATCGTGCCTGAGCGCGTTCCCGATTTCACGCTTGCCGATCAGGGCATTGCCACCACAGCGACCATATGCTGGAACCTGACCACCGCGCCGCTGTATGAACAGGCACTTGCCAACGGCGAAGCCATGCTGGCCAGGGACGGACCGCTGGTCGTGGCAACGGGCAAGCACACGGGCCGCTCCGCCCGGGACAAATATTTCGTCCGCGATGCAGAGACTGAACATTCGGTCTGGTGGAACAAAACAAACGTCGCGATGACCCCCGACCACTTTGCCGTGCTGAAAGCCGATTTCATGGCCGCGCTTGCCGCACACCGCACATTATATGTGCAGGATTTGTTCGGCGGATCGCAATCCGACTATCGGGTCAATGTCCGCGTCATTACCGAATTCGCCTGGCACAGCCTGTTCATCCGCACGTTGCTGGTGCGGCCCGATTCGGCTGATCTTGCGGCATTCATGCCCGAATTCACGATCATCGATCTGCCTGGCTTTCGCGCTGATCCGGCACGGCACGGCTGTCGGTCGGAAACCGTGATCGCCGTCAATTTTACCGAAAAGCTGATCCTGATCGGCGGCACCGCCTATGCCGGGGAAATGAAGAAATCGGTGTTCGGCATCCTCAATTACAAGCTGCCGTTGCAAGGGGTGATGCCCATGCATTGTTCGGCCAACATCGGCCCTGCTGGCGACACGGCGGTGTTCTTTGGCCTGTCGGGAACCGGCAAGACGACATTGAGCGCGGATGCGTCACGCACGCTGATCGGCGATGATGAACATGGCTGGTCAGATACGGCGGTCTTCAACTTCGAAGGCGGCTGTTATGCCAAGATGATCCGCTTGTCCGCAGAGGCAGAACCGGAAATCTTTGCCACATCGCGGCGGTTCGGCACCGTGCTGGAAAATGTCGTCATCGACCCGGTGACGCGCGAACTTGATTTCGACGATGCGACTCTGGCCGAAAACAGCCGCGGGTCCTATCCGATCGACTTCATCCCCAACAGCAGCGCCGACAATCTTGGCCCCGTGCCCCGCAATATCATCATGCTGACCGCTGACGCTTACGGCGTGCTGCCGCCGATCGCGAAGCTGACACCCGATCAGGCCATGTATCATTTCCTGTCGGGATATACGGCGCGCGTGGCGGGAACCGAAATCGGCGTGACCGAACCGGAAGCGACATTTTCGACCTGTTTCGGGGCGCCCTTCATGCCGCGTCATCCCAGCGTATATGGCAATCTTCTGAAGGAACGCATTGCCAAAGGCGGCGTCACCTGCTGGCTGGTCAACACCGGCTGGACGGGCGGGAAGGCAACGATGCCGGGGATCCGGCGCATGCCGATCAAGGCGACACGGGCGTTGCTCAACGCTGCACTGGACGGCAGCCTCACGCACGCCGAATTCCGGACTGATCCCAATTACGGGTTTGAAGTGCCAGTCGCGGTTGCGGGTGTCGACTCTGTTTTGCTGGATCCACGCGGCGCCTGGGCGGACAAATCCGACTATGATGCCACGGCGCAGACGCTCGTGCGCCAGTTCATCGATAATTTTGCGCAGTTTGCGGATCATGTCGACGAAGGTGTCCGGCAATCGGCTCCGAAACTGGCGTGACAGACGTCGTCAGACGGCATTTGGCGGACTGGCACGAATGCGCTATGACCTGATCGAAACCACTGGAGATGACTCATGGGAATGCTTGACGGACTGCTTGGCAAAATCTCCGAACATGTCGATGTTGCGAATCTTGCGACCAAAGTCGGACTGACACCCGAACAGGCGCAGGCTGCGGTCGCAGCGCTTGGCCAGTCGCATGCCGAAGAAGGGGACACAGTGGCGCTGGCGTCTGAAAAGACCGGCCTGCCGACCGACAAGCTTCAGGAAATCGTCGGTCAGATTGGTGGCGAAGGATCGCTTGCAACGTTCGCATCGATGCTCGACCGCGACGGTGACGGCAATCCGCTGAACGACATTACCGGCATGCTGGGCGGCTTGTTCGGAAAAAAATAGCGTTAGTCAGGCTAGACACGTTCGACGACGAGCACATTGCCTTCGATACGCGTGATGCGGAGCCGATCGCCGATTGCGGCATCGGTTCCGCGCGCTGACCAGACACTGTCGCCCACTTTTACACGCCCGCTTGTGCTGTCAACAGGTTCGACAACCGTGACGATCGCGCCGACTAGCCGTGCGCCACGGTCATTCAGCATCGGATCATCCGAAATGATCGGGTTGCGGATCAGATAGCGTCGCCCCGCATACACTGTGGCAAATGCGGTCGTCGTGAACAAAATGAACTGGCCGGCGACCGGCAGCGGCAACAACAAGGTCGCAAGTCCCGTGACAAGCGCCGCCAGCCCGATCCAGATCAGATAGACCCCGGGAACCACAAGCTCGGCAATTCCCAATATTGCCGCGGCGATCAGCCACATCCAGTGATCCGCCAGGTCCATCATTGTGCGAACGGCCCCTTGCGCGCGGATGGGGACGGGGGCGTTGGCACATCATCGCCACCCAGCGCTTCCTTCGCCAGTTGCCCGATCCCGCCCAGCGTGCCCATCAACTGTGTCGCTTCGACCGGGAACAGGATCGTCTTTGCATTGGGGCTGGTTGCGAACAGGCCGATCGCTTCGACATATTTCTGGGCGATGAAATAATTGATCGCCTGCACACTCCCGCCCTCGATCGCGTCGGAAACCGCCTTGGTCGCCGTGGCTTCGGCCTGGGCGGAACGCTCACGGGCTTCGGCATCGCGGAATGCGGCTTCCTTGCGCCCTTCGGCTTCGAGGATCTGCGACTGTTTCTGTCCTTCGGCACGATTGATGTCATTTTGCCGCGCGCCTTCGGATTCGAGGATGGAGGCGCGCTTTTCGCGTTCGGCTTTCATCTGGCGCGTCATCGCGTTGACAATGTCGGCCGGCGGACGGATGTCTTTGAGCTCGACACGGGTGATCTTCACGCCCCACGCTTCGGTCGCAAGGTCGACAATGCTCAGCAACCGGCCGTTGATCTCGTCCCGTTTCGACAGGGTTTCGTCAAGGTCCATCGACCCCATCACCGTGCGCAGGTTGGTTGTCGTCAGCTGCATGATGGCAAGGTACAGGTCGCTGACCTCATAGGCCGCCTTTGCCGCGTCGAGCACCTGGAAGAACACGACGCCGTCGACCGCGACCATCGCATTGTCCTTGGTGATGATCTCCTGTCCCGGAATGTCGAGCACCTGTTCCATCATATTCACGCGGCGCCCGATCCGGTCGAAAAAGGGGATGATCAGCGTCAGCCCGGGATGCGCCACACTGGTGAACTTGCCGAAACGCTCGACCGTATATTGATACCCCTGGCGGACCATCTTGACCCCCATCAGGACATAGACGACCGCAAGAACCGCAATGATGACGACCAAGATTTCCATAGGATGACCCCCGCTGTACGCACGCGTTATGCGACGGGAAGGGGAGGGCGTCCAGCACGGAGACACCGTCTTTTCCGCAAAAAGACTGTACGTTCTTTTGAGTATATCTTGCGCCGAAATGCGGTGTTCGGTGTACGGCAACAGCGAGAGATTGCGGCGCGCTCAAGCTCGTCCAGCTGGCAAGGGCTGTGCCGGACTGCATTACGAATCGCGGTTGCGGCTGATTGCAATGCCGTCATCGTCAGAAAATGGCATGGCTGGCCAAAACACAGCTTGTCGCCTATTTCGGGCAATTCGACGACGCAAAATCCTTTATTTCCAAGAAAAAATACATTGTCACATTTGTTTAACCCCTTTATTACAAAGGGTGTTAGGTGATCTGGGTCGTGCGGCACGCACGGCTCATATCGAAGATTGGATCACGGAAATAGGATGCTGTTAACCATTTTTCTGTTGTCGTGACCTAAGTTTAGGGCCATTGCATCTGAAAATGTCACCTAAAATGACTTAAGGGAGTTTACCAAATGAATGTTTCCAAGATCGCGACGTCGGCTGTTATGGCTTTGTCGCTCGTCGCTGTACCGACGATCGCCGCAGCGGCGCCTGTCGCCAGCAAGCTGTCCGTCACAGCCGCCGCGCGCACGGGTGCTCCAGTCACCAAGGCCCGCAAGGCTGGCGGGTCGAGCATCATCATTGGCGTCCTGGCTGCTGCCGCCGTCATCGCCGGCATCGTCATCGCGGCCGATAACAACAAGACACCGACAAGCCGTTAAGTGGATTTGAATTTTGATAAAAAGGGAGCGGCTTTCGGGCCGCTCTTTTTTTGCGTTTCATGTCGGCTCAGCTTATACACGTCTCCACCGACTTACATATTCTGATGTTTTTTCTTCTGCCCGATGGAGGTCACAATGTGTCACCGGTGCGATAAAAAAGGCTAACACTGGTCAATGTCCGTAACATTAGGGCGCCGTCGATTTCTTGCGCGACTTCGGTATCAACTCCTTTTTGGTCTTCTGTTTGCAGTCGCGGCACCGCTATCAGTATATAATATCGGAAAAGCGCCCGAACGATGGCTTGAAACCAGCACAGTGTATACAGGTGGCGCTGCTCTAATTGCGTTTTTAGTCGCTCTATATTTATTTAGACGCGTTATGACCTTTCCAGGTGTAGGGATCCTCGGATATGTCATTCCTGCAGTTTGTGCCGGCTACGCACTTGTTGCAATTGGTTTTTTGGCCTGGCGTATTGAATACAGCCGGTTAACGTTACTACTTGCGTTCCTTTTTGCCCTTGGTTTCCTTTTTTCTGTGGCGAGCTTTGTCAGGCTACGTAGCGGACAAAAATTTTATATTGTTCCGGGCGGAGGCGGCGAGCAACTCGCTTCAATCGCCGGTCCTGACTGGATTATTTTGGCCGAACCAGCGCCTCCGTCGGACTCTGACCCGGTCATGGTTGCAGATCTTCGAGCCGATCTGTCAGACGAATGGGAACGGCTAATTGCCGATATGGCGATAAAGGGGTTCCCGGTTTATCACGTAAAACAAGTCCGGGAATCGCTTACGGGGCGCGTTGAAATTGAGCATTTATCAGAAAATAGTTTTGGTTCATTGCTGCCAAATCTAAGCTATCGGACAGCAAAGCGTTTTCTTGATATTTTGCTGTGTATTGCAGTTATACCCATTATCGCAATTCCAGGAATCCTCGTCGCAATCGCAATAAAGCTAGACTCGCCCGGGTCCATTCTTTTTCAACAACAAAGAAAGGGATATCGGGGTGAAGAGTTTACTGTATTGAAATTTCGTACGATGATTACACAGAAAGATCCGCCAACGCCAGATGAACTTCGTATTTCTGAAATAACATTGTCAGGGGACGCGCGAATTACTCCTTTTGGTCGCTTCCTTCGTCGTACAAGATTAGATGAGCTGCCTCAGATTATAAATATATTGCTAGGACAAATGAGTTGGATTGGGCCTCGCCCAGAGGCGTTGTCATTGTCATCATGGTACTCGGAAGAGCTGGCATTTTATAACTACAGACATATTGTAAGGCCCGGAATAACTGGATGGGCACAGGTAAATCAAGGCCATGTCGCCGAACTAGATGACGTTCTTATAAAGCTCCATTATGATTTTTATTATATAAAGAACTTTTCTGCTTGGCTTGACTTGTTAATATTTGCAAGAACATTCTCTATAATTTTTTCAGGAAAAGGTGCCCGCTAACATGATTTGATAGCCATGAAAACTTTAACAACATGCTCCCAAATTGTGACCACTCAGTTTTGAGTGCGCTTGGCGATTTTGTTGTAGTTCTGCCAGTCGGCCAGTTCTGCATGCCCCCAGTTTGAATTGCGGTCGCACGGCGTTGTAATCGTCCCGCCATGCCACCAGCACAGCGCGAACCTTAGCCATTGAGGTGTAAAAAGCATTTTGTTGAGGCACTCATCACATAGCCTCCCGTCGAAACTTTCTACGAACGCATTCTGGGTGGACTCGCCTGCAATGTATAGTGCCGAGCGAGCTTGCAATCCTTTCAGAACGTCAGGGTGGCCATACTCGTACCGGTCAGCTTGGTTCCATGATCGCAAAATCCAAGCTCACGGCCCACAAGAGAGCCTGACAGTACGTGTCCGAAACCGGTGCCACACATTCCCGGCTGAAGTCGTCGATTACGCAGAGGATACGCGGACGCCCTCCGACGCAAAATCCCGTAAGCGCACCCGTAGAACGCCATTGTCAGGCCGCCGCACCTCAGCGCTGTTAATGGCGGGACACACCTCGATACTGCCGCACACTCGACGCTTGCTCAGTCCAAGCATAGTCTGAGAATGAGCCACCGTTTCCCGCTTTGCGGCGGGCCTCGCTACTTTTCTCCCGTGATGTCGTTCACCACCGCGATATCCTGCATCGCCTCGGTGAGTAGCTTCTTAAGCCTAGCATTCTACATCCTCCAGCGACCGAAACCACTTGGCCTCAGACACTTCAAGACCGCCATATTTGGCATTCCATTTATAAAATGTCGCAGGGCTTGATCCCGTGGTGGGTCACATGCCTCCGCTGTCGGCATGCCCGCGTCCTGCTCCTTCAATATCCCAATAGTCTGCGCTTCGCTGAACGTGCCGCGTTTCATGTGTCCGACTCGTTGTGTGTCGGACTTCGCTCATATCTGAATAAATTTAAGGGGCGCACCTCACGGGGAAGCAAGTCACTGCGGCAAGACTATCCTATCGTTCAACCGTTTTCTAGGCTGTGAACTCATAAATGGGATTCCCAAAGCGGCGATGATCTGATTCAGCG
>CAXTTJ010000042.1:0-18573 GCA_964247235.1 uncultured Sphingomonadaceae bacterium
AGCACTGCCTTCGGGAGGCAGGGGCCGGAGGTTCGAATCCTCTTTCCCCGACCAGGGTGAGATGTTGCCGGGCCACTGCGATCGCCGGATTGGCATCAAGCATGGCCGCATAAAGCATGGCCCGGTCAAGCCGCTGCGGGTCGCACTCGGATCTGGGGGCCAGTTTCCGGCACGTGCCGGCCGCTTGTTGCAGGTCAAGCGTCCTGTGATCCCGTTGCTCGGCAATGGCGGAAAGCTGGACCGGGCGCGCGACATAATGGGTGCAGGCGCTCGCACCGAGCATCAAACCAAGCGAAATCGGAAGCAGGCTTTTCATGACGGGCGGTCCGGGAACCGAAGTTCGACACGAAGGCCGGGGCCAGCGTCGCGCAGCAGGATTCGCATCACGTTCGGGTCGTCGCAATCTTGTTCATGGCGTTTCATGTCCTTCAACGTGCATGTGCACGCCCCGGGTGGTCATCGTCCATAGCGCACATGACGATTGGCGTGGGGATACAAATTCCCAACCTATGGCAGCCCTGCGGACCTGCTTTGGGGATCAGAGTGGCAGGCCCACGTAATTTTCGGCGATGCTCGTTTGCGCGGCGACCGAACCGGCGATGTAATCCAGCTCGGCAATCTGCATCCGCCGTTCGAACGGTCCGTCTTCGGGGAAACGGTGCATCAGCTTGGTCAGCTGCCAGCTGAACCGTTCCGATTTCCACACCCGGGCAAGCGCTCGGGCGGAATATCCGGCAAGCGCGTCGTCGTCCCCCCGCTTGTAATGGCCGGTCAGCGCATCACAGAGATAGGCGACGTCGGACGCGGCGAGGTTCAGTCCCTTTGCCCCGGTCGGTGGCACGATATGAGTCGAATCCCCGGCCAGAAACAGCCGACCATGCTGCATCGGTTCCGACACGAAGGATCGTAACGGCGCAATTGATTTTTCCAGCGCGGGGCCGCGCGTGATCGTCGCTGCGACCTGCGGCAGACGCAACGCAAGTTCATTCCACAGCCGGTCGTCGGGCCATAAATTAATGTCTTCCTGCGAAGGCACCTGAACATAATAGCGGCTGCGGGTCGGCGATCGCATCGACGCCAGGGCAAAGCCGCGGTCATGATTGGCATAGATCAGCTCGTGGTGACACGGCGGCACATCGGCGAGAATACCGAGCCAGCCAAAGGGATAGACCCGTTCATATTCCCTGCGGATGCTGTCCGGGATTGCCTGTCGTGACGCCCCGTAAAACCCGTCGCAGCCCGCGACATATTCGCAGTCAAGACGCTGGTCAGTGCCCCAGGTAACATATGGTGCATCGCTTTTCACATCATGCAGTGCAACATCGGACGCGTCCCATATGATCTCAAGCCCGCGCGTGGGGGCAGCCTCGATCAGGTCTCTGGTCACTTCGGTCTGCCCGTAAACCGTCACATGCTTTCCAGTGAGCGCATAAGTGTCGATACGGATGAGCCGCTCGCCATCGGCCAGCGCGAACCCCTCTTCACGCATCCCTTCGCGATTCAGCCGCTCATCGATACCCAGCCGGTGGAGCAGGTCGGTCGTTGTCCGTTCAAGCACGCCCGCACGGATGCGTTGCGTGACCCGCGCCTGCGATGTCCGCTCGACAATGATGCAGTCGACCCCCTCGGCACGCAGAAGATGCCCGAGCAGAAGACCCGCCGGACCCGCACCGATGATGGCGACCTGCGTCTTCATGACACGAGCTGCTTTTCAAGACTGTCAAGAACGCGGTAGCACGGCAGCACCTGCGCCACGCTCGCATTGGGTTCGCGGCCTTCGCGGATCGCGGCGATGAATTCGCGGTCCTGCAATTCGATGCCGTTGTTCGAAACAGTCACGCCCGTCAGGTCAACCGGCTCTTCCTTGCCCGTGACCAGATCGTCATAGCGCGCGATATAGGTTGCACTGTCACCAATGTAGCGAAAGAACGTCCCGAGCGGCCCGTCGTTGTTGAAACTGAGCGACAGGGTGCAGATCGCGCCGCTTTCCGCCTTCAGCTGGATCGACATGTCCATCGCGATGCCGAGCTCGGGATGGTGCTGCCCTTCCATTGCGTTTGCCGTGACGATCGGTCCCGCCTGATAGGCGAACAGGTCCACAGTGTGTGCTGCGTGGTGCCACAGCAGATGGTCGGTCCAGCTGCGCGGCTGTCCCTTGGCATTCATGTTCTTGCGGCGAAAGAAATAGGTCTGCACATCCATCTGCTGAATGTTGAAATCGCCCGCCACGATGCGGTTGTGGACGTACTGGTGCGACGGATTGAAGCGCCGGGTATGCCCGACCATGCAGGTCAGGCCGGTCTCGACCTGCTTGGCCAGTACAGCCTGTGCATCGGCAAGCGAGTCCGCCAGCGGAATTTCGATCTGGACATGCTTGCCCGCGTCCATGCAGGCGATGGCCTGTTCGGCGTGCATTTGCGTGGGCGTGCACAGGATGACGGCATCGACATCGTCGCGGCCAAGGGCATCGGCGAGTTCGGTCGACGAATGCTTCGCGCCATATTTTGCGGCCACCACTGCGGCCTGTTCGGCAGTGCGGCTGATGATCGAGGTGATCTCGACCCCGTCGATCAGTTTCAGCCCGTCGAGATGTTTTTCCCCGAACGCGCCGGCGCCCACCAGTGCAATTCTCATGCAAGATTCTCCAGTACGATATGCCCCACCGCCGTGTTGCTGGCAGGCACATGATAATGACGGTGCAGCGCGCGGACGTCCGGCCCCAACGCGCCGCGCATGATCAGCCACATCACCATTTCAATGCCTTCGCTGCCGGTTTCGCGAAGATACTCGATGTGCGGAATGTGACGCAGACGCCCGGGGTCCGCGGTCAGGTCGTCAAGAAACCTGTTGTCCCATTCGCGGTTGATCAGTCCCGCGCGCGGTCCCTGCAACTGGTGCGACATGCCGCCTGTGCCCCAGATCTGCACGTTCAGATCCTCGGGAAAACTGTCGACCGCACGGGCAATCGCTTCGCCCAGCAACCAGCAGCGGTTGCCCGTCGGCGGCGGATAGGTGACGACATTGACGGCAACCGGCACCACTTTTACCGGCCATGAATCCGGCTGGTCGAACATCAGGCTCAACGGCACGGTCAGGCCGTGGTCCACGTCCATCCTGTTGATGATCGTGATGTCGAATTCGTCGAGGATGCACGATTGTGCGATGTGCCAGGCAAGGTCGGCATGCCCCTTCACCACCGGCACCGGGCGCGGGCCCCAGCCTTCATCGGCAATCCCGTATTCGTCGGCGCACCCGATCGCGAAGGTCGGGATGATGTTCATGTCGAACGCACTGGCATGATCGTTATAGACCAGCACGACAACATCCGGCTTTTCTGCCGAAATCCAGTTTCGCGTCCAGTCATACCCGGCGAAACAATCCTTCCAGTAAGGCTCCTGCGTCTTGCCATGATCGATCGTCGCGCCCAGCGCGGGGACGTGGCTCGTGGCAATACCAGCAGTGATGCGCGCCATCAGTTGCCTGCCTTTTTGGACCGATTGCCATCGGGCGAACGGCCACCCGCAATCATCATTGCCTGATACGCCTCCGCTGACATGCCGGTCATCGTGCCGACCGCCTGCAGGAAGCTGATTTCATCGGTGAAAAACAGTTTTGCCAGGAAATAGATGTTGCCCCCTTCGTCGATGGCCGCATTATAGTCACGCGCCAGCACCGCTGCTTTCTGCGCCTCGGTCATCGGCCATTCGTCGAGATAAGCACGCTCACCGGCACGGAAACGCGCACGATTGTCCGCCGTCATCAGCGTCATGCAGAACTGGTTGAGCCAATAACCCTTGCGTGCGCGCGCCGCAGTGAACACCCGCGTGCCGGGAATGTCCTCCATCTCGGCGAGATAGGCGTGAATATCCTGTGTCAAAGACCGCGGCCTTTCAGCTGCGCGTCGAGACGCGGAAAGACGCGGCGGGCATTCCCTTCGAAAATCGCGTGGCGTTCGGCATCACTGATGTCGAGTGCATCGATATAGCGCTTGGTATCGTCGAAATAATGCCCCGTTGTCGGGTCGATCCCGCGCACCGCGCCGACCATTTCGCTGCCGAACAATATATTCTTGGTGTCGATGACATCGGCCAGCAGGTCGATCCCCGGCTGGTGATAGACACAGGTGTCGAAAAACACGTTGTTCATGACATGTGTCGCCAGACCCGGCTTTTTCAACATGTCGGCAAGTCCCCGGTACCGACCCCAGTGATAGGGCACGGCCCCGCCGCCATGCGGAATGATAAAGCGCAAATTCGGGAACTGCGCGAACAGGTCGCCCTCGATCAATTGCATGAAAGCAGTCGTGTCTGCCGCGATGTAATAGGCGCCCGTCGCGTGCAGCCCCGGATTGCACGACCCCGAAACATGGATCATTGCAGGCACGTCAAGCGCGACCATCGCTTCGTAGATGGGAAACCAGAACGGATCGGTCAGCGGCGGCGAGGTGAAATGACCGCCGCCCGGATCGGGATTCAGATTGCAGCCGATGAAGCCCATCCCGACACAGCGTTCGAGTTCGGCGACCGAAGCCAACAGATCGGCGTCTGGCGACTGGGGCAGCATGCACACGGGCGCAAACACGTCGGGATATAAGCCAGCCACCCGCGCTATCAGGTCATTACACGCCCGCGCCCACGCAATCGCAACGCCTTGGTCGCCGACATGCGGGGCCATCGCCGAGGCGCGCGGCGAAAAGATCGTCATGTCCGCTCCGCGCTCGCGCAGCAATCGCAACTGGTTTGCGTCGATGGTTTCGCGGATTTCATCGTCGCTGATGACCGGATATGGCGGCGCAGCATGCCCTGCCCTGAACGCCGTGACCTGATCAGTCCGCCACGCATCATGCGCAGGTGGCAAAACCGTATAATGACCGTGACAATCGATGATCATGCGGCCATTCCCCTCTGACGGATAACGGTGCCGCGAGTCATCACCGGATCAATACCGAGCGCGACGAGTGTCTTCACCGCTTCTTCCATTTCGGCGGCGCGACGCAGCCCGTGCGTCGTCATGCGTTCAAGATTATAAGCGGCGCTGGTCGCCCAGTCGCCGCCCAGTGACGCCAGAACCTCGTCCGAAACGCCCGCCGCATCCCCGGCAAGCAGCATTTCGGCCGTCAGCGCCTCGATCCCCTTGATCATCACCGACCGGATCATTTTCACCGACGACGCCCGCCCCACGTCTCCGGCCAGGACCCCGACGTCGGAAAAGCCGAGTTGCCGCAAAAGACTCGCGCCCGCATGCGCATGCGGGCCGGACAGTCGCAAGGGAACCGCCAGCTGTGCAGGATAGACCGGGGCCATCACTGCCACATCGACATAGCACCCGCCGCGCCCTTCGATCGCCAGCGCTGCTGCACGTTTGGTGTCAGGCGCGACCGAATTCATATCGAAATAATATGCGTCCGGGCAAATATGCTGCGCAGCATTTTGTGCAGCAGACAAAGCCTCATCGGCCGTCACGACGCTGATCACCGATGTCGCCAGTGACATCGCGTCGGCAAGCGTTGCCGCGCCCGTTACGTTGGCCTTTGCATAGGCGGCATCCTGTCCGGCACGCGTCGCCTCGCGGTCGGTAAGACGGTCATACGCGGTCGCCGCACCCTGCCAGCCAACTGCTGACGCAAAAGCGGACCCTGCTTCCCCGAATCCGACAAAGGTGACCTGCAGCGTCATGAACATGCGCTAGGCCCCGCGCGAGGATGAGACCAATCGAATTGGTCGCCGTCCGATAAGTTTAGCCTAAGTGATCAGGCCCTGACCCGAGGCCGTCGATAAAGCGCTGCTGGTTCGGGGTCGGACGCCACCCGGCTCTGGTGGTGAGTCCGATCGTACGTTGCAGCGTGACGGGCGGTCTGCCGATCTGTCGCAACCACCCGGCTTCCAGTTCGACCGCGACCTGATCGGGCGATAATAATGTCAGAAAATCACTGTCGAGCAATATCTGACGGATTGTGATGACCGACCCGCATTCGACTGGCACGGCGGGCAGCGGCACGCCCGCACGATGAAACATGCGTTCCCACAACAAACGCAATGGCGTGCCAGGCGCAGAAATTATCCACGCATAAGTGGCAAGACGCGCCGGCGTGACACTGTCCGCCATCGCCAGCGGATGCCCTGCCCGGCCGATCACGACCGGCTGATCTTCGAACAATGGCACCTGGACCACATCGTCGCCCGGTGCCGGGTCACGCAGGGCGCCGATCAGCACGTCGATCTCCCCATCGCGCAGCGGCTCGATCAGTTCGGCATACGATCCCTCGACAATGCGAATATCGACGTCGGGGTGCTGACGGTGAAAAACCGTCACTGCGGCGGGCAGCAATCGCGCCCGTGCGAGCGGCATGGCCCCGACGCTGATCTTTCCGGTCTCGCGCCCGCGCAATGCCGCAACCTCGGACAGTCCGGCGATCAGTTCCGCACGCGCCAGCCGGAATGAACGCACCGTGCGTCGTCCCGCATCAGTGAACGCGATGCCCTTGCCACGGCGTTCGACTAGGTCTCGGCGCAGCGCAATCGAAAGGTCGCCGATGGCCCGGTGCAGCGTTGGCGACGACAGCCCCGTCAGGCTGGCAGCACCCACATAGCTCCCGGTGTCCGCCACTGCGATGAGCGCGCGCATCTGTGCCATCGTCACGCGCGGCGACCCGATATATGCCAGAGCGGCATCGATACGCGGCACCAGCACCTGCGCAACGGGCAGCGCACGCATGCCAGCCGGGCCGCGCTCGAACAGTTTTTCGTCAAATTGCCGTTCGAGTTTTGTCAGCCCCTGTGTCAAGGCAGGTTGTGACAAGTGGATGGCCTGCGCCGCCGCCGACAGGCTGCCGAGACGAACCGTCGCGGCCAGCGCAGCCAGATGACGGATATTGAACGACCATGACTCCATCATCTAAAATTAGCTGGAACTTATATTGGTTTGCAAGTTTCGAATTGCACGGACATCGGTGTATAGGTCATGCCCCTGCGAACCGGGAAAGGGCTCACATGTCGGGAATTGTCGTCCAGACTATCGAACGGGCCGATCCGTCGGTGATCGACGGACTTGCGCAGTGCGGCGTTGCAACCGTCCACGAAGCACAGGGGCGCTCAGGCTTGCTCGCTGCCTATATGCGGCCGATTTATACCGGTGCGCGGATCGCGGGATCAGCGATCACGATATCATCGCCTCCGGGCGACAACTGGATGCTCCATGTCGCGATCGAACAGGTCGCGTCGGGCGACATCCTCGTCCTCGCGCCGACAAGTCCTTGTGAGGACGGTTATTTCGGCGATCTGCTCGCAACATCGGCCCAGGCGCGCGGCTGTCGCGGCCTGATTATCGATGCCGGCGTGCGCGATGTCCGCGACCTGACCGAAATGGGCTTTCCCGTCTGGTCAAAGGCCGTGAGCGCACAGGGCACGATCAAGACGTCACTCGGATCGGTGAACGTCCCGATCGTCTGCGCCAATGCCGCGATTCAGCCAGGCGATGTGATTGTCGCCGATGATGATGGTGTCTGTGTCGTCCCCCGCGCAAACGCCGCCGACGTTCTGGCAAAGGCACAGGCGCGCGAAGCCGGCGAGAGTGACAAGCGCAGGCGCCTCGGCGCGGGCGAACTCGGCCTCGACATGTACAAGATGCGCGCAAAACTGGTGGAAATGGGCCTCAGATATGTCTGAGGGCGTCCGCTGCATGTGGATGCGTGGCGGCACGTCGAAAGGCGGCTATTTCCTAAGGGACGATCTTCCCGCAGACCGCGATCCGTTCCTGTTGCGTGTCATGGGTTCGCCCGATCCGCGCCAGATCGACGGCATGGGTGGCGCTGATCCGCTGACCAGCAAGGTTGCGATTGTCGCACGGTCCGACCGTCCCGGCATCGACATCGACTATCTGTTCCTGCAAGTTTTCGTCGATCAGGCGATCGTCACGGATCAGCAGAATTGCGGAAATATTCTTGCCGGCATCGCACCGTTCGCAATTGAACGCGGCCTGGTCGCTGCCAGAACCGGCGAAACACATGTCACCATCTACATGGAAAACACCGGTCAGGTCGCAGTTGCAACCGTCGCGACGCCCGGTGGCCATCCGGCCTATGCCGGCACGGCGCAGATCGACGGCGTGCCGGGAACCGCGGCACCGGTCATCCTCGAATTCCGCGATACGGCGGGGTCGAGCTGCGGCGCCCTTCTTCCCACCGGCAATGCCGCCGACATCATCGATGGCGTCGCCTGTACGCTGATCGACAACGGCATGCCGTGCATCGTGATAAACGCAGATGATGTCGGTGCCACCGGTTATGAAAGCCGCGAAGCACTTGACGGGCATGACGTGTTGAAAGCCCGAATTGAATCGATCCGGCGTCAGGCGGGACCGATGATGAACCTTGGCGATGTGGCCGACAAATCAGTGCCAAAGATGATGCTGGTCGCGCCTCCCCGCAACGGCGGCGCGATCACCGTGCGCAGCTTCATTCCGAAACGCGCACATGCCAGCGTCGGCGTGCTGGGTGCGGTCAGCGTCGCAACGGCCTGCCTCATCGCCGGATCGCCTGCCGCAGCACTTGCCTCGGTTCCGGGTGGCCTGCGCAAGACCTTGTCGGTCGAGCATCCGACTGGCGAGATGACGTGCGTTCTTGAAACCGGCGATGACGGAACCGTGATCAGCGCCGCCCTGCTGCGGACCGCACGCAAGCTGATGGACGGGGTCATCTTTGCATGATGAAAAGCAGGACCTGGCGCGACGCACCCTCGAAACCCGCGTGGACGCCGCCACCCGGCGCCGTTGACGCGCATGTCCATGTCTTTGGGCCAGAAGCTGAGTTTCCTTTCAGCGCCAAAGCCAAATATCATCCCGAAGATGCGACCGCCGCCATGCTGTTCGCCCTGCGTGATCATCTCGGCTTTTCACGCAACGTCATCGTTCAGGCGAGCTGCCACGGCACCGACAATGCCGCCACGCTGGACGCCATCGAAAAATCGGGGGGCCGGGCGCGCGGGGTGGCCGTCGTCGATCCCGACATCAGCGACGCCGAACTCCTAAGGCTTCATGACGGCGGGATCCGCGGTGTCCGGTTCAACTTCCTCAAGCGGCTGGTCGACAACGCACCAAAGGACAGGTTTCTCGATATCGCGCGCCGGATCGCACCACTCGGCTGGCATGCCGTCGTCTATTTCGAAGCCGATGGACTCAAAGAGCTGATCCCGTTCCTGCACGCCATCCCGACACCGGTCATCGTCGACCATCTCGGGCGTCCCGACATTGCCCAGGGACCGGACGGCGCCAACATCACGGCGTTCAGGGCACTGCTCGACACGCATCCGAATATCTGGACGAAAGTGTCGGGGGCAGAACGGCTGTCGGTCACCGGCCCGCCTTTTGATGATTTCGTTGCTGTTGTCCGCCCGATCGTGGAACGCTATCCCGACCGGGTCTTGTGGGGAACGGACTGGCCGCACCCCAATATGGAACATCGCATTCCCGACGACGGGCAACTGGTCGACATCCTGCCCCGGCTCGCGGTCACTGCCGAATTGCAGCGCAAATTGCTGGTCGACAATCCGATGCGTCTCTACTGGAATGATTAGGGTCAGGACAGACAACTCCCCATGAGCAGAATTGCGATCGTCATTTCACAAGACTGAAAGACAGACGCAATGAAAGGGTCATCAAGCCCCCCTAGCTGCGCGCTTCAGGTGCGAACAGGCGCAGCTTAGCGAAGGGGACTTTCCGACATGACCAACCAGATGCGTTTTCATATGTGGCTTGCGACGGGCGCGGGCGTGTGGGCGCTTGCTGTTGCTGCGCCGGCATTCGCGCAACAGGCCCCGGCCGCTGATGACGTGATGGCCGAAGACTCAGCCTCCGAAAGCGCTGCGATTGTGGTCACCGGCGCCAAGGCAACCCGGTCTGCAACAGCGATTTCGGCGGTTGAAATCCAGAAGATCCTGCCCGGGGTCAACCCGTTGAAGGCGATCCAGACATTGCCCGGCGTCATGTATGTGACAGCCGATCCGTGGGGCAATAACGAACAGAATGCGTCGCTTTTCATCCACGGCTTTGCGTCCAACCAGCTTGGTTATACGATGGACGGCGTGCCACTGGGTGACCAGGCCTATGGCAATTACAACGGCTTGTCGCCACAGCGCTCGATCATCTCTGAAAACGTCGCGCGCGTCATCGTGTCGACGGGCGCCGCTGATCTTGGCCTTGCCTCGACCAGCAATCTTGGCGGCGGCATCGAAACATTTTCCAGCGATCCGACCACCGAAACGGGCGGTCAGATCAGCCAGACAGTTGGCAGCTACGGGACCCAGCGCACCTATGTCCGGCTCGATTCGGGCATTTTCGGGGGCGGCAACAGCGCCTATGTCTCGGCCGTTCGCCAGCGCGCGCGGGCGTGGGATTTCAATGGCCGTCAGGGCGGCTGGCAGGTCAACGCCAAGGCGGTTCATGATGACAGCCACGGCAGGCTGACCGCCTATTTCTCATATTCGGACAAGACCGAACCGAATGAAGATGCAACGACCGTGACCAAGCCGCTGGCGGGCCAGACCCTGACCGCAGCGCAGGCATATCAGCCTTATGTCCGCCCGTTCTTTTATCCTGATTTTGCCAAAGCCGTTGCGTATCTCGATGCCAATGGCGCCGTACCCGCCGCCGAAACCTTGAATTACCGCAACTATTATTCCGATGCCCAGCGCACGGACTATCTCGGTTATCTGAAATATCAGGCGCATGTTTCGGACAAGGTCGACTGGTCGACGCAAGTTTATTTTCATCATAATGACGGTGTTGGCGTCGTTGCGGGTCCGATTACCGTTGCGTCCTTGCCGACCCTGTTTGCCCTTTATTTCCCGGGCCAGAATCTGAAGATCGCAACCGGCAACTCGGGCTTTGCCGTGCGCACCACCGAATATCGCATCGACCGCGGCGGGGCGATATCAACGCTGAACATCGACCTTGGCGCCCACAAGATCGAGGCGGGGGCATGGTTCGAACATAATAGTTCGTCGGCCTACCGCCGCTGGTATGCACTCGATGTGACACGTCCGGAAAATTACAGCCCCTATATCCGCCCGTCGAACCCGCTGTTCACCCAATATGGCAGCGAAATTCGCAACAATGTGTTGCAGCTTCATATTCAGGACGACTGGCAACTGACGCCGACGCTGCTGATTCAGGCGGGCATCAAGTCCAGCTTGCAATCGGCAAACGGCTTTTTCACGGTCCAGCCGATCATCGGATCGCTGCCAGGATCATCGAGCGCATTGCCCAATGGCGAAATCAACACGCAACGCTGGTTCCTGCCTGCGATAGGCGCGAAATGGGACGTGACCGGCAATGAACAGCTTTATGTCAACGTACAGAAAAATCTGCGCCAGTTTGTCACCTATGGCGGTGGCGGTGTCGCGCCGTGGAGCGTCGGCAGCCAGGCCGCATTCGACTATATCAAGAAAAACGGGCGCCCCGAAACATCGTGGACGTATGAAATCGGCCTGCGGACGCGCCACAGCTTTGGAAGCGGTTTCCTGACGGGGCTGGAGGCTCAGGTGAACTATTATCATGTCGACTTCAGCGACCGGCTGATCGGCATTTCGCCGCTTGTCGGCGGAATCGGGGGCGGCTCGATTTCGGGGGGCACGCCGGCCGTGTTCAATGTCGGCAGCGTGAAGACAGACGGCATCGACACCGCGATCACCCTGCACTTCGGCAACGTCTTTTCGCTTTACAACGCATTATCCTACAACCGATCAGTCTACGACAGCGACTATAGCACAGCGACCGCGCAGGCGACCGGAACCCGGAACGGCGGTTTTCTTACAGTCAGCGGTGTCGTGCCGATTGGTGGAAAGCGCGTTCCGGTCAGCCCGGCATGGCTGAACAAGACCATTGCCTCTGTCACGATCGACGCGTTCGAAGCGCAGGTCATCGGCGATTATGTCGGTCGGCGGTATTCCACCTTCACCAATGACGCCTGGGTTGATCCCATTTTTACGGCCAGCCTGCGTCTGGCCTATAAACTGCCCGACACGCTGGTCCGCCTGCGCAAGGCAGAGATCAGCCTGAACGTGACGAACCTGTTCGATGTAAGGGGTGTCTCGACCGTGCAGGCCAGTTCCAACACCAGCACATATAATGTCTATCCCCAGCCGCCGCGCCAGTTTTTCGCAACCCTTGCGATCGGCTTCTGATGATGACAGGGCCGATCTCTCGCCGGATTATTCTTCAGGGAGGGGTCGGCCTTGCTGTGGCAGGAACAATGGCGATGACGGGCACAGCGGCGGGCACACCACCCCGGCCACCCCGCCCGCCGCGCACACGTCCGGCCCGGCCGCTCGTAATGGCGCATCGTGGCTGTTCGGCACTGCGGCCCGAACATACGATCGCATCCTATGCCAGGGCGATCGAGGACGGCGCCGATTTTATCGAGCCTGACCTGGTCATCAGCAGCGACGGCGTGCTGATCGCCCGGCACGAAAATAACATCGCAGAGACAACCGACATCGCGGCCCGGCCCGAATTCGCCGCGCGCAAGACCACCAAAATGATCGACGGCACGCATCAGCAAGGCTGGTTCACCGAAGATTTCACCTTTGCAGAACTCAAAACGCTGCGTGCCAGGGAACGGCTCGGGACACACAGACCGGAAAGCCAGCGTTATGATGGCGAATTCCAGCTCGTTTCCTTCGAGGAAATCGTCGATTTCGTGGCAGGTGAGGCCGCTGCGCGCGGGCGGACAATCGGTCTCATTCCCGAAATCAAGCATTCGACCTATTTCGCCGATGCCGGTCTGTCACTGGAACCGCATCTGATCGATCATGTCCGCAAAAGTCCATATCTGAACCGCGCGCCCGTCATCATTCAATCGTTCGAGACGCGCAATCTCAAGACATTGCGGACGGTCTTTGCCACATCTCGTAACATACAGTTGATGCAGCTGATCGGCGATCCGGCGCAACAGCCCGCCGATCTGGCGGCGGCCGGCATGAACGGGCGATATGCCGATATGCTGACGCCCGCAGGGCTTGCCGATGTCGCGACCTATGCCGATTATATCGCGCCATCGCTGCGGCTGGTGATTCCGACCGGGCCGGATGGCAAGCTGGGCCAGCCAAGCGGTCTGGTCGAGGCGGCACACCGCGCAGGCCTTCTCGTCAGCGTGTGGACGTTCCGGCCCGAAAACCATTTCCTCGCCGCCGATTTCCGCAATGACAAGGGGGACGACGCCCGCAACCCCCAGGGCAGCATTGCCGAGATACAGCGCTATCTGGCGACTGGCCTCGATGCTTTTTTTACCGATGATCCCGCACTTGGCATCATGGCAATACAGGCCCGACCGGCCAGAGTGGGATAACGCCCGGTGCTGATTTGACATTACCAACATCCCGCATAAAATTTTGAGGATGCGCAGAATTTCGCCATGAAGAACCGGATGTTCCTGGCGGTCACCGCGCTGTCGGTACCAACGCTCTCACATGCCGCGCCGACCATATTGGCCTATTACACGGGAACCGCGTCGGACGCATCGCTTCAGACAAATGCATCGAAAATACAGACGCTGGCGGCTGACCGCTATGCCATTGATTCATCCGGCGCCCTGAAAGGGTCGATGCCGTCGAACGTAAAGGCAGTCACCGATGCAAACGGCATTGCGCTTTATGCCGTGATTTCAAACTTCGGCACCTCTGCTTTCGACGCTGCGATTGCGCATGCCATCCTCAAAACAGGTCCCGCACAGATCAACGCAATCAAAACTATGGTTGCTCTCGCTCGGACGAACGGCATCGCCGGGATCAATCTCGATTTCGAATCCGTCACCCGGACCGATCGCCGGTTGATGACCCGCTTCGTTCAAAAACTGGCCACGGCGTTGCACGCAATTTCGCGAAAGCTGATCGTATCGGTACCGGCGACACACGCAAATACCCCGGGTGACACATGGACCGGTGCGTTTGACTATGCGGCCATCGGTGCCGCGTCGGATCTTGTACAGGTGATGACCTATGACCAGAACGGACCATGGCGCGCAAATGGTCCGGTTGCTGGCCTGAACTGGGTACAGGCAACGATCGCCTATGCCGCCTCTGTCATGCCCAGGGCAAAGATCAGCATGGGGATTGCCGCCTATGGCTATGACTGGAATCTGACCGACGTCACTGGTGTTCAGGTCAAATGGAACGCGATCCCTGCGCTCATCGCATCGACGGGCGCAACACCGGTGTGGGATAGCGCCTCCTCAAGCCCGGAATTCCATTATGTGTCGGGGGGCAAGGCACATGTCGTCTGGTACGAAAATACGAAAAGTATCCGGATAAAGGCGCAATATGCCCTGTCGCAAAATATCGCCAGCGTCTCGATCTGGTCACTGGGACAGGAAGACGCGACCTTCTGGTCGGCGCTTTCAGACCATGGTGGCAATGCCTCTGCTGCCGACACCGCGCCCTGACCTGATCAGAACGCAGCGATGCCCGTGATGGCGCGCCCCAGGATCAGCGCATGGACATCATGCGTGCCTTCATAGCTGTTGACGGATTCAAGGTTCATCGCGTGGCGCATCACGTGATAGTCCGCCGCAATGCCGTTGCCGCCGTGCATGTCACGGGCAGCACGCGCAATATCAATCGCCTTGCCGACATTGTTGCGTTTGACGATCGAAACCATTTCGGGCGTAAACCGATGGTCGTCCATCAGCCGGCCGACGCGCAGGCTGGCCTGAAGCCCGAGGACGATTTCGGTCTGCATGTCGGCAAGTTTCTTTTGAAACAGCTGGGTCGCGGCAAGCGGCCGGCCGAACTGGTGGCGGTCAAGCCCGTAACCGCGGGCGGCGTGGAAACAGGCCTCGGCCGCACCCATCGCCCCCCAGCTGATGCCGTAACGGGCACGGTTGAGGCAGCCGAACGGCCCTTTCAGCCCCTGCACGTCGGGCAGCAGCGCGTCTTCGCCCAGCGCGATCTCGTCCATCAGGATCATCCCCGTGACCGAGGCGCGCAGCGACAGCTTGCCCTCGATCTTCGGCGCGGACAGCCCCTTTGCCCCCTTGTCGACAATGAAACCGCGAATGCCGTCGCCATGCGCATCCGATTTCGCCCAGATGACGAACACATCGGCGATCGGCGCATTGGAAATCCATGTTTTTGCGCCCGAGAGCAGGTAACCGCCATCGACTTTGCGGGCACGCGTCGTCATCCCTGCCGGATCGGACCCCGCGTCCGGCTCGGTCAGGCCAAAGCAGCCGATCCATTCGCCGCTCGCCAATTTGGGCAGATAGCGACGCTTCTGCGTGTCCGACCCATAAGTCGAAATGGGATACATGACGAGGCTCGACTGGACGCTCAGCATCGAACGATAGCCCGAATCGACCCGCTCGATCTCGCGCGCGATCAGGCCATAGGCCACATAAGAGGCGCCCGCACCGCCATAAGCGGGATCGATCGTCGGGCCGAGCAGGCCAAGCGCGCCCATCTCGCGAAAAATATCGGGATCGGTCACTTCGTTCAGGAACGCGTCGGTCACGCGCGGAAGCAGCTCGCCCTGCGCATACTCGCGCGCCGCATCACGGATCAGCCGCTCTTCGTCACTCAGCTGATCGTCGAGAAGAAGGGCATCGGCCCAATCAAAACTCTGCATAAAAAATCCCGTAACGTTAAGCCGGATCGGTTTGCCGGATCAGATGATCTTATAAATCAAGTTTGATGACCGCCGAAAAATCGCGTCCACCCTGCCCTGTGTCGACCAGCGCCTGATATCGATCAGCGGCACAGGCCGCCACTGGCATCGTGACACCGGATTCACGCGCGGCATCGAGCGACAGGCGCATGTCCTTCAGCATCAGGGCAGCGGCGAATCCGCCTTCGTAATTGCGGTCTGCGGGTGACTGCGGGCCGACCCCCGGGACCGGGCAATAGCGCGTCATCGACCAGCTCTGTGCCGAAGAAACCGACGCGATGTCGTAAAATCGCTGTGCATCGAGCCCGAGTTTTTCGGCAAGCACAAACGCTTCGCACGTCGCTGCCATGGTCGCGCCCAGGATCATGTTGTTGCATATTTTGGCGGCCTGCCCGGCGCCGTTCGATCCGGCGTGGATCACTGCACTGCCCATGTCTGACAGGATGGCGTCGGCGCGTTTGAAAGCATCCGCCGACCCGCCGACCATGAAAGTAAGCGTGCCCGCGCTGGCCGCCGCGATCCCGCCGGACACAGGGGCATCGACCATTGCATGCCCCTGTCCGGCGGCCGCGGCGGCGATATGCTGTGCCGCGGCGACGTCGATGGTCGAACAGTCGAGAAGCAGCGCACCGGCTGGAACAATGCCAATCACATCGGCCTCATAGGTTTGCGCCACGATCGCGCCATCGGGCAGCATCGACACGACCGCGTCGACCCCGGCCACGGCACTGCGAACCGTTGCGAACGGCCTGCATCCTGCTGTGGCCGCTTTTGTCATGGCGGCTTCGTTCAGGTCGAACGCGTGTACCTGATGCCCGGCCTTGACAAGGTTTGCCGCCATCCCGCCGCCCATATTGCCCAAACCGATAAAGGCAATCTTCATGGTCATGTCCCTGTCCAGTGTCCCGGCCGTTTCGCGACGAATGCGGCCATGCCTTCGCTCTGGTCGTCGGTCCCGAACAGGCCGTGGAACAGGCGGCGTTCGAACAGGATGCCCTGCGTCAGTGTCGTCTCGAACACCGCACCCACCATTTCCTTCGTGGCTATCGCGGCAAGCGGGGGCATTGCCGCAATGGCGGTGGCCGTCTTCATCGCTTCGTCGATCAGATCGGCCGCGGCGACGACACGCGCGACAAGGCCGCTGCGCTCGGCCTCCTCGGCCCCCATCATCCGGCCGGTCAGGCACATCTCCATCGCTTTCGCTTTGCCGACGGCGCGCGTCAGGCGCTGCGACCCGCCCATGCCAGGAGTGACGCCCAGCTTGATCTCGGGCTGGCCGAATTTTGCAGTGTCGCCTGCGATGATGAAATCCGCCATCATCGCGACTTCGCACCCGCCGCCAAGCGCAAAGCCGTTGACGGCCGCGATCCACGGCTTGCGCGTCGCGGTGATCCGTTCCCAGCCCGCGAAGACGTTGCCGGCGTACATCGCTGCGAACGACTGATCGGCCATTTCCTTGATATCGGCCCCTGCCGCGAACGCCTTGTCACTGCCGGTCAGGACCAGGCAGCGCTGGCCGGGGTCTGCATCATAGGCGGCAAAGGCGACGGTCAGGTCGGCAAGAATCTGGCTGTTAAGCGCGTTCAGCGCCTGCGGACGGTTGAGCGTCACCAGAGTCACAGCATCGCGGGTTTCGACGAGGATGGTCTCGAAAGTCATTGCGGCGTCCATTCCTGTCCGGCGGGCATCGGGGCAAAGATCGCATCGACATCGGCGGGATCGACATCGGGCACCCATTGCGGATCATTGTCCTTGTCGATGATGAGCGCGCGGACGCCTTCGATGAAATCACGGGTGTGGACCATATGCATGGCGATTGCATATTCCTGAACCATCTCGCTCGCAAAATCGGCCATCGCCGCCCCTTCGCGCAGCTGGCGCAGCGCAACCGCCATCGACAGCGGCGATTTGGTGAGGAGTGTTGCCAGTTCTTTCCGTGCCCAGTCGCTGCCATCGGCCTTGAGCGCAGCCATGATCGCGGCAACGCTGTCGGCTGCGAACAGCCGGTCGATATGCGTCCGGTTCCCGACGATCCTGGCAATCGGCGCACCAGCACCATGCGCCGCCTTCAGGCTGTTCGCGATGCCAGCCCCGCCGTGCAGCGATGCCACGGCGCTTGAAACCGCGTCTGAGGGCATGTAATGCGTGGCAAGGCCGAGCGCGAGGCATTCGGCTCCGTCAAGCCGTGCGCCCGTGAGCGCGAGGAACTTGCCGACCTGTCCCGGCAGGCGCGACAGATACCAGCCCCCACCGACATCGGGGAACAGGCCGATCCCCGTTTCCGGCATGGCAAAACGCGTGTTTTCGGTCGCAACCCGATAAGTACACGGAAGCGCAATGCCGACGCCGCCGCCCATCGTGATCCCGTCCATGATCGCGACGGTGGGTTTGGAATAAGTGAACAGCCGGTGGTTCATCCGGTATTCGGCATGGAAAAACGCCCGCGCCTCTTTGCCATCCCCCGCCCCTGAGGCCGCGAGCAACCGGATATCGCCACCCGCACAAAATCCGCGTGATTTTCCGGGATCGCCATCTGGCGCGGCCGCATGATCGATCACGACCACGTCAACCGCATCATCGGTTGCAAACGCCGCCAGCGCTTCGCTGATGTCCAGGCACATGGCGGTCGTCAGCGCATGAAGCGCCGATGGCCGGTTAAGCCGGATACGACCGGCATTGCCGTCGCGGGCAATGATGATATCGCGCACTGGCGTCACCCCATCGTCGGGATGACGAACGCATTCGCACCATCGCCCGCACCCCCATCGGGCCAGCGTTGGGTGATCGTCTTGACTCTCGTCCAGAATTTCACGCCTTCCATGCCATGCTGGTTGGTGTCGCCGAACGCGCTGCGCTTCCACCCGCCAAAGCTGTGATAGGCGACCGGCACCGGGATCGGCACGTTGATGCCGACCATGCCGA
>CAXTTJ010000043.1:0-18175 GCA_964247235.1 uncultured Sphingomonadaceae bacterium
AAATGACCCAATGGGAATCCCCTTTGAATCAGTCAAATGTCATCCCGCTCTAGCCGCTTTGTGCTCGCGCGCTACGCAGCTTCTGCCCGCCGCGCCAGCGCACATTGCGACCAGATTTCGCTCAGTGCTTCGATCAGCTTGTCGATGTCACGATCCGTGTGAACCGGTGAGGGCGTGATGCGCAGGCGTTCTGTGCCTTTGGGCACAGTCGGATAGTTGATCGGCTGCACATAAATGCCGTGGTTCGCCATCAGCCAGTCGCTGATCATCTTGCAATGATGCGGATCGCCGACCATGACCGGAATGATATGGCTGGGGTTGTCGATGTGCGGAATGCCGAGCGCGTCGAGCCGCGACCGGACGATGGCGACGCGGTTCTGATGACGGACGCGTTCGATCTGCGATTCTTTCAGGTGGCGGATCGAGGCGGCAGCCCCGGCCGCAATCGCGGGGGGGAGTGCGGTCGAGAAAATGAACCCGCTCGCAAAGCTGCGCACGAAATCGCACATCGCCTTGGACCCGGCGATATAGCCGCCCATGACGCCATATGCCTTGCCCAGCGTTCCTTCGATGACGGTGATCCGGTCCATCAGTCCTTCGCGTTCGGCAATGCCGCCGCCGCGCGGGCCATAGAGGCCGACGGCATGGACTTCGTCGATGTACGACATGGCGCCGTGCTTGTCACAAACATCGAGGATTTCGGCGATGGGGGCGATGTCACCGTCCATCGAATAGACGCTTTCGAAGGCGACGAGTTTGGGGCTGCCGGGTTCGACGCTGGCGAGCAGACGGTCGAGATCTTCGGGGTCGTTATGCTTGAATTTCAGGCATTGTGCACGGCTGTGGCGGATGCCTTCGATCATCGAGGCGTGGTTGAGCGCGTCTGACAGGACGACGCAGTTGGGAAGCCGCGCGGCGAGCGTGCCAAGCGCGGCCCAGTTCGAAACATAGCCCGAGGTGAAGATCAGGGCCGCCTCTTTGTTATGGAGGTCGGCCAGTTCGCGTTCGAGCAGGACATGCTCATGGCTGGTCCCCGAAATGTTGCGCGTGCCGCCTGCGCCCGCGCCGCAGCGGTCGAGCGTGTCGTGCATCGCGTCGAGCACCTTGGGATGCTGGCCCATGCCGAGATAATCGTTCGAACACCAGACCGTCACATCCTGGACGCTGCCGTCATCGGCATAGCGTTTCGCGCCGGGGAATGCGCCGCATTTGCGTTCGAGTTCGGCAAACACCCGGTAATTGCCGGCTTCACGCAGAGCGTCCAGCTGCCCGGTGAATAACGCCTCGTAATCCATAAACCCCTCCGTCTTATATTCTTTTTGCATCGGGAATCACCCAGCGCCACAGCGCGCTGTCCGCCAGCGGCAAGACCAGAAACAGATGTTCGACTACGCCCAGCAGCGCGAGGCCGGTAAGCAAAGACCATGTGACAGCAGTGTCGCCCGTCGCGGCAAGCGCGGTGCCGCCCAGCCAGCAGGTCAGGGCCATGCCGAGCAAAAGCGACATCGGCATCAGCGGATTGAACGCGCGGGTGCGGAAATAGCTTTTGAGATAAGCGAGTTGCGGCGGAAGCATTTCGGTCGAAAAATTGGGCACACCCATGAAAATGTTCAGCTTGGTCGACAGCCGCATCGCAAAGAGAATGGAAAAGGCATAAACGCCGGCGGTGTTCGGGTGGCCATGGCTGACGAGCGTGAGAATGATCAGGGTTGTTGCGAGCGCAAGTTCGTGGTGGATCACCGTCGCGGCAGACAGGCGGAATCGCGTCCAGCCAGTTGCCCCTTCGGGAAGCGGATCGCGGCGCGGGCCGGTGATCGCACCGGTCAGGAACGACAGTTCGTGCCAGCCCCAGATGACGAACGCGGCGGTAAAGCTCGCATAAGCGGCAAAAGCGTCGCCGCTGGGTGCGAGCAGGGCGATAACCGCGACGGCAGCGCATGCCGCGCCGCCGCACATGGCAAGTGCGAGCGGCCCGCGCGCGCGATGATCAAGCGCGACAATGAGCGCGGTGGAGAAGAACCACAGCATCACCACATACAGCAGCGGGAGGACGTGCGCGGTGGCACTCATAGCCCCTCCCCTTCAGGGGAGGGGGAAGAAGAAAACAAGCCCGTCACCACGCCGGGACCAGACGGGTGCTGACGGGCAACGCATTGGCCTCGGTCCGCATGAAATAGAGGCGGAGCATGCTGGTGCCGATCGTCGCATAGGCCTTAGCGCGCCCGAAAATGCCGGCAGTGGGCAAAGCCTGATTGGCGCGGAGGATGTTCATCATCAGCGCGCGGAATCTGGGGCTGTCGCTGTCAAGCACGATCGGGAAAACCTGCCGCGTGATCTGCGATGTCACGCGGAACACTTCGTAATCATAGTCGGTCGGGTCGATGCCGAGCGCGGCATGGAAATGCGGGCGGGCATGATCGCGGACGAGCATCGTTGCATAGACCGCAACGAGGAAGAAGCGGATCCACAAGCGGTTGAGGCCGGTCAGCAGTTTCGGATCGGCACGCATCAACAGCGCAAAGGCTTCACCGTGGCGGAATTCGTCGTTGCACCAGAGTTCGAACCAGTTGAAAATCGGGTGGATCATCCGGTCCGGATTGCGCTGGAGATGGCGGAATATCGTGATGTAGCGCGCATAGCCGATTTTTTCGGACAGATAGGTCGCGTAGAAAATGAACTTCGGACGGAAAAACGTGTATTTCTTGGTCCTGGTGAGAAAGCCCAGATCGATGCCGATGTTTGCGTCTTTCAAGCTGTCATTGATGAAACCGGCATGACGGCTTTCGTCGCGCGCCATCAGCTTGAACAGCGCCTTGGCATCGGGGTTTTTGGTGCGCCTGGCGATTTCGGCATAGAGGATGCAGCCCGAAAATTCGGACGTGAGCGAGGACACGAGGAAGTCGACGAATTCGCGGCGGAGGTTCGGCTCCATCGCAGCGATGATGCCGTCGAAGCTCTCTGATTTCTTGAAGTGACTCTTGTTCGGATCGGCCGTCATTTCGGCGATCAGCGCATCCCATTCGGCGCGGACGAGCGAGACGTCGATCCGGTCCATCGCGTCGAAATCTGTTGTGTAGAAACGGGGTGAGAGCACGGTGTCCTGCGTCGCGATTGCGTGCGCGTCTTCCTGCGTGAAATTGTGCGTCATCTCGGTCATAAGTTGCGTCCGCCCGAAAAGCTGAGTTCGTAAAGTTCGGCAAGTTCGAACCGCGCGCAGAATCTGGTCCACGCCCGCCCCATCGCCGTCGCGCGCGTGACCGTTGCCATGCGATGTTCGACGAGGCGCTCACCATAGGGCAGCCGGATCGCGCTGCCGTGGACGCGCACTTTGTCACCGGGATAGATCGGCACATCGCCGTCAAGTTCGACATGCGCATGCAGATGGTCAAAGCCATGTTCGACTTCGATCGTGCAGGGCGTGTCAAAGGACCTGCTCATGTGAGCAACGCCACAAACGCCGCGCGATTGGTCTCTCCAAAGGCACTGAGGTCTGTTACGTAACCCGATGTCGTATCGGTGATCGAGACCTGGCCATTGGCCCACAGCGTCAGGCGGAACGGCGGCGCGATGCCCACGCCGCGTTGATGCCGGTTGCGCATCAGGCCACGCATGACGCCGCGGATGAAGCCACTTTTGCTGTCACGATCGACACCGCCCGCGACGCGTCCGGTGGCGACGTCGATCACACGCACCGAACCGTCGGTCTCATCAAGAAACCGCAGGTCACGCGATGACACGATGGCGACATGCGCTGCTGCACGTTCGCGCGCAGGCGACGCTTGCGGGGGGATATGCGCAAGGCGGATAGTCGCCGTCATCAGCAGGGCACCCCCGACCAGAACGCCCGCGAGCATCAGCATCCCCCGTGGAAATTCGTCCTGATGATGCGCGGCGCTCATGCTGCTATCGCCTGTTCGAAACGCTGTGCCGGTGCGACCTGCAGCCGGGCACCACAGGCGCGTGCCAGCATCGCCGCGACTGCCTGTGCATCGGGTATCGCACGCAGCATCGGTTGTGGGACGGCAACCGCCCACGGGCGCGCATGCGGCCACAACTGAATATAGCCGAGGCGTTGCGCCGCGTTCAGCGACAAGGCAATATCGCCAGTGCCGTCATTGTGCAGCGCGAGGTCCGCCGCACCGATCACCGACAGCGGCAGGTTGATGCATTTGGGCAGCGCGATACCGATGCGCATGACGATCCGCCGGTTGGTCAGCGTATACATGGTCGAGCGTGCCGTGCCCCAGGCGATCAGGGTCAATATGCCGATGCCAAGCACACCGACCGCCATCGTCGCGCCGATGCCTGTCCATGATGCCGCACCCCGCAAGGACTGTACGGCACCAAGTGCCGCCAGCAGTCCGAAATACACCGCGACCTTGCGGATGTGCAACGCGTTCATTGCCAGCCGGCGCCAGTCGGGCGCGCCCTGCCACAGGATCTCCTCGCCCTTGGGCAGGAACCCCGGCAGGCCCGGAATCGGTTCATTGTCATATTCGATAATCACAGGATCGGCTCCTGCCGGGCGCGTGTGGCGTACAGATAGCCACCACCGAAATAGGCCTGGACGCGTTCTTCTTCGTACAGGGTGATCGTCGCTGCCTGTTCGGTCGCCGGCGCGTCGGCAAACTGGTCGGCGCGGACGGCGTCGATCGTCACCACATTGGTGCGGCGGTTTATTTTTGACATCGTCATCGGCGCGAGGACGGTGCGGCTGCCGGTGTCGATCGCGAGATAGCGGATCAGCCGGTCCGCCTTGTCGACCCAGATGTCAGTGACTGTACCGGCTTTCGCGCCGTCGACGCCGACGACGGTCATGCCACGCGGATCGGGATCGCGCCCTTCGATCCACAGGCCCGACCCGCCGATGGGTACGATGCGCGGATGGCCTTCATAGTCGAGGTCGGGCAGTTTTGCCCGGTTCGCCCAGGCCGCAGGGCCAACGCCATCGACCAGCGGGTTGCCTGTCGGGACATAAGGCGATCCCGGCGACCGGTCGGTCCGTCGTGCGGCGAATTCGACCGGTTCGCGATCGTCATAATCGGGCACTGTCACAGCCCCCCGGTCAAACGGGAGCTTGAACGTTTTCTTGCGGATCAGGAGGAGCGGATGGCGACTGTCATATTTGCCCGTCACTTCATCTTCCAGCGGATAGCCTTCGCGATAGGATTCGCGCTGAAGATAAACGACCAGCACGATGAAAAACAGAAAAAATGCCCAGAGCGCAAGCAGCGCCCAATCGATGTTTCCGGCAATCATGACAGTCATGGCTATTTCCCTTCGGCCAATATTCAGGTCGGAAATTCGGTCAGGCCGAATTTCCCGCTAGGATAGGTTTCGAACGCCCCGCCGACCCGCCGGACCAGCGGGCCGATGGCAATCAGCATGGCAAGCAACAAGATGATTTCGGTCAGATACACAGCGGTATAGCCCGACGACCCCTTGATCGCATCACGAAGCAGTCCACCGAGCAGGATTGCCGACCCCGCGCAGGTTGCCGACACTGCGCCCCATGCACCAAGGGCAAGGCCCGACTGACCATCCTTTGAAAGCGCCATCGCCGCGGTGAGCGAGCCGACTGAAAACAGCCCGCCGCCAAATCCCATTGTCGCCGCCCCGACGCAGAGCAGTCCGACCGAATGCGTGGGCGCGGCAAAGATGATCATCAGAAATGCCGCCATGCCCGCGACACCCCCATTGCCCGCAAGGCGATGCGGATCGGAGCCCGCGCCCAGCGTGCGCGCCGCAATCGCAAATCCGATCAGCGTGCCGATCGCCCACAGCGCCGTCAGCGAAGTCGTCGCGCCGACCGAAAGGCCGAGCACCTGTCCGCCATAAGGTTCCAGCAGGACGTCCTGCATTGCAAAGGCCGCAGCCCCAAGGCCGATGGCGACGAGCAGACGACGGGTCGCTGACACAGCGATGAAAGCGGCCCACACCGTACCGAATTCGGGATGTTCGGCGGTCAGTGCCGTGCGATGCGGATCGCGTGCTTCCTGTTTCCAGAGCGCAATGACATTGAGCAGTGCAGTGAGCGCGGCGACCCCCTGAACGATCTGGACGAGATGCGTGGGCGTGAAGTCGACCAGCAAGCGGCCAATCACGAGGGCGCTGATCATCATCCCGACCAGAAGCATGACGTAAAGCAGCGCGACGACCCGCGGCGCTTTTTCCTCGCTCGCAAGATCGGTGGCGAGCGCAAGGCCGGCCGTCTGCGTCGTGTGCATGCCTGCGCCGACCAACAGGAAACCGATCGCCGCGCCGACCTGACCAATGACCGGCGACCCGACACCGCCGCCCGACATGATGAGCAGCGCAAAGGGGAGGATCGCCAGCCCGCCGAACTGCATCAGCGTGCCGAACCAGATATAGGGCACGCGCTTCCAGCCGAGCACCGAGCGGTGCGTATCCGATTTATGCCCGATGAGCGCGCGCAAGGGTGCAAACAGCAGCGGGATCGAAACCATCAGCGCGACGAGCGCCGACGACATCTTGAGCTCGACGATCATCACACGGTTGAGCGTGCCCGTGAGCAGCACGGCGCACATGCCGACAGAGACCTGAAACAGCGAGAGGCGCAGGATGCGGCTGAGCGGCAATTCGGCGCTTGCGGCATCGGCGAACGGCAGGAAGCTCGTACCGAGGCGGTTCCACATGTCGGGGCGCAGCGGGTTCTTCATGCGACTTCGAGCAGCTGACTGGTATAGAAACCGCCCGAAATCCGCGTACTGCGGCCCACTTTCCTGGTGGGGATCGCGCGCGTGAGCAGTTCGCGCAGCAGCGTTTCGGTGACCGGGATGATCGCGGGGGCGCGGTCCGCGCGGGGGAAGAGCAGTCCCGCAGTGTGCATCGCGGTGAGCAAGGGCGTTTTCGGCGCAAAGGTAAACAGAATCGATCCGCGTGTCCGCGCTGCGAGAGTGGTGATGACGTCGACGATATCGAACGCGCGATAATGGATGAGCGAATCCATTGCGACGACATGGTCGAAGCTGCCGAGGCCGGACGACAGCATGTCACCGCTGCGCCAGTCGATCTTCAGGCCGACGGGCGCGCGCTTGCGGGCGATGTCGACAAGGCCTGCCGCGACGTCGATGGCGACCACCTCGGCCCCGCGCATGGCCGCTTCGACCGCGAGTGACCCCGTGCCGCACCCGGCATCGAGCAGCCGCAGGCCGGTCATGTCGGCAGGCAGCATGTCAAGGATCGTGGCGCGCATCTTGTCACGGCCCGCACGCACGGTGGCGCGAATGCCGCTGACTTGTGCGTCCGACGTCAGCCGCTCCCACGCGTCACGTGCCGTGCGGTCGAAATAGGTTTCGAGTCTGGCCTTGCTCTGCGCGTAACTTCCTGCCTTCCCGAGCGGAGCCGAGGGGACGCGGTTGGGTGACGCACTCGCCATCATTCGAAACCCAGAAATTCGAAAATGTCACGATCCTTCATCGGCATCGCATCAAGTGCGTCGGTGCCTGCCCACAGCGTCGCGGCAAGGCGGAGATATTCCTTGCGTACTGCCTCCACTTCGGGCGTGTCTTCCATTTCGAAGATCGTGCATTTTTTGAGGCGGCTGCGGCGGATCGCGTCCAAGTCAGGGAAATGCGCGAGCGTTTTCAGGCCGGTCGCGGCATTGAACCGGTCGATCTCGTCAGTCGCGGCGCTGCGGTTGGCGATGACACCCGCCATGCGCACGTCATAGTTTTTCGACTTGGCTTTGATGGCGGCGACAATGCGGTTCATCGCGAAGATGCTGTCGAAATCGTTCGCGGCAACGACGACCGCACGTTCGGCATGTTGCAACGGCGCGGCAAAACCGCCGCACACGACATCGCCGAGGACGTCGAAAATGACGACATCGGTGTCTTCGAGCAGGTGGTGCTGCTTGAGCAATTTCACCGTCTGCCCCACCACATAACCGCCGCAGCCCGTGCCCGCCGGGGGTCCGCCCGCTTCGACGCACATGACGCCGTTGAATCCTTCGAACATATAGTCCTCGGGGCGAAGCTCTTCGGCATGGAATTCGACGGTTTCGAGCACATCGATGACAGTCGGCATCAGCTTCTTGGTCAGCGTGAACGTCGAGTCATGCTTGGGATCGCAGCCGATCTGGAGCACGCGCTTGCCGAGCAGCGAGAGCGCGGCGGACAGGTTCGAGCTGGTCGTCGATTTGCCGATCCCGCCCTTGCCATAAACCGCAATGACCTTGGCATTGCCGATCTTGTCGCCCGGATCGAGCTTCACTTGCACGCTGCCGTCGCCGTCGAGGCGTGAGCGCAGGGGTGGGTCCATGAGTGCCATTATGCGTTACCTTCAATAAACTTCGTCATTCCCGCCTTCGCGGAAATGACGAGGGAGAGAAATTCCTCACGCCGCGATCCCTTCGAGCCGATCTTCGATGGCGTCGGATGCGGCGTGCAATGCAGCGAGGGTGGCGGCGTCGGGCGCCCAGAACTGGCGGTCGCTCGCTTCGAGCAGGCGACTCGCCATCCGGGCGGTCGATTTGGGGTTCAGCGCGGAGAGGCGTTCGCGCATCGCATCGTCGAGCACATAGGTTTCGCTGATCTTCTGATAGACCCACGGCGAAACCCCTTCGGTGGTCGCGGACCAGCCCATCGTGTTCGTGACCGACGCTTCGATGTTGCGGACGCCTTCGAAGCCGTGGCGCAGCATTCCTTCATACCAGACCGGATTGAGCATCCGCGTGCGCGTTTCGAGGTCGACCTGTTCGCCGATCGTGCGGACCTTGCTGCCCGACCCCTGCGTCGCGTCGACGATGTAAGCGGGGATGCTCTCGCCCCGTGCGCGGGCGACCGAGCGGCTGATCCCGCCCAGACCGTCGACATAATGATCGACGGTGGTGACGCCCAGTTCGACTGAATCGAGGTTCTGATAAGCGAGTTCGACCGTCGCGAGTGCACTTTCGAACAGCGGCTTGTTGCGGCTCGCGATGCCGCTGCGGCCGTAGGCATAGCCTTTCTGGCTTTCGAAGGCGTTGGCAAGCTCGTCAGGATCGGTCCACGCGCCATTGTTGATCATCAGATTGACGTTGGCGCCGTAAGCCCCTTCGGCATTCGAATAGACGCGCAAGGCCGCGGTTTCGAGGTCGCAGCCATGTTTGGCCTGATGCATCAGGCTGTTGGCGCGGACGTGGTTCTGGTCAAGCGGTTCGTCGGCGCTGGCGGCAAGGAAAGCGGCTTCGGCAAGCATCCGCGTCTGCAAGGGCAAGAGATCGCGGAAAATGCCCGACAGGGTGACGATGACATCGATGCGCGCGCGGCCAAGCTCTGCGAGCGGGATGAGTTCGGCCCCCGCCAGCCGTCCGTAACTGTCGAAACGCGGGCGGGCACCAATCAGCGCCAGCGCCTGCGCGATCTGCGCGCCTTCGGATTTGAGATTGTCGGTCCCCCACAGGACCATTGCGAGCGTGGTCGGTGCGCTGCGCGTGTCTGCAATATGGCGGGCGATGAGCGCGTCCGCCTGTGCGCCGCCGTCCTGCATCGCGAAGCGGCTCGGGATGCGGAACGGGTCGAAGCCGTGGATGTTGCGGCCGGTGGGCAGAACGTCGGGGTTGCGGAGCAAGTCACCGCCGGGCGCGGGGCGGATGAACTTGGCATCGAGCGCGCGGACGACGCCGCCAAGCTCGTCCTCGTTGATCGCGTGCAATCCCTCCGGGATCAGCGTTGCTTCGAGTTCGTAGAGTTGGGTTGCGAGCATGTCGATCTTAAGCCCCTCCCCTTCAGGGGAGGGGTTGGGGTGGGGTGGGTCCGCTCGAACCAATGCCATTGGCTCTGTTGAACCTTCCCCACCCCCGGCCCCTCCCCTGAAGGGGAGGGGGGATATGAGGTCGAGCGCCGCCGCAGCCTCTTCGATCATCGGCGTCAGCGCGGCGCGCTCGTCACCGTCGGGCGAGCTGCGATAGCGGTCGAGCAGGACTTTGAGATCGTTGAGGCCCGCATAAAGCCCAGCCTCGGTCAGCGCGGGGGTCAGGTAGGAGATCAGCGTCGCGCTCGACCGGCGCTTGGCGATAAGGCCTTCGGACGGATTGTTCGACGCGTAGAGATAGAAATTGGGCACATCACCTATCAGCCGCTCGGGCCAGCATTTGGCCGATAGCCCGGCCTGCTTGCCCGGCATGAATTCGAGCGCGCCGTGCGTGCCGAAATGGAGGACGGCATCGGCGGCAAAATCTTCGCGCAGGTAACGGTAGAAAGCGCTGAACGCATGCGTGGGCGTGAAGGTCCCTTCGAACAGCATCCGCATCGGATCGCCTTCATAGCCGAAGCTAGGCTGGACACCGACGAAGACATTTCCGAACTGCGCACCATAGACGTGGATGCTGCCGCCGTCGGTTTGCGCCTTGCCCGGCGCGGGGCCCCATTGCGCTTCGATTTCGCGAAGGTGCGGCTCGCGGCGGACATGATCGTCGGCGGCAATGCGCGCATGGACATTGGCGTCGGCGCCGTAGCGTTCTGCGTTTCCTTTGAGCAGTGCATCACGCAGCGCGTCGACGCTGGCGGGGAGGGTGACGGTGTAGCCTTCTGCTTTCAGGCGGGTCAGCGTCGCAAAGACTGATTCGAAAACCGATAGATAAGCGGCCGTGCCGGTTGCGCCGGCGTTGGGCGGGAAGTTGAACAGGACGAGCGCGAGTTTGCGGTCGGCGCGGTCCGAACGGCGCAGGCTCACCAGCTTGCCGACTTTGGCAGCGAGCGCTTCGGCGCGCTCGGGGCAGGCGCGCATTTCGCGGATCAGGCCACCGGTAGGGAAGACGCATCCGCGTGCGCAGCCGGTGCAGGGCTGGCCCGATCCGTCCGACCGGCCGCCGAATGTCGCGGGCAGGATTGCGCCGTCGAGTTCGGGGATCGCGACCATCATCGTCGCTTCGAGCGGGAGCAGGCCGTTGCGCCCTGCGCCCCAGGCCTCAAGCGTCTGGAATTCGAGCGGGTGCGCCGAGATATAAGGCACATCGAGCGCCGCCAGCATGTCTTCGGCAGCTTTGGCGTCGTTATAGGCGGGACCACCGACGAGCGAGAAGCCGGTGAGCGAGACGACGGCATCGACGGTCGCTACACCGTCCTTCATGAAGAATTTCCCGATAGCGGGGCGGCTGTCGAGCCCGCTCGCGAAGGCAGGGATGACGTTCAGCCCGCGCGCTTCCATTGCCGCGATCACGCCGTCATAATGCGCGCTGTCCCGGCCCAATATATAGGACCGCAACATCAGCAGGCCGACCGTGCCAACACAGGCCGTTTGCCCCGAGCCTGTCGAAGGGTTGTCCTTCTTCCGCGCCGCCGTCGAAGAAAAGGACAGGGCTTCGACAGGCTCAGCCCATATGGTTTTTGGAAGATGTCGTAGGTCGTCAAATATCCGGGGCACAGCCGCAGGATGGTATAGGCCGAGTTCGGGATATTCGATCGGCGCGACAGGCTTCATCGTGCCGCGCAGGTCGCGGCGATCGCCATCGGCATAACGATCGACCAGCGCGCGGACCATGCCCACGACATTGTCGTCCGACCCGGCGAGCCAATATTGCAGAGTCAGGAAGTAGGCGCGCACGTCCTGTGCCGCACCCGGAATGAATTTCAGTATCTTGGGCAGGCGGCGGAGCATGCGCATCTGTCCCGCGCCGCCCGACTGGCCGGGTTTCGACGATCCGCGGAGTTTCTTGAGCAGTGCCATCGGCCCGCTCGCGGGCTTGTCCATGCGGTAATCGCCGAGGCGCGTCAGCTTCACGACCTCGCTGGCGGACATCAGGCCGAGCATCGCGTCGCAATCCTCGCGGCGGGCGGTCAGGGCAGGCAGGACCGCCTTGATATGATCTTCGAGAAACAGCATCGTCGCAATGATGATGTCGCCCGTTGCGATGTCTTCGGTGCAGCGCGCGAGGCTGGACGGATTGCGTTCCCAGTCGGCGGCGGCGTGAAAGGCGATGCTGATCCCCGATCCTTCGCGCGCGAATTGTGCCGCAGCGCGTTCGGCCGAGCCCGAGAGGTGGTTGTCGAGGGTGACGATCACCACCCGTACCTTGGGGGAAAGGCTACCGTGCATAATGCGCCTTTGCATCATACAGCGTGTCGCGCGTGATCGTGGCGAGGCCGCGTTCGGCGGCGAAGGCCTCAGTGTTGCGGCGCGCCTTGCCGCGGACGAAAAACGGGATTTTGCGGAGTTCGCGTTCGGCGTCATGGTGCCAAAGCCCCTCCCCTTCAGGAGTTCGGCCAAGGTCATCCCCCGGATGACCCGAGACGGGCCGAACTGGGTTGGGGTGGGGCGTGTTCGCGCAAGCCAATGATTCCCGTTCGCGTGAACCGTCCCCACCCCCGGCCTCTCCCCTGAAGGGGAGGGGTGAAGACTGCGCATGCCCCAGATGACTTGACCCCGCGCCGTCCGAAAATTCGAAATCGTCGCGGAACATCGTCAGCAGATGTTCCTCCAGCCCCATCGTCAGCGGGTGGACCCAGCTGTCGAACAGCACATTTGCGCCTTCCCAGCCCATCTGGGGGCTGTGGCGCGCCGGGAAATCCTGGACATGGACGGGGGCGGAGATCACTGCGCAGGGGATGCGGAAGCGCTTGGCGATGTGGCGTTCCATCTGGCTGCCGAGCACGAGTTCGGGCGAAAGCGCATCGATCGCGGCTTCGACTTCGAGATAATCGTCCGTGATTAGCGGTTCGAGGTCATAGCGCCTAGCCGCATCGCGCATGTCGCGCGCGAATTCGCGGTTGTAGCAGCCGAGGCCGACGACCTGAAATCCCAGTTCGTCGCGGGCGACGCGGGCGGCGGCGATGGCGTGGGTGGCATCACCGAAAATGAAAACGCGCTTGCCGGTGAGGTAGGTCGAGTCGACCGAGCGGCTGTACCAGGGGAGGCGCGACGGATCGGCAGCGAGCGCTGCGGTCGCGTCGATGCCCGTGGCGGCGGCGACTTCGCTCAGGAAATCGCGGGTTGCGCCGTGCCCGATGGGGACGGTGCGGATCGTCGTCTGGCCGAAGGTCTTTTCGAGCCAGCGTGCGGCGGTGTCGGCGATTTCGGGATACATCAGGATGTTGATGTCAGCATCACCGAGGCGGGCGAGATCGGCGGGGCTGGCGTCCAGAGGCGCGATGACGTTGACATCGACACCGAGACTGTCGAGCAGTTTCACGACTTCGATGATGTCGTCGCGGTGGCGGAAGCCGAGAGCGGACGGGCCGAGCAGATTGGCGCGCGGGCGGATGTTGCGGTTGCGGACGATAGTCTTGTCAGCGAGCGCGCGGACGAGCTGGTAAAAGGTTTCGGCGGCGCCCCAGTTTTCCTTGCGCTGATAGCTCGGCAGTTCGAGTGCGACCACGGGGATCGGCAGGCGCATCGCATCGATGAGTCCGCCGGGATCATCTTGGATCAGCTCCGCCGTGCACGACGCGCCGACGAGCATCGCCTGTGGCTGGTAACGTTCATAGGCGTCGCGCGCCGCTTTCTGGAACAGTTCGGCGGTATCCTTGCCGAGATCGCGCGCCTGAAAGGTGGTGTAGGTGACCGGCGGGCGCTTGCCGCGACGTTCGATCATCGTGAACAGCAGGTCGGCATAGGTATCGCCCTGCGGCGCGTGGAGGACGTAATGCACGCCCTTCATGGCGGTCGCAATCCGCATCGCGCCGACGTGGGGTGGCCCTTCATAGGTCCAGACGGTCAGTTGCATCGCCTCAAACCCTCAACACATCGCGACGGCGCATTGGCCGCGCGAAAAGTTCGGCGAGATCGCCGGCCTGTTCGAAGCCGTGGATCGGCGAGAAGACGAGTTCGATCGCCCATTTGGTCGTCAGCCCTTCGGCTTCGAGCGGATTGGCGAGGCCGAGGCCGCAGACGGTCAGATCGGGCTTCGCCGCACGGACCCGGTCAAGCTGGCGGTCAACGTCCTGCCCTTCACTGATCGTTGTTTCGGCGGGGAGCAGTGCCAGTTCTTGGCGCAGGTGCTTGCGGTGAAGATAGGGCGTGCCGACTTCGATCGGGACCATGCCGAGCTCGGTGGCGAGGAAGCGCGCGAGGGGGATTTCGAGCTGCGAGTCGGGGAGGAAAAAGATGCTTTTGCCGTTCAACCGGTCCGCGCTGTGTTCGATGGCCTGCTTGGCGCGGGCACGACCGGGGGCGATGACCTGGCGAAAGTGCATTTCGTCAACGCCGAATGCCTCGGCCGCTGCATGGAGCCAGCTGGTCGTCCCTTCCGCGCCGAAAGGGAACAGCGCATCGAGGCGGATAGCACCACGATCTTCAAGTGCACGCGCGGTTTCGCCGAGGAACGGCTGCGCGAGGAGGAAGCGCGTGTTGGCCCCCACTGGCGGAAGATCGGCGGCGCGGCGAGCGGGCAGGCAATGGACGGGACCGATGCCGAGATCGTCGAACAGGCGGAGGAACTGGTCCTCGACAACATCGGGCAATGCGCCGACGATCATCAGGCTTGGTTCGCCACTATGGTCGATCGGCAGTTCGGGGACCAGCGCGGCGAGGCAGGCGTCTTCGCCTTCGGTGAAGGTCGTCTCGATCCCGCTTCCCGAATAGTTGAGGACGCGGACGCCAACATGCTTGGCGTTCAGACGCTGCGAGGCGCGGCTGAGGTCGAGCTTGATGACTTCGGACGGGCATGAACCGACGAGGAACAGCAGCTTGATATCGGGGCGGCGGGCAAGGAGCCTGTCGACGACTCGGTCGAGTTCCTCGTTGCAGTCGGCCATGCCGGCGAGGTCGCGTTCCTCGATAATGGCAGTGGCAAAGCGCGGCTCGGCAAAGATCATCACGCCCGCCGCCGATTGCAGCAAATGCGCGCAGGTGCGGCTGCCGACGACGAGGAAGAACGCGTCCTGAACCTTGCGGTGGAGCCAGATGATACCGGTCAGGCCGCAGAAGACTTCGCGCTGGCCACGCTCACGCAGGACGGGCGCACAATCGGCCGCCCCGGCGGGCATGACACCGTTCATGCCGCCACCATGTCAGGCGTGGATTGAAGCCGGGCCGCGCGGAGTTTGAGCAGGAATTGTCCGGCGTTGATGACATAGGCCGCATAGGCGGCGAGCGCGATGAGCATCCGGCCGGTTGCGGTGCCAAGGTCGAACCAGAGCGCGACGACATAGGCCGTATGCAGTGCGATCACGAACATCGAGAAGAAATCTTCCCACCAGAAGGCATCGGCAAACAGATAGCGGCCAAAGACGATTTTTTCCCAGATCGCGCCGGTGATCATGATCATGTACAGCGCCAGTGTTTTCACGACGACCGACAAAGCGGCGGCGTGCGCACCATCGCCGGTTTCCAGAAAGCGCAGCACGAGGACAAGGCTGATGAGGAAAATAACGAACTGCACCGGCGCCAAGATGCCCTGAACCAGAGTCCACACCGATGCGTCGCGACGGGCGCGTTCCTCTGCGGTGTATAAGGGCCTGTTCGACTCCATGTTTTGTGCAACCGCCTCCTCCCCCGGAGACTGCGCCGCCCGCACACAAGTGTCAAATGATTTTGACGTCCAAAATATTTTACACAGAGATTATTTTTGTGCTAGCAAGTCATTGCAACTGGACGGCAAGCGCCATAGGCTGCGAGTCGCCGGGCGCGACCCTTGGTCGGGGTTAGCGAGGAGGGCGCGGCAAATTCGCGCTCCGGCAGAGGGTCGGGAGAACCCGAATGGCGAGCGTTTACGGCATCGTGCGGTCGATCGCAAAAGCAGGCTCACCGGGACCCATGCTGCGCAGCATCGTCAGTAGTCGAAAGCCGGTCGCCGATCCTGTGCCGTCGCGGCCGCCCGCCTTCGTCGCGCTTGTCGAAAGCGAAATCATACCGCGACTGATGGTTGCGCATGGCCTTGATTGTGAAGAGCGGCGTGACGGGGAAGATCATGGCGTCGATACGGGTTGTGCCGATCCGCGTTGTGCCGATGCAAGTGATGCGCAGACCCCGAGTTGCGCACCTGGTCGCGATGCCACGATCAGCTATTATGAGGCCAATGCCTTTGCGCCGCTCGCAATCAATCTGGGCGCCTGTGAATTGCTCGACCATATCGACGTGTTTCTGGCGCGTGGTGTTCCGGTCGACACGATCTTTGTCGAACTGCTTGCCCCCGCAGCCCGGCATCTTGGCGAGTTGTGGGATGAGGATACGGCCGATTTCATCACGGTCACCATGGCGCTGTGGCGGCTTCAGGAAGTGGTGCGTGAATTGTCGGCGCGCGTGCCTGTCCGCGGGATGACCGGTGACTATGCGGCGCGCACGGCGCTGTTTGCAGTCATGCCGGGGGATCAGCACAGTTTCGGTACGGTTATTGTCGAGGATGTGTTTCGGCGCAACGGCTGGGCCACGGATCTGATGACGGAGACAACGACGTCATCGTTGCTGGCCATGGTTGCGCGCAATAACTACGACCTCGTTGGCCTGACGGTCAGCGGCGATCATGCGGCGGACGATGCCCCGTCGCTGATCAATGCCGTGCGCAGCGTGTCGCGCAATCCGTTCGTCGGCATCATGGTTGGCGGTCGTCTGTTCACGGATGATCCCCATCTTGCGGTCAAGATCGGTGCGGACAGCACAGCGCCTGATGCCGTGCAGGCACTTGAAGTTGCGCGCACTCTGGTGGATGGGCTTCTCGCGCGCAGCGATCTCTGCGTTTGATGACTTGAAGGGGCATTTGCCCGGTGAATATTGCGTCCGCCCTGTCTGTCCCGCTCCGCACGCCCAGTGCGACGCTAGGACCGCTTGACGCGATTTCGGCCGCGCGGCTGGCAGAGGCAGCGGGCGATCTGGTCCTGATCCTCGGGTCCGACGGCACGATCCTCGATTTTTCGGTTGCCAGTCATGAGCCCGCGATCGAGGGGTCCGACGAGTGGGTCGGACAAAGCTGGCGCGCCATCGTTACCACCGAAAGTCGTACCAAGGTTGATGACATGCTCTCGGCCGTCGCCAGCGGAAGCCCGCCGCGCTGGCGACAGGTCAATCATCCGACGTCGACCGGCGACGTTCCGGTTCGTTACTGGGCAATTGCGTCGGGCAACGAAGGACGCGTCATTGCGGTTGGCCGCGATTTGCGCGCCAATGCCGTTTTGCAACAGCGGCTGATGCAGGTCCAGCAATCGCTTGAGCGCGATTATCTGCGCCTGCGTCAGGCGGAATCCCGTTATCGCCTGCTGTTCGAACGCACGACCGAGGCGATCCTTGTCGTCGATGCCGACGGTCGCCGGATAAGAGAGGCCAACCCGGCGGCGGCGCGCGTGCTCGGGGTGCCCGAAGGCAGTCTGGTCAATCGCCCGGTCAGCGTGATTGCCGATCCGGCCGCGCATGACAGCCTGATGACATATCTGGGCGCGGTCAGTGCTGCCGACCAGCCGCCGACGGCGTTGACTCTGGCCGGCGGACGCGGCAGCATGAATTTGTCGGCAAGTATTTTCCGTCAGGATCAGGCAAGCTATTATCTTGTGCGGATCGATGGCGGTTCGGGTCATTTGCGTGACGCGCCCGGCGATGCACAGATGCTCGACATCCTCGCCCGGATGCCCGACGCCTTTGTCCTGACGGATGACGACCTCAACATCATTGCCGTCAATCCCGCCTTTATCGACCTGACGCAGATGGCATCGGCCGAACGCGTGCGCGGCACTGCCCTTGGCAGCTATGTCGGGCGGGCGGGGATCGACCTCGACCTGATCGTCTCGCAAATCCGCGAACATGGGTCGGCGCGCAATGTCGCGACGATCGTGCGCGCGGCAGATGGCACGCAGGAAGACGCCGAAGTGTCTGCGGTTGCGGCGCCCGGCGCCGAGGGCCAGTGCTTTGGGTTCAGCCTGCGCGCGATTGCCCGCCGTTCGCGCGATCTGCCACCGGCGCAGCGTGATTTGCCGCGGTCTGTGGAACAGCTGACTGATCTTGTCGGGCGGATGTCGCTCAAGGATATTGTCCGCGAATCGACCGACCTGATCGAACGCCTGTGCATCGAAGCGGCGCTGGCCTATACCTCCGACAACCGGGCGTCGGCGGCTGAAATTCTGGGCGTGAGCCGCCAGAGCCTCTATTCGAAACTGCATCGCCACGGTCTTGGAAATCTGAGCGTCGACGACGAATGAGGGGCGGGCGTTTCGGAGCATTCGGCTATTTCATGTGTTATTTCGGGGACACTATACTTAGACCCAAAACCGTTCAGGTTGAATCGGGGATTCTCTTTTTTGTATTTTTC
>CAXTTJ010000044.1:0-17253 GCA_964247235.1 uncultured Sphingomonadaceae bacterium
TCGAAGCCGTCATCAACCCGCCGCAAGCGATGATCATGGCGATCGGCGCGGGCGAAAAGCGGCCCTATGTTGTCGACGACGCGCTGAGCGTTGCGACCGTGATGAGCGCGACGGGATCGTTTGACCACCGCGCGATCGACGGGTCGGACGGCGCGAAATTGATGGCGGCGTTCAAGCGGCTGGTCGAGATGCCGCTGGGGTTGGTGGCGTGAGTGAAACCTACGACCTCATCATCCTTGGCTCCGGTCCCGGTGGTTATGTTGCCGCGATCCGCGCGAGCCAGCTCGGTCTGAAAACCGCCATCGTCGAGCGCGAGCGGTTGGGGGGGATCTGTCTGAACTGGGGGTGCATTCCGACCAAGGCGTTGCTGCGGACGTCGGAGATTTATCATTATATGACGCATGCCGATGCTTACGGGCTGTCGGCCAAGGACGTGTCGTTCGACCTGACCAAAATCACCGAACGCAGCCGCAAGGTCGCGGGGCAGCTGAATGCCGGGGTCAAGGGGTTGATGAAGAAGAACAAGGTGACGGTGGTCGAGGGCATGGGTAAGCTGACCGCGCCGGGCAAGATGATGGTCACCACCGGCGACACGACCCGCGAACTCGAAGCGAAGAGCATCATCATCGCCACCGGCGCGCGCGCGCGCGATTTGCCATTCGTCAAGGCTGACGGGAAGCGCATCTGGACCTATCGCCACGCGATGGTGCCGCCCGACATGCCGACGAAGCTGCTTGTGATCGGATCGGGCGCGATCGGGGTCGAGTTCGCGAGCTTTTATTCGGACATGGGCGCCGAGGTGAGGATCGTCGAAATGCTCGACCGGGTGTTGCCGGTCGAGGATGCCGAAGTCAGCGAGTTCATGGCGAAGGCGCTGACGAAGCAGGGGATGGTGCTGCACACATCCACCGGTGTCCAGAAACTCGACGCGACCACCACCGGCGTGACGGCGGAGTTGAAAATGCCCGACGGCAAGATCGTCAAAGAAAGTTTCAGCCACGCTATTGTCGCCATCGGCATCGTGCCCAATACCGAGGATATCGGCCTCGAAGCGCTCGGCGTGAAGACCGAGCGCGGGCATATCGTCGTCGATGGTTATGCCGCGACCAACGTGCCGGGCGTCTACGCGATCGGCGACGTGACCGGTCCGCCGTGGCTGGCACACAAGGCGAGCCACGAGGGGATGGTTTGCGTCGAGAAAATCGCCGGGCTGAACCCGCATCCGTTCACGACGTGGAACATCCCCGGCTGCACCTATTCACGGCCGCAGGTCGCCAGCGTCGGCCTGACCGAGGCGAAGGCGAGGGAAGCGGGGCTCCCGGTCAAAGTCGGCAAATTCCCCTTCATCGGCAATGGCAAGGCGATTGCGCTGGGCGAAGCCGAGGGGTTTGTGAAAACGGTGTTCGACGCGGCGACCGGCGAATTGCTCGGTGCGCATATGGTGGGCGCCGAAGTCACCGAACTCATTCAGGGCTATGTCATCGCGCGGCAGCTAGAGACGACCGAAGCCGACCTGATGGAAACGGTGTTCGCGCATCCGACGCTGAGCGAAATGATGCACGAAAGCGTGCTCGGTGCTTATGGACGCGCGGTGCATTTCTAGAGCGGGATGAACCGGGATGGCCACGCTCTGCACATGAAGACCCGGCATTTCTGGTGGGGTCTTGCGCTGGTTGCGGCCTCGCTTGGTCTGGGTGTCGTCGCATCGTCGGGCGCGCTGAACGGCATCGATACGGCCCTGTTCCGGGCACTGGCGATGACGCACGCAACGTCCCCCGGCTGGTCGATATCAGTGGCACAGTTCGTCACGCATCTTGGCGATGTCAGCATGCGCAGCGTCATCGTCATCGCACTGCTGTGCGCGGTGATGGTCCGGCGCAACTGGCGCGTCGCCGTCATATTTGTGGTCACGGTGGCGCTGTCGATCACCGGCCACGCGCTCGCCAAGGAAGCGTTCATGCGCGCCCGGCCATCGCGCGTGCCGCACCTCGATTTTGTTGATAGCTACGCTTACCCCAGCGGTCATGCCGCCGGGGCCATGGTCGTCCTGCTGCTCGGCGCGCTCCTGCTGGGCGGACGGCGGTCGGTCATTGCGGCCATGCTCGTGGCGGTCGCCATCGGGATGTCGCGCGTGGCACTGGCCGTGCACTGGCCGGCCGACGTCATCGGCGGCTGGCTGTTCGGGGGCGGGACCGCGCTGATGGGCTATGCGGTGGCACAGGGCCTCATGCCGAAACGGCGCGCATGAACGCCGGCAACACCCGCGTCCTGCTGATCGCGCTGGCGGCCAATGTCGGCATCGCGATCGCCAAATTCGTGGCTGCGGGCCTAACGGGATCGTCCGCCATGCTCACCGAAGGCGTCCACAGCCTCGTCGATTCAACAAACCAGCTGCTCCTGCTACATGGTCAGAAGCGCGCGGCGCGGGCGCCCGATGCCCTCCACCCCGCAGGCTATGGCCGCGAGCTTTATTTCTGGAGCTTTGTCGTCGCGCTGCTGGTCTTTGCGCTGGGCGCGGGCGTGTCGGTCTATGAAGGGATCGTCCACCTGCGCGATCCCGAACCGGCGGTTTCGCCACTGATCGCTTATGCTGTCCTGGTCGTTGCTTTCGCCCTTGAAGCGGGATCGACACTTGCCGCCTTTCGCGCGTTCGATGCAGTGCGCGGCGGCAAAAGCTGGTGGGCGGCGCTTACCGGGACCAAGGACGCGACGGTCGTTATCGTCCTTCTTGAAAACGGCGCGGCAATGGCCGGGCTGGTCATTGCCGGCATCGGCCTTGCCCTGTCACAGGTCACCGGAAATCCGCATTTCGATGGTGCCGCCTCGGTCCTGATCGGTATCATTCTGGCGGCAGTCGCGATGTTTCTGGCGATCGAGGCCAAGGGGCTGCTGATCGGTGAAGCGGCCTCCCCCGAACTGATCGCCGCCCTGCGCACGGCTGCGACACGTGCCGACGTGACGGGCATTGGCCACATCATCACGGTCCACAACGCACCGGATCAGATCGTCGTCGCGATGAACGTCGATTTCGACAACCGGATTGGCGCGGGCGACGTGGAACAGATCATCGACGCTATCGAACGCGACGTCCGCCGCGTGCACCCCGATGTCACGCGCATCTACATTCGTCCGCACGAAAACGCAGGGGTAAAATTCGGCACAGGACGCGGCCTCGATCGCTAACCCCGCGTGCGCGCCTGCGGATAGGAGCCGAGCAATCGCACCCATTTCGAATGAAAGCGCAGTTCGTCAAGGGCGCGCGCCACTGCGGGGTCATCGGGGTGCCCCTCGATATCGGCGAAAAACTCGGTGGCGGCAAAACTTGCGCCGCGCTGATAACTCTCCAGCTTGGTGATATTGACGCCGTTGGTCGCAAAGCCGCCCATTGCCTTGTACAAAGCGGCGGGAATATTCTTCACCTCGAACACCAGTGTCGTCATGACCGGTCCCTTACCGACCGCGGGATGCCCGGCCCGCGCCAGCACGACAAAGCGCGTCATGTTGTCGTCCGAATCCTCAAGCCCCGTCGCCAGAATGCCGAGACCATAGACCGATGCTGCCAAAGCGGGGGCGATCGCCGCCACCGACGCATCGCCACCCGCCAGCACCAGCGCCGCTGCCCCTGCCGTGTCGTCATAAGCCACCGGACGAATGCCGCGCGTGCGCAACCATTTGCGGCACTGGCCCAATGCCTGCGGATGGCTGACCGCCTCGCGCACGCCGCTCATCGCGCCTGTCCCCATCAGGGCATAACGGATCGGCAGAAAATGTTCGCCCGTGATGACCAGCCCCGATTCGGGCAGCAGGAAATGAATGTCGGCGACCCGGCCGTGCAGCGAATTCTCGATAGGTATCATCGCGCAGTCGGCGGCCCCGTCGCGGACAGCGTCGATAGCGTCTTCGAACGAAAAACACGGCATCGGCAGGCCGTCGGGAAAGGCCTGCCCGACTGCGATATGCGAATTGGCACCGGGCGCGCCCTGAAACGACACGGCACGGGCCGGTTCGGCGGCGGCAGCGTCCAGCATGGCAGCGACGATCGGGCGGGCGGGGGCGGGGTAACGGTCCATGGTCGCTGCGGTTACGGCGGCGGTTCCCCTGCTGCAATGCAAAATCGGCACCCGTCCCCGCTTGCGCTTCGCCGCGCGCTTTCCTAGAGCGGCGCGAATTTCAATCCCAAAGGCACTGACGAGATTATGGATAGCCGTGGCAATGTGATCGCAATGATGGTTCTGGGCGCAGGAATCGTCGCGCTCGGATCGTCGATCCTTTCGGGCGAAATGTTCAGCCACGAAAAACTCGAAAAACCCGGCTATGTCGTCGAAGGCGTCGAAGCGGATGCCGGCGCTGGTCCGGCCGTCGCCGAAATCCCGATCGCTGTCGCGCTGACGACAGCGGATCCGGCCAAGGGCGCCGAGGTGTTCAAGAAATGCGCGTCCTGCCATAATGTGGCACAGGGCGGTGCCAATGGCATCGGCCCCAATTTATGGGGTATTGTCGGCAACAAGCACGCGCACAGCCCGACCTTTGCCTATTCCGAAGGGATGGCCGCCATGCCCGGCCAGTGGGATTTCGACGCGCTCAACAGCTGGCTGACCAAACCATCGGCTTATGTGAAGGGTACAAAAATGAATTTCGCCGGCCTGTCAAAGGTGGAGGATCGCGCGAACGTCATCGCCTATCTGAACACGCAGGGGTCGAACCTGCCCTATCCCGCAGCACCTGCCGCTGGCGCGACTCCTGCCGCAGACCCGAAGAAAAGCTAGATCCTGACGCTAGACAGCTTCACCGGCGGCGCGCGCACGGTCGCGCATGCTTGCTTCGGCAACAGGCACTGATTTGAGCGACAGAGCGAGCAGCAGAACGGAAAAAGGTGCAACCACGAGCAATGACATGACGCCGGTGGACAGGCTGCCCGTGACTTTGGAGAGAAACCCGGCTGTATACGGGCCCAGCGCAAGCCCGATGAGTGCAGTCCCGATGAAAAAAGTTGCGGTCGCCGTGCCGCGCATTCGTGGCAGGACGAGGTCCTGCGTCGTCGCGGCGGCTGCACCCAGGGCCGCAGGCGCCAGTGTCGCCGCCAGAAAACTCATGCCATAAAAGACGGGCACGCTGGTGGTCGTATACGCGATTATCACCGGGATGATCGGCCCCATTGCACCTGTGAGGACAATCAGAATCCGTCCATCCGAGCGCCGCTGGCGTAAAGCGTCGGACAATCGTCCACCCGAAACAATGCCCAGAAACCCGCCGACCGCCGCGCCGCCGCCAAGCCAGAACCCGATCGCGGATTTGGATTCATGCAATATGGTTTCGGCGTAAAGCGGCCCGAACCCGGACACGCCATAAGCCACAAATGCGATCAGCCCGTAACCGATCGCCACGTGCATGAATGCCGGCGTCTGCCAGATGAGCCGGAATGTCGCCGGATCGCGCGCACGCAGGGCAGTCGCCCATGAAAACACCGCATAAACACCCAGCGCCACAGCGCACCATTGCGCGACCGAATGAGTCATTCCGATCAGCAGCATGGCCATTGTCGCTGACGTTGCCGCGACCAGAAGGTTCAGGCCAAGCGCCGTCATTCCGCGCTGCGCCGCGCCGATCAGCGTGAAGGGCGGAATGATCGTCACCAGTTCGCCAAAAAAGTCGGTAAACGGATTTGGTGATGTCGGCGTGACGATGCCGTCCGATTGCCCGCGCACCGGTTCGCGCAATGTCGCGACCAGAAGGGCGAGCAGCAGTCCCGGAATACCGACCGCCATGAAGGCCGCCTGCCAGCCGACCAGGCCGAACGGCCCGCCATGCGGATAGGCCGTGTTCCAATATCCCACGACAGCGCCGCCAATGCCGAGCGACACGCCGCCACCGACAAATATGCCCGAAGAATAAATGGCAAGCGCAGTGCCGCGCCGGTCTTTTGGAAAATAATCGGACAAAAGCGAATAGGCACAGGGGCTTGCGGTTGCTTCACCGATGCCGACGCCGATTCGTGCTGCCGAAAGTTGCAATCCCGATCGTGACAGCCCCGAAAATGCCGTCATTGCCGACCAGATCGCCAGACCGATCGTGATCAGCCGCACCCGGTTCCAGTTGTCCGCCAGCCGCCCGAGCGGGATGCCGAACAATGCATAGAAAACGCCGAATGCCGTGCCATAGAGAAATCCGATATCGTCATCGCCAAGGTTCAGATCACGCTTGATATCGCCCGCCAATATGCTGAGAATCTGGCGGTCGATGAAATTGAGCATGTAGACGAGGAGGAGGATGGCAAGAACATAATTGGCATATCCTGTCGTCGCACGTCCTGTCATTGCACGAGGCGCTGTCGGTTCGGTCATGGCATTCCTCAAGGTCATGTCGGGCTAGCCGAGCGGACCGGGCGCGACAAGCGGCGCACAGGATCATGTCGTGTTTTGCTTGAAACCGTTTACAATGCGCCCATATTGCAATCGTCCGGCGATGGTCGCCGGGTAGAGGAGTAAGTTTCGATGGCCAATTGGTCCGATCCCCGCATGACTTCCGGTGCTGCCGCCGCCGCGGTCGGTTCACGCGATGCCGCTTATGATGCGGGTCTGCGGTCCTACATGTTGTCGGTTTATAATTATATGGCATCGGCGGTCCTGCTGACCGGTGTCGTGGCGATGCTGTTTGCGCCTTATGCGCGCGATTATCTGATCAGCCAGAGCGGTCGTGGCCTCAGCGGTCTCGGCTGGATCGTCACGCTGGCGCCGCTCGGGTTCGTGCTAGTCATGAACTTCGGACTCCGCAAATTGTCCACGCCCGCCTTGCAGGCCTGTTTCTGGGCCTTTGCCGGCGTGATGGGCCTGTCGATGTCGACCTTGTTCATCGCCTATACGGGAACGTCGATCGCACAGGCGTTTTTCGCCACAGCTGCGGCATTCGCCGGGTTGAGCCTGTTCGGTTACACGACCAAACGTGACTTGTCGGGCATGGGATCGTTTCTGATCATGGGCGTGTGGGGCCTGCTTGCCGCGATGCTGCTCAACGCGTTCGTGTTCAAGTCAGGCGTGATGGGTCTGGCGATCAGCGCGATCGGCGTGCTGATCTTTGCCGGTCTCATGGCGTATGACACGCAGCGGATCAAATCGATGTACGCCTATGTCGCGGGCACCGACATGGTCGGCAAGACAGTCGTCATGGGCGCATTGTCGCTGTATCTCGACTTCATCAACATGTTCCAGTTCCTGCTGAGTTTCATGGGAAACCGGAACTAGGGTCAGGTTTGAACGCAAACCCCGGCAGAGCCATCTGCCGGGGCTGGTCACATAAGGCTGGTGTCAGATCATCAGCCGGGTTTTGAAAAAGCTGAGCGTGCGGCTCCAGGCAAGGTCGGCTGCGGCCTTGTCATAGCGTCCGACGGCCGTATCGTTGTTGAACGCATGATTGACGCCCGCATAAGTATAGGCATCGACGGGTACATTGGCATTTTTCAGTGACGTGATCCACGCTGGCGCGCCCGCATTCACACGGTCGTCAAGCCCGGCATAATGCAGCAGCATCGGTGACTTCACACTGGCGGCGCGCGCCGGATCGGGTGCAGGACCATAATAAGCGACGGCGGCCCGCAGCCTGTCCCCCGCGGTGATCGCGACCCGGTTGACCATCGCGCCGCCCCAGCAGAAGCCGACGGTGCCGACCTTTCCGGTCGACTGGCTGAGCCGGGCGAGCCAGTTCACGGTTCTGACCGCATCGGCAACGGTCATCGTCAGGTCGAGCGCGCCGATCATGTCGCGCGCTGTGTCTTCGTTGGCGGGTGTGCCCCCTGCGACCGACAGGAAATCGGGTGCCACCGCGAGATAACCGGCGAGGGCCAGCCGTCGCGCGACATCGCGGATATGATCGTTCAGCCCGCGGTTTTCGTGGATGACCATGATTGCAGGCCGCTTGATCACGGGCCCGGCGGGTCGCACGGCATAGCCTTTCATCGTTCGTCCGACAGCACTTCCCTGCCACGTGACTTCCTGTGCTTTGAGCCGGGGATCGCCCGGTGCGACGATCGCGGCCACAGCCGTGCTGGCGCCAATCCCGGCAAGCAGCGCATTGGCGGCGGCAGCACTGCCCGCAAGTGCCGTCAGCTCGGTCATGAACGCGCGGCGATCGCGGTGGCTGTGCGTGAAGTCATCGTAAAGTGCGATGGCGCGCTGGTGCAGGTCGGACGCGTTCATGGCGGTTCCCTTTGTGGTGCTGTCCGGATGTTACCCCCAAAACATCAGCGATGCGACGTTCTTCTTGAATGCGTAAAACCGGCGCGACTGGACATGCTTGCCGTGCGCAGGCAGGATCGCAGGCCTCATCACGCAACAGGGAGCGCCACTATGGAATGGATGTTGATGCCGCTGCGTCGCTATGCCGATTTTTCGGGACGGTCGCGGCGAAAAGAATATTGGATGTTTCAGCTTTTCGTCATTCTCCTGTTCATGGTTCTTGGCGCAATCATCGGCGTTGGCGGGGGTTTTTCGGGCATGTTCGACCCGGCAAGCGGCAGCTCGCCATCGGCAATGGTGTGGATCGTCATCGCGCTTTTTGTGATTCTCATCTTTGCGCTGATTGTGCCCGCATTGGCGGTCATTGTCCGGCGGCTGCATGATCAGGACAAATCGGGCTGGTTCATCCTGATCCAGTTCGTGCCTTATGTCGGCGGGATCATCATGCTGGTGTTCATGTGCATCGACGGCACGAAGGGCGAAAACCGTTTCGGTCCCGATCCCAAAGGTGAAAATATCGCAGACGTCTTCGCCTGAGGCGCGACGCGTGACGATTTCGATACGGGCGGCAGTGGCGGATGATCTCGACCTGATCATCGGGTTCATCCGGGCACTGGCGGACTATGAACATCTGGCGCACGCCGTGCGGCTCGATTCGGTTGTGCTGGGGCAGCATCTTTTTGGCGACAGGCCGATGGCCGAAGTGCTGATCGGCGAAATCGATGGCGCGGGCCAGGGCTTTGCCCTGTTCTTTCATAATTTTTCGACGTTTGAGGGCCGGCCGGGCCTCTACCTCGAAGATTTGTTCGTCGTGCCCGAAGCACGGGGTTCAGGTCTGGGCAAGGCGCTGCTCGCCCGGTTGGCGCACCTAGCACTGGCGCGGGGATGCGCGCGCATCGAATGGTCGGTGCTCGACTGGAATGCCCCGTCGATCGCGTTTTACGAATCGCTTGGTGCCAGGGCGATTGACGGGTGGACAGGATATCGCATGGACGGCCGTGCGCTGGCGGCGCTGGCCGACGCATGATGACGCCGCCAATGCAGCCGGTGCTGCGCGATGCCCGCGTCGTTTTGCGACCGATGACGGCGCAGGATTGGGATGCGCTATATGCTGTTGCCGCAGACCCGGCGATATGGGCGCTTCATCCTGCCCATGACCGATGGCAACGTCCGGTCTTTAGGACATATTTCGATGACGCACTGGCGACGCGGGGCGCACTCGTGATCCTTGATCGTGCCACGACGATCATGATCGGCGCGTCGCGCTATGATGGCGATAATGCCGAGCCGGGCGAGGTTGAAATCGGATGGACCTTCCTTGCGCGCAGCCATTGGGGTGGCCCATATAACCGATCGGTCAAACGGCTGATGCTGGCGCATGCCTTCACTGTGTTCGACGCCGTGATTTTTTCTGCCGGTGCAGACAATGTCATTTCGCGCCGGGCGCTGGACAACATCGGTGCGGTTCTGACCGACCGGCGAAGGATGGTGATGCTAGGCGGCGGGGCGGCGGTCGCCCATGTCATCTACCGGATTTCGCGTGACCAGTTTTTGCACGGGCCGTTGAACAGGTCGCGCTAACCCGGCGACTGGTCGGTGATCTGGCCGATCAGCGGGCTGAGGTGCAGACCGAGCGCGCGCCACCCCTCTCCTGACCGGTTGCACACTGTCGTGCAATAGCCGGCGCGAAGGCGAAATCCGGCATCCCGCGGCTTGCTGCGTTCCATGAAATAGGCCGAAACGATCCCGCTATTGCCGTGCAGCGCAACCTTCACATCATAAAACCGCGTCTCGCTGCGTTCCAGCGCGGCCATCTGAAATGTCAGATGGTCGGCATAGCCGCTTTTGCTCATGGGAAACGGCGCGTCATGATCGACAATCAACGCCGCGTCGTCGAGGAAGGCCAGACGCGTGACAGCGGCCTGCGCCGGTTTGTCGACGGCACCGGCAAAGGCTGCGCGAAACGCAGCTTCGAGTGTGTCGGGTGCAGCGCCGGTGGCTGCATGCGCAGATTGTGCGACAACAGGCGACAGAGCCACGGCACCTGCGCCAAGGCCCAGCAACGATATCGCGTCCCTGCGCGTGGCACCCGGTGATGTGAAATGCTGTTTCATGATGATCCCCTTAACCCGGTGACTGGCCGGTGACGTGACCGATGACCGGGCTTTGATGCCAGCTTGCGAGTTTCCAGCGCCCGTCAGACAATGCCCAGCCCTGCGTGAACATCATCGGGCGAAGACGGAAGCCGGCATTTTTCGGTTTGCCGCGAAACATCGCAAAGCCGGCAATCACACCGGTGTCGCCGGCACGCGCAAAATGCATGTCCTGAGGCTTCCATGCGAAATTTTCCCAATTGTCCGGGCCATGAAACGAAATATGATCCTTAAATCCCGCCTTATCGACACGAAACGGCAGATCTTCGTCCATGATCATCGCGTCAGGCAGCATCACGCCGTAAAAACCGGGAAGATCGCCCTTTGACAGGGCGTCAGTCAGGTTTTTGAAAGCGGTCTCAAGACTTGTCGTGTCCATTTCAATCTGCTCCTTGTCGACGGACATGGTTTGATTGTATACAAACATGCTTGTGATTCAAACACGGGAGTGATGTCAATGGAAATCCGCAAAGGATATGCGAATTGCAGCGGTGGACAGATTCATTATCGCGCAGTCGCAGGCGACGGTGTTCCGGTCATTTTCTTTCATCAGACCGCAAGTTCGGGTCAGATGTGGATCAAGACGATGCAGCGACTCGCCGGGCACTGGCCGATGTATGCGTTTGATACGCCCGGTTTTGGCGGTTCTTTTGATGCCGAGCCGGACGCAAGACCACTGATGTCGGAGTATGTTGACTGGATGTACGCAGCGGTCCGGGACACCGGGATCGATCATTGCCATATCGTCGGCCATCATACCGGTTCGTGCATCGGCGTGGAAATGGCCGCGCGCTATCCCGACCTTGCCAGGACATTGACGATGGTCGGGCCAGCGCCGCTGACCGAAGAAGAACGCAGCGAATTTTCCAAGCATTTCGGCACGCCGTTCACGCCCGTCGTCAGCGGGGCTTATCTGCTTGAGAACTGGGACTATATCCGCAACCTTGGCGGTCATGCCGACCCGATGCTGATTCACCGTGAAATGGCCGATCAGCTCCGCGCATGGTGGGGGCGTGTGCAAGCATATGCTGCGGTATGGACGCAGGATTTCCCGCATTTCTATCAATCCGTGAAATGTCCGATGATGATCGGCGCCGCCGAAGATGATGTGCTCCATGCGTTCCTCGACCGCGCGGCGACCATGCGTCCGGATGCGCTTGTCATGCCGCTGAAGGGTGCCAATTTCGAACCCGATCTCGACGCCGATAATTTTGCGGCCGGGCTCAGGCGTTTTCTTGAAGCCAATGGCTGAGCACTGGCCATTTTGCGATCGAAACTGATGCGGGTTGGCGGATCGGAACCGGCCGGATCAGTGATTTTTCTTTTCAGTTGACATTGGCGAGATTTTTGTCGATTGTTTTTTGTATACAAAAAATCTAATCAAAAAGTTGCGGTGAGTTACAAGAGGGGGCGAGCAGATGCTTGCGTCAGGGACAACAAAACGGGAGGTTCTCATGAAGAACGCACGAGCATTTTTAACATCGGCCTTGTTGACATCGGTTGGTTTCATTGCGTTGATGCCATCGGCAGCGCTGGCGCAGACGGCAACGCCGCCACAGGACGCGGCGCAGCCTTCCGATTCGAACGAGATTATCGTCACCGGCCTGAAGCGTGACGAAAAATTCATCAATGTCCCCGTCGCCGTTCAGGTGTTCAGCGAAAAGACCCTGGCCAACGCCGGCATTTCGCGTCCTCAGGATTTTCTGGCACTGACCCCCAATGTCACGTTTCAGACGTCGAATCACGCGGGTGAGTTTTTCGTCAACATCCGCGGCCAGACGTCGGTTCGCCAGTCGGAAGGCGCCGTGGCGATCGTGATCGACGGCGTGCAGCTTGCCACGCAGAATGAATTCAACGGCGAATTGTTCGACATCCAGCAGATCGAAGTGCTCAAAGGCCCGCAGGGTGCGCTTTACGGCCGTAACGCTGCGGCTGGCGCGATCATCATCACGACCAAGGCGCCGACCGACGATTTCGAAGGGCAGGCGACATTCAGCTATGGCAACTGGAACAGCAGCCGCGCCAACGGCAGTGTGAGCGGCGCGATCATCCCCGGCGTCCTGCGCTTTCGCGTGTCGGCCGCGGCCAATGATACCGACGGTCCGTTCACGAACATCAACACCGGCGAAAAAGTGATGCGGTCGAGCGAAAAGCTCGGACGCCTCCGGCTCGACTGGCAGGTCGGACCGCAGACGACGGCCGATTTCCGTGTCAACGCGTCAAAGCTTGTCGGCGGTGCAATCGCGTTCAATGCACAGGTGGTCGGTTCACGTCAGGGCGGTGTGCTGACAACGCAGATCAACAGTAATGACACCAGCCTTCCCTATACTGCCGATGTGCCGGGGCGGAATGTGCAGGACAAGTTCAGCACATCGCTGAAAATCGATCACAAGTTCGACAGCGGCATCACATTGACATCCGTGTCGAGCTACAATGTCATCATCGACAATTATCAGGCGAAAAACTATCCGTATGGGGCGTGGAATTTCGCGGGAAACAGCTTTGTCTCAGACGCATTGTCGCCGGGTCTTAACCTCGATATTCTTGCTGCGTTCGGTGACAATACCCAGAAGTTCAGGATTGCCAATAAGTCGTTCAGTCAGGAATTCCGCCTTACATCGGCCAGCGATCAGCGGCTGCGCTGGCAGATCGGTGCCTATTTCCTTGATTCAAAGCGCAACTTTACCACGGAGCAGGGGCTGAACGGTCGTTTGCCACGCAACGGTGCTGGCGTCTTGCAACCGCCATTCGCGACGGGTGCCCCGGTCGCGCCGGTGACGCGTCAGTTGATCGGTGGCGGATCGATTCTGCCGACGCTCGGCATTGATGGGCCGGACACGAATAATGGCACCGTCAATTATGATCGCAATAATTATACGGCACGCAACTATGCGCCGTTCGCGAATATCCAATTCGATGTTACCGACCAGCTGGAGGTGCAGCTTGCAGCGCGATACGACATCGAGGAACGCGCCATTGTCAATCAGACGCCAAACATTCCAAATCCCTTCTTTGGGATTGCACCCGGTGCACCTGCGGCGACATATAATCTGTGTGTAGCGACGACGGGACGGACCCCGGCCAATTGCCGTGAGCAACGAACTTTCAAGCAATTGCAGCCCAAAGCGACGATCACCTATAAATTCCCCAGCGGAAACGGGTCGGTCTATGCCGGATTCGGGCGGAGCTTCAAATCGGGCGGGTTCAATCCGATCGGGACACGTGCCACACTGGTCGCGGGCATTCCCAATATCCTTGTGCAGGATTCCTATGACAAGGAAGTTGCCGACGCCTATGAAATTGGCTTCAAATCCTATCTGTTCGATCGCCGCGTCAGCTTCAATGGCGCGGTCTATCATACCACTGTCAAAAACGCCCAGCAGTTCGAATTCTTTCCGACGGGTGGCATCCAGGCGATCAGCCAGATCAAGAAAGTACGCATTCAGGGGTTTGAGTTCGATATCAATGCACGCCTGAGCGATGTCATTACGGTGTTCGGCGGTTACGGTCTTGCCGACTCCAAAATTACCGACATCGACAGCACGAATCCTGCGGATCGTACTGCGATCATCGGAAATCGCATTCCCTTTGCGGCGGATTACAACATCACTGGCGGTTTTCAGATCATTCAGCCCGTGTCCGATTCGCTGAAGGTTCTGGCGCGCGGCGAATATAACCGCACCGGGTCGATCTGGTATGATCAGCGTAACCAGCCGAACACGCGGCGCGACCCCGTGGACATCGTCAACGCGCGTCTGGGCCTGCAAAACGAGCGCTGGGAATTGACGCTCTGGTCGAAGAATCTTTTCGACAAAAGCTATAACAGCGATGCCGTCGTCATCCTGCCGGTTGCACATGCGGTTTACCGGGCACCGGGGCGCAGCTTTGGCGTCGAAGGACGGGTGAAGTTCTGACATGCCGATCGGACTTGCCCCGACCGCACGTTCGCGCTTCGAAGCGCACAAGATCGATCATGCGGCGCTCGACGGAGCGCCGCTGTTCGACCTGCCATTCAATGACGGCGGGCAGGTCCGGGGATATTCGGCGATCAATCAGCCGAATTGTCAGGTGATCATCGAAGACTTCATGCCGGGCGACCGCTTTGAATGGACCTTTGCCCATGACGAGATGCAATATTGCATTTCGGGCGAGATGGATGTCGAAGTTTACCTGCCGCCGCTTTATACTGAGGTGGTGAGGGCACATATCGTCCCCGGGACAGTTTATACCTATCCGGTCGGCGCACGGAAGAAAGTTCAGGTGACAAGCGACGTGCCGTTCCGGCATATATGTTTTTGTCCACCGAGTCCTGATTATCCGTTTCCGACGCTTGATGAGCTTAAAGCCAAAGAGGAGAAAGCCGGTGCCTGACCCTGTCATCCCTCCGATTTCGCGTGATAGCCTTCCCGACGATCTGAAATCACTTTATGATACCGGGCTGGAACGTACCGGGGATGCTACTATAATTCAGGTGATGGCGCAGCAGCCCGATATCCTGCGCTGGTATTTCGGCGAATTTTACGACGGCCTGTTTTACAACAAGAATCCGGGCGCGCGCGTCGATGTGCGCACAAAGGAGTTGCTGCGACTGAAGCTTTCGAAACAGCATGGCTGCCAGTTCTGCAATCGTTTCAATACGGTCGAGGCACTGTCGGCTGGGATCACGCAGGAACAGGTCGATGCGATCTTTGAACCCGAATCGCCAGTCTGGGACGAAAAGGACCGGGCCGTGATCGCCCTTGGCGGCGAAATGATGCTGCAGAACATGGATGGGCAGCTCTCGCCGGATCTCTATGCGCGCCTTCGCCACTATTATGACGATGGTCAGATTATCGAGATCGGCTTCATCGCCGCGGTGCTGACCGGCGTCGCCAAATGGATTTTCACATTCGATATGGTCAACCGCGAGGAAATCTGTCCGATCCGGCCCCCTGTCGCCTTGGCGGCATGAGGGGTGATTTCCATGCATTGCGTTGAGGAACAAAAAGCCGAGCGGGCACATTCATGTCACAGACAATATCAATACGGAGGATAGTCATGCAGACCAACATCGACCTCAAATCGCAGTTCAACCATGCCGTCCTTCCGCAAACGACGTCAGACGAATTCGCGCGGCAGGAGTTTGTGAAAAGTCTGAAATTCCATCTTGCCAGCCAGATTTCGCTTGGCAACAAGGACGCGTTCGAAGCACGGGCGCGACCGGCGTTTGAAAAAGCGCAAGGCAAGTCGCCCGAAACCTATCACGACGTGCGCAAAGCAATGTCGGGCGAGCCCTATTTCAACTTCTGGAGCGCGTTGCAGCGCAACAGTCAGGAAATGATGTGGAAATCGGTCCAGCTTTCGGTCGAGCGGCAATTGCCCGAACTCATTGGAAAGGCTGGCTCAATTGGCGGAAAGCTGGGCAGCCTGACGCTCGATCCGTCGCTTGAAATTCCGCGTTATCACCGTTCGGTCGACATTCACTGCATGCCCGGCGGTTATCACACGGAATTCACCGACGATGACCTGGCCAATGGTGCCGTCTATGACCGGGCCGTCTACATCTATGCGATGGGTCGGATGGGGCCGTATAATTCGGATATCGGCGATACGACGATCGATTATATCAAGGCCAGCTATCCCGACCTGAAACCGCGCCGTATTCTCGATATGGGCTGCACCGTCGGCCATTCGACACTTGCCTATTGCGATGCGTTTCCCGATGCCGAGGTCTACGGAATCGACGTTGGTGCGCCGGTCCTGCGCTATGCCCACGCCCGCGCGGAATCGCTTGGCCAGAGTGTCCATTTCAGCCAGCAGAATGCCGAGCATACGAATTTCGAAGATGGCTATTTCGACCTTATCGTCAGCCACATCCTGGTGCATGAAACCAGCAACACGTCGCTGCGCAATATCATGCGCGAATGCAACCGGCTGCTCAGTGCGGGCGGGGTCGTGGTCCACGCAGAAACGCCGCCATATCGCGACCTGCCGACCTATGACGCGTTCATGCTCGACTGGGACACACGCAACAACAACGAGCCCTATTGGGGCGCATCGCACGAACTGGTTGCAAAGGATGTGGCGGCCGAAACCGGATTTGATCCCGACAAGGCGTTCGAAGCCTATCAGCCCAGCGCCTTTGATGCCGCAGAAGCCAAACGCACCAAAGTGTTTCAGGGTGGCGACTTCGGCGGCGGCGGCGCCTGGTGGGTCTGGGGCGTTCAGAAGTAAGGATGATCATTCATGTCTGAACACGTCGAATTACAGAAAAAAGCGCGTGGACAGCGGCCGGACTATTTCGCCGATCCCGCCATTGACAAGATTTTGTCGATCACCATGGCGCTTGCCGGAGAAACAGCGGTCCTGCGGGATCGGCTGGATACGATCGAGCGACTGCTCGAAACCGGTCAGCCGATTTCCCGGTCGGCGATCGACACATATGTCCCGGATGACAATGTCCGTACGGATCGCGACGCCTGGCGCGAGACATTCCTTGGCAATGTCCTGCGCATCGTCCATCAGGAACGCGAAGAGCTTGCAAAGCGGGCCGCTGAAACGGGCCCCTATGAAGATGCGATCATGTTTGTCGAAAAAGTGATGTGACGCCGGTCAGCACTGTTACAACTCAGACATGTTCAGCACTGCCCCGGCAAACGCAGCGGGGTCATCGATCATCGGGAAATGGCCGCAATCGTCAAGAACGATGACTGGTGTGGCCGGACGTAATCCTGCCATGCGTGATTTTTCGCTGGCTGTCGGCCCTTTCGATCCGATGACCACAGTGGTCGGGACCGCGATCGCCGCAAATGCATCCGCCGTATCGAAATCGCGACACGCCCAGGCGATGTCGACCATTGTCCAGCTCCCCGCCTTGTTCCGGTCGATGTTCC
>CAXTTJ010000045.1:0-17171 GCA_964247235.1 uncultured Sphingomonadaceae bacterium
GTGCGCCCAGCGTGGGTTCGTCCTCGACGATCAAAAGCCGCATATCGGTCTCCCTGTGTTATCGAACTCTAGCCGGTCTTAATCGCCGGCGCGACCCACGATTGCACCGGTGCGGCCATCGACGTCGACCCAGATGACCGATCCGTCGCGCATGAACTTCAGGCGATACCGGCCCATTTCTGCATCATATTCGGCACCGATATAGTCGGCGCCGCGTGCTTTCATGCGCGGAACGACGATGTTTTCGATCGTGCGCAGCGGCATCAGCGCCCCCGTCAGCCGCCCCTGATAGACCGCGTCGGCATCGCCACGCCGCTGTGCATCGGCAGGGATCGCCACCGGCGCCATGGCCACAACGGCCGCCAAAAGAAATTTCATCCGCATCACCGGAATGTGCCATAGGCGCAACGCATTGAATAGCGCATGAACATGCGCGTCAGGCCGCCGACAGCGTTATTACCAATGGATGAAACATGGCCGCGCCGATCCTCAGCTTTGAAGACCTTGGCCTGATCCAGGGATCGGGATGGCTGTTCCGTCACCTTGACCTGTTCGTGGCGCCACGCGACCGGCTGGCGCTGATCGGACGCAATGGTGCGGGCAAGACGACGCTGTTGCGCCTGCTCGCCGGACAGGTCGAATGCGACGAGGGGCGACGGACCATCGTCCCCGGGTCGCGTGTCATCCTGCTCGAACAGGAACCGGCGATGACGGGGCATGCAACGCTGCGCGACTTTGCCTTGTCAGGCCCGAATCCGCCTGCGCTCCACGACGTCGAGGCCATCGCCAGTCAGATCGGCATCGATCTTTCGCGCGATGCGGCATCGGCATCGGGTGGCGAACGGCGCCGCGCCGCGATTGCCCGCGCGCTGTCGATGGACCCCGATGTGCTCCTGCTCGACGAGCCGACCAATCATCTCGATCTGGCCGCGATCGACTGGCTTGAAGACTGGCTGGGGCGGTATCGCGGGGCGTTTGTCGCTATCAGCCATGACCGCACTTTCCTGACACGGCTGACCAAGTCGACATTGTGGCTCGACCGGGGCGCGATCCGCCGCAAGGAGATCGGCTTTGGCGGGTTCGATGCCTGGACCGACGCAATCTATGCCGAAGAAACGCGGGCTGCCGAGCGGCTCGATGCCAAGCTGAAACTCGAGGAACATTGGCTGCTGCGCGGGGTCACTGCACGGCGGGCGCGAAACGAGGGGCGCAAGGCCAGGCTTATCGAAATGCGCGCAGCGCGCGCCGCGATGATGGGGCCACTGGGCGCGGCCAGGATTTCGCTGGGCAATGATGACGTCCGCACCAAATCGGTGATCCGCGCCGAGCATGTGACGAAGACGTTCGGTGACCGGGTCATTATCAGGGATTTCTCGCTGCGTATCCAGCGCGGCGACCGGATCGGTGTCGTCGGTGCGAATGGCACTGGCAAATCGACATTGCTCAAGCTGCTGACTGGTGAACTCGCGCCGGACACCGGGACCGTCACGCACGCCAGGACGCTCGATAGCGTGATCATCGACCAGCAGCGCAGCCTGATGGCACCCGACAAGACCGTGCGGCAGGTACTGGCTGATGGCGGCGACTGGATCGAAGTCCTCGGTATCAAGAAGCACGTCATCGGCTACCTCAAGGAATTTCTGTTCGACCCGGGCGTCGTCGACGCGCTGGTCGGGACATTGTCGGGCGGTGAACGCTCGCGGCTGTTGCTGGCCCGCGAATTTTCGCGTGCGTCGAACCTGCTTGTCCTCGACGAACCGACCAACGACCTCGACCTTGAAACGCTCGACCTGCTTCAGGACGTCATTGCCGATTATGACGGCACCGTCCTGATCGTCAGCCACGACCGCGACTTCCTTGACCGCACTGTCACGATCACGCTTGGCCTCGACGGATCGGGCACGATCGATATCGTCGCGGGTGGTTATGCCGACTGGGCGGCGCGGCGATCCGTGAAATCCGCGCCAAAACCGTCGCCGAAGACCGTCACGCATGACATGGCAAAGCCGGTCAGGAAACTCAGTTACAAGGATCAGCGCGATTATGATCAGCTCCCCGCACATATCGATGTCCTCGACGCCGCAATCGCCCGCGACGAAGCCGCCCTCGCCGACCCCGATCTTTACACCCGCGACCATGCCCGGTTTGCGGCGCTCACCAGGGCGATCGAGCACGCTCGCACCGAAAAGAACGCAGCGGAGGACCGCTGGCTGAGTCTTGCCGAAATGGCGGACAGGCTGAGCTAACCCCGCAACCGCGTCACCATCCGGTCGAGAATGCGCTGACCCCAGTACCATGACCCAAGACCGGATTGCGCATTCAGATGTCCGCCTTCGCCTGCGTCGATCAGCTGGCTGCCCCATTCGGTCGCAAAACGGCAGCCGCGTGCAAAGCTGGCATAGGGGTCATTCGAACTTGCGATCAGCGTCGACGGGAAGGGCAACCGCCCCAATGCCACGGCACCAAAGCGGCGAATGGCGTCAACCGCCCCTTCCTGAACCGGATCGCACGGCGCCACCAGCATCGCCTCGATCCGCCGGTCGGTCGCGCGTCGGCTTAACGTCGCCCAGGCGCCAACGGCAATGCAGCCCAAGCTGTGCGCCACGATGACGACGGGGCCGCTGATGCTGGCCACGGCCCGGTCGATGCGCGCGATCCAGTCGAGCGGGTCGGGGTTTTCCCAGTCGTCCTGATGGACGCGGACACAATCGATCCGCTCTTCTTCCCACCGCGTTTGCCAGTGGTCGGGGCCGGACCCGTTCAGCCCGGGGACAATCAATATTCTAGCGCCAGCATCCATGTCACACTCCGCCAATTCGACTCGACTAATCCCCACTTTATCGGTAGGATATTGACAGGATTATCATCACTGGCAAGTGCTTCGTCGCCAGCCGGTTTCGCGAACACGCCGAATCGTTCGCCCGACGCTGCATTTACACTCACGGTTCGACCCTGTAGCGCGTCGGCTCTCTGGTCATGAGGTATGATATGCGATTGGTTCGCGGCGCGTGGAAGATTCTGGTGGGTGTGAAGGACGGGCTGGTCCTGATCCTCATGCTTATTTTTTTCGGCGTGCTTTATACAGCATTGACTGCGCGGCCGAATGCCAGGGCGATTGGTACAGGTGCGCTGGTCCTCGATCTGAAAGGGACTGTCGTCGAACAACCGCAAATCGCGTCGCCGGCCGACGTGTTCAGTGGCAGTGCACCGACCCGGCAATACCGGCTGAGCGATATGATCCGCTCGCTCGACGCCGCGGCAAGCGATGACCGGGTCAAGGTCGTCGTGCTCGACCTCGACGGGTTCATGGGGGCCGGGCAGGTCGCACGCGCCGACATCGGCAACGCGCTCGACCGGGTCCGCGCAAAAAAGAAAGTCTATGCCTTTGCCACTGGTTACAGCGATGACAGCTACAGCCTTGCGGCGCATGCGTCCGAAATCTGGCTCGATCCGATGGGGCTGGCATTGTTTCAGGGGCCGGGCGGATCACGGCCCTATTACAAGGGGCTGATCGACAAGCTCGGCATCAATGCCCATGTCTACCGCGTCGGCAAGTACAAGTCGTTCGTCGAACCCTATACCCGGGCCGACCAGTCCCCCGAAGCGAAAGCGGCAAGCGAGGCACTGGCTGCATCCTTATGGCAGGGATGGCAGGCCGATGTCGCAAGGGCACGGCCCAATGCAAAGCTGGCGGCTTATATCGGCGATCCTGTCAGTGCGCTGGCCGCGGGTGATCTGGCAAAGGGTGCGCTGGCGGCAGGTGTCGTCGACAGGCTGGGCGATCGTGATGCGTTCAATCGGATGATTGCGGCGCAGGCTGGTCCCGGCAAAGACAAGACGGGCTTTGCCAGAATCGGACTGTCATCGTGGATCGCTGCGCATCCGGCGGGGCGGAACGGCGAAATCGGCATCGTGACCGTGGCCGGCAACATCGTCGATGGAGAAGCCGATCCCGGCAGCGCGGGCGGCGATACGATTGTGAAGATCATCAACCGGGCGGTGGCCAGCGAAACTTACAAGGCACTTGTCCTGCGCGTCGATTCGCCCGGTGGATCGGCGCTTGCGTCGGAAAAGATCCGCGTTGCGCTGATGCAGGCCAAGGCACGCAAAATGCCCGTCGTCGTATCAATGGGCAATGTCGCGGCTTCAGGCGGATACTGGGTATCGACAGCGGGCGACAAGGTGTTTGCCGAACCGGCGACGATCACGGGATCGATCGGCGTCTTTGGCATCATTCCTACTTTCGAGACGGCGCTGGCAAAGCTGGGCGTGACCAGCGACGGCATCACGACAACCCCGCTGAGTGGCCAGCCCGACATTGTCGGCGGCACCAATGCCGCGTTTGACACAATCATACAGAAAAGCATTGACTCAACCTATGGCAAATTCCTGACGCTGGTCAGCGGCGCGCGCAAGTTGCCGGTCGACCGCGTCAATGAAATCGCACAGGGTCGGGTCTGGGACGGCGGCACGGCCCGACAGCTTGGCCTTGTCGATGCGTTCGGCGGTATCGATGATGCAGTCGCCGAAGCCGCACGGCGGGCCAGGCTCGATCCCGCGACGGTCAAGGCCGTCTATCTTGAAAAGCCGCCAAGCTTTGCACAGGGCATTGCCGCCATGGTCATGGGTGGCGACGACGATGACGCGCAGCAGGCGACTGATCTGCTCTCGACACTGGGCCGTGCGCGGCTGGCGATGCTGACGGCGGCGGTGGCCGATGCCAAAGCGCTGGCGACGGGGTCTGCGATCCAGGTTCGCTGTCTCGAATGCCCCGTGCCTGCGGCCCCGACCAGCCGCCAGTCCCTCAAGCAAATCTTCATGGCCTGGATAACCCGATGATCACTCTTCGCGCCGCCACAACCGACGACGCCGCCGCTATCCTTGCGATCTATGCGCCTTATGTCGTCACCAATGCCGTGTCGTTCGAAACGACGCCGCCGCTGCTTAAGGACATGCGTGCGCGGATCAGGGCGGCGGGGGATGCCCTGCCATGGATCGTGGCGGTCGATGAAGACAGCGGACTGGTCCTCGGCTATGCCTTTGCCAAACCCACCCGCCCCGGTCCGGCCTACCGGTTTGCGGTGGAGACCGCCTGCTATGTCGCTGGCGAGCTTGAGGGGCAGGGCATCCGCCGGTCGCTTTACCAAAGTCTGCTCGCGACGCTGACCGAACAGAATTTCACCCAGGCGATTTCGACACTCACCATGCCCAATGACAAGGCGATCGTCCTGCACGAAGCGATCGGCTTCAAACGGGCCGGCGTATACCGAGAAGTCGCGTATAAAAACGGCCAGTGGATCGACGTCGGCCTGTGGCAAAAGACGCTCAGCGAGCCCAATATCCCGCCCGATGAACCCAAATCGTTCAGCGCGGTGGGCGTGGTGCGGGGGTAGCGGCTCCTTCGGTCCCGACATACCATTTGCGTCCCGGTGGACAATGATTGGCAGCGCCAACCAACAGATCGCGGCAGGTTCCGTCCACCTCACCCACTGCAACCGGCAGTCCGATGACGGCCGCCAATGTGGGCATGATATCGACGGTATCGACGCTATTGGGTTGTTCGAACCCGGCCAGCCCCTTGCGCCAGAACAGAATCGGCACGCGCCGGTCATAATCCCACGGGCTGCCATGTGTGGCGATATAGCCGACGGCGGCTTTTGTCGAAGGGATCGGGGTCACGCGCGGTTTCAGCAGTACGATCAGGTCGCCCGACCGCGCCGGATCGAACGAGGCCCGCGCCCGTTCGGCAAGTGTCCACGTTTCGGGTTCGGTCGTGGCAATGGCCATTGTCTTTAACGCATCAGCGGTCAGGACGGCGGCGACCAGCGGGGCATTCAGGAACGCCGCTTGCGCTCTCGCGATCGCCTGCCCGCGCAGGGCAATGGGGACCGACGTGTTAATCCAGACATCACCGGTGGGTTCGGACCCGACCAGCACACTGCCGGTCAGGCCAAGGTCGCACGCGACGCCAGTGCCGATGGCGTCGGTGCTGAACGTCGCCGGGATGCGCGTTGCGTCTTCAATCGCATTTTCATCATTGCGTTCGACTGCATCATGTCCGCCATGATCGGCAGTCAGCGTGACCAGATAATCAATCCCTGTCGCATCAAGTCTGGCAAGGAATTTGCCAAGGGCCGCATCAAGCGCGGTCAGTTGCAGGCACATCTCGCTGCCTTCGGTGCCATAGGCGTGGCCGATAATGTCAGTTGCCGACAACCCGATGGCGACAAGGTCCGTCGCGGGTCCTTTGCCAAGCTTCATCTCAGTGATCAGACTGGCCGCCAGATCGAGCGTCGCGGCGTCGGATTCGGGCGATGCGCGGAACAATGCTCTGTCATTCGCCGGTCGTGCAAAACGACCTTCTCCGACCGATTTCGCAGCCGTTATGACGACCGCGTGCGACCGCGTCGCGCAAAGCGGGGTGAGCGGCATCGGTGGCATCGGCCCGGCCAGCGCCGCCGTGATGGCCGCATTGGCACGCATGACCGGCGCACTGGCGTCCCGTCCTGCCAGTGTTTCGAAACTGCTGTAATCGCGCGGGTTGAGAAACCAGATCGCGTCTGTTTTGTGTCCGCCCATCATGATGGCGGCACGGTCCTTGCCCGCAACCGCAACGACCCGGCTGCGTGTGTCGGCGTCTTTCATGCGGTCGCCAAGTGTCGGTACTTTCAGATGCGCGGTCGACGGAACATAATCCCCGGGCTTGCTCGATGTCCCGATCGTTTCATCCTCGGCGCAATAGACATTCTTGTCGGCACGCGCGATCGTCTGGTCGGTCCAGTTGTTGGCGATGATGCCCGCCCGCCCCGGATGCACGCCCGTCAGGATTGTTGCGTGACCCGGGCAGGTTTCGGTCGCGGCATGGCTTTGATACCCGCTGGGAAACACGACGCCGCCACTCAGGCGTTTCATGCCCTTCGTGAAATGCGCACGATATTCAGCGAACAGGTCGGCGGAAAACTGATCGACCGAAATGACCAGGAGCAGCTTTGGCTTTGTCATGGTCTGCGCCGGGGCCACGGCCGCAACCGTGGCGAGTATGACAAACGTCAGCAACCGGCGGATCATCCACATCTCCCGTATCGAAAGCCGTAACCTGCGCGTAATGGCCATGACAAGTCTCAGGAGTTTGTCATGGTCGCATGGTGTTTCAGGATGGTGACAGCCGCACTTGCGCTGATCGCGTATCCGGCATGGGCACAAACGCATATCCAGCCACGGCTTCTGGCTGAAAGCAGCGTGCCCGCCGCCGGATCGCACGTGACGATCGCCATCGACATGCGCACGGAACAGGGCTGGCACGGATATTGGTCCAATCCCGGCGAAGCGGGATATGCACCGCGTCTGACATGGGATTTGCCACCGGGCGTCCGCGCGCATGACCTTCGTTATCCCGTGCCCGAACGGCTGCGCGTGGCGGGCCTGATGAACCATGTCTTCAATGGCGATCATGCGCTGATCCTGACGTTCGACATGTCGGCTGATCTGAAGCCCGGCACGAAATTGCCGGTTCGGCTGGCGGCGGAATGGCTTGCCTGCACCGATCAGGTCTGTGTACCCGAACGCGGCACGGCCGCACTTGATCTTGTCGTCGGCGATGGCGTCATCCGGTCGGCGGACCGCATCAGGTTCGACGGCTGGCGCGCAAAACTGCCGCGTCCGCTGGGCAGCGAGGCACGTTATCAGCTCAGTGACGGGCGCCTGCGGATCGGCATTCCCTATCCGGCCGGGGCGGCGCCCCCCGCTGATCCGTGGTTCTTTTCCGAAACCAGTCATGTCATCGATTATGCCGCGCCACAGACCGTGCGACGGACGGGCGACTGGCTGATCGTCGAAACACAGGCCGATTCCGGTGCACAGGCATTCGTCACGCAGGCGCAGCACCCCGATCTGTCCCCCGATCTCCACCGCGACGATGCGTTGCTCGGCGTCCTGAGTCTCGGGCAGGGCGGCCTGAGCGTTCGGGCAGTGGCGGGTATCGTGCCGACGGGGGGTAAAGACATTGGCCCCGCAACGGCCGTGACCGGCGGTATGGCAATCCTGCTGGCGATCGGCGGCGCAGTCCTTGGCGGGCTGATCCTGAATGTCATGCCGTGCGTCTTTCCGATTGTCAGTCTCAAGGCATTGAGTCTGGCGCGCGCGGGCGGGGACGAACGGGCCGCCAGGGCTGAAGCGATGGCTTATGCCGCGGGCGTCGTGCTGACCTGCCTCGTGCTGGGTGGTCTGGTGCTTGCCCTGCGCGCAGCGGGGACGCAGGTGGGGTGGGCATTCCAGTTGCAGGATCCGCGCATCGTCTTTGTCCTGCTGTTGCTGGCAACGGCGATCACGCTCAATCTGGCAGGGGCGTTTGACCTGCCGGCGTTCGGGGGTGGCGATGCGCTGGCGCGCACTGGCGGCACGCAGGGCGCGTTCTGGACGGGGGTGCTGGCCGCATTTGTCGCGACGCCGTGCACCGGACCGTTCATGGCGGCGGCGCTCGGTGCTGCGCTTGTGCTGCCGGTTGCGGCGGCACTGGCCGTCTTTGCGGGTCTGGGGGTGGGACTGGCCTTGCCGTTTCTGGCGATCGGGTTCGTCCCCCGGCTGCGGGCAATGATGCCCAGACCCGGCGCGTGGATGGAGAGATTTCAGCGCATTCTCGCAATTCCCATGGCACTGACGGTCGTCGCGTTGCTGTGGCTGGTCTATCGCCAGCAGGGCAATGTGGCAGGCGACTGGGCGCTGGTGACAGTCGCGGTGATTGGCGTGCTGGCATTTGCCATGCGGTTCAGACAGCCGCTGCGTCCGGTGGTGATGGCGTCGGTCATGGGCGTGATGCTTGCGGGCGGGGCCGTCGCGATCAAGGCCGACCGGATGATGGCGAATGCGTCGTCGGCCGATGCGGGCATCGCATTTTCGGCTGACAAGCTGGCGGTGTTGCGCACGGCGGGCACGCCGGTCTTCGTTTATTTCACGGCTGACTGGTGCCTGACCTGCAAGGTCAATGAAAAAAGCGCAATCGAAACCGATGTGGCGCGATCGGCCTTCAGGGCAGGGGGCGTGACGATGATGGTCGGTGACTGGACCAATGGCGATCCGGTCATCACCCGCTTTCTGAACGAACATGGCGCATCGGGCGTGCCGCTGTATCTTTATTATCCCCGTGGCGGGGGTGCACCCAGACAGTTGCCGCAGATACTGACGCCGGGATTGCTGGCGGGCCTCACTTCTTCCTGAACACCCGAAGTCCGCCGATCCACGTTTCCTCCACGCGGGTCAGGCGAACGTCGGCAGGCGGGCTCATCAGCGGATCATGGTGAACAAGGATGAAATCGGCCCGGTATCCCGGTGCGAGGCGCCCGACTCTGTCTTCGGCAAAGGCCGCATAGGCACCGCCGGTCGTAAAGCCCGCAAGCGCCTGTTCGCGGGTCACGCGTTCCTGCGGTTGCCAGCCACCGAACGGCTGCCCCCTGCCGTCCTCACGCGTGATTGCGGCGGCAATGCCAGGGAAGGGATTGGCGCTTTCGACGGGCACGTCGGACCCAAATGCAAGGCGGCTGCCGTTTTTCAGCATCGAGGCCCAGGCATAGGCCCCCGACAGCCGGTCCGGTCCCAGCCGCGTTTCGGCCATTGTCCGGTCACTCGTCTGATGCACGGGCTGCATCGATGCGATAATGCCGTTCCGCCCGAACCGCGGCAAATCGACAGGATCGACGATCTGGGCATGTTCGATCCGCCAGCGCCGGTCGCCCCTGAACGTCGGGGCGATGTCTTCGATCGCGTCGAGCACCTGGGCATTGGCGCGATCGCCGATTGCGTGCACGGCCACCTGAAACCCGTCCATGGCCGCACGCGTCATCAGATTGCGCAGCTTGGCATCGTCGAGACTGCACAGGCCGGTCTGCGCAGGGGCATCCGCATAGGGTTTCTTGAGGCATGCCCCGCGCGATCCCAGTGCGCCATCGGCATAAAGCTTTACGCCGCCCATGCGCAGCCGGTCCCCGTAAAGCCACGGCGTTGGTTCACCCCCCGCTATGCCCATCATCGGTTCGATGCCGGCCGAATAGCTGAAGATGCGGATCTGCAACCGTCCGCCGTCCCCTGCGCGGCGATAGGTATTCCAGTCTGCAAGCGATGTGCCCATGTCGGCAATGGCGGTCACACCAAAGGCGATCAGGATTTCCTGTGCTTTCAAAAACGCCAGGTCACGGTCTTTTGACAATGGCGCGGGGACGGCCTTTTCGATCAGATCCTGCGCCGCGTCGACGAACACCCCGTTTTCGATGCGACCGCCCACGGGCGCCCTGGTCGCGGGCGTGACACCCGCGGCTTTCATCGCTGCGGCATTGGCCCATCCGGCATGGCCATCGCTGCGGGTCAGCCAGATCGGACGGTCGCTGATACCGTCAAGGTCCGCCGTCGTCGGAAACCGGCCAAGGCCCCATGTTTCCTGATTCCACCCGCGCCCGATGATCCATGGCCGGTCGGGATGCGCAGCGGCATAGGCCCTGATCCGCTCCTTTGCCTGATCAAGGCTTATGGTGTCCGCCAGGTCAAGCGTCAGTGTGGCAAACCCCAGCGCCATGACATGCCCGTGCGCGTCGATCATCCCGGGTAACAGCGTGCGCCCCTTGCCGTCGAAACGCCAGTCGGGCCGGGACGGCCTGTCGCCCGATTGCAGCAGCCTGCCGACCTTGCCGTCGGGCGTCACGGTCATCCCCGCAAAATGAACCACCCGCCCCTGCGCATCAAGCGTGACGCCGTTGACATTGTCCACCCAGCCATCGGCAAAAGCTGGCGAAGACAGCAACAGCGCCAGAACCGATATCGGGATAACCACCAGCATCCTGCAAAGGCCACGCCGCCGGGTCGCCAACCCCCGATCAGCGGTACGTCGTGACCGCAAACGGCGGATGCGCAAACTCAAAACCAGACACGTCATAACGCGACGGTGACAGAAGGATCGCCCGGTGAAAAGGGCCGTGGTCAGAAGCCGATGCGCATCGTCGCCTGGAAGGTACGTGGCGATCCGACGAAAAATGTCGGGTTGCTTGCGTTTGGCCCGGTTGCGTTCGACGTCGAGTTGATGCTGCCCAGATAACGGGTGTCAAAGAGATTATAGATCTTCAGTTCGATATACGTCTTCGTCAAACCGTAATCAGCAAGCGAAACGCGAGCGTTCAGATCGAACAGATCATAACCTGCAATCCGCAGATCGTTGGTATCAGTCGCGTAGCGCGGATTGACGTGCTTGTAAGACCCATCAATTGATACAGGGCCATAGCTGAGTGTGGCGCTGTAGCCATATTGCCAGTCAGGCGTTTCTGCGAGAGTCTTGCCCGCCGTCGGGATCGTGGTCGTCGCACCCGTGCGAATATCCGATTTCAATTTTGCCTCGATATATGAGCCAAAGCCGCGGAACGAGAACCAGTCGAATGGCTTGACAGCGACACTTGCTTCGACGCCCTTGATGTCGACATCACCGATGTTGCGGTCCACGGTCAGCCCCGAGTCCTGATCATAGGAACTCTGGATACGATTTTTGAATTTGTTTACGAAACCGCCGAGCACAGCCTGAATACGCGGGGTCGTGTAGCGGATGCCGACGTCATAATTGTCAGTGGTTTCGGGCTGCACCGCAACGATTGTCGCCCGATATAGATTGTCGGTGCGTGGTGCAGAAAAGCCCTTGGCATAGCTTGCATAGACAGTGACCGTGTCGGTGACATCAGCCGTTACGCCGAGGTTAGGCAGCAGCTTGTCATATTTGTATGTCGCTTTGAATGGCGCATAGACATACAGCGGCGTCGGCGTTGGCGCAGGCACCGGCGGAAAAGCGCCTGGCGCAAGCACCGTAAACGCGGCGGCCGCCGCCGATTGCGATGTGCAAATCGGGAACCCGGTACCAACGGCTGTATAGCAATATTGATTAAGGTCACGCTGGAAGAACGGCGCGCGAATCCCCAACACCACGGTCAGGCGATTGTCGAGAAACTTGCCACGATATTCGCCTGAAATCTGGTTGAGCATGGCATAGGACAAGCGATCACGGTTCTGGAGCGCAAAGCCATCGGCTGCCCGCACGCGTACACCATCGTAGCCGCCGAACGGGGTGATAACATTGCCGAGACTGTCGAGCTTGGCATAATCGCCTGTCTGGCGGTGACGCGCCCGGTCATAGGCATAGGAAATTCGGAGATATTGCGTATCAGTGAAATCCCAGCGCAATGAAGCAAGCAAACCATAGCGTCGGGTGTTGGTGACGCTTGGAGCGTGCAGGCGCACCGTATCAAGCAGATCGCCGTCACCGTTCAAATCCACGCCCGCGGCACCATTGGCGCCGCGCAGCAAACCCGCAGTTTCAGCAAGTGTCGTCGTCTGGCCACCGCCAGTGGCAAGGACATATTGAAAGCTGGGATCAACCGTCAGCGTCAGGCCGTCTGTCAGCGTGAACCGTGAATTGATCCGGATGTTAGCGGTATTCGAAGGATTGGTGCGGTTGCCGAAATAATTTCCGCAAGTGCCGGCGGCGCCCGCGCCATCGTCCTGCTTGCCGGGGCCAGGCGTCGGCCGCGCGCACGTGTCGTTGAAATCCTGGAAATAATTTGCCTGCGCCTGCGCCAATGTCAGCGCGAGATAGGCGTTATTACGGTTCTGGTTATAATGTCCTGCAAGCGAGATGAAGTCGCCATTGTCACCGATTGGCTGATAGATGCGTCCGTTAAACTGCTCTTTGTTGATCTCACCCTTGCCGCGAAACTTGTCGTTGCGCGTATATGAAATCGACGACAAAATCTGGGTGCCGACTGGTCCGATCGCGCCCGAATTCAACACACCTATAATCCGAAAATATTTGAAGTCGCCGATCGACGGCTGCAGATAGGCGCTCGGTTCGTCAGACAGTTTCAGCGTGCGATAGTTTATGGTACCGCCCGCGGCGCTGGCCGTGGGCGAATCGACGTCAGTCGTGCCCTGATTCACATTTACTGAATCGATGATTTCGGGATCGAGTGCCTGATTTGAGAAAATCGCATAGTTGCCACTGTCGTTCAAAGGCACGCCGTCCCATGTCAGCGAAACGCGGTTGCCGTCGAACCCGCGGATGCGGACGTTGCCGCCTGACGAGCCGTAAGGATCATTGTTGGTGAAATTAACGCTGGGGACAACATTAATTGCACTCAGGATCGACTGGCCAGCGCCCTGGCGACTGATAAATTCCTGATCAAGTACAGTTTGTGCCTTTGGTGTCGACGGAGTTTTGATTCCCTGAACAGTCGCGGTACGGGAGCCTGTGACAACGATCGTATCTTCGGCATCGACCGTGCCCGTCGATTGCGCATAAGCGGTGCCCGACATGGCAATGGCGGCAAGTGCGACGCTTGCGGAAAAATAATTCCTCATGGATTTTACCCTTTTGACGGATGCAACAGATACGCTTTGAAGCCGAGCATGACTCGACCTGAGCCGCCCTTGTGGGGCGACTGTTGCGCCGCTGTTACAGCGACAAATCTATGACAGAGTTCCACGCAAAGGATTTTGCTGCGTTGCAAAATAGACACATGACCGGCGACGATGGCGCCGTGTCGTTCAGACCTTTTTCAACCGCCGGACGAGCGCGCTGGTGTCCTGTCGCCCGCCGCCCATCGCCTGGACGTCGGCATAAAACTGGTCGACCAGTGCCGCGACCGGCAGCGTGGCCCCGTTGGCGCGCGCTTCATCGAAGGCAAGGCCCAGATCCTTGCGCATCCAGTCGACGGCGAACCCGAAATCAAATTCGTCCGTCACCATGGTCGCCCAGCGATTGGTCATCTGCCAGCTTCCCGCAGCGCCGCCCGAAATCGATTCGAAAACACGGTCGAGATCGAGGTCGGCGGCCTGTGCGAAGCGCAGCGCTTCTGACAGCGACTGGATGGTGCCGGCAAAGGCGATCTGGTTGCACATCTTGGTCGTCTGTCCCGCGCCCGCCGGGCCGACGTGAACGATCCGGCTGGAATAGGCATTCATGAACGGGGTCGCAGCGGCAATCCCCTTTTCACTCCCGCCGCACATCAGCGTCAGCGTGCCGTTGACGGCGCCCACCTGCCCGCCTGTGACGGGGGCATCGACGCTGTGCAGGCCCATGCCTTTGGCTTCGACCGCGAGTTGTCGGGCAATTTTTGCAGAAACCGTGGTGTGGTCGATGAAGACTGCACCCGTGCGCATCGCCCTGAACGCACCGTCGCGGCCCAGTGTGACTGCGGCAAGGTCATCGTCATTGCCGACGCAGGTGATGACTGCCTCGGCATGTCTGGAGGCGTCTGCGGGACTGTCGACAGCGATACCGCCATGGTCGGCAACCCAGGCATCGGCTTTTGCAGGTGAACGGTTGTAGACGGTCATTTCATGCCCCGCCGCCGCAAGATGCCTTGCGATCTGCCCGCCCATCACGCCAAGCCCGATAAAAGCCAGTTTTGCCATGAGGCGTCTTAGTGCGCGTTTGCGAGGAGCGCCAGATGAGGTTAGGGCAGACAGGAGACCGGAAAGTAAGTTTATCACACGACGGCGCGAAGGCACGAAGGGGAGTGAGCTTTGCATGATATTGAATATCTCGCGGCTGAAGCGATCGATTGTGGCATTAATTTGCACAAGCGGCTTGGCCCTGGATTGCTTGAATCGGTTTACGAAATCATCTTGTGCGAGCAGCTACGTGCTCGAGGATTTGTTGTCGAAAAGCAGCGACCGATCACGATCGAATTCGATGGCATCCGCATCGCGGATGCCTTTCGGGCTGACCTTTTGGTCGAACAAAAGCTCGTCATTGAAATCAAGGCACTTGATGGACTGATACCTGTGCACATCAAGCAGGTGCTCACCTATTTGAAACTGCTCGACCTTCCGCTTGGTCTTCTGATGAACTTCGGCCAAGAGACGTTTCGCGACGGTCTGCGGCGTGTCGTCAACGGACCATCCTCCTTCGTGCCTTCGCGCCTTCGTGCGAATCCCTCACTTTCTTCTTCTCAGGTGTCCCCGTCAGAATGAATGCAACCGCGCCAGTCACCGCTCCCGTCACCCTCTCCGACATCAACGCCGCCGCCGCGCGAATCGCCGGCAATGTCGTGCGCACGCCGACGTTGCATTCGATCACCCTGTCGAAACTGACGGGTGCCGATGTTTATCTGAAATTCGAAAATCTCCAGTTCACGGCGGCGTACAAGGAACGCGGCGCGCTCAACAAATTGCTGCTGATGCCGGATGCGGCGCGGGCAAAGGGAGTTATCGCCGCCTCGGCTGGCAATCATGCGCAGGGGCTGGCCTATCATGCCGCGCGGCTCGGCGTTCCCGCGACGATCGTCATGCCGGTCCCGACGCCGACGGTGAAGATCACGCAGACCGAAGGACATGGCGCCACTGTCGTCCTGCATGGCGAGACATTCGATGCAGCCTACGCCCATGCCCGGCAACTGGAATCCGAACGCGGGCTGACGTTCGTGCATCCGTTTGACGATGCCGACATCATTGCGGGGCAGGGGACGATTGCGCTCGAAATGCTTGCCGATGTGCCCATGATCGATCTGCTGGCGATTCCGATTGGCGGCGGCGGCTTGCTGTCGGGGGTCGGCACTGCGGCCAAGGCATTGAAACCGGACATCGAAATCGTCGGCGTTCAGGCCGAACTGTTCCCGTCGATGTATGCGTTGCTCAACGGGCTCGACATGCCCAGCGAGGGCGACACGCTGGCCGAAGGGATTGCTGTCAAGCATCCCGGCCTGATCACGCGCGACATGGTGCGTGCGCTCGCCGATGATGTCGTGCTGGTCAGTGAGCGTGATCTGGAAAAATCGGTCAGCCTGCTGCTGCAGATCGAAAAAACCGTGGTCGAAGGCGCCGGCGCCGCAGGGCTGGCGGCGTTGCTCGCGCATCCAGAACGGTTCCGGGGAAAGACGGTTGGCATCATCCTGTGTGGCGGGAATATCGACACCCGGCTGCTGGCGAACGTCCTGCTGCGCGATCTGGCGCGGTCGGGGCGGCTGGCGCGACTGCGCATCCGCTTGCAGGATCGCCCGGGCGCGCTGTTTCATGTGGCGCAGGTGTTTCACGAACAGGCGGTCAACATCATCGAAGTCTATCACCAGCGCGTCTTTACGACGCTGCCCGCCAAGGGTCTGATCACCGACATCGAATGTGAAACGCGCGGGCCGGACCATCTGGCGCGACTGATCGCGGCACTGGGCGATGCGGGCTATGAAGTCAGTCCTGTGGAGCTGGCTTAAGCCCCTCTCCCGCATGGGGAGAGGGGTATTTCGGGATTAACCCTCTTTCGTGGTAAATCCGCTTTTCATCACCGCGATCGCGCTTCATAGTCGTGTTTGTGACTGCCCAATTCCGCTTTCCCCGTTTCTATGTGACGACGCCGTCGGCATGTCCCTATCTGCCCGGCAAGACCGAGCGGAAGGTGTTTACCGAATTGTCGGGCCCCAATGCGGTCGAGCTGAACGATGCACTGGGACGGATCGGCTTTCGGCGCAGCCAGGGTGTTGCGTATCGGCCCTCCTGCCTCGATTGCCAGTCCTGTGTCGCGGTGCGCGTGGTCACGCAGGAGTTCGAACCGAACGCCAGTCAGAAAAAGCTGTTGAAACGTCATGCCGACCTCGACGTCTCTGCCTGTCGCGCGTGGTCGACCGACGAGCAGTTCGACCTTTTGCGGCGTTATCTGTCATCGCGTCACCCCGGCGGCGGCATGGTGGAAATGGACGAAATCGATTATGCCGACATGGTCGAACAGTCGCCGGTTGATTCCTACGTGGTCGAATATCGCGAGCCATCGGTCGATGGGCGTCCGGGACGGCTGGTCGGGGCCTGCCTGACGGATCGCCAGTTCGACGGTCTGTCGATGATCTACAGTTTTTTCGAGGCTGATACTGTGGCGCGCCCCGGCCTCGGCAATTTCATCATCATGGATCATATCATCCGCGCGGCAGATGCGGGCCTGCCGCATGTCTATCTCGGCTATTGGGTCGCGGGATCGAAACGGATGGAATATAAAATCCGCTATCGCCCGATGGAGCGGCTTGGCCCCGGCGGCTGGTCGCGGCTGGGTGATGCCGATGTGGCGGAGTCACTGAAAGCGGCTGGCGTGACAGGATCGCCCAGAGGACGGAAGTTTTAGAGTCGGATGACATTACATTGACGCATATCCGGAGTTTCTGAGGTAGTTG
>CAXTTJ010000046.1:0-16084 GCA_964247235.1 uncultured Sphingomonadaceae bacterium
TTTTTGCGGTCACATTGCCCTTTGCCTTTGCCTCCCTGCTGCTGGGGCGCGCGTTACCTGATCCCGAACCGAGGCCGGGCACGTTCGATGTGCTGGGGGCAGTGTTATGCGCTGCGATGTTCGGCCTGATCATTTCGGGTCTGGAAAGCGGTGTTCACGGCGATTCCCCCGTCATTTCCGTCTCGATTGTCCTGCTGGGCGCTCTGATCGGATCATTTTTCATCCGTCGCGAATTGCATGAGGCGGCGCCCATTCTGCCGATCGATTTGCTGGGTCAGCCGAGGATCGGCATTTCGATGCTGTGCGCTCTGCTTGCCTTTATCGGGTCGATGACGCTGCTTCTCGCGCTGCCGTTTCGGTTGCAACAGGATTTCGGCTATTCTCCGGATGAAATCGGCGCGGCGATTGCACCCTGGCCGCTCGCCATGCTTGTTGTTGCACCGATTGCCGGTGCCCTGTCTGACCGTTATCCGGCCTATGTGCTGGGCGGGATTGGCATGACTGCGGCGACGACGGGCCTGATCCTGATCGGGTTGATCGCGCCCCATGCCCCTTATGCCGGAATTGCGTGGCGCATGGCGTTGTGCGGGGCGGGATTTGGCCTGTTCCTGTCGTCAAACGGACGGCTCGTGATCGGCGCCGCCCCGCGCGAGCGCGCTGCATCTGTCGGCGGGCTTTTGTCGACGACACGCCTTGCCGGACAGACATTGGGGGCGACCGTTGTTGCAGCACTTCTGGCCCTTGATCAGGGGGAGCACGGCACACCTGCCTTTGTCGCCGCCGGATTGTCATTCCTCGCGGGTGTCGGGACACTCATGACACGCAGGTTTAACAGGTCCTGACCCTAAAAAACGACGACACTGCGGATGCTTTGACCGGCGTGCATCAGGTCGAACCCCTTGTTGATCTCATCGAGTGACAGGACGTGCGTGATCATCGGGTCGATCTCGATCTTGCCGTTCATGTACCAGTCGACGATCTTTGGCACATCGGTCCGGCCCTTGGCACCACCAAAGGCTGTGCCGCGCCAGTTGCGCCCCGTGACGAGCTGGAACGGGCGCGTCGAGATTTCCTTGCCGGCTTCGGCGACGCCGATGATGATGCTGGTGCCCCATCCGCGGTGGCAGGCCTCAAGTGCCTGACGCATGACTGTCGTGTTGCCGGTGCAGTCGAACGTATACTCCGCGCCGCCGTCAGTCAGCGCGACGAGGTGCTGGACAATGTCGCCGTCCAGTTCTTTTGGATTGACGAAGTGCGTCATCCCGAATTTTTTGCCCCACGCCTCGCGGTCGGGATTGATATCGACGCCGATGATCATGTTCGCACCGGCCATCCGCGCGCCCTGCAGTACGTTGAGGCCGATGCCGCCAAGGCCGAAGATGATCACATTGTCGCCCGGCTGTACTTTTGCAGTGTTGACCACCGCGCCGACGCCCGTCGTGACGCCGCAACCGACATAACAGGCACTGTTGAACGGCGCATCAGTGCGGATTTTCGCAACGGCGATTTCGGGAAGGACGGTAAAGTTCGAAAATGTCGAACAGCCCATATAGTGGAAAATCGGCGTCCCCTGATAGCTGAACCGGCTTGTTCCGTCCGGCATCACTCCTTTGCCCTGTGTCGCACGGATCGCGGTGCACAGGTTCGTCCTGCCTGACAGGCATGATTTGCACTGGCGACATTCGGGCGTGTACAGCGGGATAACGTGGTCGCCCGGTGCGACACTCGTCACGCCCGCGCCCACTTCGCGCACGATCCCTGCGCCTTCATGGCCAAGGATGCTCGGGAAAATTCCCTCGCTGTCGAGCCCGTCGAGCGTGTAGGCGTCGGTATGACAGATGCCCGTCGCCATGATTTCGACGAGCACCTCGCCAGCACGTGGCCCGTCCAGATCGACCTCGACGATTTCGAGCGGTTTCCTGGCTTCGAATGCGACGGCGGCACGGGTCTTCATCTCGGTAACCTTTCTTTATGGTAAGGCGATCGTCATTCGCTGACGTGTCAATCGCCGACGTGTCAATCCCTATGCATTGGCGATCGGGTTACAACTCCCCTGATCGTGAAACATCATCATGTCGTCGATGACCCGCACTGACCGTGGTGCATCAGTTTCGCATCGGCAAGGACCAGCGCGACCATCGCTTCGACGACAGCGACACCGCGAATGCCGACGCAGGGATCATGCCGCCCCCTTGTCACGATGTCGGTGGCGGTGCCGTCGCGCGTGATTGTTTCGACCGGTGTCAGGATGGACGATGTCGGCTTGAACGCGACGCGGACGACGACCGGCTGCCCGGTCGAAATGCCACCCGCAATGCCGCCGCTGTGGTTTGCCAGGAATTCAGGACCCGACGCGCCGGGTCGCATGCGGTCGGCATTGTCTTCGCCGCGCAGGCGGGCCGCGGCAAAGCCGTCACCGATCTCGACAGCTTTGACGGCATTGATGCTCATGCAGGCGCTGGCGAGCACGGCATCAAGTTTCATGTAAAGCGGTGCCCCCCAGCCCGCGGGAACGCCGGTCGCGACGCATTCGACGAACGCGCCCAGCGACGACCCCGCTTTGCGGGCATCATCGACCAGTATTTCCCAGCGTGCAGCAGCGTCGGCATCGGCGGCGTAAAACGGATTGCGGTCGATTTCTGCGGCATCGAAGTGCGTGGCGCGGTCCCCACCGATTTCGACGACATGCGCCGTGATGATGACGTCGGGAATGATCAGCCGCGCCACGGCGCCTGCGGCAACGCGCGCTGCGGTTTCACGCGCGCTGGATCGTCCGCCGCCGCGATAATCGCGCAGGCCATATTTGGCGTCATAGGAATAATCGGCATGACCCGGACGATAAGCGGCGGCGACCTCGCTATAGTCTTTTGACCGCTGATCGACATTTTCGATCATCAGACTGATCGGCGTTCCCGTCGTCCTGCCGTCGAACACGCCCGAAAGAATGCGGACCTGATCAGGTTCCTGTCGCTGAGTCGTGAAGCGCGACGTGCCCGGACGGCGCTTGTCGAGGAAGGGTTGAAGATCGGTCTCGTTCAGCGCCAGCCCCGGCGGGCAGCCGTCGACGACCGCGCCGATTGCAGGCCCGTGCGATTCGCCCCAGGTCGTGAATCGCAGAAGATGGCCAAAGCTGTTGTGGCTCATGCGGCGACCAGACTAAGCAAGAGTCACATCCGGCGCATCTTCGGCCTTCATGCCCACGACATGATAGCCGCTGTCGACATGATGCGTTTCCCCCGTCACGCCACTTGCCAGATCGGACAACAGATATAAGCCTGCACCGCCAACATCTTCGATTGTGGTGTTGCGCTTTAGCGGCGCGTTCAGTTCGTTCCACTTCAGGATCAGGCGGAAATCGCCGATACCGCTGGCCGCCAGTGTCCTGATCGGGCCTGCCGAAATGGCATTCACGCGAATATTGTCACGGCCCAGATCGACCGCAAGATATTTGACGCTGGTTTCCAGTGCCGCTTTTGCCACGCCCATCACGTTATAATGGGGGATGACGCGTTCGGCGCCAAGGTAGCTTAATGTGACCATAGTGCCACCCTCCGGCATCATGGCCGCAGCCCGCCTGGCAACGGCGACGAATGAATAAACGCTGATGTTCATCGTCATCAGGAAATTGTCGAGACTTGTGTCGGCATAGCGACCCCGCAGTTCGTTCTTGTCCGAAAAGCCGATGGCGTGCACGATGAAGTCGATCGTCGGCCAGCGCGCGGCGAGGATCGCAAACGACTTGTCGAGTTCGGCCATGTCGCCGACGTCGCAATCGATGAGGAAGTCACTGCCCAGGCTTTCGGCAAGTGGCCGTACCCGCTTTTCCAGCGCTTCGCCCTGATAGCTGAACGCGAGGTCGGCACCGGCGTCACGTAATTTCCGGGCAATTCCCCACGCAAGGCTGCGATCATTGGCAAGGCCCATGATCAGACCGCGTTTTCCGGCCATCAATCCTGTCATTCAACTACTCCGTCGCACTGGCTTGCGTGTTCTCTAGGCTTTTTCCCATCGGTTCTGCCAGTGCTGCGTTCAGATGCGCGCCGATGACAAGTCCCAGACCGATAAACCAGAAAAAGATCAGCGCGATGATGACGCCTGCAAGACTGCCGTAGGTTAGATCATAATTGCTGAACCGGGCGATGATAAGTGGAAGCAGCGTCAGTGCGCCATACCACCACAGCGCAATGAACAACGCGCCGGGCCACTTCGGAAAATTGCCGAAGCGATAGCGGCTGGGCGTGAGCGACCAGATCAGCAGGTATAATGCAAACCAGATTACGAAAAGCGGGATGAGCTTTGAAATATTGATCCACGTCGCGACGTCGCCGGCAACCGGGAGCAACCGGTATACGAACTGTTCGGCGGCAGTCAGGAACACCTGCGCCGCAAAGGCAACCATGACCAGCACGACGGATGCGACGATGATCGCCATCGACGTCAGCCGATATTGCCAGAAGGGGTTCGAAAAGGGTGTGCCATAAGCGCGGCGCAAGATGTCGCGGATCGTCTCGATAAAACTGCCAGCCGTCCAGAGGCCGATCAGCGCGCCGAGCCAGAGCAGCATGCCCGTCCGTGCGTTCAGCACGTCATGGATGGGCTGTTCGAGGAGCGTCCTGACGACGGGTGGCAATGTCGTGAGGAACGACGCCACGGCGCGCGTCGTATCCGCGCCGCGTCCGAGCAGGCTGGCCAGCGCCGCGGTCACGATGAAAAACGGAAAAAGCGTCAGCAGCGTCAGATAGGCCAGGTTGCCGGCATGAATAAATCCATCCTTGAACACGCCGATAACGACGCGCCGCCCCACTTCGAACACGCGCGAGCCCGGTCCAAGTTCATCCAGCGCGCGCCCGATCGGGTGCCGGCGGCGTTCTTCGGGGGAAATGGGGGACACATCCTGCACGAGTCGTTAAACACCAAGTTTCTCGCGCGGGTTTCCGGGGACCGAAATATTTTCTTTGGCCCAGGCACGCAACGCCGCGTCATTGGCGGGCACCATGATCACCAGTGTCACCAGCTGATCCCCGCGCGTGCCCGATTTTCCGGTGAAGCCTTTGCCCTTCAGGCGCAGGGTCTGCCCCGACGATGATCCGGCAGGAACGTTGAGCATCACCGGGCCATCGACCGTCGGCACTCGCACCGGACCGCCGAGCACGGCTTCCGCCAGTGTCACGGGAAGGTCGAGCCGCACGGCATCGCCATCGCGCCGGAAAAAGGAATGGCTGCCAATCTGGATCGTGACGATCGCATCGCCATATCCTGCGGGGCCAGGCTCTCCTTTGCCCGACAGGCGCATCTGCGTACCGTTTTCGACACCTCCCGGCAATTTGAGGTCGATGGTCTTGCCGTCGCCCAATGTGATCCGTTGCGGGCGACCGGCGGCGGCGTCTTCGAACGACACCGCAAGGCGGTAGGCCGCGTTTGCACCCTTTTGCGGCGCCGCGCTGCGACCGCCGAACCCACCGCCGCGGCCACCGAACAGTCCTTCGAAAATATCGCCGAAGTCGGCACCGCCAGCTTGCGGGCGAAATCCCCCGCCGCCACCGCCATAGCCGAAGGGGGCGGCCGGATTGCCGTCGCCATCAATTTCGCCGCGGTCGAACCGTGCGCGCTTGTCGCTGTCCGACAGCAGATCATATGCCGCGGTGATGGCGGAAAAGCGTTCGGATGCTTTGGGATTGTCCTTGTTCTTGTCGGGATGAAGCTCTTTTGCGAGCTTGCGATAGGCTTTCTTGATGTCGGCATCGGCGGCACCGCGCGCCACGCCAAGAACATTATAGGGATCTGCTGCTGCCATGAACGTCCGTTATGGCGTCACGCGGTCGTGTGCAATGTTTCTAGCGGCTCGACATCAACCGACACGGTCATCGTCCGCGCGCCCGAGCCAAGGAAGATACCGTCGATCGGGGCGATTTCGGAATAGTCGCGGCCGATGGCAGTGACGATGTGGTCGCCTGCCATCCAGATGCCATTGGTGGGATCAACACCGATCCAGCCACGATCCGGGCCGCACCAGAGCAGAACCCAGGCATGTGTGGCATCCGCACCGACCAGACGGGCATGACCCGGTGGCGGGATCGTACGGAGATATCCCGAGACATAGGCCGCCGGTAACCCCGCCGAACGCAAGCCCGAAATCATGATCTGGGCAAAGTCCTGACAGACGCCACTGCGCTTGGCGAACGCTTCAGCAGGGGGCGTGTCGGTCTTGGTCGCGTCGGTGTTGAAGTCGAAATCGCGCTGGATGCGGCAGGCAAGATCGATCGTGGCATCAAGGCATCCGCGGGCCGGATCAAGGCTGGTCGCGCAATAATCGGCAATGCCGGCATCAAGCGCGATCATCGGCGACGGGAACAGATAATTGGCGGGCGATGCCGCAGAGACATCGCGGCTTTCCCGGGCACGCCGGGCAATGGTGGCGAGATCGGGGTCGTCGCTGCGGATGTCAGGAATATCGCGGTCGACGTCGACCGTCGCGTGGCTGACGATACGAAGATCGGTGACCGCTTCGGGAACGACCAGCCGCGTCACATTGGCGAGCGAGGCATCGGCGCGGCCATAGGAAAATTCTCCGGAGGGAATCGTTGCAAGGCTGTGATCGATCAATGTCTGGCCCGACCAGATGATCGGTTTCAGCCGCAGGTTGCAGCGCGCAAACCGGACTGGCGCGGCATAGGTAAACCGCGTTTCATGAATGATCCGGTATTTCACGCCAGTGTCAGCCCTTGCGCGCGAAGGGGTTCGCCACCGCGCAGGAAGAAGCGGTTGGCAATGGCGTCTGAAATCGCGAGAAGGCGGTTTTCGAGACTCTGCACAGCATGATCGTCGAGCGTTGTCGCAGACAAGGTCGCAAGCTGCGCCACCAGCGCATTGGACAGCCGCTGCTGATCCTCTGCCATGCCATCGTCCGACAGCCGGGGGAGTATGGTGACATGCGCGGCAATTGCTTCGACCTGAAAGGCCAGGCTCCGCGGATTGCTGGTGTCGAGCGCGATGAGATCACGCACCGCAATCGGTGCGAGGCCAGTCGGATAACGCTGGCGGTAACCGATCGCGCTGTTCGTCAGTTCGAGCAGCGCAGACAGGTCATCGGCGCTGGCGGCGTCGCTGCCCAGTGCGCGCAGCAGGCGACACACGGTGATGGCGCGTTCGATCCGGCGACCGAGATCGAGGAAGCGCCAGCCCGCCGTCCGCCCCATGTTTTCCGCAGACAACCCGGCAAGAGCGGCAAAGCGTTCGTGCAACTGGGCAGCGCGTGACGCAATCGAATCGCGCACCGGAAACGGCGCGTCGAGCAACCGCCAGACGTCGGTGGCGAGGCGTTCGCGCGATCCCTCGCCGATCGCACGTGCGCTGCGCAAGAGGCTGCGGACGCTCGACATTTCATTGCCGTCGTCCAGCGCGGCGCGGGCAAGCGCGATGATGTCGGCATCGCGGGTTCGGGCGCGGTTTGCAGCGGCGCCGCTCGCTGCAAGCAATCCGCCAAGTCGTCCGATCGTTTCGTCGGCGAGCTGTGCGCCGCCATCGACATCGATCGACCCGCCAATTCCCGCCCGGACAAGCCCGAGAACGGCTTCGGCGCGCTCCAGATATCGCCCGAGCCAGAACAGGTTGTCGGCGACCCTGCTCGGCAATGTTCCAGGATTGCGGCGGATCATGACCTGATCAGCAGCCGACATCAGCGTCACCGGCGTCACCGGCCTGTCGCTGACGATGCAGACATCGGCTGAAAACGCGCCTTCCCCCATAAGGGCTGCACGAACGTCGAGATGTTCGCCGATACGCGCAAAACCGCCGGGCATCACGCGCCAGTGACCCTGTGCATCGCGCGCGGCAAAAACCCTGAGCAGGAAGGGCCGGGGTTCGAGGCCGTCCGGACCGACCGTCGGCAGGGTCGACAGGCGGACGAGCTCCTGCCCGACATAATCGATGCCGCGCATGTCGAGATCGGCACGGAGCGTCGCACGGGCAGTTCCTTTGAGATCGGCGCCGATCACCGGTCCATCGGGAAGGCCGCGCGGCTGTGTTGCAAAGGCCGGACTGATCAGCATTTTGTCGAGACCTGCGACAACAGTGGCGCGCGCATCATCCTGCCCGCACCACCAGGTCGCGATGTTGGGCATGCGCAAATCCTCGCCAGTCAGTCGCATCGCCAGGCGCGGCATGAACGCAGCGAAGGCCGGAGATTCGAGGACGCCGGCGCCCGGCGCATTGGCGATCACGACATTGCCTGCCCCCATCGCATCGATCAGCCCCGGTACGCCGATGCGCGATCGCGAATCGAATGCGAGCGGATCGATCAGTCGCGGATCGATCCGCCGCCACAGGGCATCGACGCGCTTCAGCCCCTCGATCGTGCGCAGGTAAAGCTGGTCGTCATGCACCGCGAGGTCTTCGCCTTCGACGAGCAGCATGCCCAGATAGCGCGCCAGATGCGCCTGTTCGGCATAGCTCTGGTTGAACCGTCCCGGCGTCAGCAGGGCAATGCGCGGGTCGGCACGGTGCGACGATGCCGCGATTCCGGCGCGCACGTCAGCAAAAAACGGTGCCAGCCGTTCGATATTCAGCCGCGCCTGCAATCCGGGCAGCACGCGCGACATGGCAAGACGATTTTCGAGCGCATACCCCGCACCCGTCGGCGTCCGGGTATGATCGGCCAGCACGCGCCAGTCGCCGTCTGGTCCGCGGCCGATGTCGGCGGCATAAAAATGAAGCTGGTGACCACCCGGGGGCTGCAACCCGACCATCGGGCGCAGGAAATGCGGAGAGCCATTGAGCAATGCTGCCGGAAGCAGGCCGTTTCCCATCAGCCGCTGCGCCCCATAAATATCTGCGAGCAGCACTTCCATCAGTGTCGCGCGCTGGACGATGGCATCGGCAATGCCCGCCCATTCGCGCGCATCGATCATCAGCGGGATCGGCGACAGCGGCCATTTGCGTTCGTCACTGTCGCCGGGCATGCGAAAGCCGGTGCCGATTTCATCGGCCTGCCGCTGGATCCGTGCGCGCGCCTGGCTCAGGTCACCGCCGCTTGCCTGCGCCACTTCGTCGGCCATCGCGGCCCACATCGCGCGGCTTGTGGTTTCGCGGACGACATCGCCCCGTGCCACCTGCGCGCCATAAGCGTCGAGCCAGGCAGCACCGCTGAATGCGGGCAGATCGGGTGCAGGGCTAGCCAAGATCGGCTCGCATATATGATATCCCCTTTGACGCAGAGGTGCATAGCACCAGAACGGTGTTGCGTTGCAACAAATGCGTCGGGATCCACCAGGACCGCCGTCCTGAGCCTGTCGAAGGACAGTGGTGAAAGGTTTCGCATCCTGAAAAGACGGGCTAGGACGGCTGGCATGAGCATCGACCCCCTTGCCCGTTTTTCCAGCTGGCTCACCGAAGCTGAAGCCTCCGAACCCAATGATCCGAATGCGGTCGCACTCGCGACAGTCAACGCGGCGGGACAACCGGCAGTGCGCATGGTGTTGCTCAAGGGGCTGAGCGCGGCCGGATTCGTATTTTATACAAACCAGCAGAGCCGCAAGGCTGATGATCTTGCAGCCAACATGCGCGCCGGATTGCTGTTTCACTGGAAAACCCTGCGGCGGCAGGTTCGTGTCGAAGGGGCCGTGACAGTCGTGAACGACGCCGAAGCCGATGCCTATTTCGCCACGCGCGGGCACATTTCGAAACTGGGGGCCTGGGCGTCGGACCAGTCACGCCCATTGCCCGACCGCGCGACGCTGGCGGCAAAGCTGGCCGAGGTCACTGCGCGGTTCGAAGGCAACGACGTCCCGCGTCCGCCGCACTGGTCTGGATATCGTGTCGCACCCGAACGCATCGAATTCTGGTGGGATGGCGAACACCGGCTTCACAATCGCGAACTGTTCGTGCGCGACGGGGACGGCTGGACGACCAGCCTGATGTATCCGTGAGCGGCGTCCATCACCATAGCCATGGCGAGCGATCGACACTGACGACGCGCGCAGCAGTTGCCAGCATCACGATGGCGCTGTTCCTGCTTGGCCTGAAACTATTGGCTGTCTGGCAAACCGGATCCGTCGCAATGCTGGGGTCGCTGGCCGACACCGGGCTTGACCTGCTGGCATCGCTTGTCACTCTTTATGGTGTCCGCTTTGCGGCGCAGCCTGCGGACAGCGAACACCGGTTCGGACATGGCAAGGCCGAAGCACTGGCTGCATTGTTTCAGGTGTTCATCATTGCCGCGTCAGCCATCGCCATTTTTTATCGTGCGATCGAACGATTGATGAAAGGTGAAATTACCGCGCGCGCCGAATATGGCATCGGGGTGTCGGTGATTGCGATCGTGGCGACGCTCGGGCTGCTCGCCTATCAGCGCTATGTCATCGGCAAGACAAACTCGGTCGCGATCACGGCCGACCATGTTCATTACCAGTCCGATGTCCTTCTGAACATCGCAGTCATTGCGGCGCTGGCGCTTGACCAATATGCGGGAATCAGCTGGGCTGATCCCATATTCGGCATCGGTATTGCGGTGACGCTGATGCTTGGCGCATGGCGGGCCTCGACACAGGCGATTGACCAGCTGATGGACCGCGAGTGGCCCGAAGCAAAGCGCCAGCACTTTCTGCAGGTCGCGGCGCATCATCCCGAACTGGCGGGCATTCATGACCTGCGCACCCGCACGAGCGGAACGCAGGATTTCGTCCAGTTCCACGTCTGGATGGATCCTGACATGACAGTTGCCGAGGCGCACCGCGTGATGGACGAAGTCGAAGACAAGCTGGCGCATGAATTTCCCGCGACCGAAATCCTGATTCATATCGATCCTGAGGGGCAGGTCGACAGGGAAGGCATATTGCCCAGCCACCTTGCCGAAGAAGCGACACGGTGAAGGTTCACGCTTCGGGCGGGAGCGGCTTCGGTTTGAAATCCTCATCGACGGCAACGAATGTGAACACACCACTGGTAACCTTGACCTCTTCGGCGCCACGGTCGCGGCTTGCGATCACGTCGAGACGAATCGCGACCGATGTGCGCCCGCGCCGTTCAACCCGAGCATAAACCGAAACAATGTCGCGCAGCAGGATCGGCGCGAGGAAATTCATCTGTTCGATGGCTACCGTGGCACAGCTCCCGTGGGCGATGCGTCCCGCAACGATGCCGCCGGCAATGTCCATCTGACTGAGCACCCATCCGCCAAAGATATGACCATTGGCGTTGATGTCGGCCGGTTGTGGCACGACACGCAATATGGGTTCGTCATGGATCACGGATTCAAATCCTCGAACGGGTCGACAATGGTTTCGTCATGCCCTGATCCGGCACTCAGAAAAACCAGTCCCATCAGCGCTGCTGCAAGCAATACGGCAAAGAACACGCCCAGTCCTGTCGCGATCGCCATGTGGACGGGGATCGGGCCGATCATCGCACGGAGCAGCCACAGGCCGCCAGCAGTGGCGACAAGCGACGCCAGCACCATCCATGTCATCAGGCGCCGGAAGCGGCTCCACGCAAAGGCGGCATAGTCTGGATCATCAAGGCCGGGTTGCACCATAGGCTTTCCTTAGCCCCGGGAACGTGACAGGTTCAACCTTTGGCGACAAAGAGTCGTACAGGCGGGAGAGTGGCATGACGATCCGGGCTATCCTTGCTTCCAAAGGCAGCGACGTCATATCGGTCACGAGCCATGACAGCGTATCCGATGCGGTGGCATTGCTTGCCAGCAAACGCATCGGTGCCGTGCCGGTGATCGACGATGGCCATGTCGTCGGAATTTTTTCGGAACGCGACGTCGTCTATTCAATTGCCAGAATCGGGGAGGCGGCGCTGAAAGCCCGGATCGGCGACATCATGACCGCACCGGTGATGACAGTCGACCCTGACACCGCCGTGATGTCCGGTCTGTCTTTGATGACAAAGCGGCGGATACGCCATTTGCCAGTGGTTCAGGAGTCCGTCGTTGTCGGTTTCATTTCGATCGGTGATCTTGTCAAATACCGCATCGACCGGATCGAAGCCGAGGCCGCATCGTTAAGGGATTATATCGCAAGCTGAGGCGCCAGCGACGTCCCGGTGCGGTCGCTGGGCTGATTTTCGATCCCCAGGAGATCGAGAGTGGTCGGAAAAATGTCGAGAATTGACACCGGTGTTTCGTGGATCTGCTGTGTGCCGGTCCGGAACCAGAGCGCACCTGCGGGATGGTGGCGCCCCGATTTCGTCGCGTCGATCTTGTAAGCGATGTCACCGAACACCAGCGACCTGCCACCCGGCGCCGTGACCATGATCCTGTCATCGATTTCGCTATAGATGTTGCATGAAAAATAAAGGCCGTCTTCGGTGCGTTCGTTGAACCCGAACAGGGCACGGCCATCAGCAAGGCAAAAGGCAGCGAGCGCCGCGTGTGTTGTGACCCGGTCGTCATCCGAATCAAAGCGGACGAAATACTGGTGCGTCATCGTCGGATCGATATCGCGGTGGGGCAGGGCATATTGCCTGAAGAACGCTTGCACGTCGCGCAGGCGGTAAAAATGCCTGCCGCCGCTGTCTTCGGCAGCGAGATAGGGCTGCTGACTGAGCGCAGTGGCAAGGACAAGCATCGCACCGTTCGCATCGGCCAGTTTCATGAACTCGCCAAGCAGCCGGTCCATTGCCTGATATCCCGTTTTTACAGCATCGCCATAAAGTGCCGACGACATGGCATCAGGCTGGGCCGTGAAGGCTTCCGGCTGGAATTGCCGCCAGTAGCTGTGCTGAAGATGCGCCGTCGAATTGATGAAAAACGTCGCGAAATCGGGCCGGACTTTGGCGTAATAATGCTGGAATACGTCCATTTGCATGCGGTCGAGCAACATTGCCCGCTTCCACGACAGGCGCTTGTCACGCGCCCGTTCCCCGATCAGCTGGCGGGCGAGCGCGGCGATCGTCAACGTGCGCAGGCCGTGCGTTGCCATGAATCCCAGAAATCTGACATGATCGCGGAGCGTCAGCCGTGCGTCAGGATTGGAATATTCGCGGACATTGGCCCCCACGAAACGGTTGTAGAGATTGAGAGCGGACGGTGTCGCATTGCCATCTTCACACCAGGGGTCGGCAACATAGACGCTGTCGGCAAAGGCAAAGGGGCGGGCGTTCATGCCTGCGAAATTGATGACCTTGCGTCCGGCGGCGTGGACGATTCGCCATATGTCGTCATGTGTCGCCTGTGCGCCTTCGGTCAGGTGAAACACATTATGCTGATCAAACGAGAGGCCAGTGTGCAGCGAATACCACTGTATCCACGGTTCCAGACTGGCAGGATCGGTCACATCGGCAAAGCTTTCGAAAACCGCGCTTTGCCGGTGCATTTTCGAAAAATTGGGCAGCAATTCCTCTGCCATCCACTGGTCGATGAGCCACGGACATAATTCGTTGAATTCGGCAATGATCACTTTGCCGGTTCGCGCCGTTTTCGGGGAAGGGGATTGGATTGCGGTCTCGAACATGGTCATGGTGTATAGCGCATAAAGATGAATAAAGCTGCGTTTTCATTACCATGCTAAGATTGCCGTCGCATCCGCCTTTTCGCCAGCCAGTCGAACGGCGCATGACGCAGGCGGATGTCAAAGCTGTGCCAGTGCGTTTCATAGGTTTCGCGCATCGTCACGGGAAGCGCGCCGGGGCCTGCCACGCGCATGATGTCTGAGACGATGCGATTCTGATAGCGCCGCACACTGTAGTTTATCATCCGCCGCGCCTGGAGCGCCCATGTCGCAAAGACCCGCCAGTCGGTTTCCTCAAAAGCGAATTCAGCCGCCAGGCAATTGGCAATGCGGTCCTTTTGCCAGCAGGATTCGGGACCGAGATCGGTTTTTGCAAGGGCGCCAATCAGGCCGTCGTCACCGATCAGATCATTTGGCAGGCGGATGCCACTTGCTTTCAACCGTTTCAGGAATTTGCCGCTGAGCCCGTATAGTGCGCCGAAAATACCATGGTCTGCAATCATCGTGGCACGATAGGCCAGCCGTTCGCGACCGGTGACCGGCATGGCATTGACGCCATTGGCGCGCGGGTCGGTCGCGAGCGTCATGACCATCGCTTCAAGCGACCCCGGCCTGACTTCCACATCGCCATCGACAAACAGGCAGGCGGGCGCCGATTCGTCGAACAGTACATCGATGAAGTGATTCCAGGTGCGCGCTTTTCCGCCATGCGGCAGGTCGTGGACCTCGAAATGCGGTAACCCCGTGGTCAGGCGGCGTGCGATTGCGGCGGTCCGATCCGTCGACCCGTTGACCAGCAGGTGAAACGCAAAATCATCCGACGTCGCAGGCAGGCTGTTGATACAGCGCGCGATGCGTCGTTCTTCATTATGGGCAAAGATGACGACAGTGGCGCGGGACATGTCAGGCGGGCTGTTTCTTTTTTCGCCACACACCGATCAGATCCTCAATCGTGCGCGGCTGTATCCGCCAAGAAATGCCAAGATAGACGGACGCCCCGATCGCGGTGAGAATCGCCAGCCGGGCAGGGGCGGGCAGGTGGCTGATATGCGGCGCGACAAGCAGAACGAGTCCCGCCATCGCGGCCGCCGCAGCCATGCTGGGCAGAACCGCCATCGCAATATCCCGGGCACGTGCCCCGATGGTCGGGAGCGATACCATGATCGTAACGGCGAGCAAGAGCGGCGCGCCGACCAGCCATGCATAGCCAAGGCCGAGCGCGCCATAATGTATGCCGATCAGGAACATGGCGGGCATGATGATGGCACCGGCCGCACTTGATGTCACATAGACGCCGGGCCGCCCCATCGCATTGGTCGCAGGCGAAAAGATAATCTGCAGGGCAAAAAACGGCATTGCGAGCGCAAGCAGTTGCACGAACGGAATCATTTCGATCCATTTGGGTCCGAAAACGGTTTCGATGAAGGGTGCCGCTGTGACCGCCATGCCAAGGTAAAGTGGCTCGGCAACAAACATGGTCAGCCGCACCGTGCTGATGAATGCAGGCGCGATGACGCGGTTGCCATTGGTCAGCTCGACATAGCTGGGAAACGCAACCTCGTTCAGCGGGGGGATGAATTTCGCGGTGAAAATCTGGGTCAGGAACAAGGCTTCGGAATACAGGCCGAGATGATAGGGATCGAACCGGCTGCCTGCGATGGCGATATCCGCCTGGCTCTGGATGACCCACAGTATCTGTGACAGCAGCAGCGCGCCGCCGAAAGCCATTGTCGACCCGCTTCCGCGAAAGTTGAAGCTGGGCCGGATCCACAGGCCCGACGCGATCATCAGGCCGATACCGCGCACGTAAAACATGACAAGCGGCGTAATGACCAGTGTCCAGACGCCGAGACCCGAATAGGCACAGGTCAGGGCGGTGATCGCGCTGGCGACCGCAGCCGAGAAATTGGCAATCGCCTGTTTGCGGAAATCAAGTCCGCGCGACAGCACGGCAGTCGGCACCTGGATCAATGGCATGGCGAGATAGGACAGCGCCAGAACCCGCAGCATGTCACCAACAACGGGCTGATGAAAATGGGCCGCCGCCAGGGGGGCGATCAGAAGCTGAAGCGCGGCGAGCATGCCGTTGAGAAGAATCATCATGCCGAACACCTGGGCAATCTGAGTGTCGTCAGCCGAATCGGACTGGACAAGCGCACTGGCAAATCCGCTGCCATTGAAAACGGCGAAGATAGCCGAGATGACCTGGGTCATTGCAAACAGGCCGTAGTTTGACGGGTCCAGCAGGCGCACGACCAGCAACGTTGCCGACCACATCACGATCTGTGCGATGATCTGGCTGCCGGAACGCCAGAATATGGCACTGCGCACACGGTCGCTAAAGACCTGCTCTGCGGTTGTTTTTGTCACGCAATCCCCATTCTGCCGATCCGGCGCATAGCGACCGAACGTCCGTGCGACCAGTGACGCCATTTAATTGAAATAAAATTTCCAAAAGGGTGTTGACGCGAATGTTGCATGCGCCTAGTGCACTTTTCTGTCGCGGCGATGGACCATCGGTTCAACGTTGCTTCTGCACCAGTTTCGGCGCTCGATCCTCCCGGATCAAAACGGGGGTTAATCTGGCGTCGCTCTTTTGCGCTCTTTGACATTGTCAGTTTAGATGAAGGGAC
>CAXTTJ010000047.1:0-15940 GCA_964247235.1 uncultured Sphingomonadaceae bacterium
GCACGCTTGATCGCCTGGGCGAGTTCGCGTTGCTTGGGCGCACTGACGGCGGTGATGCGGCTGGGGACGATCTTGCCGCGTTCGGACACGAAGCCCTGAAGCAGGCGGACGTCCTTGTAATCGATCTGCGGCGCATCCTTGGCATTGAAGGGGCAGCTTTTGCGGCGGCGGAAAAAGGGGCGGGCCATGTGGTTTATCCTTGGAATGAGTCGCGGTCGTCGCGGTCGCGGCGCGGGCGTTCGCCACGTTCCGAACGTTCACGGTCACGCGTTTCGTTGCGGCGCATCATCGCCGAGGGACCCGATTCATGAGCGTCGACACGCAGCGTCATGTAACGGATGACGTCTTCGTTGATCTGCGTCTGGCGTTCCAGTTCGATCGGCACGTTGGTCGGCGCGTCGAATTCGATCATGACATAATGTGCCTTGCGGTTCTTTGCGATGCGATAGGCGAGCGAACGCAGCCCCCACGCCTCGGTCTTGACGACCTTGCCGCCATTGTCTTCGATAATCCTGGTTGCGGTTTCCGCAAGGCCATCAACCTGTGCCTGAGCCAGATCCTGACGCGCGAGAAACACATGCTCGTACAGAGCCATGAGTGTCCGTCCTTCCATGCCGATCGCTGATATGGTCCCGATGACCAAACCCCTCCGGCTTTCTTCGAAGGAGGGCCTATGGCGGAATTGCGTTCCAGAAACAACCCCGTTCCTGCTGCGCTTGTCGAAGCACTGTCCTTCTTCTAACCGGAGTCGAGAGAAATGCAGCCCTTTGACGAGCTCAGGGCAAGCGGAGTGTTTGAGTTGAGAGCATTTATCTTTCCCGGACAGGGCAGCCAGTCGGTGGGTATGGGCAAAGCGTTGTCGGACGCCAGCCCGACCGCGCGCGAGGTTTTTGGCGAAGTCGACGACGCTCTGGGGCAGGCATTGTTCCGTTTGTTGACGGAGGGGCCGGACGATGCCCTGACCCTGACCGAAAATGCCCAGCCTGCAATCATGGCGACGGCGATCGCGACGCTGCGCGTGCTGGAACATGAAGGCGGGGTGCGGCTGGCGGACAAGGCGGCGTTTGTCGCGGGCCATTCGCTGGGCGAATATTCGGCATTATGTGCGGCGGGATCGATCGACCTGACGACGACGGCACGATTGCTCAAGACCCGTGGTCAGGCGATGCAGGCCGCCGTGCCTGTAGGGGTCGGGGCGATGGCGGTCATTCTCGGCCTTGAATTCGATGCCGTGGCGGCAATTGCAGCCGATGCAGTGCAGGATGAGGTCTGTGCCGCGGCAAACGACAATGGCGGGGGGCAGGTGGTGATTTCGGGGCATGCCGCCGCTGTCGAGCGTGCCATGTCACTGGCCAGGGAGCGCGGGGCAAAGCGGGCCTTGCCGCTGGCCGTGTCGGCGCCGTTTCACTGTGCGCTGATGGCGCCGGCGGCCGAAGTGATGGCCAGAGCGCTGGCCGACGCGCGCGTGCAGGCGCCAATGGTGCCGCTGTACGCCAATGTGACGGCGGCGGCAGTGATCGATCCTGACGCGATCCGCGCGCTTCTGGTCGAACAGGTGACGGGCGTCGTGCGCTGGCGCGAAAGCGTGATCGCGATGACCGATGCGGGCGTGACCGAGTTTGTCGAATTCGGCGGCAAGGTGCTCGGCCCGATGATCAAGCGGATCAACCCCGATGTCGCCACGCGGTCTGTGGTGTCGATGGACGATATCGAGGCGCTTGTCGGGGCCTTGTAGGGTTTTGCGCGGAGCGTGCGGAGGGGAGTTTGCTGAAAGCGATTGACGAAATAACGCACGACATTGTTGCGGAACCCTCTGCGCCGCTGCGCGAACCAGATAATCTTGAAGGATAAAAAATGTTTGACCTGACGGGAAAAACTGCACTTGTGACCGGCGCGTCCGGGGGCATCGGATCGGCGGTCGCAAAGGCGCTGGCGGAGCGCGGGGCGACGGTTGCGCTGTCGGGGACGCGCGAGGACGCTTTACGCGCGGTGGCGGCAGACATATCCGGATCGGTCATCCTGCCGTGCAACCTTGGCGATGCGGAGGCGGTCGAACGGCTGATTCCCGCCGCGATCGAAGCGCTGGGCGGAAAGATCGATATTCTCGTCAACAATGCCGGCGTCACGCGTGACAATCTGATCATGCGGATGAAGGACGAGGAATGGAGCGATGTGATCCGCATCAACCTTGAGGCCGCGTTCCGCCTTATCCGCGCAGTGTCGAAACCCATGATGAAGGCGCGTCATGGCCGGATCATCACGATCACCAGCGTTGTCGGGACGACGGGCAATCCGGGGCAGGCGAACTATGCCGCCTCCAAAGGTGGCCTGACGGCGATGTCGAAGGCACTGGCGCAGGAACTGGCGAGCCGGAACATCACTGTCAATTGTGTGGCGCCCGGTTTTATCACGTCCCCGATGACCGACGTCCTGCCCGATGCGCAGAAGCTGGTGCTGACGTCGCGCATTCCCGCCGGTCGCCTGGGCGAAGGCGCAGAAATCGGCGCCGCTGTCGTTTATCTTGCCTCGGATGAGGCGGCCTATGTGACGGGACAGACGCTGCATGTGAACGGCGGCATGGTCATGATCTGAGACTGGGATCCGACAACGGAGCCGTCCCGAAATCATACGGTCATTAACCCCCTTTGCCCATCGCCTGCATGGTCAACATCGCGTTAAGACCGGGGCATGAAAAGGTCGCTTGTCCTCACCAACGAAGCTGCACGCCACAGGCTGCGGCGCAGTTTGCCCCCACCCGCAGTGCCCGCCGCACCGACAGCGCAGCCGATGAGTGACACCAGATTATTCCTGCTGGCGTTTTCAGCAGCGTTCCTGGCGATTTACGGCTTTCTTTGTTAGGCTTTCAAGCGCACGCGTTGTGAAGACGCAATGCGAGCCATGCGGACACGATGCACATTGCGGCTGTCATCAGAAACTGATCGACCGCGGACACGCCGATGGCGCTGAGGCCGAGTGCGAGTGCTGACCCCGCCACCATGCAGCCCGAATTGACGAGATTGTTGGCGGCAACTGTCCGCGCAGTTTCGCTTTTCGGGACTGTCGTCGTGAGAAATGCATAGAGCGGGACCACGAACATGCCGCCAGCAATGGCAATGCCGAGCAGGCAGGCGATCAGCGCTGGCGCCCCTGGATGAAGCGCAAAGCTGAGCAGGCTGTGCATTTCGACACCGGAATCGATCGCCCAATATTTGGCGACAAAGTGGAACGCCAAGATAAACCCGCCCATGACGACCACCGATGCCGGTGCATAGCGCGCCGAAACTTCGCTGCGCAGCAACCGGTTGATCGCGACCGACCCGATGGCGATGCCGACCGAAAAGATCGCGAGGAACAGGCTGGCGACGCTCTTGTCGGCATGCAGCACGTTTTTGACGAGCGGCGGAAACTGGATGAACAGCACGGCGCCGATCGTCCAGAAAAAGCTGATCGAAATGATCGCGAGGAACAAACGCGGAATATGCATGGTGGCCGACACCAGCCGGTAAGACGCGCGAAAGATGTTGTAATCAACGGGATCCGATGTTCCGACGGGCGGCGCGGGCGGAACTTTGCGTCCGGCAAACCAGCCGATTACGGCCACGCCGATAACGGCAAATGCGGCAACATGGGCACTGACGAGGCCAGCGAGGATGGTGCCGGCGAGGATGGCGATATAGGTGCCGGCCTCGATCAGTCCGGTACCGCCCAGCACTTCGTCATGTTGCAGATGCTGCGGCAAGATGGCGTATTTGATGGGGCCGAAGAAAGTCGAATGGACACCCATCGCGATCAGCGCGGCCAGCATGAGCGGCTGGCTGGCCAGAAAAAGCCCGGCAGCGCCGACAGTCATGATCCCGATTTCGGCGGCTTTGACGATACGGATCAAGCGCGCCTTGTCCTGCGAATCCGCAAGCTGACCGGCGAGCGCCGACAACAGGAAAAACGGCAGAATGAACAACGCTGTCGCAAGGCCGCTGAACTGTTCTTCCTGTTTCGGGTCCGACAGCACATTGTAGACAACGAACAGGACCATGGCCGTCTTGAAAAGATTGTCGTTGAAGGCCCCGAGCGCCTGCGTCACGAACAAGGGCAGAAATCGGCGCTCCCTGAGCAAATGAGTCGTATTTTGCATCAAGGTGTAAGCGTTCCCGTCCCGTTGCGATTGCGGCTGCCCATAGCCAGCTTTGCGTGGAGGACCAAACGCTATAACGCGGACCAGCCATGATGAGTCTTCCCAATCTTTTGACGCTGTCGCGCATTGTCACGGTGCCGTTGCTGGTCGCGCTGCTGTGGTTTCCGGGGTGGGAACTGGGCTATGGCCTTGGCTTTGCGCTCTACTGCCTGATGGGCATTACCGATTATTTTGACGGCTATCTGGCGCGTGCCAACGGCCAGGTGTCAAAGCTGGGCGTGTTTCTGGACCCGATTGCCGACAAGATCATGGTTGCGGCCGTGATCATGATGTTGGTCGGGACCCGCCATGAATCGGCGTCGATCATGGGTTTGAACATCATTCCGGCCATCATCATCCTGCTGCGCGAGATTGCGGTTTCGGGCTTGCGCGAGTTTCTGGCCGGATTGCAGGTTTCGATTCCGGTGTCAAAGCTGGCCAAGTGGAAGACCGCCTTGCAGATCGTTGCGCTGGGTGCGCTGATCCTGGCGGGGGCGCTGCCCCATATGCACTGGATCAAGCAGGCGGGAGTCATGTCATTATGGGCGGCCGCCGCCCTGACGCTGATCACGGGCTGGGATTATCTGCGCGTCGGCATCAGGCATATGGACTGAGGCCGTGACGACGACGATCCTTTATTTTGCATGGGTGCGCGACATCGTTGGGGTCGGTCGGGAACACATACTGATCCCCGATGACGTCAGGACGGTCGGCGACCTTGCCATGCATCTGGCCAGGCGCAGCGACGGGCACGCGCGGGCGTTTGACGACAGGGACAGGCTGCGCGTCGCCGTCGACCTGACCATGGCCGGGTTCGACGCGCCGGTCGCAGGCGCGCGTGAGATCGCGTTTTTTCCGCCGGTGACGGGCGGATGATCCGTGTTCGGGTCCAAGACGCCGATTTTGACGTCGCCGCTGAAACGCGCCATCTGAACGATCATGGCGTGGGGGGCATCGCCAGTTTCATCGGCGTGGTGCGCGGCGACGGCGCGCTATGTTCTTTGACGCTCGAACATTATCCGGCCATGACCCGGGCCATGCTGACGACGCTGGCGCAAAGAGCGGTGGCGCGCTGGCCCGTGTCAGCCGTGACGATCATACACCGTGTGGGCACATTATATCCGGGCGATCGCATTGTTTTTGTGGGCACGGCGTCGGTCCACCGCGCGGCGGCGCTGGAAAGCTGTGCGTATCTGATCGACCGGCTGAAAACCGACGCGCCATTCTGGAAGCGCGAAAGCTTTGCCGACGGATCGGCCAGCTGGGTCGAGGCGCGTGTGGCCGACGACGATGCCGCGGCCCGCTGGGGCTGAGGTGAGGCCGACGCATTCGGGCGACGGGTTGCATCGTCGGGCATGATCCCTAAATTACGCAGCAGCTGCTATGGAGATTGGCGATGTTTGCAGGGCTGATCACCTATCTCGATTCGATCAAGGCGCGTGATCCGGCCGCGCGATCGCGCTGGGAAATCCTGACCTATCCTGGCGTATGGGCGTTGATGTTTCACCGTGTGGCGCACTGGTTTTATCGGGGTGAGCTATATTTCGCCGCGCGGCTGGTCAATCATATCGGCCGGATGCTGACGGCAATCGACATTCATCCGGGCGCAGTGATCGGGCGCAATTTCTTTATCGATCATGGATTTACGGTGATCGGCGAAACCGCTCAGATCGGGGACGATGTCACGATCTATCAGAATGTGACACTGGGCGGGACCAACCCGGCCAATGGTGTCGCGGGCAAGCGCCACCCCACGCTGCTCGATGGGGTCATCATCGGGTCGGGCGCGCAGGTTCTTGGCCCCGTGACAGTGGGTTCCCGTGCCCGGATCGGTGCAAATTCAGTCGTCACGAAGGATGTCGCCGAGGGCGCGACGATGATCGGCATTCCCGCGCGGTCGACGCTGATGGGCGCTGCCGAATATCAACAGTCGTTCATGCCTTATGGGACGCCGTGCAGCGAGAAATTCGACCCCGCGACGCAGCAGCTGGAGATTTTGCAATGTGAGGTGGAGGCATTGCGCACCAAGCTCGCGGCGCTGACTGGCGCCGGTCAGGTGCGTTCTGCCTGATGGGTGTCGTCGCCCCGTTCCCGCGGACGACATTTCAGGTCGGTTTCGACCGGCATGAGCTGTCGCGTATCCTCGACCTGTACGGACGGATGGTTGCAGCGGGTCACTGGCGCGACTATGCGATTGATCTGGGCCGGGATGCAGCCGTTTTCAGCGCATTTCGCCGCGCGACCGAACGGCCCGAATTGCGGATCGAAAAGCGTCCGGCACTGCGCAACCGTCAGGGCGAATGGGCGCTGATCAGTGAGGGCGGTGCAGTTTTGAAGCGCGGTCATGACATCGGCCCGGTGCTTGCGCCCGTCGAGCGGCGACTGATGAAACTGGTCGAGAGCTGAGGCAAGATCGAGACCGTTGCACAGCGCGGTTGCGTCCACCATATAGCGGATATGACAGTCTCTTACCCCGTGCTCCCGCTTCGCGACATTGTCGTGTTTCCCCAGATGATCGTACCGCTGTTCGTGGGTCGCGACAAATCAGTGTCGGCGCTGGAAGCGGCAATGGCAGCGGACAAGGAGATTTTCCTGGTCGCACAGCTTGACCCGGCAAATGACGATCCGGGCCGTGACGATTTATATGACCTGGGCGTCGTCGCGACCGTCATGCAGCTGCTCAAACTGCCCGACGGGACAGTGCGGGTGCTGGTCGAGGGGCAGCGCCGTGCCACGCTCAGCAGCCTGTTACAGGATGGCGATTATCTGATCGCGACGATTGATGACGTGGCCGCCGTCGATGCTGCCGGCACCGAAACCGCCGCGCTGATGCGTTCTGTTGTCGACCAGTTCGACAATTATGCCAAGCTGAACAAGAAGCTGCCGGCCGAAACGTCGATGCAGCTGGCCGATATCGATGATCCTGCGCGGCTGGCGGATGCCGTCGCTGCGAACATATCGGTCAAGGTCGCCGACAAGCAGGCGCTGCTCGCCGAGCCTGATCCGGGCAAGCGGCTGGAAATGGTGTTTGCGTTCATGGAAGGCGAACTGGGCGTCCTTCAGGTGGAAAAGAAAATCCGCAGCCGGGTGAAGCGGCAGATGGAAAAGACGCAGCGCGAATATTATCTGAACGAGCAGCTGAAAGCGATCCAACGTGAACTCGGCAATGAGGGGGAGGATGGCGAGGGCGACGAGATTGCCGACTATACCGCCAAAATCGCCAAGCTCAAATTGTCTAAGGAGGCCCGCACCAAGGCCACGACAGAGCTTAAAAAGCTGAAAACCATGGCGCCGATGTCGGCCGAATCGACGGTCGTGCGCAATTATCTCGACATTCTCCTCGGGCTGCCATGGGGCAAGAAATCGAAGCTCAAAAAAGATCTGGTTGCAGCGCAGGCAGTGCTCGATGACGATCATTACGCGCTCGACAAGGTCAAGGACCGGATCGTCGAATATCTTGCGGTGCAGACGCGGACCAACAAGCTGAAAGGACCGATCCTGTGCCTCGTCGGCCCACCGGGCGTTGGCAAGACGTCGCTTGGCCGCAGCATTGCGAAGGCGACGGGGCGCGAATTCATTCGCCAGTCGCTGGGCGGGGTGCGTGACGAGGCCGAAATCCGCGGACACCGGCGCACGTATATCGGGTCGCTGCCGGGCAAGATCGTGACCAACCTCAAGAAAGCGGGCACGTCTAACCCCTTGTTCCTGCTCGACGAGATTGACAAGCTGGGCCAGGATTTCCGCGGCGATCCGGCATCGGCGCTGCTCGAAGTGCTCGACCCTGAACAGAATGGCAAGTTTCAGGACCATTATCTTGAAGTCGACATCGACCTGTCCGACGTGATGTTCGTGACGACGGCGAATACGCTGAACTTGCCGCAGGCGTTGCTCGACCGGATGGAAATCATCCGTCTCGAAGGGTATACCGAAGACGAAAAGGTCGAGATTGCCAAGCTTCACCTGATCGACAAGCAGATCGAGGCGCACGGGTTGAAGCCGGCGGAGTTCGTCCTGACCGACGAAGGGCTGCGCACGCTCATCCAGCAATATACCCGCGAAGCGGGGGTGCGAACGCTGGAGCGCGAGATTGCGAAACTGGCGCGCAAGGTGCTGCGCCAGATTCTCGAAAAGAAAGTCGATGGCGTCACGATCACGCCGGACAATCTCCATGAATTTGCCGGGGTTCAGAAATATCGCCACGGCCTGAGCGAGGAAGAGAACCAGATTGGCGCAGTGACGGGCCTTGGCTGGACCGAAGTGGGCGGAGAATTGCTGACGATCGAGGCTGTGACCGTGCAGGGCAAGGGCATGGTGCGCTCGACGGGCAAGCTGGGCGATGTCATGTCCGAATCGATTCAGGCGGCGCTGAGCTATGTGAAGGCGCGTGCGCCATCTTATGGAATCAAGCCAAGCCTGTTTGCGCGCAAGGACATCCATATCCATCTGCCCGAAGGTGCGGTGCCAAAGGACGGGCCGTCGGCAGGCGTCGGCATGGTCACGGCGATGGTGTCGACCCTGACCGGCGTGGCGGTGCGGCGCGACATTGCGATGACGGGCGAAGTGACGTTGCGCGGGCGGGTGCTGCCCATCGGCGGGCTGAAGGAAAAGCTGCTCGCGGCGCTGCGCGGGGGAATCACGACTGTTCTTATTCCGCATGAAAATGAAAAGGATCTGGCCGAAATTCCTGCAAACATCCGCGAAGGCCTGAAAATTATCGCTGTGCGCCACGTCGACGAAGTGCTGGCGCTGGCGCTGACTGAAACGCTTGAGCCAATCGAATGGACCGAAGCCGACGAACTTGCCGCGCAGCCGCCGCTTGCGGTTGCGTCGCCGGATGAAATGTTACGGCACTAGCCAAAACCGGTCTCGAAACGGTACGGTTCGACCTGTTGGGCGTGTCATGACGCTTTTGCTTTGACAAGTGCGTCGCAGGGCGCATTACTGCGCCGCGCTTTATCAGAGTGATTCCGTCATTCACCACGATTCCGAGGGGGTATCCAGGGTATGAACAAACAGGATTTGATCGGCGAAGTCGCCAATGTCGCTGGCCTGAGCAAAGGCGATGCATCCAAAGCCGTCGAAGCGGTGTTCGACACCATCTCGCATGCATTGAAAAAAGGTGGCGAAGTCCGCCTTGTCGGGTTTGGCAGTTTTTCGGTCACGCGGCGCAAGGCTTCGACCGGCCGCAACCCGCGCACGGGTGAGCCAATGGCGATCAAGGCCTCCAGCCAGCCGAAATTCCGTCCGGGCAAGGCACTGAAGGATTCGGTAAACTAAGGCGCTTTACAAAATACCCTTGCGGGGGTTAGGCGTTTTGTAACGGCAGGCGGCGTCATTGCCGCCTTTCGCATTCATGGCGTGGTGATTCCTGATTAATCGGGCGCGTAGCTCAGTGGTAGAGCACACCCTTCACACGGGTGGGGTCGCAGGTTCAATCCCTGCCGCGCCCACCATGCCTCAGACGAACCCCAGGTTCCATGACGACGGGTTGTAATTGCCCATGTTGGGCAGAACGGTCTTCATGTCAGTCGTCGATACCCCGAACCAGGTGGCGAGAGTCGACGCATATTGATCGACCGACAGGCCGGGCAGCAGACGCCCCTGACCGACGTCATCGGGACCATTGTCGGCCAGAACGGGCGCGGTTCCGTAAAATTGCTTGCCCTTGACAGCGCCACCCATGACGAAATGCATCGATCCCCAGCCATGATCCGATCCGTCGGTGTTGGGGACAAGCGTGCGGCCGAAATCGGACCCCGTAAATGTCGTCACCTTGTCCGAAATGCCAAGTTCGACAGTGTGATCGTAAAATGACTTCATGGCATTTGCGACATTGGCGAGCAGCGTCGGGTGTTGCGCGACAAGATTGTCATGCAGATCGAACCCGCCCAGCGACACGAAAAAGACCTGACGCTTTGCGCCAAGTTCGCTGCTGACCGAGATCATCCGGGCGACGATCTTGAGCTGATCGGCCAGCGAATTGCCCGCGGGATAGGCCGTGGTGAAGGCAGGTGACCCGGCAAGCGCGGTCGTGATCTGTGCGCCGGTGTCGAGCGACCTCTTGCTGACTTTGGCATGTTCGTTTTCGAATATGTTGGCGCGCGATCCGGTCATCAGGCTTTTCAGCGCCGTGCTCGCGGTCGCAGATCCGTAGAGCGAGGTGCTCCCGTTCAGCCCGATCGCGCCCGACGTGCTGATGGAATATTGAAATGCGGTCTTGCCGGACAGGAACACCGCGTTTCCGGCGGCATTGATGCACGTCAGCAGCGACGTGCCGTTGCCGGCCTGAAACAGGTCGCCCATGCGCCCGCCCCAGCCCGAGGCTGCACCTTCGGGGCTGGAAGACTGCCAGTAGCTTTGCTGGTCATTATGCGAAAACAGCTTTGGCGGAAGGGGTACGCTCTTGGCCTGATATTGTGCTTTTGTGGTCGGCTGAACAAGCGTGCCGACATTGAGCACGACAGCCATTTTTCCTGCATTGAAAACAGGAAGCAGGGGCGCGAGTGCCGGTGCAAGTGCATATTGCTGCCCGCCGGCAAGCGGCGTTCCCGGGGTGAGCACGGTCGCATCAAGCGCAGATTTGGGATAAGCGAGAACCGGCCGCAATTTGGCGTAGAGATCATAACTGGCCTGATCATAAGGCGTCACCGTATTGGCATAATCATTGCCGCCATAAAGGAAGACGCAGACCATTGCCTTGTAATCCGTCGCGACGGACGCGGCGGCTTCGCCGATGGCGGCCAGCGTGGTGACAAAGGGCGAGGCTGCACCGGCCAGCCCCAATGTTGCGGTCGTTTGCAGGAAAGCGCGGCGCGACTGATCATTTTTCATGGGCTGTCCCCTTATTTCTGCGCAATATATTCTGGTGCGGCCATCGTCAGGAGGATGGCCGTGTAGACACGGTTGAGTGGCCCGGCCGTCGTCGTTGCGCTGATGCTGTCGATCGCGGCCCTTATCGTTGCCACGGTTCCCGCGCTGAGTTGTCCGGCGGCCAGAACGAGATTGATTTCGTCAATCAGCGCTTGCGAATCGGTCGCCTTGGTCAGGATGTCTGTATAGTTTGCCTTCGCATCACCAGTGCCCGACTGGATCAGCGATTGCATATAGTTGACATAGGCAATCACGCTGGGTTCATTGGTAATCTGAAATTCGGGACCGACCAGATTTGATGCCGAGATCGCGGTATTGGGCGGCGAATAGCCGGGCCGGAAGAAGTTGAAGACGCTGGGACTATGCCCGATGCTCTGCGCCAGCCGGTTGACCGCACTGTTGGTGTTGCCGAAATTCCATGCTTCCGATGGTGACGTCACGCCAAAGGCGCGTGCCCAGTTGGTGAGCCGGACCACCGGTTCGCGCAGCTTGCCGAAACTGGGGTTGGCGATGTTTGCGTCGTTGCGCGCTTCATCATCAAGCAGGATGGCGCGGATGACAGCTTTCAGGTCGCCACGCACCCCCGATCCGTTATTGGCAAATATCGCCGATACGCGCCCGACATAGGCCGGCGTCGGATTGCTGGTCACGAGCCGCTGAATAAGCTGTCTTGAAATAAATGGCGGGACGTTAGGGTGTGCAAAGATGGTGTCGAGGGCGATTTTAAGGCTGGCAAAGCCATCGGTCCCGGCGGGGATGGTCGTGCCGAGAAATGTCTTGACGCCCGTTTCATGCTGTCCGGCATTCTGGATCAGCGGTTTCTGATGCCCGTCGGGTGATTTGTAATTGAAGACCGGGTCATAATTGAATCCGGTGAACACCCGGGCCAGGCCCGACACATCATCCTGCGTATAGGTTTCGATGGGCTTTCCCCCGACCGTTTGTTGTGTGCCGTCGGGGTTCAGCTTGTACAGGCCAAGCGTGAAAAGCTGCATGAGTTCACGGGCATAATTTTCGTCGGGCTGCGATCCTTTTGCCGGGTTCGCCTTCTGATTGCCGATAAACGTCAGATAGAGCGCCATGCCGGTATTGGTCGAAATCTTGTCGAGCAAATCACGAAAATTTCCGAATGCGCCATCCCAGAGGATGTCCATATAGGCACCCGCAGCAAAGGCCTGAAAACTGGTCGCCATCAGGCCATCGACCGACACCACGAGAAAATCGAGCAGCGACACGCCGACACGCTGGCGCAATTGATCATTGCCAGTGATGACCTGGCGCCAGACCGCGGGATTAAACCCTTCGGTCCCGTCTTTATATTTTATATCGCCAAAGCCTGCACCAAGCATCCAGTCATAAAATTTCGTCGCCCGCGGCGTGCCGAACTGCGTCGTCAGCCAGGCGTCATAACTGCTCGCCTGAAGGCCGGTGATGTCGGCCTTTGTCGCGCCCATCGTCGATTGACTGAAAAAGCGGCTCGACTCAATGGCGGTTGGGGGCGGGGGAGGGGGTGGTGGCGGCGCCGCAGCCGGTGAGGCGGTACTGCCGCCTTCCCCGCATGCGGCCAGTGCGAGGGCCGGCAGAGTAGCGGTGATGATACCGGCCAGTTCGCCCGGGATCGGCGGGCTGTTTTCAATGGCCGTCGTGGCGGGCGCATGCGATTCGGCGGGCTGCTCAAGCGTATCGTCGCGCACAGAATTTCCCTTTTTTTCGTTCGGCACCCGACAATGCGGGGAAACTGGTTTCAAAGACGTTACGGACGGGCTGTTGGTTCCCTTTGCTTGAAAAATTATTTTACATCATGGCGTTGGAGCGCATCCGGTCGCGCACGCACTGATCACGCGCCAGGTCGCCGCCGGGTTCTTGCCGGCATGCCTTGCGCGCGCGGTCCTCGGCCTTGCGAAGCGCGCGACCACGGTTGCGATCGGATTCCGACTGGCTGGTGGTCGCCCAGTCAGCGGCCTTGCCCGCGACTTTGAACGGGGCAGTGACGACATTGCCGACCGTGCTGACACAGGCCGACAAAAACACCGGGCTGAATGCTATGACGACTCTGAGCTTTGGTGACATGTCATGGCATCAAGGGGCCATGATCGAGATTAGGCAAGACGTGGCGTGCGAAAAGATCGGCTTCTGCGGCGTGCGGGTATCCTGACAGGATGAATGCCTCGATCCCTTCGGCCTGATAGGCGTTGAGCTTTGCCAATAGCTGATCGGGATCACCGACGATGGCCGCGCCGCAGCCCGATCGGGCACGGCCGATACCGGTCCACAGATTGTCCTCGACAAAGCCTTCCTTGCCCGCCTGCGCGCGGAGTTCGGCCTGACGCTGGACGCCGTAGCTGGCGGAATCGAGCGATCTGGCACGGATCGCGTCGCCGGTTTCATCGTCGAGTCTGGACAGCAGGCGCGATGCATAGGCACGCGCCTCGCTCTCGGTTTCACGGACGATGACATGGGCGCGATAGCCGAATTTGAGCGTGCGACCATGTTTGGCGGCGCGGGCGCGCATGTCGGATATGATCGCGCGGAGGGCGGGCAAAGTATCGGGCCACATGAGGTAGACATCGCAGCCCTGCGCCGCAGCTTCACGGGCATCATCCGACAGGCCGCCGAAATAGAGCAGCGGGCAGGTGCCGCTGACCGTCGTGATGCGTGGCGGGGCGACGTCAATTTTATAATGCTCGCCATGATGATTGAGGTGGTCGCCATTGAGCAATGTCTTGAGAATCTGCATCACTTCGAGCGTGCGGGCGTAACGCGCGGCGCTGTCGCGTTTTTCGCCGGGCAGGTCGGATGAGATGATGTTGACAGTCATGCGCCCGCCGGTGATCTGGTCCAATGTCGCAATCTGGCGCGCGAGTTGCGGTGGCCAGCTTTCGCCGATGCGTACAGCCATGAGCAGGCGGATCCTGCTCGTCAGCGCGGCGATGGCGGCCGCAAAGGCAGTGGTGTCGAGGCCAAGCTGATAGCCGCTGGGGAGAAGGATGTTGTCGAACCCGCCCTGTTCCGCGGTCAGGACGATATTGCGGCAATGTTCCCAGCTTGAGGCGAGCATAGGGTCTGGCTGGCCGAGGTATTCGTAGTCATCATCGCAGAGGGCGGAAAACCAGCTGACTTCGGTTTGATTGGTCATGATGCTATTTCCCAACCCGTTCGGGCTGAGCTTGTCGAAGCCCTGTCTTTATTCGTTGGCAACGCGCCAAAGAAGGGCAACCCTTCGACAAGCTCAGGGCCAGCGGTTTGTGTGGGCGCAGTGTCCATCATGGCAACGGCACGCCTCTTGAAGCGACCAGCACCTTGTACCAGCTCTCGCGCGTCCAGATGACTTTGTACGCGTCGGCGGCTTCCCTGATCCGCGGCGCATGTTGCGAACCGACGATGGGGATGGGGTGCGCGGGATGTGCCATGATCCACGCATAGGCCGTCGCCGTGCGTGAAACCCCGTGCGCGCCGGCGATTTCATCGAGCGCAGTGGCGACCGCGGTTTCGCGCGCGTTTGTCGGGGTGGCGATGCGGCCGCCGCCAAGCGGGGACCAGGCGAGCACGGCCTGCCCATGAGTCATTGCAATGTCGAGCGTTCCGTCGTCGACGGGCGTCAGGCAGAGCGGCGAGAATTCGGGCTGCGTCGTCGACAGCGGCAGCTCGCGCGGCATCATGGCGGCCATCGCCGTCATTTGCGCGGGCGTGACGTTCGAGACGCCAAAGGCACCGATCTTGCCCAGCGCATAAGCCTTTTCCATCGCGCGGGCGATGTCGTGCGAATGCGTCAGTATGTCGGGGCGATGGATCTGATACAGGTCGATGCGCGCAATGCCGAGACGTTTTAACGACGCATCGATGGCGCGTTCGAGATAGGCGGGCGAGGAGTCATAAGGGGTGGGCGGTCTGATTCCGCCCTTTGTCGCGAGCACCATGCGGTCGCGCAAGCCGGGGCTTTCGGCAAAGACCTGACCAAGCAGGCTTTCTGCATCGCCAAAGCCGCCTGTGCCGTCAAACCCATAGATGTCGGCGGTGTCGAAAAGCGTGATGCCGCTGTCCAGCGCCGCCTCAACCAGAGTGCGGGCTTCGGCGACGGAGCGTCCCGCAAAGCGCCACATGCCCCATGCCATCGACGAGACGACAATCCCGCTGTTGCCGAGCAGGCGCGTGGGGGAAACGGAGGGCAGGGCAGTCATGTCGGGCGCGGAACTCCGGTTTCATCAGGCACCTGTCGTAGTGGCGCGGGGGAGGGGATGGGGTCAAGTTTTTCGTCGCCCCTTGCGAAGGACGCGGACTTCGTGCGACTGGCGTCTGCACAGGGAATTCATAAATCGGCGCGGGAGAGCCTCTTGATGCTGAGATACGGCCTGATCGGCACGGGGATGATGGGTGTCGAACACATCCGGAATGTGCGCGTTGCTGTCGATGCGGAGATTGTTGCGATTGTCGATCCTGTGGCGGGGTCGCTTGAGCGGGCGAAGAACGCATTGGGGTGGGAGCCGACGGTTTATGCCGACAGTGTGGCGCTGGCCAAGGCGGGGCTTGACGCGGTGATCGTGGCCAGCCCGAACCATACGCACCGCGCGGTTCTTGAACCTTTGTTCGATGCGGGGCTTAACATATTGTGCGAAAAGCCTCTGGCGACGACGATCGACGATGCGCGCTGGATCGTTGCGCGCGCCGCAAAGGCACCGGGGATATTCTGGACGGCGATGGAGTATCGCTACATGCCGCCCGCCGCCGCGTTTATCGCGCAGGTGCATGATGGGCGGGTTAGCAAGTTGCAGATGCTGAGCATTCGCGAGCATCGCTTTCCGTTCCTTCCCAAGGTCGGCGACTGGAACCGGTTCAGCGCAAACACCGGCGGGACGATGGTCGAGAAATGCTGCCATTTCTTTGACCTGATGCGGCTGATCA
>CAXTTJ010000048.1:0-14985 GCA_964247235.1 uncultured Sphingomonadaceae bacterium
GCAAATTACCTCAAACACTCAGGATATGTGCAAACCTGATCGAATCTGAGTCTAAATTTGCGCCTGCTTTGCTGCGCAGACAATTTCGCCTGACAGCGGCGCATTCATGTGTGACATGCATAAAAAAAGGGCCAGTCTTGCGACCGGCCCTTCTTTGATTCGAGACCCGAAGGTCGATTACATGCCCGAACCCGGACCATAGGTGATTTCCACCCGGCGGTTCTGAAGTTCGCGGACGCCGTCGGCGGTTTCAACGCGCGGTGCGCCTTCGCCAAAGGCTTTCGTCGTGATGACGCCACCAGGGATTCCCTTGCTGGTGAGGTAGGCCTGCACTGAGTCATTGCGACGCTGCGAAAGACCAAGGTTATACTTGGGCGTTCCCGACTTGTCGGCGTGACCCGCCAGCATGACCTGTGCCTGACCACAATCGCCATAGGCCGTGACTGCATTGTCGAGAATCGACGCAGCTTCCGGCGTGACGTCCGACTTATCCCATTCGAAGAACACGATATACGGCCCGGGTGTGCAAACCGCTGCGACCGGCGCCGGGGGCGCTGGCGGTGCGGGTTCAGGCGCCGGGGGTGGCGGCGGGGGCGGAGGTGCCGCTTTCTCGCCGAAGTTATAGATCAGGCTGCCGAGGATGCTGTGCGAGCGATAGCGGCCATGATTGGCACGACCGAGCGAGTCGATCGTATCGACACTGTCGACATTGAAGAAACGATATTTCAAACCGACATCAACATGGTCGGTCAGGGGTGCACGCACACCGGCCAGCGCCTGATATGCAAAACCCGTGTCCGAATCATTCATGAAATCATAGGTCGGGCTGATCGCATAGCGTTCCTTGACCCGGGCGACACCGACACCGCCGCCAACGAAGCCGCTGATTGCATCATCGTCACCGAAGTCAAGCAAGCCGTTGAGCATGAAGCTCAAAGCCGACGTATTGCGCCCCGCATTGGGGAATGCGCCTGCAGGCGCAGCAACGGTGCTGCTGAACCCGGTCGTCGTCGAACTTGTATAGCCTTCGACTTTTGCATCACGATATCCGACTTCGGCTTCCAACCGGAACGCACCAAAATCATATCCGATGATGCCGTCGACATCATAGCCGTATTTATGATCGACCGAGCCGGCTTCCTTAAGAGCACCGATGTCCAGTTTGATGTCTTCGACGATCATCGCACCGCCTTCGACACCGATATACCACGCATCTTTCCGCGCAAACGCGGGTGATGCGATGGCGGTGGAGGCGAGCGCAACCACGATTGCCAATTTCCGCATAATAGACCCCTTCTTTCTGGTATGTCACCAAGGACAGCATGAACTCACTACTCAAAGCTAAGTTGCCACGCAAGCAGACATTTCAGCAAATATGTTGCTGAAATGTCGCAATGCATCGCCGCTTCGCCCAAGAAGTCGATGCCGTAACACACCAAATCGCGAAAGGTTGCATCATGATCAGCTCGCCGAAAACAGTCCATGCGTTTCAAGACCGGCGATCAGGGCAGCAATCGCGGCGCGTGCCTGAACATCGATTGTCGTGCCGCCGCTCGGCGCGATGACCCGCGGACGCCGCGGACCGACGACCGGCTGCCCGCCAATGGACAGTGTCGCCGCGGTCAGGCCGCCCACATCCCAGCTCGATGGCCCCCGCCGCACGACAAGCGCGTCGGCGATGCTCCAAGCCTGCATCCCTTCGATCGGCGCAACGAACCGCCAGCCGCCGCTTGTCCATCCGGCGATCGCCCCTGCACGTCCGGCCCACGCCCCGGTCGGCGATGCGCCGACAATCCAGCACTGGCCAATCACGGGCGACGCCGGAATGCTGGCGGGCGCAACCGACTGCACCACCGCCTGAATGGCGATATCGGCGAGTGCCAGCGCTTCGTTATGCGTCACTTCCTTTTGCGCCTGCGCAGCTGCCAGCAAGGGCAGCTTCAATCGGTCTGATTGCAAAGCCATGTCTTTCTCCTCAAACGGTCGGAACGGTCATCGTTGCGGCACGCGACACGCCCAGCGCGCCGATCTGGACAACCGAGATTGTCGCGGTTGCCGCCCCGCTTGCCAGGTCTGCGGCACGCTCTGTCGCCAGATAGGTCCAGCTCGGCACTGTCGTCTCGACGATCAGATCCGGCCGACCCGTCACGACCTTGGTCACACGGTACCGCTCGCTTTCTTCGGCAATGGGCACGTCCACGGCATCGCGCCAGCGCCAGCCATCACGTGACCGTCGTTGCCAGTTCACCGCCAGATCGCCCGCCGCGACGGTCGCCGTCAATGCGACCGGCGCCAGCGGCCGGACCGCAGCGCCAACCGTCGCCGGTCCGGCTGCCAGCGCGCCGGTAACGTCGCCAACGCCGACTGCCATGACACGCACACCGCCAACCGACGCCAGCGCATTGACCTGTGACAAGGTCAGCGCGTCGATCAGGACAAACGGTGCATCCGTTGCCTGGCCGACACTTGCCCATTCCGTGCCGCGCCGCCCGCGCCACAGTTCGGACAATCGCCAGCGTCCGTTGCCCAGCGGACTCGCTCGCCCGAACTGAAACGCTTCATCCCCGATCATGGCCAGATTGGCCCCGCCGAGCAGGGCATCGTCATCGGCATCGTCATCGGCATCGTTTAATGTCAGGCCCGGATGAACCAGCTGGACATCAACGCTGTTCACCCGGTCGATCAGGTCAGCAGTCCCCGTCGGCAGAACCGAAACCGTCCGCCCGATTACCGCAGGCAGCGCCGTCGATCCTGCGTCGGCAAAGGTCAAACCTCCGTCGATACTTGTCATCAGATAAGCGCGGCGCCACCCGCCACTTGCGCCATTTGCCGCCACCGCAACAAATGGCGCGGCCTCGGGACTATCGCCCATTTGTGGCAAATCAATCACCTGCAACGTCGTCGGCCCGTGGGGCAGATCGACCTGCGGACGGTTCCGCCCTGCATCGGCGACGACTGTGACGACGCTGGCTGGCGAAAACAGTATGAGATTGAGCCGGATAACCATCGCTTCGAACGTCACCCGCGCCACGCGCCATGTTCCCGCCAGGTCCGGCACAGTGACAAGGTCGCCCGGTCCCACTGTCAGCGCGCGCCATGGCAGCGTCAGGGTCGCGCGCGACCGTTCCGCCCACATGCGCGCCAGTCGCGTATCGGCAATTGTCTTTGCTGCGCTCGCCGCCATGGCCGCCGGCAATTCGACCCGCGCTTCGCGCCGGGATGTTCCATCGCGTCTGGCCCGCTGCGATCCGACAAGATAATCCCGCGACACGTCGTTATAGGCGATCGTCACGATTTCGGGAATCGCTGCCGCCGCCACGCGGTCTGTTGACAGCGCCGGCACTTTCTTGTCGGCCCATGCGCCGCGATCATCGCTGACAACCGCCTGCAATGGCCCCGCGCCAAACCGCGCCTTCAGCCCCCCGGCCTCGACAACGCAGGAAAAGGGCATGGCCTGCGCCAGGGTTTCTGAAACCCCGCGGACACTGTCCCCCGTCACCGCCAGTCCTGTCAGGGCCGGTCCGCCATCGCTCGCTATGGCACCGACGCCGGACAGCACTGCCCCCGCCGTCGTGCCGCCAGCATCGGCAATCACTTCGAAACTGATCGACGGAATCCTGTTGCCAAACCCTGCCAGTTGCAGGGTATCGAACACGGCGTAGGACAGTCCGCGATAAGCTGGCGTCGCTCCGAGTCCTTCGCTCGCCGCGATCAGCGGATCCATCGCCTGTCTTTCGTCACCTGTGTAAAACCGGAACCCCGTTTCCGACTTGAAATCACCCCCCGCCCCGCGCAGCAGTTTCCCGTCCGCCCATATCCGGCCGATGTTCGCAATCCGCCGTCCCGACAACGCCACTGCAAAAGAGGCGCTATAGCTATAAATATCGGTCGATCCCCGTCCCTTGCCGTTCGATCGCGTCGTACGGCTTTCCTTCAAATCAGTTGCCCAGATCACTGTGCCCGACACGCGCACCGTTCCGAACAGCTTCGGGATCATCGATCCATAGCTTGACGTCTGTACTGTCAGATCACCCAGACGCGGGCCCTGTCGCCGCGGCGGCGCAAAGATGACATTATCGACCTGCTGTCCGATCACCGCGCCGATTGCCGCACCGATCGGCCCACCGACAATCGCGCCGACCGCCGACAAAACCACTGTCGCCATGCGTCAAGCCTCCCAGACTGATATGACCGGCCACAGCAGCGGCCCGGGCGTTTCCACCACCCGCCCGATGCCTGCATCGGCATGCACAAAGCCCCGCGCGGTCATCACCACAAGATGACATTGCGCCGGTCCCGATTTCACCAGAACCAGATCGCCCGTCACCGGAACGCGCCGGACACGCGTCAATCCCGCATGGTCGATCAGCGCCGCAACACCTGCGCCATCCGCTGTCCGCACCGAATAGCCGCGCGGCACATCGCGCACACCGAACACCAGCGCCGCGACGCCGACACAGTCCAGCCCCGTGTCAGGATCACGCCCATGAAGTCGAAACGGCACATCGATGAGGTCGCGCACATCTAAGCCCCTCTCCTTCAAGGGAGGGGTTGGGGTGGGGACGGTTCGCACGAACTAATCTCCGTATCTGGTAAGCAAATCATTGCCCGGCAAATGCGGTTCGCCCCGAAAGTTGACCGCATTGCCAAACCGGCCGATGCACGTCGCAAACCGCTTGTCGCATCCCTGGATCAGCTCAACCTGCGTGCCCGCCGCCACCGCAAACGCCGGCACGTCGCGCAACGTCACCGTCGCACCCGCATTGGCCACGATCCTGCTTTCCATTCCCGCATTGTCGCCGGTCAGCCAGCGCAGTGCGCCATATGCGAAATCGCCATCGGCCAGCGCGGCGCCCAACGTCACCACGCGCCCCAAAACCGAAACCACCACCGTCGAATTCCGCCGTCCGCTCAAATCCACACGACACCGCCGGTCGCCCAGCTGCGCACGGCACTCAGGCGACGTCTCCTCGACCACTGCCGCATCGAGCACTGCCGGGGCCCCGCGCAACCCGACTGCAAAGCCATTATCCTTAATCTCGACCTCGCCGAACTCTCCCGTCAGCAGGGTCACGGGCGCGACATCGGGCGCGGTCCAGTCGACCGCCGACAACGTCAAGGCCGCCCCATCCCACCGCCCCGCCATCAAATCAGCATCGGCAAACGCATCGCTGGTAAGTGCCGCAGACAACTGCACATCATCCGCGTCCAGTCCGTCAGACCGCTCGATGGCAGACGGCAACATCCCCGGTGCCGTGCGATGGATCAGACCCCCGATGGAAAGATCGCGGTCATGGCTCGTAAAACCCAAAGTAATCCCGTCCCGCCGCTCCACCCGCCACGCAAAGGCAAGCGTCGTCAGCGGCCGGGCGAACCAGTCGGTCATGTCGGTTGTCTTTCGTTTATCGGCAGGTGATTGACTTGCCGTGCAAATTCATTTCGAAACGTGGTAATGCGAAAACCGATACACGACAGATACAAAGCGTTTCGCATTGGGCCACTCGATGTCGCCCCCATTAACAAAGCGATCAAAACCGAACTTGACCCCGCCGATGTTTGGGTGAGCAAAGCATGCCACGCCCACATCGCGACCGATCATCCGGACGATTATCAAATAATCATGGCAAATTTCGTCGATATTATACGGTCGCCGTCAATGGTCGGGCAGGATCCCAAACATGGCGAGAATTTTTATCTTGTGACGCGAATTCCCTCCGACGATCAGTCTGGATTTATTTTGGTAGCAATCGGCTTGACGCTGAGCCCGTACGGCACATTCAACGTGCGCACGGCCTATCGCCTCAATCAGGCAGACATCGATAATCGTCGGTTACGAGGTTCGCTAAAATCCTTGATCTAAAAAGAATTGGGGGGACGTTTCCGACCCCCCAGTTGCAAATCTGAGCGTGTTGCAAAGCACGATCTCTCGGCTCAAGGCCTCTACTCCAGTTGCCCGAAGTGTGTGGGGTAGCGGTTCCCACCTCTCAAATCCGCTTTCTACGTGCTAGATAAGTGCACGATCGTTAAAAGAAAGTCAACATTTTGTTGCCCCCTCTACCCCTCCCGCACCTCAACCAACGCCACACTAACGACGTCCCCCGCGCGCCACGTCGCTACGGATACATCCAGCGCATCCGCCGCAAAGCGTACTGGGACGTCGAACAGAAACCCCGCGCGCACATCCGCGCCCGTAACAGGCGCCACCGCGAACATTATTCGCCCGCCGGCCAGCGTCCATCCCGACGCCACCGCCACCCCGCCGACCGACACCAGCACGCTCGCCGCCACGGGCCGCGTCACCGGCCGCACTTCGGCATCAACGCCAGCGCCATAGCGCTTGACCAGGTCAAACCCCGTCCGCACCCCGTCACCAACCCCCAGCGATACATCCAGCGCGCCCGGCGTTCCCGTCATTCCATTGCTCGAAAAATCGGTCGGATCGCGAAAACGGAATCCCTTTGCCCGCCCCCGCCTTGCCCTGAAAAATGTGATCAGCGCGGTGACGTCCGCCTCGCTGCGCACGCCCGGGCCAACGTCAAACTTCATCCGCCCCGACGCCCAGTCGGCATTGCGCTGTTCATGGCCCGATGCCGTCGTCACGACCGCCGTCGAAAATTCTGGCGAGACCATGGCCTCGCGTCCCATCGCCAGTGGAAAACTCACATCATCGAACACGTCCACTGCGTCGTCTCCCAGATCGAAATGCACAAAGCCATCGCGCAGCACCTGCGGCAATGCCCACACAAACGTTGCGGCCACCCCACGATCGCGTGCGCGCTCAGCGGCGGCATCGATCAGTGCCCACTGCCCCGATTGCGCCGCGGTCAGCACAAACCCTGCCAGATAATGCTGCGCAGCATCAGCATAGCCCAGCCGTGCCGTCGCCGCAGCAATCCCGCGTGCCGACGCGCCCTCATTGCCCGCCGTCACCCATTCATAATCTTCAAGCTGCAACACATCGAACGCTGGCGACGCCCACGCCACCGGCAAGTTCGCGCGGCGCACGTCGGGCGCATCCTCGGCCAGCGCGCCTGGCAGATACGGCAACAACAACCGCTCGCATGCCGGCTGATCCGCGCGCACTGCCGCGCATAACGCCGCCGTCGACGTGGCCAGCAAAGCGCCCGCCTGATCAAGCAAAGCCTTTTGCGCCGCCGTCAAACTTCCCCGCACATCATTTATGACAACCGGGTTGCCGCCAAACGCCGCCTTTGCCGCTGCATCGTACAGACATATCCGGCGATCGGGCATCACCCACCACCAAGGCTCGCCCACCTGGAATCGCGGCGCATGACCCGCTGCCGCTGCAATCTGCACGAACGCCCGCGCCACGGCTTTCAGATAGTCCATCGCCGCGGTTTTAGCGGGCGACAACAAAGTCGAAGGCGGTACATATCCCGTCAGCGCGGGGTCACCATTTGCCGCGCGCTGCTTCCAGTCGTTCCAGCAATTTGCGTCGAATAATTCGTAAGACAGTGAAATGATCAGCCCGAATGCCGCCGTTTTCAGCCGCGCCGCAAAATCATTGTGCCACGCTGCACATGCCACATTCAGCGCGCCCCCCGTCAGGCTCGCGTAATAAGCGCCGCCATTCGCTTCCAGCCGGTAATAATGGCTCATCCCGACATAATGATTGACCGCCCCGGCATAGCCCAGTCGCTGAATGTTGCGCAGCAATCGCGCCGGTGTCACATTATAGGCATCATCATAGCCCGTCGCGATCGAAAGTCCGTGCGGCGGCACCTGCACATCGCCAATCTTGAGCACAGAGCCTGCCCCGTCGCACGCGATGTCACTCATCTCGACCCACGCCTCGACCGGTGCGGCCAGCGGCGTATCACTCGCGTCATAGGCCGCCGGCACCAGTGAAACAAACATCCGGTCGACATCACCCGAATACACCGGCGTACCCGGCAGCACGAAACCGCTCGCCACCGTCGCAAAATCAATCGTCACGACCGCATCGGTCGGCGTGCCCACTGCATAATTCCACAGCCTGACATACCAGCTCGTCGCCACGCCCAGCGCGTCGCGCCCCTCGACCGTCAGCGTCGGGCCATTGATGGCATCGAGCGCCTTCACCCCCGAAGACCGCCAGCGGAATTTCAGCACACAGTCCCGAAAATCGCGCGACGTTTCATACGCCAGCAACGGATGGTCGATCTTGTCCTGCGCCCACCAGATCAGGCCCGCCAGGTCATTCTTGCGATAAAACGCTGCATCGACCCGCAATGCATGCGCGTCCGTCGTCACCACCGATGCCATCATCGGCCGCGGAAAATCAACTGTCCAGTACAGCGGATCGAACCGCTTCACCCATGTCGAAACCCGCGCCGATTCACGTGTCGCCAGCCACCAGCCCATAACTCAAATCCCAAAAAGCGCCGCAGGCAAAAAAGAAACAAAGCCTCACAAGACTGCGCGAAACATTCTTTCTTCTACTCTTCGCTCAGCACCGCCCGCACCGCCCGCGCCACTTGCCGCCCTGATCGGGCCAGCACATCAGGCGCGCTATCCTGGTAATGGCGTCCCGCATCAGCGAGCACGAGGTCGTTGTTCAGCGCGCCCGCGCTGGTCTTGCCGCGCGGGAATTCGTTGAGGATATAGACGCGGTATTTGCCGTTGAACCGGTTCAGGATTGAGATCACGGCATTCCATGACGTGCCGCCGATCGCCAGGTTGACACTGCCCGCCTCGTTCGTGCCGAGCAGGAAGATGACGCTTTGCGCGGCACTGGCGGCACAGACATCGGCACCCACGGCGGCACTGGCGGCGGTCGACGGCGTTGCGCTGCCTGCGGTCGATCCGCGCGGCACGGCGGCGCTGTCGATGCAGGCCGCGCCACTGCGCCCGTACATGCTGTTTTCGGGGTCGAACGAAATCAGCCCGCCAACCTTTGACAGCAACGCCCCCTGAATCCCGATCGCGCTATAACCGCCCAGATTGGGGTCGGCAGGAATGCCGGGATGCCCCTGCTGCGTCCGGCTGTCCCCGAACATGGCGAACATGTTGTTCGCGGGGCCGGACGCGGCGGCAATCGTGACCGCCACTGTCGATGCCCGCGGACTGTTGGTGGCGCTGGCCAATGTCTCGGTCAGCGTGACAGTCGCCGTGGTCGCCGCGCCCACGCCATCATATGTCCATGTGCGCGCAGCACCATTGACAGTCAACCCCTGCCCGGCGGACTTGGCGTTCAGCAGCGATACAATCGCGGGGTCAGACGCACTGATCGGCGCCGATCCGACCCCCTCCGCCACCAGCCGCACTGCCCGCTGCGCCACGGGATTGTTCACATATCCCTCACGCACCCGGTCTTCATAAGACCGCGGGATGTCACCCCCGCTCGCCCACGAAGACCACCCAGAAGACCAAGAACGCAAAAGCGCCGGACGCAGCGAACCGCGCCCGGCAGATTTCCTACCGAAAAATTTCATTTTTTTGCTCCGAAATTAACGCGCCAAATCCGCGCGTGGCGTTAACCGCTCAAACGAGCTTCCAGTGGTCGTCAATCATCTGATGATGACGCAATGCCTGATCAACAGCGTGCGCTGGTATGTTATGCTCAAGCGCAATTCGCGCGACTGTAGTCTCATTTGCTTCAAGCTTCTTTAGGTCCGCAGATCGATATTCAACTGGATACATCAGCTCGATTGCTGCGATTTCAGCAAGGTATTCCGACTGCAGCGGATCAGTTGGATTCGTATGGCCAACGCCATTTTCAGATTGGAGCTTCCACTCTAGGAGCAAGCCAGAGATGGTCTCGACACCCAATACTGACCAATCGTCTTTTTCGTCGATCATGAGATGGCATAGCTCTTTGACAGCGACGAAACGCTTTTCCTCATCGGTCTGGCTCGATTTCACAAGGATGCGCGCCCTTCCGTTATCATAACGCTCGACCTTCCCAAGCAGGTGCTTTCCTTCAAAGGAAACTTCCTGCATTTCGATATTGAGCGCATACATGTCTTGTATCGCCCAATGCAGATTCATCACGCTCAGCGACGGCCCCTGAGGTTCAGGGCAAAGTTTTTTTAGATGCTCGCGAACAGCCCTAGCCTTTTTCAGAACTGGGATCAGTTTTTCAGGATCAATAAGCATCGGAGCCTTCGGATTTATGACAAAAAAAAGGCCCTACCGGAGCAGGGCCTTTTCTGCAATGAGCAGCTGACTATTGGATCGTCTTGTCGTTAAAATCGAGCACTTTCGAATCACCACGGTCTAAGGCATCATACATTGCCTTAACCTCACGCTTAACCTGTTCGACAGTCGCCTCGTCACGGTTCCGGAGCAGGAACTTAACGTCGACCAATCCTTCAGTCTCCATACGGTGATAACGATCGGCGAGATCATTACCGGCTACACCGTTATCCATTTCTCTCGCCTCCTTTCTTTTCAACACAAATGTCCTTCCATTGCTGGAAGGCTAACTCCGTTAACATACGCCCCATATATAACGTCCAGTTTATCACTGATTAACGGCACCAGGATTTTATTCCTGAGTCAGCAAGGATTATCGGGCTTAAAGCCGATTTGATCGGCCTTTGCAATATGGTTAGGTTAATTTGAAAAACAAGCATCCCTCAAACCACTCTCACCCGCGGCCCCACAGCCCGCTTCCCCAGCATCAATTCCGTCACTGCCCACACCAGTGCGTCGGCCCGGTCGGGCGATCGCCCCGGCCCCTCATAGCCGCCGCCCGTGACCAGCCCGCACAATTCATCCTCGAGCGCCGCAAAAGCGCCGACATGGCGCACCCGCCCGCGTCCATACAGCGCCGCGACCGGTTCGGCCCGCGCCACTTTGCCGCGCGACGCATGGACCAGCTTCACTGGCAATCCGCTGTCCGCCGCTCGTAACACACTTGCCACCATGTCGCCGCCATTATTGGCCTCCGCAATCACCCGGTCTGCGCCGTGCCGCGCCGCGACACCCGCGACCACCCCGGCCCAGCCCTCGGGCGACACGCCTGCTATGCTTGCATCCTCGATGACATAGCCGACATCGTCGGTCCCCAGTCCGACACAGACGATGCCGCACGCATCACCACCCGCGCTGGCCGGCGGATCGACTGCCACAACCACGCGCCGCAGCGCCGGTGCGGATCGCATCCGGCATGCCTCGATCATCGTCCGCGTCCATAACGCACCGGCAATCTCGTCGATCAGCTCGCCATGAAGTTCCTGGCGTCCCAGTCGCGTCCCGCCATACTCATCGGTCACGGCGCGCACGAACGCCGCCGGAAGGAACATATTGTCGCCCGTCGCCCCGCCTGTCACCACAACTGCCGGATCACTGACGAGCGTGCGGATCAGCGGGACGGCGCGCGGTGTCGTCGTGACAAGCGCGCACGGCCGCTCGCCCGCGCGCAGGCCAAATTGCAGATTGTCCCACGTCGCCTGCGGATATGCCCATTTCGCCAGCTCGTCGCACCAGGCAAAGCCGTGCTGCGGGCCGCGTAATTTCTCCGGGTTTTCTCCCGAATAGATAAAGGCCTGTGCCCCCGTCCGCCACAACAGGCGCCCGCGCGTCGGTTCCCACAATGGCCGCATTGCCGCCGCCGACACGGCCAATATTCCGCTTTCGCCCTCGACCATCACGTTGCGGGCCTCAGCCGTTGTCCCCGCTACGATCGCAATGGCTGTCTTGCTGTTGCCGCGTTCGGCGATCCCGCGAACCCATTCGGCACCCGCGCGAGTCTTGCCAAACCCGCGCCCCGCCATCATCAGCCAGGTTCGCCACGTCCCCGGCGGCGCGCCCTGACCCGGCTGACACCATAAGGGCCAGTCGGTACGGACAGCGTCAATCCCGCGCCGCATGATTTCTTCGCGGCGCTTGCCCGTCTCCATTGCTGCCAGTTCCTGGAGCGCGCTCATCCGGTGGCTGCCGGCTGCGCAGCAACCAGGTCAAGCTTGCGTTCGATATCGATCAGCGCGGCCGTTTCATCCACGGGCGCCGCCGCAATGACGGATGGCAGCGCGGCATAGACATGTGGCCGTCGTGCACGCAGGATGGCAAGCGCCAGATTATCCGAATAGGTTCGAACAGTCGTCACGACCTTTCCGCCATACGTAATCGGCTTTTCAACGCCGTTCACGGCCCGCGCGAGCAGCGCCGCTTCAAGGTCGTCCAGCGCGGCGGCGATCGCATCGTCCCACGCCACACGGAACGCTTCATATTTTGTCCGCCAGCGATATGCGGTCGACGTCGCGATCGCAGCGCAAGCCGCGGCATAGCTCACGTTCGCGGTTTTTCTCAGGGCAATGATGAACTTCTTCCGTTTGCCGGTAGGGGTCGCGGGTGGTTTCACCTTTGTCATCGCCATCGCCACGTCTCCTTGCCCTGCCGGGTATGAACGCATCGGGGCCGGACAGCGTCTGCACAACGCCCCGGCCCCGATTCGGTTTTTCCAATGTCGCAATATGTGCCAGAACAGCGTGACGCTGTCAAGAACAAAATGCCTATATGGTTATTTGTTCAGAAATCGGCGATCCTTTTCGATCAGTGCGGCAAAACTGTCCCGGGCCAATATGCCCGCAACATACGCACAAACCTTGGGAAATTGTGCCGCATCGATCGTCACGCCGGCCAGATCCAGGTTCACGAAAATGCTGGCCACGGCTATGTCGGCCAGTGTCAGCCGGTCCTCGACCAGGAAACCGCTCGCGGGAATGACCCCTTCAAGATAGGCCAGCAATGGCGGAAGCGTTTCGGCCTCGGCCTTGTCGGCGGCGGCAAGGTCGCCCGTCATCCCCATCATCGGGGCCACGATCCGGTTGAAAAAAATCGGCGTGCCGGCGGTCATCATGATCGTGTCGGCAAATTCGTCATACCAGATCGCCCGGCCCAGCGCGCGTGCCTCGGTCGGGATCAGGCGATGGTCGGGGGCGTGCGCGTCCAGATAATGGACGATCGCCGACGAATCGCTCAACCGGTAATCGCCGTCCTCGAATGCCGGAATTTTCCCGAACGGACTGATCGCAAGATATTCGGCCGTCTTGGGGCCGGGTCCCATTGGCTTGTTGGTCACCGCCATCCCTTTTTCGGCGGCAAACACCATGACCTTGCGGACAAAGGGGGACAATGTACTACCATGAACAATCATCGCGTCTCTCCTGTAAGCTGGCGTCTGCGCTAGGGGCCGGTCGGCGCCTGTTCAACACGAAACTATCCAAACGCCCACACAACCGGCTAAGGAGGGGAGATGTTCAGCCTTCCTGCTATTGCCGCCATCCTCTGGGCGGTCCTCCTCGGTGGTGTCGGTGGCCTCATGACAGAAATCGGCCCCTGGTATCGCGCATTGAAAAAACCCGCTTTTCAGCCACCCGACTGGGCATTCGGACCGGCGTGGACGATCATCCTCGGTCTAGCGGCATGGGCGGGGTACATGGCCTATACCGCGACACGCGATCCCGCCGGGCACCGGACGATCCTGATCCTCTATGCCGTCAACTTCATCGCTCATTTTGCGTGGTCGCCGCTTTTCTTCAAATACCGGCGTCCCGACCTCGCGCTGATCGAGGTCGTGTTTCTGTGGCTTTCGGTCCTGTCGCTGACGATCATGCTCCGCCTCTGGTCGGTGACCGCGAGCTGGCTGGTCGCACCCTATCTGGCGTGGGTCAGTTTTGCGGCGATCCTCAATCTTGCCATTGTCCGCCTGAACCCCAAAGTGCCCGCAGCCATCCATCCCTGAATCTGGCCGCCCGTAATCTGGTAGTGTGGTTCATTTGCGCACGGGCCTGTGTTCGGTCTATGAGGGTTCAGGGTCGCGTTGTATCATCCGGGATGATGCCCCCGGGGGTCTGACAATGGGGATTTCGATAATCGGCGCCGCGCTGCTGCTGGCCAGTGATCCGGTTGATCCGGACATCTTGCCGCCGGTCGTCCCGGTCGCCGCCGCCGTGACTGAACCGGTTTCGCCGGCACCGGGGACAGCGCCCGTCACACCGGCGCTTTCTCCTCTACCCACGGACGTCACCGACATCCTCGTCACCGCGCGGCCGCCACCTCCGAAAGAAGATCCGCTGCAAGCCGTCAACGCCCTGTCTTTCAAAGCGGTAGAGGCTGTCGATACGGCTGTCATCGGTCCCGTGGCACATGCCTACAAACGCATCTTGCCCGAACCTGTCCGTGACGGGCTGCACAATTTTCTCCTGAACCTTCGCGAGCCGGAAGTTTTCCTGAACTTCCTGTTACAGCACCGAATTGGCAAGGCGCTGTCCACGCTCGGCCGGTTCACGATCAATTCGACGATGGGTGCGGCCGGTCTGTTCGACATCGCCCGGCGCAGGCCGTTCCGCCTGCGATATCGCTACAATGGTTTTGCCAACACGCTCGGTTTTTACGGTGTGAAATCGGGTCCTTTCCTGTTCCTGCCAATCATCGGGGCGACAAGCGTGCGCGATCTGCTCGGCTACAGCGTCGACAAACTCCTGCTTCCCGTGTCGGTCGGAAAACCGTTCAACCGGGCTGCCTATACACTCCCCAGCGGCGCACTCAGTGCCCTTGACCACCGCACTGCGACTGATGCCGACATCCGGAAAATGAACGAGGCGCCCGATCCCTATGCGGCGATGCGCGCCGCCTATCTCAAGTCGCGCCAGGACGAAATCGATGCGCTTCACGACAAACCTGTCGGCAGGACAAAGGTGACGCCGCGGCGTAAGAATCAGTGAGCACAGACGGAACCGGGCAGATCTGGTGGAGCTGAGCGGAATCGAACCGCTGACCTCGTCATTGCGAACGACGCGCTCTACCAACTGAGCTACAGCCCCACGACCGGGTCGCATCGAAACCGGGCCGACGCGGTCAGACCCCTTAGCGCCGACGATGATCCAACGCAACGCTCATCACATTCCGGCATGTCGGGCGCCATTTCGGGGACACTATACTTAATTCTCTGAGAAATTACGAGGACCTGAAACTGCATGCGGGGAATTAGACTCAGATTCGATCAGGTTTGCACATATCCTGAGTGTTTGAGGTAAT
>CAXTTJ010000049.1:0-14741 GCA_964247235.1 uncultured Sphingomonadaceae bacterium
CTGGACGTTTGATCACGGCGCTCAGTCTCCAAGGCTCCTGCCTTCGCAGGAGCACAGGATTCACTTGAAACCGATCGTGCTCAAGGCGCAGGCGTCGCGACTGGCTCGATTGTCCTGCTGTGACGTTCCGTGACTTTTACCGCAATCGGATTACCGTTCTTGTCTTTCACGGCAACATTATTGGCAACTTTCTCACATTGTTCCGGCGTTGGTATGTACGGCTTGGGTGTGCCAGTCGCCGTACAGTCATGCGCGACACCGTCTGCCCCCAAACTGTAATGAACAATCCAATCAAAGGGTTCGACCCACGGAGCGCTCCCCTCAGGCAGGCGCCATGTGATGCGCTGCGTATGTGACTCGGTCGTCGGCAATCCATTCGGTCCGCGCGCAGGCTTGTACATGAACCGTTCGCGGATCAGCGTGCAGCTTTTGTCGTCGAGCAATATCGATCCGCTCGACACGGCAATGCTGCACTCACCGACCCGGCCATCGGTGCCGATGTCAAAACTGACGGTGGTTGTCCCCGAAGCGCCGGTACGGACGGCCTCAACTGGATAATCCTCTTCCGAAATCGAACCTGCGGTCATTTCCGCATGCACGGCCTTGCCCCTTAATGTGACTTCCGGTGCGGCGGCCCTCGGCTTGAACAGCGCAACCGGCGTCGCCGCTCTGACAGTCATGTCGATAAACAGCCGCTTTTTCGCCAGTTCGTCAGTCGCCTTGTCCGCGGCAACCGCATCGGCATAGCTCAGTTCACCCGCGCTCGACCGGGTCGTGGTGGTCATGTCGAACCGATCGCCGATCAGCTTGACCGTCCGCCGGTAATGCACGCCACCGATCACCGTATCGATGTCACCGCCGTCAAGTTTGAAACCCCGGCCGCCGTCGGGCAGGAGGATCGTCTGGTGCGTCGCTTCGAACCTCTGGGCCACAGCGACAGGCGCGACTGCCTGCAACGCCTCGATCCGTTTCGAAACCAGATTTTGACCGAGCGTCGCGCGGTCAGCTTCATAATTATTATATGTCTTTTCGCCCGTGTCGTTCCAGTCCATGTCGCCCGTACCCGTCATGTCGAGACGGAGCGTGCCATCGGCGTCGTCATAGGCAAACGAGACTTGATCAACCTTGATCCAGTCGTGCCGCCCGGTCCAGGTACTGCGCAGAAACGTGTCGCGACTGGCGCTGGGCATCAAGGTCAGCGAGGTACGCAGGTCGCTGGCGCTGTCACCCCGAAAAATCGCGACGCCGGTAGCTTTAGCAGGTTTGTCGAGCCCGGCCCGCGAATCGAGATCGAGCCGCCATTCCGATTGCGGAACAACCGGATCGACAGCGACCATCGGCACCAGCGCGGTCGATCTGGCGCTGATAGGCAATGCCCATTTGAAATCAGGCACGACCATCGTTTCAATCGAACGATCGCCCAGCCGCGTGCCATCAAGCCAATAGGTTTTGCCGGCAATGATGGCGCGCACGATGACATGGTCGAACCGGGCAGGCATCGGCAACGCCTTGTCAAGGCCATCACCCCCTCGGCTCGCCACCAGTGCTGCGTCGGCGTCGATCCCCAGCCCGCGCAACAACGCAAGCAGCAGCACCGTTTTCCCCTTGCAGTCGCCGACGCGGCCGGCCCACACCGCCTCTGCACTTTCTGGCTTGTACCCGCCCAGGCCGTTGGTCTGCGCAAAATACCGCACCTGTCCCTGCACCAGTTTCAACGCCTCCGTAGCGCGCTTGCCCGGGTCTGGCGTCATATTGGCAATGCGGCGGATCTCGCTCTGGATCGGCGACGTATCCGCGATCCGCGTCGCCATGTCATAAATCGGCTGCATTGTCGCTGCCACTGTCGCCCAGTTGGCGAATTCGGACATCTGGACCATGTTGTTGACCACGAACCGGGTCGGTGCCCCCTCCGGCACGGGCGGCGCGGTATAGCCGTTCCTGTCGATCAAAAAGCCCGCATCGCCCGATGATCTGAACGCGACGGCGGGCGGCAGTGCAGACCCGAAACGCACCATGACCTTGCGCTCTTTTGGCCAGCTATAGCGCACGAACAGCCGTCCGTAATTTGGCCCGGGGCCGAAATACTGACGATCTTCGGTCCGGCCAGCCAGCACGGGGTTCAGCGTTTCCAGCGTCCACGCCGTTTCAATCTCGTCACCGACGCGCAGATCGGTGATCGGAATCACGGCGGTCAGTGATCCGTCAATCTGCAGCTTTTCCAGATTGGCCTCGCGCCGCAGCACCTGAAAACCGCGGCCGTCGCGCAGGACATTGATCACGATGCCGTCGCGGCGGATCGTGACGACATGCACGCGGGCAAGGCTGATCGATGGTTGCCACGCGACCCCGAAATTACCGAGCATCATCAGGCCTTCGGGGGTCAGGACCCGCGCGACCTGATGGAAATACTGGTGCAGGCCCGCCTCATCGACCCGTGTCTGAATATCCACCAGCCTGAAATCGATCGCGCCGTCGCTCTTGCGCTCTGCCGGGAGTGTGACCGGAACCACCCATGCCGGGGTTGTTGCGATGATGACTTTGACCGGGTCATCGGCGCGCACGGCACTGGGAACAAACATCGCCATGAAAAGGATCGCCAGCCCGACGATCGCTGTTTTGCCCCGCATTTATGCCCCCAGATCATTCAGACACGATAGTGAGGAACAAGCGTGAACGCCGCAAGGGCCTTTATGCGATGATCCCTACAACGCTTCTTCGAGCCAGCCCTTCAACTGCGACTTCGGTGTCGCGCCGACCTTTGTTGCGGCCGGGGCGCCGTTCTTGAACAGGATCATCGTCGGAATGCCGCGCACGCCATATTTGCTCGGCGCTTCGGGATTGTCGTCGATGTTGAGCTTGGCGATCGTCACCTGTTCGCCCAGTTCGTCCGAAATCTCCTCAAGGCTCGGCCCGATCATCTTGCACGGACCGCACCATTCCGCCCAGAAATCAACGAGGACGGGGCCACTCGCATCCAGAACGTCAGTGGCAAAGCTGCTGTCGGTAATAGTCTTTGTGGCCATGGGAAAACTCCTTGTCGGCAATCTATCTAGGATGTCGGTCGGCTGCACTCAACTGGCGGCGCGCAAATTGTCCTGCGCATCTGCAAAGCCAGGCTTGTGTGCCGCCAGCAGTTCGGGCGGCAAACGGTGAAGCACCGGCCCTTCGCTATAAAGCAGCGAGGCATGCACGGCCTTGTCAGGAAAAATCCCTGCGACGACTGCTGCATAGGCCGCCATCTGCCGGACATGCTGCACAGGAATATCATCGATCGAACTCGGCACGCGCCGCCCGGTCTTGAAATCGACAATCTCGACGGCGGCATCACCGATCACGAGCCGGTCGACCGTGCCTGCGATGACACGCCCGTCGATTACCCCGGCCACCGGCGCCTCGGCCAGCGCATCAGGTGCGAAAATGCCTGCAAACTGCGGATCGTCTATCACGCCGAGCGCGACGTCGACCAACCCGGGCACCGCCCCTTCCGCCGCCAGCCAGCGCGCCCCCGCGTCACGCCGCAGCGCCGGGTCGAGCGGGGGCAATCGTTCGAACAGGGCATGAAGCAACCGTCCGCGCACTGCGGCGGCGGCCATGACGTCACCCGGCGGCGGATCGGCGACATCATCCTGCCCGATCGACGACGGCGCCAGCGGTCGCGGGGGGCGCGCCTCTTGGGGCGCTTGGCGATCGAGCCAGTCAGGCCGAATCGTCTCTGCGTCCTCTGCGCCTCTGCGTGAAACATCATGGGTTTGGCGCACGGGCGCAGACGACGCAGAGGCGCGCTGTCCATAGCGCAACACGTCACCCCAATGCGCATCCTCGGTTTTAGTCGACTCAAGCCGCACCATCGCCCGTTCGACCGCTGCGTGCCAGCTGTCGCCCGGCACAACGCCTTTCGCGCGCGGCCCCAGCGATCCGGCAATCACCAGCCGTTCCTCTGCCCGCGTCATTGCGACATAAAGCAGCCGCCAGTGCTCCTTGCGCGCCTTGTCATCCGCTGCGGCCATCGACATCTGAAGCGATGAGACAAGCGCACCTTCTGCCTTGCGCGGACGAAACAGCGGCAGGCTGTCGACAACCCCCTCGATCGTCCACCTGAAATTGCGCTCCAGCGACGTGTCGGGGTCCGCACACGCATCGGCGAGAATGACGAGCGGCGCCTGCAACCCCTTTGCACCGTGGACCGTCATCACACGTACCGCGTCACCTGCGGCGCCGGCATCGCGCACCACGTCGGTTTCGCCGCGGTCGAACCAGTCGAGAAACTGCTGCAACGACGAGGTTCCCTCTCGTTCGAACTGCAACGCCGCATTCAGCAGCTCATCGACCGGATCGCGTGCTTCCTCACCCAGCCGGGCGATAAGCTTCCTGCGACCCTGCAATGCCCCCGACAACAGGTTTTCAAGGAATGCGTAAGGCGTGATATTGTCCGCCGCGCGCAACATCTCGCGCAGGGTATCGCGGGTCTCGCCCGCAGCAACCGCATCCCACAACACACCGGCCCGCCCGTGCGCGACGTGAAACAGATCATCCTGCGTCCAGCCGATCAGCGGCGACACCAGAAGGCTTGCCAGATTCAGATCATCCTGCGGCTGTGCCGCAAACCGCATCGCCGCAAGCAAATCCTGCACGGCTAGCGGCGCCTGCAAGCGCAACCGGTCAACGCCGGCGACCGGCACGCCTTCTTCGTGCAGACGCGCCACGAGCAGCGCGGCCAGGTCACTGCGCCGCCGCACCAGGATCATCACATCACCCGGCGTCAGCGCGCGATCCCTGCCCGCCAGCCACATCGGTTCGCTCAGCCATGCCCGGACCTGCCGGGCAAGTGTCTTGGCCAGGTCGCGCGTGGCACTTGGTATCCAGCTTTCGTCGCCGTCGTCTTCGGTGTCCATATCGACCGTCACGGGCGGCAAGAGCAGGACCTCACCGGCACCGCCCTTGGCACTCACATGCGGCTTTGCAGCGTCATCAAGCCCCAGCGCGTCCGGACCAATTTCATCAAGCACGGCATCGACCACTGCCAGAACCGGCGGCGACGACCGGAACGAACGATCGAGTGACAGTCCTAAAATCTCCTGATCGGCCTGTGCGGCATAGCTTGTAAAACGCGTGCCGACCGCACGGTAGATTTCGGGATCGGTCCCCTGAAACCCGAAAATCGCCTGCTTGAAATCACCAACCGTGAACAGCGTGCGCGGCGTGTCGCCTTTCGCCCCGTCGCCCGCCCAATATTCACCGGCCAGCGCGGCAACAATGGCCCATTGGTCGGCGTTGGTGTCCTGTGCCTCATCGACAAGGATGTGATCGGTCGCCTGATCGAGCTTGTAGCGGATCCAGTCGCCCATCCCCGCTTCGTTAAGCAATTTGCGCGTCAGCTGGATCAGATCGTCGAAATCGACCAGCCCGCGCGTCCGTTTCGCATCAGCATAGGCCCGCGCATAACGTTGTGCCGCGCCCAGCGCCGCGGTCACATCGGCAGCCAGGGCGGCGCGCCGTTGCATGCTGAGCAGTGCACCGCACCACGCGGCCCAGTGCCGCGCCATCTGCTCATACGCAGGTACGGACGGCACCTGACCTTTTCCGGACCTTATGTCACCATCAGCCTTGTTCCAGACCAGGTCGAGTGTTGCGAGATCAGCTGCGCGCTGTGCAGGTGTCCCGTGCCACCAGTCCGAAATAATCTCGGCACGCGCCTGTCCCCGCGCACCCCAGTTCGACAGGATTTCGGCCAGTGCGAACAACGCGTCGCGGTCGAACGCACCGTCAGTGCATGCCGCTGCCGTGTCAGCATCGCTGAAATCGGCAGGGACATCCATCGCCCGCCGCACAATCGCGCCCAGCCCCGGCCCCAGTGCCTCCAGCGCTTCGACGGCAGAGGCCGCGCGCTTGAGGAAGGCGACCGCGTCGCCTTCACCCAGTCGCAGGCTCAGCGCCCGCAGATCGCCCAGCAGGCGTACGTCATGCTCACGCTCCGCCGTGATCACCAGATCGGCAAGCACGCTTTGCACCAGCATCGCCTGCTCACGCCCTTCCAGCGGGCGAAATCCCGGCGAAATTCCGGCCTCCAGCGGAAAGCCCGCGAGCAACGTCTGGCAAAACGCATGGATTGTCATGATCCGCAGGCCGCCCCCGCGCGATTCAAGAACTTTTGCAAACAAGGTGCGTGCGTCCGCGACCTGCGCCGGTCCGAAATCTTCATCAAGCGCCATCAGTTCAGCGGCAAGCTCCGTCGGCCTGATCTGCACCCAGTGCGCCAGCCGCTCATGCACGCGCGTCGCCATTTCCGCCGCACCCGCCTTGGTAAAGGTCAGGCACAGGATCGCATCGGGCTTCACGCCGCGCAGCAACAGGCGCAGCACACGCGCCGACAGGACATAGGTCTTGCCCGTCCCCGCCGACGCCGACAGCCAGACATGCGCCTGCGGGTCAGAGGCATCGCGCTGTTCGGCCTTCAGGACCGCGTGCGGCGTGAAATCCCTAGCGCTCACGGCCATACCATTCGGCCAGCCGCATCAGATGGTCATAATCGGCATAGGGTGCATATTCAGGGTGGAGCTTGGCGGTGAACGGCGCGTCGCCGGTCAGCCATTTGCCCGCCGCTGCATCAAACTGCTGCGCTGCAAAAGCGACGAAATTTTCCGCCGTCAACATCGTGTTTCTGGCTTTCACCGGGGACGTCCGTTCGCCAAAGCCGCCCGCCTTGTTCTTGCGCAATGTCCAGTATTCGAATTCAGTGGGCAATCCCGCAACGCCTGCAAATCCCCCGCGTTCGGCAATCAGGCCAAGCAAGCCGAGCTGCATTGAAAACCCTGCCTCGACCGCTTTGGCACTGGGCGGCGCGCCCGTCTTGTAATCGACAATCGCCAACATGCCGTCGGTCCGGTCGATCCGGTCGGCCACACCGTTCAGCGTGACCCCTGAAATCTCGACCGCACCCCTGATCTCGCTGGCGATCACATCACGCCCGGCGCGTTTATCAGTCGCGACCTGTTCGGCAATCCAGTCGATCGCTTCATTCAGGCGCGGCTGCCACAGCGCGCGCAGCAACGGGTGCATGCCCGCATCACCGAACAGCCGTGCCACACGTTCGACCAGCCGGTCCGGGTCGAGCGCATCGTCCCGGTACCAGGCATCGAAGATCGCATGGATCATCGTGCCCCGCCACGCCGCTGCGGGATCGGCATCGACTGCATCGAGCGGCGAAAGGTTCAGCATCCGTCGCGCGTAGAACGCAAAGGGATCGGCCTTCAACCGGTCCACTTCCGTGACCGAAATAACACGCGGCCGGTCGGCAACTGGCGGGCACGGCGCGGGCTGCACGCCAGGATGGGCAGGTCCGTCATGCGCATCAATCGCCTGCGCCAGCGCCATGATCCGTCCATCCGTCTCGATCCCGCCGAGCATCGCTTCCAGCCGCAGGACGAACCGCGACGCAATCGTCGGCGAGCGCGCATCGCGCCGGGCGCGGGTCAGCAACAGCGCACGCGCGCCCAGCGCCGTCGCCAGATCATGCGCAGCCAGCCCGACGCGTCGGTCAAGGCCCCCCAGCCCCAGTTCCATCCGCACCCTCGGGGCAAGCCAGGGATCGGGCGACGCACTGGCCGGCCACACGCCTTCGTTCAGCCCGCCGCAGATCAACAGGTCCGCCGACTGCAACCGCGCCTCCAGCAGGCCCCAGATGGCAATGCGCGGATGTCCGCCCTGTGGCGGCCGTACCGCAATTTCACCGAGCAGCTGGTCTAGCAACGGCGCCAGCGACATCGCGTCGAAATCGAGCGGTCCGGCAATCGCCGACACACGCAAATCTTCAAACATCTGTGCGGCAGCCCGGCCCGCTGGCCCCGCCCACGCTGCATCCCCGGCCAGCGCCCCAATCGTTTCGCGCACCGCCTCAAGAACATCAGCGAGAGTCGCATGCGGCTCTGCAAATGCGCCCGCCAGTGTTTCAAACAGCGGAGCCACCCCGCGCCACCATGCCGCCGCAACGGCGCGGACCTCACGCACCCGCTTGTCCCCCCCGGCAAGATAGGCCGCCAGTCCATCCAGCCCGGGCGCCGGGCGCGGTCCGCGCATTGCCAGATCAAGACTGCGCACCCCTTTCAGCCAGTCGAGCCGCGCATCCCCGGCCATCACCAGCGGATGCTTGAGCAGCGACAGCAACGCGACCGGCGCGAACCGGTCGACAGCGACGCTTACTACGGCGAGGATCAGCGTCCCCGGCGGCGTCACATTCAGTGGCCGACCGCCCGAATCATCGGCATTCACGCCCCACCGTTTCAGGTGCGCGACCACCCGCCTCGCAAGCGCCCGGTCAGGCGTGATCAGCGCCGCAGTCCGTGCCGGTGTCTCCAGCACTTCGCGTAATGCAATCGCAATCCCCTGCGCCTCGTCGGCGGGCGTCGCGAATTCGGCCAGCCGTACCCCCGGCAATTTGCGCTGCGGCGTCGGCAGGCTGTTCCATTTGGCAGTGAAGCGGGCAGGCGCAAAGGCATTGGAGACCGCCCGCGCGCGCACTGCCTGCCGTGCCTTGCCATCACCCCAGCGCCACCGCGCGACGTCGCTGCGCGCAACAGCCATGCGGTCGAGCAATATCCGCAGATGATGCTGCGGGTGGCTTTCGATAGTGTCGTCGGCAATCGCGTCCCATTCGTCGGGCGGACTGGCAAGATCGATACCCGGCAGCACGACCATGCCGGTGGGCATCCGCGCCACCACATGCAAAAGATCGGCCACGGCGCGCGCCGATGTCGTAATTCCTGCGGCAACGACGAACCCCAGTGGCGGCGCATCAGTCCACGCCTGTGCCTGCCTTCGCAACAGGAGATTGCGCCGTTCGACCAGATCGATTTGCCCCATGCGCGCCAGTTCTTCGGGCCACCGGTCGAGCAGCAACGCAATCAGGTCGAGCGATTTCTGCCAGTGAACCGACAGGTCATTGCCGACGTCCAGAGTCTTCAATGCGCCGGGATGAATATCCTCGGCCAGCAGCATATCATATGTCGCCGCCAGTTCAGTCGCCAGCCGCAACGCTTCGGCTGCATCGATCGGCGTACGTGCTTCGGCCCGCGCCTGCTGCACCATCCGCGCCATTGCAAAGCGTCGCACCATCGGGTCGACTGACGCAGGGACGACATCACCCCCTGCCGGATCAAGCGCAATGCCCATCGCATCGCCACCCACGTCACCCACGTCACCCACGGCGACCATCCGCGGCAACAGCAAGGCCGGTTCCGCCCGCCGGACAAAGGCATCGGTGACGGCCCGCACCGCACGGTTATTGGGCACCAGCACGATGCCCTGCGCCAGCATCATCCGGTCGCGGCCATAAAGCGCCATAAGGCCGTTCACCAGCGCATCAGCGAAGTTCCGGTGGACCGGAATGGTGAAGACCCTTGGCCCTCCCCGGTCAGGCATCGGCGAGGATCGCCTCTGCTTCGGGGATCGCGCCGGGATAACCGACATCGAACCACAGCCCCTGATGGACGACACCATATGCGCGACCCGCAGCAATCGCGCGGTCCCAGAATATGTTCGTTGAAAACACCTCCGCCGGCGGATCGGTGATCAGCCGCTTTGCCAGCATCTGAAGCCCTGTCCAGACAAAGGGGGCAATCCGCCCCGGCCTGCGACGGCGCAACCGGCCGACGGCGTCCATGTGGAAATCACCGCGCCCCTTGTGACAATTGGCGCGTGCCAGCGGCACCATCAGTAACAGGGCATCCATCCTCGCATCGTCCCAGCGCTCGGCGAGCACGGAAAATGCATCGGCAGGCCCGTTCACCCAGAGATTGTCACTGTTCACCTGCAAGAACGGATCGGCATCGATCAGCGGCAGGGCACGGATCAGGCCGCCACCCGTTTCGAGCAACGCTCCCCGCTCGTCCGAAATGACAATGTCCATCCCGTGATGATTGCGCTTCAGATGCGCTTCCATCGCATCGGCAAGATAATGGACATTGACCACGGCCCGCGTGACTCCGGCTGCGGACAGTCGCGACAACGCATGGTCGACCAGCGGCATGCCAGCAACCGTGACCAGCGGCTTTGGCTTGGTCGCGGTCAGCGGCCGCATCCGCTTGCCCAGCCCCGCCGCCATCACCATAGCGGTTTTCGGCACTCTGGCACTGTGTGGCAAGGTCAGGAACAGCGGGCGTTTGACAGTCATCGATAGTGCATCCACGCCGCAGCACGAGCCGTATCGGGCACGTTGGCATCGAACCATTGTTTCAAAGGGGCCAGTGACGGATGCCTCAGATCACGTTCAAGCAGACCCCACATGCGCGACTGAAACCGGCGATAAAGTGGCTTGCCGTCCCGTTTCCACAACCGGACGAACACGCCAAGAATACGCGTGTTCCGCTGTGCCCCCAGCGCCCAATAGGCCGCGTCAAAATCATCGCCGCGCCCGGTCGCCGTTTTATAATGCATCAGCATAGCGGCTTCCACATCGGGCGATACGTCGCGCCGTGCATCCTGAAGCATCGAAACAAGATCATAGGCCGGATGCCCGATGCGCGCATCCTGAAAATCGAGCAGACCATAGCGCGCCAGATTGTCAGCCGCCGTGATGAGCATGATGTTTTCCGCATGATAATCACGCAGCTCGGTCACCCATTTATCTGACCCGGCATCGATGCCGCCAAGGACGTCATGCCATGCCTGACGAAACCCGGCCTCGTCGACGGTCAGGTTCGTTTGCGGGCAATACCATTGCGTGAACAGCCCGACCTCGTCGATCCAGTTGTCGAGTCCGTGTCGCGGCAATTTAGGCGGGACATGCCGGTGCAGTTCGATAAGGACATCGACCACGCCACGGTAAATATCGAATTCGCACGCAGGGTCAGCGTCGACAGCCTCGCGCATGCGGTCATCGCCAAAATCCTCGATCAGCAGCAATCCAGCGTCAAGGTCGCTTGAAAAGATCGTCGGCGCACATAATCCGATCCCCGTCAGATACTGGGCCATGTCAGCGAACGGCCGTGGGTTTTCATGCGGCGGTGGTGCATCCATCAGGACAGCCTGCCGATCCGGTGCCACGACACGGAAATAGCGGCGAAACGACGCATCGCCAGCCAGCGGCAGGATTTTCGCACCTGCCCAACCGGCCTTGATCAGAAATTCGGGTGCCGCAGCGGGCGGTGTCATGGGAACGGCCATCGCGCTTTCCATGACGACGGGACATTGGCTGTCAAGCGCCGACCGTCCTGCGCGACGCCCAAATCAATCTTCAGCGCGTCAGCCCACAAGCGCACACCGAGCCGTTCTGGCCATTCGATGACGAGTGCGGTATCGATACGCGCATCATCAAGACCCAGTTCTTCGCTCTCGTCCGCCGTCTCAAGGCGGTACAAATCGACATGCCACACAGGCACGCGAACATGGGGCGGCAGATAGGGGATGACGAGTCCGAACGTCGGCGAGGGCACATCGCCCGAAAACCCCAGTGCCGCGATCAGCCCGCGTGCAAAACATGTTTTTCCCGCGCCCAGTGATCCCGACAACGCAATGACGTCACCCGGCGCAATGACGGGAGCCAGCATGGCGCCGGCGGCTGCGGTCGCATCCGGAGTGGCAAGCCACATTAGCGAGGCAACTCTATCGTGGTTGCCGTCCCCTGTCCGGCCTCGGCAAGGCAGGTGATCGTTCCACCATGCGCTTCGACGGTTTGGCGCACCACCGGGTCGGCTGTGCCGTCGCCGGGGCCATTGTCCGAAACGACGATCATGGCGCCATCAGGGCGCCCGCTGGCGTGAAGGAGAATGCGCCCGTCCGGCGGCGTTGTATCGATGGCCGTGCCCAGCAAGGCGCTGACTGCGGCACGCAGCCGCTTCGCATCGCCTTCGACCCGGCCGACGCCAGCTTCGAAATCGGTCACGAATGCCTGATTCTTGGCTTTGGCAGCAGCATCATGTTCAGCCGCCACCGCGTCAAGCACCTGAAGCAAGTCCACCGTTTCACGATCAACGCCCATCAGGCCAGCCTGATCCTGCGTTGTCAGCAAAACCTCATCGACCAGAGTGCCAAGCGTCCCGACCGACGCGATGATTGCCTGTATATATTCCTGCGCCACCGATGTCAGCGTGCCCGCATACCCCTTGTCCAGCATTTCGGCAAAGCCGCCGATCGACGTCAGCGGCGTACGCAATTCATAACTCATATTGGCGACAAACGCGGTCTTGACCCGGTCGGCAGCCACCAGAGCGGCGGCCCGTTCGCGCAACACGCGTTCGACGCGCCGGCTGTCAGTGATATCAAGCATCGTGAAAAGGGCATTGCCGTCAGGCAGTGGCACCGCCGCGAATTCGAAATGCCGCCCGTCCTTGAACGCGACCCGCCCGCCGCGTGACTTGCGTTCGACGGTGGCGGCACGAACCAGTTCGCGGATCAGGGCCGCGCGTGCGGGATTGGTGAGCCGCGATGCCGCATTTTCGGCCAGCGTGTCGACCCGGGGGTGCGCTGCAAGCATTGCATCCTCGAAGCCCCAAACATCGCGAAACTTGTTGTTCCACAAATGGAGCCGCCCATCAGAGGCAAAGACGCCAATGGCTTCGAACAGATTGTCGAACGTCGCCTCTCGAACGCGTAACAAGGTATCACGTGCGCTCGCGAGCTGGATCTGCTCGGTGCGATCCTCGAACACCAGCAGCAATCCGCCATCGGGCAGGGGTTGCGCCAGCACACGCAAATGCGCACCACCGGGAAGCAGCCAGGCCTCTTCCTCCGCACCCCCGACGGCGGTAAACCATCCGCGCCGGTCGGCCTTCCACGCCGGAAAGTCACGCGCTTCGGGCACGCGCCCGGCTTCGCGCATCCGTTCGAGCACCCGGTCAAATTCGGGCCGGTCGGCAATCCATTCGGTCTTGATTGCAAACATCCGCTGAAACGGCAGGTTGCAGAAACTCAATGTTCGGTCGGCGTCGAACTGTGCCACGCCAGCCGAAAGCCGGTCGAGCGTGTCGCGCTGGGTATCTTCAAAGCGCCGGAACGCAGCCTTTGCCCGGTCCAGTTCGTCATTGTCGAGCGCGTAACCTGCCACTCCCGATTCGCCGAGCGGGACGTCGACCACGCGCATAGACCGGCGCTGACCATTGATCGTCGCAGGCACATCGCGTGCGCGCGTTTCATGGGCATTGCGTGCCGCCGCCGCCGCCGCCAGCGGACTCGTCCCCGTTCCCGGCTCGACCAGTTCCAGCCCGCGGGCAATCACGTCATCGGCATCGGTCGCATCGACGGCATCGACATAGGCGCGATTGACCAGCGTCAGCCGCAAATCAGGGCCGCGGTGCCACATCGGGATCGGCGCCGCTTCGATCAGTTGCGACAAAGCCGCAAAGGCTGTGGCCAGCCGCGTCACTTCGCCGCCAAGCCGACCGATTTCCGCCTGGCTTTCGGTCGCATCAAAGACCCAGACAATAACGGAACCGCGCGTGGCAAGCCCCGTCGCCGCCGGACTGCCCCGCAACAACAACGTCCGGCTCGATCCGATGGCTCGCATCGACAAGGCGAATGATTTCCCCGTTCGCTGCGCTGCCGAAACTTCGGCGACCAGCGTCGCGGCGTCATCTTCGGAAAGCCCGACGTCCTTGCCTGCAAAATCGGCAACAAAAATGGGAACGCGCGGCAGCCCGAGCCAGTCCGCAAGCCGCGCCTGTGCTTCGACCCGGCCATCGGCGCGAACAACCAGTGGCAAGGCGGGCGCTGATTCAAGAAGTGCCGCCAGCCGGTCGGCCTGACCGGTCGCGAACGCGGCGCGTTTGCGCATCTGAAGACCGGTGACGACAGCCCACGCCGCAGCGCAAAGCCAAAGGGCAAGGACGACGCCTGCAATGGTCGCCTGAGCCGTGGTCAGCGTGATCATGAAAAGGGGCAGCCAGTCATCGCGACTGCCTTAGAGGGAGTGTGGGGCGAATTGGAAGGGGGTTGGGCACGTCCACCGCCCCTGATGAGCGCGGGACGTGCCGGTGATCAGTAGCGGTAATGATCCGGCTTGAACGGCCCGCTGGTCGGGACACCGATATATCCGGCCTGCTTTTCGCTCAATACGGTCAGCTTCACACCAAGTTTTTCAAGGTGCAGCATCGCCACTTTTTCGTCGAGATGCTTGGGCAGCACATAAACCTGGTTCTGATAATTCTCGCCCCTGGTCCACAGTTCGATCTGCGCCAGCACCTGATTGGTAAAGCTTGCCGACATCACGAACGACGGGTGGCCCGTCGCACAGCCGAGGTTCACGAGGCGGCCCTTGGCGAGGATGATGATCTGCTTGCCGTCCGGAAATTCGACCAGGTCGGTGCCCGGCTTCACTTCGGTCCACTTGTAGTTGCTCAGCGCCGCAATCTGGATTTCCGAATCAAAATGTCCGATGTTGCAGACGATCGAATTGGGCCGCATCGCCTTCATATGATCGGCCGTGATCACGTCGGCGTTGCCGGTGGCGGTGCAGAAAATATCTGCCCGCGTCACCGCCTCTTCCATCGTGACGACTTCGAAGCCTTCCATCGCTGCCTGCAAGGCACAGATCGGATCAACTTCGGTGACCATCACCCGCGCGCCGCCGTTGCGAAGGCTCTGCGCCGATCCCTTGCCGACATCGCCGAACCCGGCGACACAGGCGACCTTGCCCGCCAGCATGACATCGGTCGCGCGACGGATGGCATCGACGAGCGATTCCTTGCAGCCATAAAGATTGTCGAACTTCGACTTGGTCACGCTGTCGTTCACGTTGATCGCGGGGAACGGCA
>CAXTTJ010000050.1:0-14677 GCA_964247235.1 uncultured Sphingomonadaceae bacterium
TTTGGAGCGGGTGAAGGGAATCGAACCCTCGTCGTAAGCATGGGAAGCTTCTGCTCTGCCATTGAGCTACACCCGCGATGTCGCCTGTTCGCATGATCTGATGCAACAGGTCAACCGCGCCACCAGCTATCATTGTCGACATACCAGCGGATCGTGGCGGCAAGGCCCGTTGCAAAGTCATAGTGCGGGACATAGCCCAGACCCGATGAAAGCTTGCGGCAATCGATCGCATAGCGGCGGTCGTGTCCGGCGCGGTCGGTCACATGGCGCATCAGCCCGGCGCTTGGCCTGCCCTGTGCGGCCGGGGCATCGGGGAAACGGACCGGCAATGTCGCGTCGGCGGCAAACAGGGCGTCGACGGTTGCGCAGATCGTCTGGATAACTGTCATGTTCGGCAATTCCTCGCCACCGCCGACATTATAGGTTTCGCCCGGTGCGCCGTCGCCGAGGACCATGTCGATGGCCCGGACATGATCGTCGACGTGGAGCCAGTCGCGCACATTCAGCCCGTCGCCATACACCGGCAGCGGCTTGCCCGTCAGCGCGTTGATGACAAACAGCGGGATCAGTTTTTCGGTATATTGATAGGGTCCGTAATTGTTCGAACAATTGGTCATCGACGTCTGGAGGCCATAAGTGTGGTGATAGGCACGGACGAGATGATCGGACGCCGCTTTCGACGCTGAATAGGGCGAATTGGGCGCATAAGGCGTCTCTTCATGAAACGCCGGGTCGGTGGCTGCGAGCGATCCGAACACTTCATCGGTCGAAATATGGTGAAACCGGTGCGGTTGCCCGCTGCCGCTGTCGAGCCACACCGCGCGGGCCGCTTTCAGCAAGGCATGGGTACCGATGATATTGGTATCGATAAAAATATCGGGGCCAGAAATCGACCGGTCGACATGGCTTTCGGCGGCGAAGTGCACCAGCGTATCGATCCGGTGATCGCGCAGCAGGCGCGCAACGAGCGCGTCGTCGCGAATATCGCCTTCGACAATCGTGACATTGGCCAGCCCGTCAAGATTGCTGCGCTTTGCCGAATAGGTCATCGCATCAAGCACGATCAGCGGCGCGTGCGGGTGCGCCACACTGCGCGCGCGCACATAGTTGGTGCCGATAAAACCGGCACCGCCGGTGACGAGGAGATTAGCCATTCGGATGCGTCCGTTTCTTGAGTATCATCGTCGCCAGTTCGCGCCGCCAGTGATCGGCCGCATAGCCCAGCACGGGCCACGTCGCTGCCTTGTCGAGCACCGAACAGGCGGGACGGCGCGCCGGCGTCGGGTAATCACGCGTGGCAATGGCCTGTATTTCGACCTCCTTGTCGAGCACGCCCGCGGCGCGCGCCAGATCATGGATTGCCACCGCGAAATCATACCAGGACGCAACACCTGCATCTGTGAAATGGAGCGTTCCGCACGCCCCGGTCGCCGCCAGCGTCCAGAGTGCACGCGCCAGGCTGTCAGCATGCGTCGGTGTGCCGATCTGATCAGCGACGACGCCAATGGTATCGCGCATCGCCATCAGCCGCAGCATCGTCTCGACGAAATTCGCCCCGCCAGCGCTGTAAACCCAGGCCGTGCGAACGGTCAGTGCATGGCCGCCCGCCGCCGCCACGGTCTGTTCGCCCGCCAGCTTTGAAGCGCCATAAACGCTCAACGGATGTGGCCGGGCATCGGGTGCATAGGGTTTGCTTGCGGTGCCGTCGAAGACAAAATCGGTCGAAATATGGATCAGGCGGGCGCCGGTTTCGGCCGCTGCGACGGCAAGTGCACCGGGCGCGGCCCCGTTTATGCGATGCGCCAGGTCGGCGTCGCTCTCGGCCCGGTCGACGGCGGTATAGGCCGCGGCGTTGATGATGAGGTCGGGCGCCACACGATGCACGAACGGGCCAATCGCGGCAGTGTCGGACATGTCGAGCGCGATACGGTCAACCGCGACAATCTCTGTACCGCCCGGGGCCATCGCGATGAGCGCGCGCCCCACCTGGCCGCCTGACCCGAGGATCATGACAGTCATGCGAAGCGGGCGGCGTCGGCAAACGCCTTGCCCGCGCGATCCTTGTCCGACACGAGCGGCGTTTGCCCGCCAAGTGGCCAGTCGATGGCAAGTGCCGGATCGTCCCATGCCAGGCAATGTTCGGCGGCGGGCGCATAAGGCGCCGTGCATTTGTAGAGGAAGTCCGTGCCATCCTCCAGCGTGACAAAGCCGTGCGCAAATCCTTCGGGAATCCACAGCATCCGGTGGTTGCGCGCGGACAGTTCATATCCGACCCACTGGCCACATGTTGCCGACCCCGCCCGCATGTCGACGGCAACATCGAACACGGCGCCGCTGGTCACGCGGACAAGCTTTCCCTGCGCCGGGCCGATCTGGTAATGCAGCCCGCGCAGGACGCCGCGGGCCGACCGGCTGTGATTGTCCTGGACAAAGCGCGCGTCAATCCCCGCCGCGTCGAACGCTGCCGCGTTCCAGCTTTCCATGAAAAAGCCGCGATCGTCGCCAAAGACCTTCGGTTCGATCAGCTTGACATCGGGCAGGGCCGTCGCTGTCACGATCACTTACGCACGCCCCTGCTGCAATTGCGCCATCAGATAGGCACCATAGCCGCTTTTGCCGAGCCGCGCCGCAAGCATTTCGAGCTGGGCATCGTCGATAAAGCCACCGCGCCACGCGATTTCTTCGGGACAGCAGATTTTCAGGCCCTGTCGCTCTTCCAGAATGCGTACGAAGATCGCGGCATCCAGCAATGACATATGTGTGCCCGTATCGAGCCACGCCGTTCCGCGCCCCATGATTTCGACGTTAAGGCACCCGTCGTCCAGATAGGTCCGGTTAAGATCGGTAATTTCAAGTTCGCCGCGCGGGGACGGTGTCAGCGCGCGCGCGCGGTCGACAACTTCTCCATCGTAAAAATACAGGCCGGTGACGGCGAAATTCGACTGCGGACTGGCCGGTTTTTCTTCGATCGAGATTGCCCGGCCATGATGATCGAAGGCGACAACGCCATAATCGCTCGGGTTCGACACCCGATAGCCGAAGACCGTGGCACCCTGCGTCCGCGCATCGGCCGCGCTCAGTTCTTCGGGCAGGCCGTGTCCGTAAAATATATTGTCGCCCAGGATCAGCGCCGACGGGTCGCGACCGACAAATTCGGCGCCGATGTGAAACGCCTGCGCCAGCCCGTCGGGCGTGGGCTGCACCGCGTAACGGATCGCCAGTCCCCAGCCGCTGCCATCGCCGAGCAGATGCTGGAACGCCGGTGCATCATGCGGTGTCGTGATGATCAATATGTCGCGGATCCCCGCCAGCATCAGGACCGACAGCGGATAATAAATCATCGGCTTGTCATAAACCGGCATCAGTTGCTTCGACACGGACAATGTCAGCGGATGCAGACGCGTGCCCGATCCCCCGGCCAGGATGATCCCTCTTCGCATGATGGCTACTCGTAATAGTGGCGATAGGCTTTGCTGCCATAGCCATATTGGTCGTCAATGCCGACATTGGCGCGGTTGAGGACCGTGCCGAGCAAAGTCGATGGCGCCATGAACTGGATCGCCGCCTTGACCGACTTGCGCGGCGTGACGCCGTCTTCGGCGACAAGGATATAACCGTCGAGCCGGTCACAGATGAGCTTTGCATCATCATTGGCAAAAGTCGGCGGCAAATCACACAGGACAAGGACATCGTCGGGCAGCGCGCGCATCGCGGTTGCCATCGATTCAAATGCCTCGCCGGCAACGAGCGATGCCGAATGCCCGCGGATCGGCGTGCAGGTAAAGAGCGTCAGCGCCAGGCCTTCGATCTTGCGGCCGAGTGCCGAAAGATCGGGATTCGCACCCGAAAGATAAGTCTCGATCCCCGCTTCGGGGGACAGGCCGAAATTATTCGCCACCGTGCCGCGCCGCAAATCGAGATCGAACAGGGCAACACGCGCTTCGGGCAAGGTTGCAATCGATGCCGCCACATTGCACGCGATGAACGACTTGCCTGCCGAAGGCGATGCTGACGTGATGCCGATCAGCTTGCGTCCCTGGCCACGCCACAGATCAAGAATGCGGGAGCGCAGCAGGGTGAAGGGACGCGCATCGCGGTCAGTCGGGTCAAAACCGATCACCCGTTCGCCGCGCAAAAGCACCGGATCAATCGCGATCGGTCGCGCTCGCGACAATTCGAGCGCGGGCCGTGCGGTGCGCACCACCGGCGCCGGCGAGGTCTGCATCATCGTCATTATACTGCCGCCGCCCCCAGTTTTGCCCGCCGCCATGACAGCGGGTTCAGCCGTCGCAGCCAGCCCCATCGCCCGCTATCGTCCGTTGTCGTCTTGTGCGAAAGAATCGGGACGATGCCAAGCGGTGCCGTGCCGGTTATGACTTCAAGCCCCGGTGCACCGCGCACGGGACGGCGCAGCAATTCCATCAGGATGATCAGGGCAAGGCCAATCGCCGCGCCCAATGCGCCGCCCCCTGCGATCATCAGCGGCCGGTTTGGCCAGTTTGGTTCATCGGGTTGCGACGGCGCGTCGACCACCACCAGCCGCTCGCCGCGCTGTTCGGTGGCGGCACGTGCCGCGGCCTGCGCATTGATGAGGCGCGTCGACGACTGCTGATATTGCGCGTTGAGACCGTCGAGACGCTGTTGCAGCTGCGCCGCCTGTTCCATCACGGCGGGACCGCGTGACTGCGCTGCATACACTTGCGAGGTCCGGCTTTGCTCTTGCGATCTGGCGGCCTGCAATGCCGCAATCTGCGAATTGTTAAAGGCAATCTGCTGCGCGATGCTGTCGACCGGCACTTTTTTCACATTCGCCGCGGCCAGCCGGTTTGCTTCGGCAAGACGCTGTTTGGCAAAGATCACATCGGGGTGGTTGTCGGCATAAATCGCCCGTGCTGCGGCCAGATTTGCCTCGGCCTGGGCCACGACCGGATCGCGTTCGGCCGATGTTTTCACGAGGTCGCGCTGGTTGTTCAGATTGGCGTTGTCGCGGGTCAGGGCGGCGATCTGCGCATCGACGCTGCTGCCGCCGCCCATCATCTGCGTATTGGCATTGGACAGCACGGATCCGTTGCGTGCCTTCAATCCCGAAAGTGCACTCTGGACCAGCGTGATCTGTCCCTCCAGCCCTTCGGTCTGCTGGCTCAGGAACGCAACCGCGGCGCGCGTCTGTTCAAGGCTGGCCGTCGAATCGATTTCGACGATCCGGTCGATCAGCGATTGCGTCACCTGCTGTGCCAGCATCGGGTCGCGATAATCATAACTGACGGTAAAGGCGATCGTGGCCTTGCCGCCGTTTTGCTGGAACTCGGCACTGACCGGTGCGACCGCAATCGAATCATGAAATTTCTGGACGACTTTTGACAAGGGATCGGAACGCCGTTCGCTTTGATACAGCGAATATTTGTCCATCGCCTGAATCAGGTCGCGCCGGCTCAATATCTGTTCGCGGATTTTGGCCAGCCGCTCATCAACGACTTCGGCACCGGCGGTCGTATCCTTGTCGATGGGCACGTCCGCCGCTTCGACCAGCAGCGTCGCCTGTGACCGGTACAGCGGCGAAATCAGAAAGGCCGCGATGGCACCGGCAATCAGGAACAGCAGGGCAGGGACGATCAGCCACCATTTGCGCTGGACCAGGATGCCGGGAACATGCGCCAGAATCGACGGCGGTTCGGCGCCATTGCCTGCCTGAATGTCTGTAGAGTCGGTCATGATTACCGCCTGCCGAAATTATAGCTGATGCCCAGCGACCCGAATGTGTTGCTGCGCGCGACGTTGAACCCGCTTCGTGCATAGCCCGCGGTTGCAATGCCCGACAACTGATCGGAAAATCGCCGTGAAAAGCTCATTGTTCCCGACAGATAATCGATCGAGGGACTGGTTCCTGCAAACTGGGCCTCGACTTTGGACTGGCTGTAACCGCCCGACGCGCTGAACGTGTCGCGGCTTGTCAGGCGATAGCTGTAGGACGCGCCGACCGACGTGGTCGTGCGTGGCCCGTCAAATGAAGACGCCGACGTTGACCGCAATGCATTGAGACAGGCTGTCGTGCGGGTATCCGTCCGGCAAAACGCAAGGTTCCCCGACAAGTTGGTCGATGTGAACCGCCCCGTCGGAACATTGATCCGTGCGGACGACACGCCGATACCGGCACTCAGCGTCCAGCGCGAGTTCAGGCGCATGCTGCCGTTTATGGACGGCGACACCACCACGGAATCACCCAGCCGGCCACCGCGATAATCGATTTCATTGACGCTCACGGCCGCGCCGACTGACATGCGCGGGTTGAGTGTCCGCGTATAACCGACTGTCTGCGACAGCGACGAATATTCCGCGCGGTTCAATATCGCAGGATATTGCACGACCGACCCGTCCAGATCGACGCTGATCGAATTCTTGTCATTGATCAGATAGGACAGTCCGGCGCGCCCCTGTGCCTGCGTCGACCGTTCCTGGAATCCGATTCCTGTCAGGTCGATGATCGACGGCGTCACGCCCGGGATCTCCGGTGCCGCGGCAAAGATTGGCGCGACATTATAACCACCACCGACCGAACTGTTCAGCGAGACCCCGGCACGGATCGAAACCTGCCGCGACAAGGCATTGCGATAATCGGCATTCGCTGACAGGTCGACGGCGTTGCGATACCGGCGGCTATAGGTGGTGAAGCCAACATCAGTTGCCACGCGAAGGCTTGATCGCGCCGTCTTTTCCTCGACGAATGGCGAAATCCTCACCTGCGCACTCGCCGCGCCGGTATCGGCACCGGTCAGCAGATAGGGGTTGCTTGCATAAGCGGCATTTGCCGACACGCCGATACCCGACAATGTTTCGGCATGCGCCACGACAGCGGCGAACGGTGCCGTCGACAGCGCCGCTGCGAAAACGCGAGCGAGACGATGACAGGGATGCCGCATCATGGAACGATAACCGTGTCGCCGCTTTCAATCTGGGGCAGCGAGTCCGCCGTCAGATCGCGCGACCCCTTGAATGCCGCACTCAGCCGGACCTTTATGATGTTGACGCCCGTCGGTGTCTTGCGAATGATCGTGACATTGTCGAGGTTGGCAAATTCATCGGGGCCGCCCGAAAGGCTGAGCGCTTCGATGATGTTGATATAGCGCCCGGGTGTGAATGTGCCCGGTCCCTTCACCCGTCCGACAATCGAAAAATTCATGCCCGCGGTGGATTTCACCGACACCGTCACTTGCGGCACTTCACCACGATACTGCGTTTTGAGCCCTTGCGAAATCTCGCTCTCGATCTGCCCGGGCAACTTGCCGGCGGCGGCGATGCGACCGACGAGCGGGAAGGAAAAAGAGCCGTCGGGCAGGACATGCGCAGACCGCTGAAGCCGTTCCTCGCCCCACACATACACCTCGATCTCGTCACCCGGATTGATCGTGTAAGGCCGGTTCATTGCTTTTGCAGCATCCGCCGCATGCGCAATTCCACCGCCCGGAACCATGAAGGCAAAAAGTGTGACCGCCAGAATACGTTGCATTTCTGCCCCTTTCGCCGTGCAATTGCTGGTATCGTGACGACCACCTTGATCGCCGCGATTGCTTGCACCATAGCACTGATTCTCGATGGGCGTATAGCAGCACCAGGACCAAATGATGCAACCGCCTATGCTTAATAGTTTAATTCGCTCGTTTTTTATGGGCTGCGTCCTGCTTTCGGGGCTCGCCGGATGCGCGTCCAAGGCGCAGCGCGCGAACGACGCTTATGCCCGTGCCCAGCAATATCTGACTTATAATAATCTGCGCGATGCGCAGCGCGAACTTGTCGCGGCGGTGGCAATTCGTGATGATATTCCCGATATCTGGCGCGCGCTTGGACAGGTCAGGCTGGATTCAGGTGATATTCCCGGTTCCTTCACTGCGTTCACGCGCGCAGACGAATTGCGGCCGGGCGATCCCGACACATTGCGATCGCTTGCCTATACCGGCTATATGGTCGGCGCGTCGCGGCAGTCGCAGGAAGCGACCGACCGCCTGCTCGTTCTGGCGCCGGGCGACCTTCAGGGACTGGCTGTAAAAGGGCTGCTTGCGCTCGACAAACGCGACACGGCAACGGCGCTGGCCTGTGCAGAGGCCATTCTCGCAGCGTCACCCGGTGACGACAGCGGCCTCATGCTGAAAGCACGCTCGATCGCGGTCAATGGCAAGCTTGATGACGCGATAAAGATGCTTGAGACAGGATTGAAGACGGCCCCCCCAAATTCGGGTCTGCCGACGGCGCTGCTGCAACTTTACCGGGCAAAGGGTGACATTGCCGGCATGCAGGGATTGTTTCCGGGATTGATCGCCCGGCAGAAAAACAATGCCGAACTCGCGCTGGATTATGTCAACCTGCTGTACCGGACCGGCAAAATCGATGACGCGCGCAAACTCTGGTCGGACACCGTCATTGCCCATGCCGACGACGGCCCGCTGATGGCATGGGCGTTCGATGTCTATGACAATGCCGAACCAGGCGCCGCGCCCGTCATCCTCGACGACAGGATCATGCGCATCAGAAAATCACCGCTTCGTTCGGTGGCGGCGCAATTTCTTGTCACGCGCAGGGAATACGCCCGCGCGCTCAAGCTTCTGGGCGGCGCCAATGATCTCGCCGATGCTGATCGCGGGCTTTATGCCGTGGCGCTCGACGGTCTCGGCCGGCATGACGAGGCCAGGGCGATGGTCACAGCGGTGCTTGCTGGCACAACGGGCCCGCAGGACGCCAATGCCCTCACCCTTCGCGCGCGATGGGCGATAACCACCGGGGCGTTCGATCAGGCAAATACCGACGCGCAAACTGCCGTCATTGCCGATCCGTCGAATCTGGCGGCGCGCCTCGTGCTTGCCCAATCCTATCTGGCGGGCCGGCAGCCGGTGCGCGTGCGGCAGGTTCTCGCAGATGCCACAGGCGATCTGCGCAACAGCCGCCGTGCGCTTCTGGCCTATTTGCAATTTCTTCAGTCCGCCGGTGATATGGCGAGTGCGGTTGCCGCCGCACGCACGTTCGCTGATGTCAACCGGGCGCAACCCTGGAGCTGGTCGACGATGGTGGCGGTCTGTCAAAAGGCAAAGGATGATGCCTGCGTGGTGGCTGCAAACAAGCGCCTGGCGCTTTCGGCGCACGACTTCACCTTCACCAATCCTGCCCGTGCCGCGCAAAAGCGTGGCCTGTTCAGCCCGATGCCCGTTGCGCTATGAACGACCGTGCCGATCCGGTTCCCGGGGATGACCCGCCTGTCGACGCGGCGATCGCACCGGGGCCGCGGCGGCGACGGATGCGGTTCACCTCGAACCTGCTGACGACGCTGGGCATTGCGTCCGATGTCTGCTGTTTCATCTTCGCATTTTTTGCCGCGATGGTCATTTACGCGCTCGTCTTCAAGCGCGGGATTGATCAGCCGCTGCACATGAACGCTGCCATCATACTGGCAATAAACTATTTTTTGATCCGGATTTCACGCGACGGCTACACCACGTTCCGGGGGCAGGGGTCCGATGCGGGGCAGGGGGGTGTTTATGATTTCGTGATCGCGCTGGTGCTGACCGCGCTGACCGCGACGCAATTGCGGTCCACCTCCGAAATGTCGACCGGCATGACCGGCATTTATGTCGCGACCTGTGCGACGCTGCTGATGCTCAGCCGCATGCCCTTCCGGCGGATGGCATGGTGGCTGATGCAACAGGGTATTATCGGACAGCGGGTCGTGATCTACGGCGCCGACCGGACCGTTGTCAGTCGTGTCGTCGACCTGCTCGAACTCGAACGGCTGCCGCATCTCAAGATTGTCGGATTTGCCGATGATCGCGGCGAACGTGCGGACCGGGCGGCGCAGCGCACTGTATCGTTCATCGGCGGGTTCAGCGAGATACTGGCGATGGCGCGGCAGGGCGACCTTGATCAGGTCATCATCGCGCTGCCACAGGTCGGGCAGGAACGGCTCGACGGGATTATCGAACAGCTGAGTGCCGTGTCGATTGATGTCTGCGTGCTGTCGCGTGAAATTCTCGAACTCCGGTCCAGTTTCCGGCTGGGCGTGATCGGATCCTTGCCGGTGATGACGCTGCTGCGTCGTCCGGTGCGCGATTTCGACCTGATCGGAAAGAATTTTCAGGATTATATTCTGGCGGCGGTGGGGCTGGTCGTGCTGTCACCGCTTTTGCTGCTGACCGCCATTGCCGTGCGCCTTGAAAGTCCGGGACCCGTCTTGTTCCGGCAAGTGCGCTTCGGCTTCAACAATGCCGAAATCGAAGTGTTGAAATTCCGGTCAATGTATAGTGATGCGCAGGACCAGAGCGGCGCGCAGCGCACGGTCAGGGGTGACGCCCGCGTGACGCGGGTCGGTGCGTTCATCCGCCGGTTCAGCATCGACGAACTGCCACAGCTCATCAATGTGCTTCAGGGCACTATGTCGATCGTCGGTCCCCGTCCGCATGCCACGAAAATGCGGGTCGAAGACGCCTATTATTTCGACGCTGTGAAGGGTTATGCCGCGCGCCACCGTGTCAAGCCCGGCATCACCGGCCTTGCCCAGGTCCGGGGACTGCGTGGTGAAATTGCCGATCTCGACCGGGCGCGGCGGCGGGTCGAATATGATATTTATTATATCGAACACTGGTCACCCTTTCTCGACATCCGCATCATCATCGAAACATTTTTTCGCCTGTTCTGGGACAGACATGCATATTGAATCGAAAACGGCGCGCTTTGTCGGCGTCGATTTTTCGAACATGGACTGCACGCGGGCCATCGCGTGTGTCGTGGCCGCCGCCGCTGCGCCGCGATTGACCACTGTCGTGACGCCCAATGTCGACCATATCGTCCGCATGGACAGGCTGGGCACGTCGGCCGTGGGGCGACAATATCGTGCGGCGCTTGCCGATTCGGATTACTGCCTGTGCGACAGCCGCGTGCTGAGCCGACTGGCGCGGTGGCGCGGTCTTGACCTTCCCGTCGTGCCCGGCAGCGATCTGACTGCGGCCATATTCGCCCATCATCTTGATCCCGGCGACCTCATCGCGATTGTCGGTGGCACTGCCGACACCATTCCCGATCTCAATCGCGCATATCCGGCACTGCGCTTTGTTCAGCATGTTCCGCCAATGGGGATGATCGACGACGACCGCGCGATGGACGACGCCGCGCACTTCATCGCGGCGTCGGGCGCGCGCTTTGTGTTTGTCGCCGTCGGCAGCCCGCAGGGTGAAATTCTTGTCCACCGGGCGCGTCGGTGCGGGTCCACGCACGGCGTCGCGCTCAGCATCGGTGCATCGATCGATTTCCTGACCGGGCGTCAGTCGCGCGCGCCCCGCTTTGTCCGCAAACTCGGGTTTGAATGGGCCTACCGGCTGCTGAACGATCCAAAACGCCTGTGGCGCCGGTATCTGGTCGACGGACCACGCATTTTTGCGATAGTATGGCGATCACCCACCGATGAACGAAGCCGTCACGGCTCATAATAAGGAATGCGAATGCCGTGCTGAAGGCGCTGCTCTTTATCGAAATCCTCGTCATGATCGGCGCGACGATTTTCCATATGACCACGACACGCGTCACGCACCGCGTCGTTGGCCACCTGCCGGCCTTTGTCTTCGGCGTCCTCGCCGCGCTCATGTTTCTGTCGCCGCAATTGCTGATTGCCCATATCGCAGTGGGTCTTGTCCCGCTCCTGTTCGGGCGGACAAAGCTTCAGGTCGGGATGATCATGGCCATCGGCATGATCGCCGTGCCGTCGCTGCAAAGCAATCTGGCGATCGGCAGCCTGCCCCTCTTTGGCTGGACGATCCAGAGTTCGATTGGCGTCGGCGCGCTGCTCGCGTTGCTTGTCACACCCGGAAAGCTCGCGCGCGGACCGGTCTGGGCCGACAGCGTGTTGCTGATCATCACTGCAGTCCTGCTGGTTGTCGATTCGCGCGGGACCGAATGGACGAACTGGCTTCGCCAGCTGACAAGCTATGTTTTCGGATACGGCATTCCGGTGTTCGTCATGACACGATGCGCAAAAAATGCCGAAGAGCGAAAGATATTGCTGACAGCGCTGGCCGCCGCAGGAATCATCCTGTCGGTCATCGTGCTTTACGAAGCACGGGGCAGCTGGCCGCTCTATGCGCCACTCGCGCATCATTTCGGCTTTGAAACCAATGGTCTTGTCGTCAAATGGCGTGGCGGGCTGATGCGGGCTTACGGTCCCATGTCAGAAGCAACGAACATGGCAATGATCCTCGTGATCTGTTTTTCGGCGGCGTTTGCGTCGCGCCGCGCCTTTGTCTCGAACACGCATTACATCGCGATTGTTGCGCTGATCGCGATCGGCACGCTTGCGCCACAATCGCGTGGGGGACTGATCGGAATCGCCATCGCATTCGTGATCAGCTCTTTCTATCGCCGCGGCATGGGCAGCCTTGGCCAGATGATCGCCGCCAGCACGCTGGTGCTCGGGGCTTATGTGGCCGCGTCGGCAATCGGATCGATTGGCGGACATCTCCAGCAAAGCCTGAACGACGGATCAGGGACGTCGACCTATCGGTCGGACCTGCTTCGGCGCGGTCTTGAGGAATTCTGGAAAAGCCCGGTTTTCGGTGACAGCGCGGCGCATGTCACGGCTCATATGCAGGACATGGTACAGGGCGAAGGCATCATCGATTTCGTGAATACCTATCTGTATTTCGCATTGTTCGCGGGCGGCATCGGCCTTGTGGTGTTTTGTCTGGCGTTCATCATGCCGATGGCGCGGCTGGTCGTGATCAGGCGACACCTGCCGCCCTTATCCGCCGAACGTGACGTGGCAGGATTTTCGCTGGCCGTGCTGGGATCGGCGGCAGTCATGCTGGCCTTTTCATCCTATGCGCCGCGACCCGCCATATTCTGGCTCACTGCGTCGGGGCTGGCGATGATAATGGGCATTCCGCGCCGCGCCGCGAACAGAGCAAAGCCCGGCCACGCGCGCCTCAGCCCGTCATCAGACCTGCAAGCCGCCTGATCCGGCGCTTCACGCGCGCGGCGATCGTGGGGGGGGCGCCGGGGGCCAGTTGTGCCGCAATCGATGTTTCAAGCACCTCGCGCGCGTCGGCGGCGATCCATGCGCCATATTCCTCCGGTCCCGTGAAATTGCGCATCCGTGCGGTGTAGGCGGCAAACTGATCCCAACCGCCCGGCCGGTTCATCCGGCAATAGGGCGATCGCGGGTCATCAAGGTTATGGGCAAACGACATCGGCAAAGGATAGCCCGATATCAGCCCCGCCCGGGTGATGGCGGCATGGTCGATCGGCACGCCCAGACGGTCTGGGTCATGCACCGAAAACTGTCGCAGCGTATCGATCCGTCCAAGGAAAATGCAGCCTGCGACCCAGACATTCTGAAAAATGCGGTACAATCCGACATCGCGGATCTTGTGCGCGCCAATGCCTTCATCCCATTCCTCTGGCAGATAGACCCAGCCGCCAAGCAGGCCGAGCGCCGGTTCGGCAACAAGCATTTCGGCAAAACGCGTCATCCAGCCGGTTTCGCCCAATATATCATCGTCAAGCTTGCCGCCGACGCCTGTCGTGCACCGGTTGACAAACCAGTGCCACGGCTGAAACTGACCGACGTTGGTCGGGTTCAGATGGCGATCGACGATCCGGTCGTCGCGCAAATTCATGACCACGTCGCGCACGCCATCTTCGGACCCGTTGTCCCAGAAATGCACACGAAAATCGGACGGATCGGCAAGCAGATGCCGGACCGTCCGTTCAAAATATTCGCGGCGGTTCCAGCTGACCATGAGGATCGAGGGAATGGTGTCGGGCATGGCGAGCGCCCTAGCCACGCGTCGCGGGCTGTCAATCCTGCCAGAGTCAGGATCGCGTCCTCAACAGGGCTGGCCCGCTGATAAGCTTTTTGCTACCGTAGTTTAACGAATATCGTTTTATTCATGACCGGATGAACGACAGGCACAAGGGAATATTTGGTCGATGATAAAGCGTGCGTGGGACCATCTCGACAATATTCGCTATGCCGTAAACATCTCCGTGCGCCAGCGTCTCAACGGTGCCGTCATCCCTGATGTGCCGCACTTCGACCCTGAAACACAGAAATATTTCATCGAACGGCTGCCGTCATCGAAATCCTATCTGGAATTCGGGAGCGGCGGATCGACAATGCTCGCGGCAAGGCTGGGCGTCCGGACCGTGTCGATCGAAAGCGACCGCCATTATGCCAGTTCCGTCAGGCGGGCGCTTGGCCCCTCGTCAACGGTCGATCTTGTCCATGTCAATATCGGATGGACGCGGGACTGGGGCCACCCGGTGTTTGTCGATCCGTCGCCCGCGCGCGTAGCGAAATGGCGACGTTATGTCGATACCGCGCTGGTGAAAATACGCGGCGACCTGCCCGATTTTGTCTTGGTGGACGGACGGTTCCGGCCGGCATGTGCGCTGCACGTCGCGCAACAGGCATCGGACGAAAACGCCGCGACTGATATCTTGTTCGATGATTATACCGGGCGTGCCGACTATCATGCTGTCGAACAATGGCTCGGTGCGCCGGTGCTGATCGGCCGGTCCGCGCTGTTCGAAATCCGGCCGGACCGCAGGATCGATATTCCCGCCGACGCACTTGCCGCCCTGTTCCTCGACCCCGCTTAGAGCGGGATGACATTTGACTGATTCAAAGGGGATTCCCATTGGGTCATTT
>CAXTTJ010000051.1:0-14141 GCA_964247235.1 uncultured Sphingomonadaceae bacterium
TCCGCTTCACGATGCTGACGCGCAAGGCCGATGCGCAGATGGATTTCGATTTCGCCAAGGTGGTCGAGGCGTCGAAGGACAATCCGGTGTTTTACGTCCAATATGCGCATGCGCGGATATGTTCGCTGGGCCGAAAGGTGGCTGAGGCTGGCATGGAACACGGACCGCCGGACCTGTCGTTGCTTGATACAGAAGACCTCGACATGGTTAAATTCGCAGGCCAGTTTCCGCGACTCGTCGAGTCGGCGGCAGCGAGTCGCGAACCGCACCGCATATCATTCTATCTTTTTGACCTGGCGGCCGCATTTCACGGATATTTTAATATGGGCAATGACCGGCCCGAACGGCGGGTCTTGATGGTAAACGATCCCAAATTGACACAGGCACGCCTTTATTTGTCGAATGGTATCGGACAAATTATCCGTAATGGTCTGGCGATCATGGGCGTGCAGGCCGTCGAGGAGATGTAATGTGACCGAAGATACACGCGATACGCTTCCCTTGCAGGATGAGGATCGGCTTCCCTGGCTCGAAGCGGTCGACGATGACGCCGATACCGAAACGGTGTCGACGGGCAAGCTTGTCGGTTTCGCGATTGCCGCGATCGTGGCGCTGGGTATCGTGATCGGAGGCATTTCATTGTTGCGGGGTCATGGTGGCCCGCCGAGGGGCGACGGCAAGCTGATCGCAGCACAGGAAGGTGATTATAAAGTGCGCCCCGACGCGCCCGGCGGCATGAAAGTCGAAGGGCAGGGCGACAGCAGCTTTGCCGCGTCCGAAGGGGCGGAAGCCAATGGCAAGATCGACACCAATGCCGCCGCCGAAACGCCGGTCAAGGGCGCGAAGGCTGTACCTGCCAAGCCCGGCTTTGCCGCTGTGCCTGCCAAGCCTGTTGCAACGGCGCCGGTCCCGGCCCCGGGAGGCAAGCTGATCGCCGCGCCGCCTGCGAAACCGGTGGTGAATGCGGCGATGGCAGCGACAAGCGGTTCGCTGGTTCAGCTGGGCGCGTTCGGATCGGAAGCCAAGGCCAATGAGGCGTGGACCGTGATGGCCAAGCGTTTCGGCTATTTGACGGCGCTTCCCAAATCGGTGGTGACAGCGCAGGTCAATGGCAACCAGGTGTACCGGTTGCGCGCCAATGCGGGCGGGCAGGCCTCCACGATCTGTGGCAAGCTGAAAGTCGCGGGCGAGAATTGCATGATCGTGAACTGAATTCTCTTTTCCCCTCCACGCCTTCGTGGAGGGGTTAGGGGTGGTTCTTGGTTTCGACAAGCATAGCTAATTTGAAGAAGGGGCCACCCCCGGCCCCTCCAGCAAGGGCTGGAGGGGAGAAGAAACAGCGGCTAAGACTTACCAGATGAAGCCCGTCATCTTTGGCCTGTCCGGCCCGGTTCTGACCGACGAAGAGCGCGCTTTTTTTGTCGAGAGCAATCCGGCGGGATATATCGTGTTCAGGCGCAATATCATCGACCGGGCACAGGTGCGTGCGCTGACCGATCAGCTCCGCGCATTACACGGTCGTGATGCGGTGCCGATCCTGATCGATCAGGAAGGCGGACAGGTGGCGCGGCTGGGGCCGCCATCATGGCCGCCATTCCCCGCCGCCGCAACGTTTGGTGCGCTGTATGAACATGCGCCGGTTTCTGCGCTTGAAGCAGTGCGGGTCAATGCGCGGGCGATCGGGCTGATGCTGGCCGAAGTCGGCATCAACGTGAACATCGCGCCCGTGCTCGACGTGCGCCGCGCGGACACGCATCCGGCGATTGGCGACCGGTCGTTCGGCGAGGATCCGGTGCGCGTCGCGTCGTTCGGTGCGGCGATGCTCGACGGGTTGCGGCAGGCAGGCGTCGCCGGTGTCATCAAGCATATGCCGGGGCAGGGGCGGGCAGCGGTCGACACGCACCGCCATCTGCCGGTGGTTGCGGCGAGTGCGGCCGACCTGGAAACTGATCTGATGCCGTTCGAACGGCTGTACGATGCAGCGATGGGAATGACCGGCCATGTCGTCTTCAGTGCGTGGGACGCCGAAAATTGCGTGACGATGTCGGCGACGATTATCCGCGATATCATTCGCGGGCGGATCGGTTTTGCCGGCCTGCTTATAAGTGATGATATCGACATGGATGCGCTGTCGGGCGATAAGGCATCGCGGGCGCTGGCGTGTCTTGCGGCGGGGTGCGATGTCGCGCTGCACTGTTCGGGAAAGATGGCGGACATGGTCGCGATTGCAGAACGATTGCCAAAGATGACCGATGCCGCGACCGCACGGCTGTCCGCAGCGATGGCGACGATAACGCCGGCGGCAGATTACGCCGAAATTTCCGACCTGATCACCAAACGCGACGCGTTGCTTGCCCTTGTCTGAACATCCCCAAATCCGTCACCGTCGCGAAGGCGGGGGTCCAGCGCCCGAGGCTCGACAGTGGGCGTTGGATTCCCGCCTTCGCGGGAATGACGAGGGTGGATTAAACCTCGATCTCGGGAGCTGGGAAGGGCCGCTCGACCTTTTGCTTGCTTTGGCGCGCGCGCAGAAAGTGGACTTGCGGGAGATTTCGATGCGCGCGCTGGTCGAACAATATCTCGACTATCTGAAACGCGCCGGTGGTGTCGCGCTGGAGCAGGCGTCGGATTATCTGGTGATGGCGGCATGGCTGGCCTATCTCAAATCCTGTCTGTTGTTGCCAAGGGCCGAACAGGCAGACCCAAGCCCCGAAGAGCTGGCATTTCGCTTGCAGCAGCGCCTGCGCCGTCTGGATGCGATGCGCGAGGCCGGGGCGCGGCTGATGGCGCGCGACCGGATCGACCGCGATGTGTTCGTCCGCGGCTGTCCGGAGGGGCTGGCCACCGACAAGACGATCCTGTGGCAGGCGACCCTTTACGATCTGCTGGCGGCATATGGACGGGTGACCGCACGAACCGCGCCAGTGCTGCATCAGGTGTCGCGCCGCCCGGTCATGACGCTGGAGGCGGCGATGCAGCGGATCGAGGCGATGCTGGGGCGGATTGCGGACTGGACCGCGATTGCGGTTTTTCTTCCTCATGAGAGCAGTGCCGGTTTCCGGCGATCGGCGCTGGCCTCGACCGTCGTGGCGACGCTGGAGATGGCGCGGCGGGGGCGGATCGACATTCGGCAGGATGAGGCGTTCGGCCCGATTCTGGTGAAGGCGGCATGACGGTTTCCGAACAGGCGCGCGCTCTCGAAGCCTTGCTTTTCGCCAGCGAGCAGCCCCTTTCGGTCGAGGGCATCACCCGACGCCTGGGCGTTGACAACATCGACGACACGTTTGCCGAACTTGTCCGATCCTATGCCGGTCGTGGAATCAATCTCGTCGAACGGGGCGGGCGCTGGCATTTCCAGACGGCGCCCGACATGGCGCATCTGTTGCGCGAAACACGCGAGGCGTCGCGCAAATTGTCGCGCGCGGCGATCGAGACACTGGCGATCATTGCGTATCACGAACCCGTCAGCCGCGCCGAAATCGAGGCCATTCGCGGCGTGCAGATTTCCAGGGGTACGCTCGACGTGCTGATGGATGCAGGGTGGATCACGCCCGCCGGTCGACGGCAAGTGCCGGGCCGCCCGCTGACCTATGCCACCACGCCCGACTTTTTAACCCATTTTGGCTTAGGGGATCGTCGCGACTTGCCGGGCATCGATGATTTGCGTGCGGCAGGACTGCTCGACCCGATTTCGGATGATGATTTCATCGGTGATCTGGAAACGGCGGACGAAGACGACTAGATAGGGTTAATACCGAAGGAGACAAGTGATGGGTGGCCTGAGCCTGTGGCATTGGCTGATTGTTGGCGTGATGGTCCTGTTGCTGTTCGGCAAGGGGCGTTTTTCCGACATGATGGGCGACGTCGCCAAGGGATTGAAGAGTTTCAAGAAGGGCATGGCCGACGAGGACGAGACGCCGGCCGCAAAGCCTGCATCGCTGATCGAAGGCAAATCGGCAGCGGACATCATTGCCGAGCATGAGGCCAAAAAGGCTGCGGCGGCAAAGGACGCGGCCGTCTAAGTTCCCTTGGCGCCCAGCTAGGATAAAAATGTTCGACGTTGCCCCCACTGAACTCTTGCTCGTGGCGGTTGTCGCGCTCGTCGTGATCGGCCCCAAAGATTTGCCGCGGGCCATGCGCATTGTCGGTCAGTGGGTCGGCAAGGCGCGCGGGATGGCGCGGCATTTCCGCAGCGGATTTGACACAATGATGCGCGAATCCGAGCTCGAAGAGATGGAAAAAAAGTGGAAAGAGGAGAACGCCCGGATCATGGCCGCCAATCCGGTGCCCGCGCTGGAGCCGCCGCCTGAACCATTACCCGGTCCCGTCGCGGCGCCGCCCGAAGACAAGCCGGCATGAGTGACGGCGGCCTTGATGACAGCAAGGCACCACTGCTCGATCATCTGATCGAATTGCGGCGACGCCTGCTGTGGTCGGTCGCGGCGCTGGCGGCTGCTTTTGGTGGTTGCGTGTATTTTGCGCGGCATATTCTGGCGATATTGGTCCATCCGCTGCTGGCGGCCGGGCAGACCAAACTGATCAACACCGAAGTGTTTGGCGGGTTCTTTGTCGAACTGAAAGTCGCCTTTTTCGCGGCGATGATGATCGCGTCGCCCGTGATTGCAAATCAGGTCTGGCTGTTCGTCGCGCCGGGGCTTTACAAGAAAGAGCGCAAGGCGTTTTTGCCGTTCCTGCTGGCGACACCGGTGCTGTTTACGGCAGGTGCCAGCCTTGCCTATTTTATAGCGATACCGATTGCACTGAAGTTCCTGCTGGGGTTTCAGGGCGATCTGGGCGGGGTCACGCAGCAGGCACTGCCCGATGTCGGCAATTATCTGAAATTCGTCATGCAGTTCATGTTCGGCTTTGGCTTTTCATTTTTGATGCCGGTCCTGCTGATGCTGCTGGAGACGGTGGGGATCGTGACGCGCGATCAGCTGGTTGCTGCCCGCCGCTATGCCATTGTCGGTGCATTTGCGATTTCGGCTGTTCTGACGCCGCCTGATATCGGGTCACAGCTTTTGCTCGCGGTGCCGCTGTGCCTGCTGTACGAACTGACACTGATTGCGACCTGGTTCACGCAGCGGCGTCGCCAGCGCGATGCCCGGTTTCAGGCCGCCGAGGATCGCTGAACATTGTTGAGCCCGGAGGCGCGTCTTGGGGGCGACGGCGCATCCGGGCTCATGTTCCGGACAGCGAAAGCGGGGGGGCAAAGCTCGCTGTCCGATGGTTCAAACGGGTCACGGCGCAAAGGGTTCCCATCAATGGCAAATCTTTTTTCAATAATCCTGCGGGACATGAATGACGGTAAAATCAATCGCCAGACATCCCGTTTGTTCGTCATGGGACAGCGGTGCGCGGAGCTGGCGCGACAGCCCTTCGATGACGCGCGCATAGCGCCCTGAAAGCCGGATTTTCATGGCCGGCGTTGCGATCAGCGCGGCCGATGTCAGGGTGAGCCGGGCCTTGTCCGCGACCGTGCCTGTGTCAACGACGATGCAAATCGGCGCGGCAGGATCGATCATCATCGACAATTCGACAAGTTCGGTCAGCAAGAAAGCGATGGCAACTGCGCTGTCCTGACTGACGCCGAGGCGCGCCGCGCTGATCGAGATTGCAGGTGCCGCCCCCGCCGCGCTGGCCCGCAAGTTGGTCGCGAGTTCGCCGAGCAACGCTTTGATATCGATGCCGACGCCTGACTCAAGTTCGGCATAATGATTACGGTGGACGATCGACAGCGCATCGACGCGGCGCTGGATGGCCGCATAAGCGATGACGGCATCGGGCGCCTGATCACTGCGCGCGTGAAGCGAAATCAGGCTGGCAATGACCTGAAGATTGTTTTTCACGCGGTGGTGGACTTCACGTGTGGCCCTCGTCTGCTGTGCAAGCGCTGCGGCCATGTTCGCTTCGTGCAGACTGATCTGATCGCCGAATTGTGCGAAGGTGTCGCCCAGTTCCTGGATTTCACGGGCCGGCGTGCGCGTTGCAGGTTTGTGGAACGGTGCGCCGGGGATATAGCTCGCCACTGCTTTCTGCAGATCGCGGAGTGGCCGTATCAGCAACCTGTCGACGACGAAAAAACCGATCAGCGCCGCCGACGCCCACATCAGCAACGGCAGATATGTCAGAATATTCCCCGTCGTTCCCTGCTCCACGGCAGTCAGATGCGTCGAGGTGAGAGAGGCAAACAGCGCAACCAGTCCCAACGGCAGCAGCGCCACCGTGAGAATGGAAAATATCTTTATGCTGGTGGACAGATGTCCGAACCATCTGGTGAAACCGGAACGTGCGGCCCCAGCCAGCGCCATGTCAGCGCAGCTTGTTCAACAGGTCGAGCATTTCGGCTGGTATTTCTTCCTGAACGGCACTTTCGTAAGCGGCACGAAGCGCAGCGCCAAGATCGCGTGTCCTGATTTCGGTCGGATCGACACCGGCTGGTTTCGAATTGGCTCCGTTCGGCATTGATTTCGGTCGTTTTCCGGCCGCCACGAAACCGTCCCCCTTTATATGCGAAAGCTCAGAACCGTTTCAAGGGTCACATCAACGCAAAGTGCGACTTACGCTATCTTAAAATTTCGGTCTCGCCTAAGAAAAAGAAACATTTTGCCTGCTCGCTTGTTCCATGGTTACGGCTTGTTTTGCGACGGGGGTGCGAAACGGGCGCCGACGCTTGCACAAACGTTGCTGCTGAACGAACATCGACGTCTTCGAGAAGGAAAAATTCCATGCCGCTCGGCCAGCATATTGCCCCTTATCTTTCGTTTCTGCGCCGTTATGCGCGGGCACTGACGGGGCGTCAGCGCGATGGCGATGCGTTTGTCCGCGCCACGCTTGAAGCGATCGTGGCCGCACCCGACGAATTTCCGCGCGATGTCGACGTACGGGTCGGACTGTACCGGGTTTTTCACATGATCTGGGCATCGGCAACGCGATCGATTGACGACGACCCGATGTCGAGTGCCAGGGAGCGCATCGTTCAGGGTCGGCTTGCGCGGATCACGCCATTGTCACGCCAGACCTTGCTGCTGACGGCGATGGAAGGGTTTTCGCACGAGGACACGGCCTATGTTCTGGGCCTTTCCCACGATGCGGTTGCCGACCTGCTCGACGATGCCCTGAGTGAAATCGAGGCGCAGACACGATCTGACGTCCTGATCATCGAGGACGAGCCGATGATTGCAATGGACCTTGAAACGATTGTCCGGGATGCCGGCCACGGCGTGACGGGCGTTGCGGTCACGCGCGACGAAGCCGTTGTCGCCGCGCGCGATCACCGGCCGGGCCTGGTTCTTGCCGATATCCAGCTGGCCGACGACAGTTCGGGCATCGACGCGGTCAAGGATATTCTGGCTGAATTCTCGGTGCCCGTGATTTTCATCACGGCCTTTCCGGAACGCCTTCTGACCGGTGAACGACCCGAGCCGACATTTCTGATCACCAAGCCGTTCCAGCGTGCGACGGTGAAGGCTGCCATTGCCCAGGCGTTGTTTTTCGACGCCGAAACCGTTCCGGTGGCGTGACGGATCGATTGCGTCGCGCTAAACCTCAGCACGAGGTGAAGCGGATATCATATGATCGATGATGAGGCCGGTAACGAGAGTCCCAGCGCGCGCCCCGCCTTGTCCGACGATGCGTTCAAGGCGCAGCTTGCGATGGTCATTCCCCAGCTGCGCGCGTTTGGCCGGTCGCTGTCGGGCAACAGCGATTTTGGTGACGATCTGGTTCAGGAAACCCTGCTGAAAGCATGGGCGGCGCGTGACCGGTATGAAGCCGGTACGAACATGCGGGCGTGGACGTTCATTATCCTGCGCAACCTGTTCCTGTCGCAAATGCGCCGGAACCGGTTTCACGGCGAATGGGACGACCTTGTCGCTGACAAGATCCTGTCCGCACCCGCCGCGCAGGACAAGCATGTCGAGCTTGGCGATTTGCAGCGCGCCCTGCAATATCTGCCGCAGGCGCAACGCGAGGCCCTGATTCTGGTCGGCGCTGGTGGCTTTGCCTATGAAGAAGCGGCGGAAATTTGTGGCGTTGCTGTGGGCACGATCAAAAGCCGTGTCGCGCGTGGTCGCGTCGCCCTTGAAACCGTCATGAGTGGCAATGGCCTGCCGTCGCGCCGGACCCATCCCGGCAACGATGGCACGACCGCGCTTGATATCATCATGGATCAGGTCAAGCGGCTCAGCCGCGGTCGATAATCTGTTGCGGACGATCAATCGCATCAAGTAACGCGCTCATGTCAGGCGGTACAATGTCGTCAGGGGCATGATAGGTATTTCGCAAGGCAAGCGCGACACCGTCTCCGCGATATGGCAAAGCAACGTCATATGGCGTCGCCAGAAAATTTTCATGACGTGGCGAGACTTCGTGACGTTGCGAGACAGGGCGTGCCATGAATCTGTAACGGTCAAGGTGCCATAAAGTTGCCTGAAACACCCCCGTCTTCCTTTCAAAATGCGATGAGCCGAGCGGTGACGCATGCGCCGTTTCTGGCCGGGGCAATGGCGCGCAATCCGGGCGTTGTCGCGACATTGCAGTCGGGCGCGTTTGATGCCGCGCTTGATCAGGCGAAAGCGATCAGCGGGACCAGCGTTCGTCAGGCATTGCGGCGTCAGCGCGACGCGCTGGCACTGGTCATCGCGGTCGGTGATCTGGCCGGGCATCTGCCTCTTGAATCGGTTGTCGGCCATCTGTCCGATTTTGCCGACCATGCGCTTGATGCCACGATCACCGAGGCGATCCGGATGCGGACTCCCGACGCGGACGCGCGCGGATTCGTTGCGATCGCGCTGGGCAAGCAGGGCAGTCGCGAGCTGAATTACAGTTCCGACATCGACCCGATCCTGCTGTTCGATCCCGAAACGCTGCCACGTCGCGACCGCGACGATCCGGGGGACGCGGCCGTGCGCATTGCCCGGGCCATCGTGGATATGTTGCAGACGCGTGATGCCGACGGCTATGTTTTGCGGGTCGACCTGAGGCTGCGACCCGCTTCGGAAGCGACACCGCTGGCCATTCCGGTCAGTGCGGCAATTTCGCATTATGAATCGAGCGCGCTGGGATGGGAACGGGCGGCGTTCATTCGTGCCCGGGCCGCGGCGGGCGATGTCATGCTGGGCCGCCAGTTTCTGGAGACGATCCAGCCATTTGTGTGGCGACGAAGCCTCGATTTCGGTACTGTCGAGGATTTGCGCGCCATGTCACGCCGCATCAGGTCTCATCATGCAGGCGGGCAGGCCTTCGGCCCTGGCTATGACATCAAGCGCGGACGCGGCGGCATAAGAGAAGTCGAGTTTTTCGTTCAGATCCATCAACTGATCCACGGCGGTCGTGATCCGTCATTGCGTGAGGCCGGCACGCTGGGGGCAATTGCGGCGCTGGCGCGTGCAGGCTGGATCGACAATGACATGGCGACGGCGCTGGCGGATGCGTATCGCCTTTATCGCACGATCGAGCACAGGGTGCAGATGGTCGACGACCGCCAGACGCATCAGCTGCCGGGTGACCCGGCGGCGCTCGATTCGGTTGCGCAGCTTCACGGGCTGAACGATGGCGCCGCCCTGCTCGTGCTGCTTGGCCGTCACGTCGCGGCAATCGGCGCCCTGTATGACGGCCTTGACGGTCCGCCGCGTGTCGTGACGCCGCGCAGTGGCGATCTGTTGAATGATATTCTGGCGCAGGCCGGTTTTGCCGAGGTTGCGCGCGCGTCGGCACGGATCGATGAATGGCGTGGCGGCACATTGCGTTCGGTGCGGAGCGATGCGGCGATCGCCGCGCTCGAAGCTGTGCTGCCGCATCTGATTTCGGCGCTGGGCGAAGCTGCTGACGCCGATGCCGCCCTTATGGCGTTTGACCGGATGCTGTCCGGTTTGCCGACGGCGCTCAATCTGTTCCGGTTGCTTGACGCGCAGCCGTCGCTGTTACGTGTGCTGGTCGCGATCATCAGCCATGCCCCGACACTGGCGGATGCGCTGGGGCGCAATCCTGCCCTGCTTGACCGGTTACTGGACGCCAGCGCCTTTGCACCAGTGGGTAGTGTGGCCGAGCTTGCCGATGAAATGAAGCGTACCGGTGTTGCGACCGAAGTCCGGCTTGATCATGTGCGTCGCATCGTCAGCGAGCATCGCTTTGCCCTGGGTGCGCAGATTGTCGAGGCCACGGATGATCCGCTGAACGTCGCAGGCGGCTATGCCCGCGTGGCCGAGGCCGCGGTGCAGGTCGTGGCCGATGCTGTCGTTGCCCCCTTTGTCGAGGCCCACGGGCGCGTTGCAGGGTCGGAACTCATCATTCTGGCGCTGGGAAGACTGGGCGGCGGATTGCTCACCCACGCGTCCGACCTTGATCTGATCTATCTGTTCACGGGTGACTTTACTCTCGAATCGGATGGGCCGAGACCACTTGGCGGATCGCATTATTACAATCGCCTGGGACAGCGGCTGAGCAGCGGATTGAGCGCGCCGACAGCAGCTGGTGCGCTTTATGAAGTCGACACGCGGCTGCGACCTTCCGGCGGCGACGGTCCGCTTGTCACCTCAGTCGACTCCTTTGCGCGTTATCAGCGCGAACGGGCATGGACCTGGGAACATATGGCGCTGACCCGGGCGCGGGTCATTTATGGCAGTGACGCGGCGCGCGCAACGATCGCCGCCAGCCTGTCCGATATCCTGAACGTACCGCGTGCGCGGCAGGCGCTGGCACGAGATATTGTGACAATGCGGCGCGACATGGCGACGCACAAGCCAGCGATGGGACCGCTTGACGTGAAACTGGGGACTGGCGGGCTGGTCGATCTCGAATTCACGGTGCATTTTCACCAGCTCGCGCATGGCAGTGCGATTGATCCGCATCTGCCCACTGCGCTTGCGGCGCTGTGCAGTGCGGGTCTGGTCAATGTGGCTCTGGGCGATGCGCATGACCTGCTGACGCGTTTCATCGTGACGCTGCGGCTCGTTGCGCCAACGCTGGCACTGACGGCGTCCGACACGCAGGCGATCGTGGCCCGCGCGTGCGGTGCTGACGGATGGGACGATCTTCTTGCGCGGGTTACATCGGCACGGCAATGCGTGTCGGCACACTGGCAGTCAGTCACGGATATTGCGGGAGAATGACAATGGTCGAAGTTGGTCAGATGGCACCTGATGTCGCGTTCGACACCAGCGACGGCAAACGCACCCGGCTGTCGGACTGGCGCGGCCGGAAGCTTGTCCTCTATTTCTATCCCAAGGATGATACCGGAGGCTGCACCAAAGAAGCGCAGGCGTTCACGGCCCTGATGCCCGACTTTGCGAACGCACAGACCGCGATTGTCGGCATTTCAAAAGATTCGGTTGCCAGCCATGCCCGCTTCATCGGCAAATATGATCTTTCGGTCACGCTGGGTTCGGACAGTGACGGGAGCGTGTGCGATGCGTTTGGCGTCTGGGTTGAAAAGGCGATGTACGGCCGGACCTATATGGGCATCGAACGCAGCACGTTCCTGATCGATGCACAGGGAAAAATTGCACGGACATGGGCGAAGGTGAAAGTGCCGGGTCATGCCGAATCGGTGCTGGACGCGGCGCGTGCAATCGATTGAAATTTCGATTCGCAGAGCAATGATCCTGTTGGTTCCAGATTGGTCGTGTCCTGAATCATCGTTTCGCCGCGCGGTTGCGGCAACCCATCCCGCCTTTCCTCTGACATGCTTGTCAACAGCGCCGATCATGGTCAGCTTATAAATCAGTGAGACGGGTGGGCAAACCAGTCTTTCGATGAATTCGTGTCTGCTGCGTCGCCAATAAAGGCGCGTGGCCCCTTTGGTCGCCGGGGGACTGGATGTTGAATATGAGTTTATTTTCGGGCCGCGAGCTCGTGTTGACGCTTCGCCGCCTTTTCCGGTCCCGCGAGATTTTCGTGCATGACGGTGCCACGATGCGGCGCATCCATATCTCGTCGCGCGTTCAGGCTGCGGCTGTCTCAGTCATGACAATGTCGCTCGGTCTGTCGCTGGTCGGAACAGCGCAGCTGGCCGGTGCCGCGCCAGTCGTTGTCGCCGCAGTGTCCCGGGACTCGGCGATTATCGACATGCAGCACCGGATCGAGGCGATGCGGTCCGATGTCGCGTCGATCCGCAAGGAAGCGTCCGTGCATGCCGCACGGCTTGAACAGCGTCAGGCGTTTCTTGATGCTGTCCTGACGGGAAAAGGGACACCGGCGGTTCCGGGCCATGTACAGAAAATTTCCGCACGCGCGGCAGACGCGCTTGCCCCTTTCAATGCGGTCGAGGCGAAACAGATCGCGATGGCATCGCGCATGACCGCCGCCGTCGAAGCGCGTTATCATGAAGCCAGCGCAACACTCATCCGCTTTGGCATACCGGCGAACCGGATGCAGGCGGGCATGGGCGGTCCTTATGAACCGGTCGATGCGACAACAGCCGGTACAGCGGCACCCGACCCCGCGTTCCGCGCCCTGTTCCAGTCGTGGAAGCGGCTTGATCAGCTCCAGCAAAATATCGTTGCCATCCCGTCGCAGAAACCGGTTGATGTCGTGACGTTTACGAGCGGCTTCGGCGTGCGCAGCGACCCGTTCCGCGGCGGTGCGGCCATGCATTCCGGCGTCGATATTCCGGGTCAGTACGGGTCATCAATTTACGCGACCGCTGATGGTGTTGTCGGTCGCGCGGGATGGGCAAATGGTTATGGCAACCTTGTCGAACTGGATCATGGCCGTGGTATCCAGACGCGTTATGGCCATTTGTCGGCAATCCTTGTCCAGGCAGGACAACGTGTCAAACGCGGCGACCTGATTGCGCGCATGGGGTCGACGGGCCGGTCCACCGGCACGCATCTTCATTATGAAGTCCGCCTTGATGGCAATGCCGTCAATCCGATGCCGTTTTTGCAGAGCGCCAATTACCTCGCGGCCATGCAGACCCGGGGTCATATCGCCGTCGGCGGCCCTGCGCAGCCGATCAAATAGGCGGGCTTGCTGCAACGCAGCCGGGCGCCTATCTTGTCTCAATGACTGTTGACCTGACCCCAAGTGCCGCCGCGCGCGTTGCCGCCATTGCCGCAAAGCAAGCCCGGCCCGCAATTTTGCGCCTGTCAGTCGAGGGTGGGGGATGTTCGGGGTTTCAGTATAAGTTCGGCCTTGCCGATGATGTAGCAGGCGATGACATGGTCGCCGAATGCGACGGTGTCCGGCTGATCGTCGACCCGATGAGCCTTGACCTCGTGTCTGGTGCGGCCGTGGATTATGTCGAATCGCTGGGCGGATCGGCGTTCAGGGTCACCAATCCCAATGCGGCATCGGGCTGTGGCTGTGGATCGAGTTTTTCGGTTTAGTGCGTGTCGCCACTTATAACGTGAACGGGATCAAGGCGCGTTTGCCGCGGTTGATCGAATGGCTTGATGAGACCAAACCTGATGTCGCCTGTCTTCAGGAAATAAAATCAAGCGACGAGACGTTTCCCGAAACCGATATTCGCGACGCGGGTTATGGCGCGATCTGGCACGGGCAAAAGGGATTTAACGGTGTCGCCATACTGGCACGTGGCGCGGACCCGGTCGAGCGGCTGCGCGGCCTTCCCGGTGATCCCGACGATGCGCACAGCCGCTATCTTGAGGCAGAGGTTGACGGCGTGATAATATCGTCGATCTATCTGCCCAATGGAAATCCGCATCCTGGCCCAAAGTTTGATTACAAGCTGCGCTGGTTCGAACGGCTGAATACGCATGCTGCACAGTTGCTGGCGCAGGAACGGCCGGTTGTTCTGGCAGGGGATTATAACGTCATCCCGACGGATGCCGACGTGTGGAATGCTGCGGCGATGGCGTCCGATGCCCTGATGCAGCCGGAAAGCCGCGCCGCGTTCCGGCGGCTTGTGGCGCAAGGATGGACCGATGCGCTTCGGTCCCGGCATCCCGACGCGCCGATGTGGACATTCTGGGATTATCAAATGAACGGATGGGCCCGCGACGCCGGATTCCGGATTGACCACCTGATGCTGTCACCCGAAGCCGCAGACCGGCTGACCGACGCCGGTGTCGATCGTGATCATCGCGGCCGGGAAAAGGCCAGCGACCATGCGCCGACATGGATTACGCTCTAGAGTCGGATGACATTACATTGACGCATATCCGGAGTTTCTGAGGTAG
>CAXTTJ010000052.1:0-13437 GCA_964247235.1 uncultured Sphingomonadaceae bacterium
GGTTGCCCGTGAACGGCCCGATCTGTGCGTGACGATCGTTGGCGATGGCCCCTTGCGCGCACTGCTCGAAGACCGGGTCGCCGCACTGGGTGTCGAGGCAAATATCGTCTTTACAGGCGTTGCAAGCGGTGAAGCGGTTCGCCAGCATCTCCTCGATGCGCGCGCCTTCATCGTGCCAAGCTTTGCCGAAGGATTGCCGGTCGTGCTGATGGAGGCGCTGGCGCTCGGCCGCCCTGTCCTGACGACCTGGGTCGCGGGCATTCCCGAACTGGTCGATGCCGGCGTCGGCTGGCTGTCACCACCCGGTGACACTGGCGCGCTGGCCGATGCGATCCGCGCGGCGCTCGCCACACCTGTCGCCCGGCTCGCGACCATGGCGGCACAGGGGCAGGCACGGGTGCGCATCGCGCATGATGCGATGGCGAACGGCGCACAGCTTGCCGGCCTGATTCGCGGGCGTGCGGCGTGATGCTGTCGGCAACGTTGGCGGGGGGGGTGGCGACTGTGGTTGCGGGGGTGGCGTCGTTTCCGCTCGTCATCCTGACGGTCGAAACACTGTCCGGTCTGCGCGTGCTGAAGGCTGGCTGTAACATGGCACCGGGTCTGCGCACGACAATATTGATACCGGCGCACAACGAAGCCGACGGCATATCTGCCGTCGTCACCGCGATTGCCGCAAGCGGGTACGACATCCTTGTCGTCGCCGACAATTGTACTGATGCGACCGCAGATGCTGCGCACAGGGCGGGCGCGCGCGTCGTCGAACGGACGGATGCGGCGCGGCGCGGCAAAGGCTATGCGCTGGCGTTCGGGCGTGACGCGCTCGCCGCCGATCCGCCGGATATCGTCATCGTCATGGATGCCGATTGCGTGCCGAAACCCGGTGCCCTCGCCCGGATGGCGCATCATGCCGCCCGGACAGGCCGCGTGGTACAGGCGCGCTACGAACTTGATACGCGGCCCGGCGATCCGCCGATGTCGCGTATTTCTAACTTTGCCTTTGCCCTTAAAAATGTCGTGCGTCAGCGCGGGCTGATGCGCATCGCGCAAAGCTGCGTGCTGACCGGTACCGGCATGGCATTTCCCTGGGCACGGTTTTGCTCGGCACCGCTGGCAACCGACGACAGTGTCGAAGATCTCGCGATCGGCCTCGCGCTGGTCCGCGCCGGATATCTGCCGCTTTACCTCGATGATGCGCGCGTCACCAGCGCGCCCGCATCGGGCATGGCCGTGGTGACGCAACGAACGCGGTGGGAACATGGGTTCATTGCGACGGCCTGTACGGTCGCACCGCGCATGATCGGGCACGGGCTGGCGCGCGGTCACTGGGCGTCACTCTGGCTCGGCTTGCATCTCATGGTGCCGCCGCTCGCGCTCGGCTTTGGCATGGCGCTCATTGCGCTCGTGATGACGATCGCTCTGGGCACAGTGTCGACATTCGTTCCGGCGCTGCTGCTCGCTGCGATCATCGGCGTCGCGGGCCTTGCCGTGCTGGGCGGATGGCATGTCGTGGGGCGCAGCATATTGCCCTTTGCCGTGCTGCTGCGCGTGCCGCTCTATATTTTGTGGAAAGTGCCGATTTATCTCAGGCTCGCGCGTGGTGCGGATCGCCGCTGGACCCGCACCGGACGCGACTGACCTTATTTGGCCGGTGCCGGACCGGCCGGTTTGGCGGGCGGCGCGAACCCGTCCTGATAGTCGATTTTCGCTTTGGCCCGGGCATCTTTCAACCGCTGCTCGCCCATTTTGGCCAGAGCCTGCGCACGCAAGGCCCGCACCGCCATGGGGCGCGCCTGCGCATCGGGCAATGGCTCGGCCTTGCTCCCCGTGATGACATTGACTGTCACCTGGCCATTGCTCGGCACGACGAACGGTTCGCCCTTTGGCAGGGCCGTGATCCGCGTCATCTGTTCGGGTGGCACCGTTGCGGAATCGACGACGCGGTTGGCACGTTGTGACTTGATGCCCAGCTGGTCGAGCACGGCGCTGACTTCGGCCATCGTCTTTGCCGGTTCAAGCGCCTTCAGCCGCGTCGGATCAGCCGGTGTCGCAAATGCGACCTGATCGACCGTATAAAGCTGCCGCCCAGCGAACAAGGTTGTATTTTCGGCAATGAATTTGTCGATTTCGGCGGCGGTCGGCACCGGAATCGTGTCACTGGTTTTTTTGGCGAGCCGTTCGACAAGCATCGATTCGTTCATCCGGCGCTGCTCGACGATATAGGACGGGTCGCGGTCCAGCCCCTGATCCTTGGCGGATTGCGCCAGCAACCGGCGGTCGACCAGACGCTGCAGAAGTTGCTGCTGCACGACTTTCTTGTCGACCCCTGCCGGCACCTGCGCATTGCCAAGTTCGGCATTCAGTTCGGGGAGCGAGATTTCTTCGCCGTTGACGATCGCAACCACCTGTTCGGTCGGTTTTTTGGAACATCCCGTCAGCGCGATACCGATCGCGATTGTACTTGTCAGCGTGATCCGGCGCCATGCGCCACCCCCATTTATCATCGTTAATGCCTTTCCTGGTCGCTTGAATGGCCTGTCGATACAGGATAACGCTGTCGGATTGCAACGAAAGCACGCCCTTGCACACGATTTATGATTGGCTGACTGTCGCGGTATTTGCGGGCCTGATTGTCCTGTTCCTTCAACGGTCGATGCAGGAAGCGCCTTCGGACAAATTATGGCATTATCTTGTCGCCTCGGCGGGCTGCGCTGTCACCAATTATTTCGGCAATGACGGCAATCATCTGATTGCCGTTGCGGCGATTGTCGCGACAGGGGCCTTTGTGATGCATTTCATCCGGCCGTTCGCACGCTGAACGCACGTATCGACGTGGTCGATCGTCCCCGAAAATCCCTGACACCCGCGGTGCTGCGCTGGCTGTTGCTGGGGCTGGGCATCGTCGCGATCGGCATCCTGTCGACGTCGACAGGATTTTCCGACCGGCATGTCGCGCGTCGCCCCGTGACCATCGCGCTTGACCCCGATGCGGTCGAACCCGCACCGCTGGTGTTTCAGCCCGATATTGCCCCAAAGGATGCAGAAGCAATCAACGCCGCCCGCGCGGACTATACCGGGCCGATCGTTGCCGCGCGTCCCTTTGTCACGGGCCACGCGCCTGAACGGCATGCGGACATTTTGCGCGCGACCGACTGTCTGACGCAGGCAATCTATTATGAAGCCGCATCCGAAACCGCTGAAGGACAGCGCGCCGTGGCGCAGGTTGTCCTGAACCGCGTCCGCGATCCGCGTTTTCCCGCGTCGGTCTGCGGCGTGGTGTTTCAGGGGGCTGAGCGCAGCACGGGATGTCAGTTTACCTTTGCCTGTGACGGCGCGCTGGCGCGAAAGCCTATTGCCGCAATTTATGAACGGGCGCGCGTCATTGCGGTTGCGGCGCTGAACGGGCGGGTCGAACCGCTCGTCGGCCTCGCCACGCATTATCACACACGTCAGGTCGTGCCGGTGTGGCGGACCGATCTGGTCAAGTTGCGGACTGTCGGCGCGCATATTTTTTATGGGTGGCGCGGCCGCGAAAAATCCGCGCGCGGGTTGCGAACGGCCTATGCCGGACTCGAACCGGTCATTTTCCCGGCAGAAACGGCACCCGGATCGCCGCCGGACACAGTGCAGACCCTGTACCCGGGTGAAGACACGGCAAACCCCTTTGCCGCGCCGTCGCCGGACACCGGTCTGACCAGCCCCAGACTGCCGGTTCAGGATTTCGGACGGCTTCATGCCGATGACACGGCCGGACAGCTGGTCGTCAGCCCTTCGTCAGGACTGGCCGCAGACGCGCCGTCGGAACTGACCGGTAACCGTCAATAGGCCGGTAACTGTCAATAGGATTGCCACAGCAGTTTGCGTGCCTCGGGCGTGACGGATGCGGCAAGGTCCGATGCAAAGGTACGCAGGACGCCAAATGCTTTTTCCGCATCATTTTCGATGCACGACATCCGCACCAGCACGCCATCGGGAATGACACCGTGAAGGTTGGCCATGACGACGGCCCAGCGCTGCTGTGTCCAGCTTGTCGGCAAGGCCGTGCCCAGCCGTGTCCAGTACAGCACCTGTTCGACGCGCATCGCATTTGCGGCACTGAACATGCGTGCCGTCACGGTGTCGCCATTGGTGAAACGGATCGCCTGGATTTGCGTGTCGCTCAACCGGTATCCGCTTGACGGATAGCACACCTCGGGCCGGTGCAGCTGCAACAACCCGTCCTGCACGCTGCTATAGGCGACAAGGAACATGACCGGCGGCAGGTCGGGATGACTGTAAACACGTGTCAGGACTTCGTCGTACAGCCGGTCGGCGGTTGCGTCGGGCGGGGGCAGGACAAGGCCGCTCGTCGTCTCGAACGTCCACGGGCCGATCGTCTTTGGGACAAGCGCATTCAGCCCGCCGCGGCCCAGATGCTTTGGCCCCGGCTGTGGCTGGCGGGAATGGGCGATACCGGCCGCGCCCAGCAACGCCAGGCCGGTCAGCATGTTGCGGCGGGACAGCCCGGCTGCGGGCGGTGTGTCAGGCGCGACGGACGGGTCGCTGGTCATATGTGCGCCTTCACCCGTTTGCGTTCGAGCAGCCGGGACACCACCGCATCAATACCAAAAATCGTCAGCAACGCCGTGACGAACATCGTTAGTCCGGCAAAATTGTGAAGGAAACCCTGCGCCGCCGATTCGCTGACATGATAAGTCAGAAGGATCAGGATGAGCACGCGCACATAATTGGCAAAGATCGCCACCGGCAACACCATCGCCAGCAGAAATATCGAATAGCCGACACGCGCGCCGCGTTGCAGATAGACATAAAAGCTGGAAATCGCCGACAGCGACACCAGCGAATTCAGCCCCGAACAGGCCTGCGCCACGAGCAGCTGATACTGGCCGATCTGGATCGTCACGCCCGCCCCGCCGATCGGATATCCGAATTTATACAAAAGCGAGACGGCATATTGCGAGATGTATGTTTTCAGCGGGTTGGTGATCGCCGCCACCAGCGAATCAGGCGGCGGCACGACAAAGGCAAGATAAAGCAGCGGAAACCACAGCAGCTTCATCGCGCGAATGCCGATCAGCCCGTACAGCACCGACACGATCACGGCATAGACGATATAGCCCTCGATCTCGATGATCTGGGTAATTTTGGCAATGATGGCGAGGATCAGCAGCGGAATGAACAGGACCAGAAATCGGGCCGTCGCCACGGGCTGCGCAAGCTTTGCGACCTCGGGCCACAGGCGCCATATCAGCCACGCCCCCGTGACAAGAACGATCGGTCCGTGCCCCCCGGATTCGGTCGACCAGCTCACGTCGATGATATAGCCGAGCGTCGGTGCCGTCAGGGCCACCAGCCCGGCAAGCAATAGCCACTCGTCAGCAGAAAATTGTTTCAGACGCGACACGATGGATTGCGCCGCGGGTGCGACGGGTCGCGGCCGGGCGACATCTTCAACGATCGTCTCTGACATGACGGCGCGCTAGCATTGTGTCCCTACTCTGGCAACGTGTCTCGATTGTGCCTGTCCGGTACGTATGGCGCAGCCCTTGCGCAACGATCGCCAGCCCGCCAATGAAGACCGGGTGAAGACACACTGATTTCCGGGGGCGACGTGACGGCGACCGCGACTGATATGGCCCAGACCGGTCGCGATCCGGCACTTGCAACGGCGCATGCGCACCTTGTCGCCGACACATCCTATCAATTCGATCTGCCGGCATTCGTACCGCCGCACATGCCGTCGTGGCTAAAGCCGACAGTGGAATTCGTCACATGGCTGTCGCCATCGCTCCGCTATCTGTTCTGGGGTGGCGTCGCGCTTGGCGTGGGGCTGATCGCGTGGGTGATCTTCAACGAAGCCCGCGGGATGCGATTTCGCTGGCCGTGGCAGGGCAGCGATGTCGTCGCCGGTGACGTCGAATGGCATCCCGACAGCAACGATGCCCGGACATTGCTTGCCGAAGCCGAAACGCTCGCCGCTGCCGGACGCTATGCAGAAGCGGCGCGGCTGTTGCTCCACCGCAGTGTCGACGACATCGCACGTCGCCGCCCGGACTTTGTCAAACCCTCGCTCACGGCCCGTGACATCGCCGGGGCGCAGGCTCTTCCCGGTGCCGCGCGTGCGGCATTTGCCGCCATTGCCCGGGTCGTCGAAGTCAGTGCGTTCGGCAATGCATCGGTCAGTGCCGATGCCTGGCGGGCGTGCCGCGCCGCTTATGGCGACTTTGCGCTTGCGGGCTCATGGCGTGGCTGACCGCAGCGACGCCGGTCCGTTCAATGCCAGGACGATCCTCTGGGTCATCGTCGCGGGGCTGCTTGCCTTTGCCGGCTTTGTGTTTCTCACCGCCTATGCACCCAGATGGAATCGTGGCGGCAACGGCGGCACGCATGTCCTGTCCCGGTCGGCGGTGGGCTTTGCGGGGCTGTACCGCCTTGCCGGACTGACGAAGCGGCCTGTCGATATCGGCAGCGACAAAAGCGAATGGCAGCGCAATGGCCTGATGATTGTCACGATCGGCGCTGATGTCGATCTGTCGGCGCTTCAGGAACTCGTGGTCACCCGGCGCAACACGCCCGACACGAAAACACTTTATGTGCTGCCAAAATGGAATGTCGTCCCGCTGCCGGCCAACCGCCGCTTTGCGCAGCAGGTCGGGACGATCGACCCGCGCGCGCTTGATCCGGTCATGAAGATATTGGGCGCGGCGCGCATCGAACAGGGGCATGACGCCGGTGACAGGCATGTCCGTGGTGTCGCTGGTCAGGACATGGCCGGTGTCGACGTGGCGCAACCGCCGAATCCGCGCTATCTGACCGGTGCGATGACGGCGGTCCTGCGTGATGCCGCCGGGCGCGTCGTTCTCGGCCGGACAGAGGGGGACGACCACGCCTATGACTATGTCCTTGCCGACCCTGACCTGGTGTCGAACAAGGGATTGAAGACTCTGGCGGGGGCGCGTGCCGCCCTGATGATCGTCGATGCGCTGCGTGCGGATGATCAGGATTCGGTTGCGTTCGACACCGTGCTTGCCGGGTTTGCCGACACCCGCAATCTGTTGCAGCTGATGTTTGAACCGCCGTTCCTCGCCTTCACGCTTGCACTCATCGCCGCCGCGATCCTGATCGGCCTTCATGCGCTGGGGCGTTTCGGTCCGCCCGCGATCGAAGGACGTGCGATCCCGTTTGGCAAGCGTGCGCTGGCCGACAACGTCGCCACACTCATGACCCGCGCCGGTCGGGAAGATCGTCTGGGCGATCGCTATGTCGCCGTGGTTCGCGATGCCGCGGCTGTGGCGCTGGGGGCCGGTGCCCTGCCACCCGATGCGCTGGAGCGCTGGCTGGGAACGCTTCCCGGCGGCTTCACCGATCTCGCCGTCGCGGCCCGTCAGGCGCCCGATGCGGCATCGATGCAACGGGCCGCAGCGGCATTATTCAAATGGAAAAAGGACGTCACGCGTGACCATTGACGAAGTCAGAACGCTCGGAAACGCCATTCGCGCCGAAGTGGGCAAGGCGATTACCGGGCAGACCGATACGATCGACCTGCTGCTGGTCGCGCTGTTCGCCAGTGGCCACGTCCTCCTCGAAGGACCGCCGGGGACCGCAAAAACATTTCTCGCGCGCTGTTTTGCCGCCGCGCTGGGGCTCGACTATGGCCGGATCCAGTTCACGCCCGACCTCATGCCTGGTGACATTGTCGGCGCGAACCTGTTCAATTTTCAGACATCGACGTTCACCCTGACGCGCGGGCCGATCTTTTGCGAACTGCTTCTCGCCGACGAAATCAACCGCACCCCGCCAAAGACGCAGGCGGCCTTGCTTGAAGCGATGCAGGAACGATCGGTGACGTTCGACGGCACCACACATAATCTGTCATCGCGCTTCATGGTCGTCGCAACGCAGAACCCGATCGAACAGCAGGGTGTCTATCCGCTGCCCGAAGCACAGCTTGACCGCTTCCTGTTCAAACATATCCTCAGCTATCCCAGCCTCGACGACGAACTGGCGATCGTGACCCGGCACGGGTCGCAATTCGGTGCGCCGAGTGTGACGGACTGGGGCGTGGCCTGCGTCGCCGATGCCCCGACTCTCGATGCCGCTGTCGCGACGGTCGCGTCGGTGCGGCTCGTCGATGATGTCGTGCGTTACGTCGTCAGCCTTGTCCGCGCCACGCGCGACAGCGGCGATCTTGAAAGTGGCGCGTCGCCGCGGGCCGCAGCCATGCTGGCCAGTGCGGCGCGTGCCCATGCCGCGCTCGACGGGCGGGATTACGTCATTCCCGACGATGTGAAGGCACTGGCCGTGTCCGTGCTGCGTCACCGGGTCATCCTGTCGCCCGCGGCACAGATCGACGGGCGGCGCGTGGAACAGGTGATCGAAACCCTCGTCGCCGCGACCGGGGTGCCGCGTTGATCTATCCCAGCGGGCGGGCGGGCATCGTGGCGGCGGCGGCGGCGCTGCCGGCATTTGTCATTGCCGTTGCCCTGCCTGACTTTTGGTATGCCGGGCTGATCGGCGTGATCGCGGTGCTGGCGCTGACTGTGGTCGATGCGGCGGCTGTGGCCCCGGCACGGTCGATGCAGGCGGGCTTCGATGCGCCCGGCGGCGCCTATGTCGGACAGGATGTCGTGATGACGATCACCACGCCCCCGCTGTCCACCCGGGTCGAGGCCCGGGTCGGCCATGACGAACGGCTGTCGCCCGTCACCGACCCGCGCCGCGTGCGCGACGGATCGCTCATGCTGACGTTCCGGGCGGTGCGGCGGGGCAGGGCGGTGCTCGATACGCTCTGGCTGCGCTGGGCGGGGCCGTGCGGGCTGGTCTGGCGTCAGCAACAGGTGGCGCTGACCCGTGATCTGTCGATCATGCCTGATATTCGTCCCGCGCGCGCCGACGCGCTCCGCCTGTTCCGCCGCGATGTCGCGATCGGCGAAACCATGCAGATCGACGTCGGTTCAGGTGCCGAGTTTCAGGCGCTCGCCGGATTCCGCGCTGGCATGGACCGCCGCGCCATCGACTGGAAACGCAGCGCTCATCATTCGAAACTGCTTGCAAAGGAATACCGGATCGAACGCAACAACGACATTGTCTTTGCCATTGATGGCGGGCGGTTGATGAGCGAACCCGTGGGGGGCCTTCCCAAGGTCGACCGTGCGGTCTCCGCCGCCTTGTCCGCGGCCTTTGTCGCGCTGAAACTGGGGGACAGGGTCAGCCTGTTCGGGTTCGATTCGCGCCCGCGCGTGGCAAGCGGATCGGTGTCGGGCGCGGGATCGTTCGGTGTGTTCCAGCGGCTGGCGGCGCAGATCGACTATTCGTCGGAAGAAACCAATTACACCTTTGCACTGACCACGCTTGGCGCACGGCTGGTGCGCCGTTCGCTCTTGCTGGTCTTCACCGATTTTGCCGATCCGACCAGTGCCGAACTGATGCTGCGTTCGCTTCAGGCGCTGGCCCGCAAGCATCTGATCCTGTTCGTGCTGATGCGCGATGTCGAGCTGGAGGACATGGCCGCCGCCGCGCCGGACACCCCCGCCGATGTCAGCCGTGCCGTGGTTGCGGCCAGCCTGCTGCGCGAACGCAAGATCGTCATCACCCGGTTACAGCGGCTGGGCATTCATGTCGTTGACGCGCCCTATGAACGGCTGGGGACCGATCTGGTCAATGCCTATATCGATCTGAAGAAACGGAATTTGCTGTGACTCTCGCCAGTTTCCGTGCCGAACGCGAAGGCGACTGGGCGCGCCTCGAAACGATCCTCGACCGCGTCGAACGGCGCTCTCCCAAAGCGCTTGACGATGATGACCTGTTCGCGCTGCCGGTCTTGTACCGGGCGACATTGTCATCATTGTCGGTGGCGCGCGCGACGTCGCTCGACCGCGGGATGATCGATTATCTCGAAGGATTGTCGCTGCGCGCCTATCTTTATCTCTACGGCATCGAACGCGGCATTGGCGGGCGGATCGCGGCCTTTTTCCTCGTCGATTGGCCCGCCGCGATCCGGTCGCTGTGGATCGAAACCTGTGTGGCGCTCGCATTGCTCGTGGCGGGGACGGCAGCCGGTTATCTGATCGTGGCAAGTGACCCGAGCTGGTTTGGCGCGATCATGCCCGGTGAAATGGCCGATGGCCGTGGTCCTGAAACCAGTGCCGCCGCGCTGAAGGCGATCCTCTATTCAAAGGATGCAAACAGTTTCCTCGGGGCCTTTGCGGCACAGCTGTTCACGCACAATGCGCAGATTTCCCTGCTCTGCTTTGCACTGGGGTTTGCATTTGGTATCCCGACGATGATGCTCGTCCTTTATAATGGCGCGATGGTCGGCGCGCTGATGCAGGTTTATGTCGCCAAGGGGCTGGGCGTCGAACTTGCGGCATGGCTGTCGATTCACGGCACCACCGAATTGTTCGCGATTGTCCTTGCCGCCGCCGCGGGTATGCGGATCGGCACCGCTTTTGCCTTTCCGGGTGCAAAGTCGCGCATGGCGGCCGCGCGCGATGCCGGGCGGACGGGGGCAACGGCGATGATCGGCGTCGTCCTGATGCTGGGGGTTGCGGGGCTGCTCGAAGGATTTGCCCGGCAACTGGTGACGACCGAAATGCTGCGCTTTGTCATCGGCGGGTCGATGATGATCCTCTGGCTATGCTATTTCTATCTGCTCGGGCTGGTGCGTGGCGTATAAATCACGCGATCGGCGCCGTCGCCTGGTCACGCCCGAAGGCGTCGACCTCGGTGTTGTGCTGGGGGATGTCGGGCAACGCATGGGGGCCTTCCTGCTGGATGCGCTCCTGCTGGTCGCCATTCTCGTCGTCATGACACTGATTGCCCTGTTCGGCATCTTCGGGATCGGCATGGCCGCGTTGCAGCCGATCGGGATCATCTGGCTGCTCGGTTTTTTCGTGCTCCGGAACTTCTATTTCATCCTCATGGAAATGCGTCCGCGCGCAGCGACGCTTGGCAAGCGCTGGACAGGATTGCGTGTCGTCGCGCGCGACGGCGGACGGCTGACGGGGGATGCAGTGATCGCGCGCAACCTCATGCGCGAGATCGAGGTTTTCCTGCCGCTCAGCCTGCTTGCCGGCGGCGGTGCCAGCGGATCGGTCGACGGCTATACGACGCTGTTCGGGCTGGGCTGGACCGGCGTTTTCCTGCTTTTCCCCTTTTTCAATGCCGACCGGTTGCGCGTCGGCGATCTGCTCGCCGGCACCTGGGTGATCCAGACCCGGCCGCGCAAACTCGTTGCGGATCTGTCGGTTGCGCAAACGTCGTCGTTCCTGTTCACGCCGGCCCAGCTGGCGGCGTACGGCGTCTATGAACTCGACACGCTTGACGGTGTCATCCGGCACAGCGACCCTGCGGCGCGTCAGCTGGTGGCACAGACGATCATCGACCGCATCGGCTGGTCGAGCGACGTGACGGACATCGACGCCTTCCTGACCGCATATTACACGCAATTGCGCGCGATCCTCGAAAGCGGCCTGCTTCAGGGGCGGCGCCGCGAAAACAAGCATGACGCACAGCTGTCGCCGGACAACAGCGTCCACAGCTTCACCACGCAGCAGCTTGGTGTCTATGGCGCGGAGGAATATCACAAACTCGGCGAGGTGCTGCGCATGAACGACCCCGCGGCACAGGCGCGCGTGGCCGATGCGATCGTTGCAAAGATCGGCTGGACGGCGGCCGTCACGGATGCCGCGGGCTTTCTGCGATCCTATCATGGCGCGATGCGTGCGCGCCACGACCGTCGATGACAACATCCGCGCCGCCGCGTCTGCCACGGTTGCCACCGGCGGATCGCTCGCTTAGGACGCTTGATCTTCACGAAAAAGTGGGGGCAGGGGCGTGATCGGCATCATCATGGGCAGCCAGTCGGACTGGGACACGATGCGGCACAGCGCCGCCATTCTCGACACGCTCGGCATTGCCCACGAAACCAGGATCATCTCGGCGCACCGCACGCCCGACCGGCTTTATGCCTATGCAAAAGGGGCGGCGGCGCGCGGGATCAGGGTGATCATCGCAGGGGCAGGCGGCGCGGCGCACCTGCCCGGCATGGCCGCGTCGATGACCAGCCTGCCGGTGCTTGGCGTGCCCGTCGAATCGCAGGCGCTGAAAGGGATCGACAGCCTGTTGTCGATCGTTCAGATGCCCGGCGGCGTGCCGGTCGGAACATTGGCGATCGGCAAGGCGGGGGCGATCAACGCGGCATTGCTTGCGGCGTCGATCCTTGCCCTGTCCGATGCCGCACTCGGCGAACGGCTTGCGGCCTGGCGCGCGGCGCAGACGGACGGCGTGGCGACTGATCCGGCATGAAGACACTGGCACCCGGCGCGACAATCGGCATCATCGGTGGCGGTCAGCTGGGCCGGATGCTGGCGCTTGCCGCTGCGCCTTTGGGATACCGGGTGCACAGTTTCGATCCCGATCCGGATTGCTGTGCGCGCGCTGTCAGTGCGGCGTTTACACAGGCCGGCTATGGCGATCGCACGGCACTCGCTGCCTTTGCCGCTCAGGTTGATGTGGCGACTTATGAATTTGAAAATGTCGATGCCGATCCGCTTGAAGAAATCGCGTCGCGCGTCGCGCTGTTCCCGCCGCTTGCCGCGCTCCGGATTGCACAGGACCGGATCGCTGAAAAAACCTTTGCGGCGGCGCATGGTGCCCGGACGGCGCCGTGGGCCGCAGTCAATTCGCGTGCCGACCTTGATCGCGCCATCGCCGACATCGGCACGCCTGCGATCCTGAAGACGACGCGCTTCGGCTATGATGGCAAGGGGCAGGCGCGCCTGATGCACCCCGCCGACGCCGATGCCGCGTGGGCCATGCTCGGCGGTCATCCGGCAATAATCGAAGGGATGATCACATTCGATCATGAATTCTCGATTCTCGTCGCGCATGGCCAGGACGGTGCAACCATGACTTGGGATGCGCCCGAAAATGTCCACATCGACGGCATTCTTGCCACATCGGTCGTCCCGCCGCACCCCGATGTCATCGCGCAGGTCGATGAGGCAAAGGACATTGCGGTCCGCATCGCCGATGCGCTTGACTATGTCGGTGTCCTTGCCATCGAATTTTTTGCAAGCTCCGCTGGCCCCCTGTTCAACGAAATGGCGCCGCGCGTCCACAACAGCGGACACTGGACGATCGAAGGCGCGTCGACATCGCAATTCGAAAATCACATTCGCGCCATCTGCGGCGTGCCGCTGGGGACGACCCGCCTGGTCGCGCCGCGCGTGGCGATGGAAAATCTGGTGGGCGACGATGCCGGTCGCTGGGCCGACTATATCGCCGAACCCGGTGCGCATCTCCACCTTTATGGCAAGGGCATGGCCCGTCCCGGCCGCAAGATGGGCCATGTCACGCGCGTGGGGTAAAGCAAGATCGGTTTTAGACCCAAAACCGTTCAGGTTGAATCGGGGATTCTCTTTTTTGTATTTTTCT
>CAXTTJ010000053.1:0-11952 GCA_964247235.1 uncultured Sphingomonadaceae bacterium
GTCACACGTTCGGTCTGCATCGCGGCACTCCTTATCATGTGATTATAATGTGGAGCGTTGCAACGCGCAACTCACTGGTGCGATTTATGCTCTGATCAATCGATCAAGAATCTGTCCGATAATTACCAATATCAGGAATCCGCAAAGTGCCTCCCAGCCGTCAACCTTTCGACGCCACTCATTGCAATAGATACAGAGTGACACAAACGGCTCGGTGCCGTTCCGATGGCACGCTAGGCATTCATCCTTGTCGTCAGCCATGTCCCCCTCACAGCGGAATATTATCATGCTTTTTCCACGGATTCTCCAGCACTTTCCCCCGCAATTTCCGCAAGCCCAGCGCCACGCGCCGCCGCGTTGAGTGTGGCATGATAACCTCGTCGATGAAGCCTTTGCTCGCCGCGACGAACGGGTTCGCAAACCTCGCTTCATATTCCGCCGTCCGCTCGGTGATTTCCTCCGCCGTCCGCCCGCGAAAGATGATTTCGACTGCGCCTTTCGCGCCCATTACCGCGATCTCGGCGGTTGGCCAGGCATAGTTCAAGTCGCCGCGCAGATGCTTCGACGCCATCACGTCATAGGCGCCGCCATAGGCCTTGCGCGTGATCACCGTGATCTTTGGCACGGTCGCTTCGGCATAGGCGAAGAGCAGTTTGGCACCATGCTTGATGATCCCCGAATGCTCCTGCCCCACGCCCGGCAGGAAACCCGGCACGTCGACAAAGGTCAAAATCGGAATGTCGAACGCGTCGCAGAAGCGCACGAAGCGTGCGGCTTTCTTCGACGAATTGATGTCGAGGCAGCCGGCAAGCACCATCGGCTGGTTCGCGACGACACCAACCGTGCGCCCCTCGATCCGGCCGAAGCCGATCAGGATATTGCCCGCATGCGCAGGCTGGATTTCAAAGAAATCGCCTTCGTCCATCGTCTTGCGGATGACTTCGTGCATATCATAGGGCTGATTGGCGTTGGCGGGGATCAGCGTGTCGAGGCTCGGCTCAAGCCGGTCCCAATCGTCCGCCGTCGGGCGCTCGGGGATGGGCGCACGGTTGGACTCGGGTAGAAAATCGATCAGGTCGCGCGCCGCCAGCAACGCCTCGATGTCATTCTCATAGGCATTGTCGGCCACGCCCGATTTGGTCGTGTGCGTCGACGCGCCGCCCAATGCTTCCTGCGTCACGACTTCGTTGGTCACAGTCTTCACGACTTCGGGACCGGTGACGAACATATAAGACGAATCCTTCACCATGAAGATGAAGTCGGTCATCGCAGGGCTGTAAACCGCGCCGCCCGCGCAAGGGCCCATGATCAGGCTGAGCTGCGGCACTACGCCCGAGGCGAGCGCATTGCGCTGGAAGACCTCCGCGTATCCTCCGAGTGAGGCCACGCCTTCCTGAATCCGCGCGCCGCCGCTGTCGTTCAGGCCGATGACGGGCGCGCCGACTTTCATCGCCATGTCCATCACCTTGCAGATTTTCTGCGCATGCGCTTCGGACAAGGACCCGCCGAACACGGTGAAATCTTGGCTGAAGACGAACACCAGCCGCCCGTTGATCGTGCCCGATCCCGTGACGACGCCGTCGCCCGGGATTTTTATGTCCTCCATGCCGAAATCGACGCAATTATGTTCGACATACATGTCGAGCTCCTCAAACGAGCCCTCGTCGAGCAGCACCTGCAACCGCTCACGCGCGGTCAGTTTTCCTTTGGCGTGTTGCGCATCGATCCGCGCCTGTCCGCCCCCCATGCGCGCAGCTTCCCGGCGGCGTTCGAGTTCTGCAAGCGTAGCAGTCATGCAGGAATCCAGTGGATTGCGCATAGTTTATTGCCATCGGGGTCGCGCAGATAGGCAAGATACATTTTCGTCGCGCCGCCATCGCGAACGCCGGGTGCGTCCTCGATCGCGGTCCCGCCATTGTCGACACCCGCCTGATGCCACGCATCGGCCTGTCCGGGTGTCATGGCAAAGCCGACTGTGCAGCCGTTGCCTGCGGTTGCGGGGGCGCCATTGATGGGCACCGTTACAAGGAAGATGCCACCATTGTGCATGTAAACCAGTCGCCCCTTGGCATCGACGTCACCGGCGCGTCCGCCCATTGCCTTGAAAATGGCATCATAAAATATCTTTGACCGCGCAATATCGTTGCTTCCGACCATCATGTGACTGAACATAGCAAATCTCCCTGGTTAATCCGGTTCCTGCCGTCGCAAACGGCGCAGCGCAAGCCAGACGCTCATAATGACGACGGGCGCAAGCAGTCCGATGGCCAGCCCCGCATCGAACTGTGGCCAGGCATGTTCGATGGCCTTGACGGGATAGGCAAGCAGCGACAGTGAATAATAGGAAATTGCCGCGACCGACAATCCCTCCACCGTGCGTTGCAGCCGGATTTGCGTCAGTGCACGGTTGTCCATTGATTTGAGAAGGGCGGCACTGGTCGCCTCGGCCTCGATCTCGATGCGGGTCCGCAACATCTGTCCGGTGCGTGCAATGCGCTCGATCACCGCGGCTTCCCGTTCGGCGACCGCGTCACAGGTGCGCATGGCGGGGGCGAGGCGACGGTCCATGAATTCCCCTATGGTCTGCATGCCGGGAATATGATTTTCGCGCAATGTCGAAATGCGGTCGCGGACGATTTCATGATAGGCGGCGGCGGCGCGGAAACGATAGCTGGTCTGGGCATTCAGGGCCTCGGCTTCGCCCGAAAGCGCGATCAGTCGCCCGAGCAGGGCGCGATCAGCATCGACGCCCACTTCTTCCGCCAGCCGGGCGGCGAGCGCGCCGGTTTCAATTTCGAAGGCGCTGACCTGTGCGCCCGCTGTCCCCGCCAGCGGAAACGCGAGCAGCGCCATCAGGCGATAGGTTTCGATTTCGAGCAGCATCAGCGTCAGCCGTCCCGCCAGCACGCGGTCAATCGATTTGACGAGCACCAGAAACCGGGTCGTCTTCGTATCATCAGGCTTGAAGTCTGTATAAATTGTCGCCGCTCCCCCCAGGACGATCGACCCGATCATGCTGGTGCCAAGCGGCGGCGCCGGCGCGGCAGCGGTTTCGGTATCGCGACGCAGATCGGCTGTCGTTGACACCAATATCGTACCGGGCAAAGCGGCAATCCAGCCCTTTGGCGGCCCATCGACCGCATCGCGGCTAAAGATCGTCCAGCTCGAAAATTCGGTGTGCCGTTCCCAGCGCAACGTCCAGCCCCCGGCATCGAACGACCACCAGCGCGATTCAGGCGGCGGTTCGGGCACGAGGGATGATCGGCACAAATCAGCCAGATGCGCACGATCCGCAGCACCGCCATCCTGATCCGACAATGTCGCAATGCGTGTCGCAAACACGGGTAGGTCGAGCGGTGTGGATGGCCGGGCATGCGCTTCTGCGAGCAAGCGATCGCGATCTGGATGATATTGCAATGTCATCGGTGTCGATCCCCCCTGCGAAACAACGGGTTCGTAACACAATATTCTGATGTGACGAACCCGATTGCGGTTGTCGGCGTTATCTGTATTTATCGCACCGCACCTGCTTTGGTGCCTATGATAGTGATGGAGACACGAATGGTATCGATCCGGGCATCCTTAGGATTTAGCGCAGCCATTTTGGCACTGGCGACGGTGTCGGCTTGTTCGAAAAAACCCGCCGAGGATACATCGGCACCAGCACCCGCCGATACGACGGCTGCGACCGATAACAGTGCAGCACCAGCGGGTGATGCTCCTGCCGCCCCCGCCTCTGCCGTGAAGGTTGCAGCAGACAATGTCGATACGCTCGACGGCACAAAATATGCCTCATTTACCGGGACAGCTGCGGCGGGTGAGAAAGTTTTTGCCGTGTGCAAAACCTGTCATGCCATCGAAATCGGTAAGAATATGATCGGGCCATCGCTGCACGCCGTCGTCGGGCGTCATTCCGGGTCGATCGCAGGCTATACCTATTCCGCTGCAAACAAGGGCAGCGGCGTGGTGTGGAGTGAGGCCAAGCTGTTCCAGTATCTGGAAAACCCGCAGCGCATCGTGCCAGGCACCAAAATGACATATACCGGTTTGAAAGACGCTCAGAAACGCGCTGACGTCATCGCATATCTCAAGACGCAGAGCTGAACGCGACACGCGCTGACCCTAAATAAGCTGACGATGTCGCAAGTCCGCCAGATGGAGCGGCAGCGACACCGTCAGCCAGAACGCGATCCATCGCCAGTCGGCACCGGTGAGCGCCATGCGCAGCGCAAGCATCATCACAGCGCCAGGTAAGATCGTCAGGATAATCGTTCGGATGCGTCGTTTTCTGATCAGAGCCAGAAGGATTGCTTCCACCCCCATGAACGCAAGCACGAGGTCAACGGCATGTCCGCTCGTGAAAAATATGTCCATGGCGATGTCCTGTTCTTCTCTATGCCGAACCATAATCGGTGCCGCTTAAGGCGCGGTTTTGATAATCGCCACCGAGGGCGGGACCGTCCTCATCGATGCTGACACATTCTCTACCGCGCGCATGACGCGCAGCATGTTGCCGCCCGCCAGTTTTGCCAGATCGGCGTCGCGCCAGCCGCGACGTATGAGTTCAGCGAACAGGCGGGGGTAGCGATCGACACCTTCGAAGCCGGTTGCGGTCATATCGACACCGTCAAGATCGGCGCCGATCCCCACATGGTCATGACCGGCGATCTTGACGATATGGTCTATATGATCGGCCATGACGGCAACGGGAATGGCGGGTTGCGGGTTGGCTTTTAACCAGATGTCGCGTGCTGCTGTGACGCGATCCGGCTGTCCTTGATAAAGCGCTTTTGACCGTGCCTCCTCAGCGGCTTTCCCAGCAGACCATCGCGAATGATCAGCGGACAAATGCCCCGGATAGGCATTGACCATCACGACGCCGCCATTCGCAGGCAGCTGCGCAAGCACGTCATCGGGCACATTACGCGCAACATCGTTCAGTGCGCGCGCGTCGGAATGTGAAAAGATCACGGGTGCTTTTGTAACAGCCAGTGCATCTGCCATTGTCTTGGGGCTGACGTGACTGAGATCGACCATCATGCCGAGACGGTTCATTTCGGCAACCACCGACTTGCCAAAACCAGTCAGGCCATTGTGCACGGGATCATCGGTTGCACTGTCGGCCCAGTCATTGTCGAGAAAGTGCGTCAGTGTCATGTAGCGCGCACCCAGCGCATAGAACTGGCGCAGCGCCGCCATCGAATTGCCGATCTGGTGTCCGCCTTCGATCCCGATCAGTGACGCGATTTTGCCGTTTTTATGGATGCGGATAATGTCGGAGGCTGTGTAGGCCATCGCAAGGTCATTCGGATAACGCGCAGCAAGGCGGTGGACGATGTCGATCTGTTCAAGCGTCGCCTGTACGGCGGCCGATCCGGTAAAACTTCCCGGAATATAGACCGACCAGAATTGCCCGCCGACCCGCCCGGCACGAAGCCGGTTCATATCAGTCATCAGCGGCTTCGACAATTTGTCGCTGTGCGCGCTGATATCGGTCGTTTCGATCAGCGAAGCATATTTGTCGCGCAATTCCCAGGGCAGGTCGTTGTGCCCGTCGATCAGTGGCGTTGCTTTCAAGACATGGTCAATGCGCGCCTGCGTGGCAGGGTCGATCGTCTGGGACAGTGCCGGGACGGAAACTATCGCGAGGAGGCAAATGACGTAACGCATGATCATAAGTGCGGATTAAGCACAGCGCGCGCGCAGGCGACAGCCCTTATTGCGCATGTGGAGCCCGGCTTACCCGGCCAGCAACTTTTCCTCTGCAATCTTCTTTTGCCACACCAGCGGCGCAGTTTTGTGAACGCTCTGCCCCGTCGCATCCACTGCGACGGTTACGGGCATATCCTCAACCGTAAATTCGTAGATCGCTTCCATGCCGAGATCTTCGAACCCGACCACCTTCGACGCTTTGATCGCGCGCGACACAAGATAGGCGGCACCGCCGACCGCCATCAGATAGGCCGCTTTGTGCTTGCGGATCGCGTCGATGCCCGCCGGACCACGCTCTGCCTTGCCGACCATTGCAATCAGGCCGGTTTCGGCGAGCATCATCTCCGTAAACTTGTCCATCCGTGTCGCGGTCGTCGGACCAGCAGGGCCGACGACTTCATCACGCACCGGGTCGACAGGACCGACATAATAGATCGTGCGGCCCTTGAAACTGACGGGCAGCGGCTCACCCTTCGCCAGCATATCCTGAATGCGCTTGTGCGCGGCATCGCGCCCGGTGAGCATCTTGCCATTGAGCAGAAGCCGGTCGCCGGGTTTCCAGCTCGCGACCATTGCCGGTGTCAGCGTATCGAGATTGACGCGGATCGCCGCCTTGTCGGGCGTCCAGTTGACGTCGGGCCAATCGTCGAGCCTGGGCGGTTCGAGAAACACCGGTCCCGACCCGTCGAGCGTGACGTGCGCATGGCGCGTCGCGGCGCAATTGGGGATCATCGCAACGGGTTTGGATGCGGCATGTGTCGGCCAGGACTCAATCTTCACATCAAGGATCGTCGCCAGCCCGCCCAGCCCCTGTGCTCCGATGCCGAGTGCGTTGACACGGTCAAAAATTTCGATGCGAAGGCGTTCGGTGTCGTTGGCCGGACCGCGCGCCTTCAGCGATGCCATGTCGATGTCGCCCATCAGGCTTTGCTTGGCGAGCGTCATCGCTTTTTCCGCCGTTCCGCCGATGCCGATGCCCAGCATTCCCGGTGGGCACCAGCCTGCACCCATTTTCGGGATTTGTTCGAGTACCCAGTCGACAATGCTGTCGCTGGGATTGAGCATTGCGAATTTGGATTTGTTTTCCGACCCGCCGCCCTTGGCCGCGACGATGATTTCGGCATGGTTACCCGGGACCATGTCCACGTTCAGGACCGATGGCGTGTTATCCCTTGTGTTCACCCGGCTGAATGCGGGGTCGGCGACAATCGACGCGCGCAGTCTGTTTTCAGGATAAAGATAGGCGCGGCGGACACCCTCATCGACAATTTCCTGCAGCGACCGGCTGGAGTCGAGGCGGCAATCCTGCCCCCATTTTACGAACACCGTGACGATACCGGTGTCCTGACAGATCGGCCGGTGCCCCTCTGCGCACAGGCGGCTGTTGGTCAGGATTTGCGCGATGGCGTCCTTTGCCGCCGGGCCCCGTTCTGCCTCATAGGCCACGCCCAGCGCGCGGATATAATCCATCGGGTGGAAATAGCTGATATATTGCAATGCGTCGGCGACGCTTTCGATGATGTCCGCTTCGGTTATGGTAATCATAGGATGCCGCTAACGGACTCTGGACGGATTTGGCAAGGTTTTGGGAGAGAAATCGGGCAGTCCCCGGAGGCTTGGCCGTGCTGGTAATAAGCGGGCTGTCGCAACACTCCATATCTTTGCAAGCAATCATTCAGGAATGCATCGATACCGACAGCCATGATCTGGCGGACGGCAACGTCCGGCACGTTATGCAAATGAGACGGGCCGAGCTTTTTACTGGGTGATTTTCGTGTTAAGCGATTTTCAACCATGAATAATCGGAGTGGTCAGAACGTTTCCGTGCTGCGGGGACAGGGTTAGGATACAGGGGTTGCGTATGGTTGGGCTGCATTCATCTTCTTGCGCACGGGCGTCGGGGGAATCCTCATGGGCATGACACTGGCCACCAAAGCAGCGTTGTGTGTTTGTCCGACACTCATCCTCGGCACAGCAGCAGTGACCATGCCCAAGGTTCGGCATGCCGTCCACAAGGCGACAGCGTCGCGAACCGCGGCTGTAAAATCAGGGCATCATCAGCACCATGCGTCGCAATATGCAGCGTTAAGCCTGCCATGTCCGCCTGCGTTTGCCGGACTGGCCCCTGCAATCGCGGGTATCGGCATGCCCGTGGTAAATCGCGGCGGTCTGGCCAGAGATTTCGGGCTTCCGTCCTCGGCTGGGATCGGTGGCGGTTACCAGGGTAGCGGCTATGCGCGCGCCCTTTTTGTCGGGGCGAGTAGCGGCAGCAGCGGCAGTGCCGGGGCTGGTGGTGGCTCGGGTTCTGGTTCTGGGTCCGTTGATGGGACGACGGGCGTTGTATCCGGTCCTGCGTCCGATCCCGGTGCGGTTCCTGAACCTGAAACATGGCTGATGATGGTGAGTGGTTTTGCAGCTCTCGGTGGTGCGCTTCGCTGGCGCCGCCGCGGCGTTGCATCGCAATCAGGACCAGTGCCTGTCGGCGGCAGCGGGCCATGGCGCACCAGAGCCGGTGCCGCGGTTGCGATTGCAGCGCCGGATTCGGTTGGCCTGGCTGCGGTTGCCGGAAAATCTGCAACGCTGGCAAAGCTGGCCTTATGCGTTTGTCCACCGGCCTTGATTGCCGGGACGGTTGCCACTCTGCCCGTCGCGCGACAGGCGGTTCATGCGGCAACTGCCCCGGCGCAGGTTGCAACTGATCCGTCCCTTGCGTTCAAGCCCAGGCCACTGGCCCCCTGCCTCCCCATGGTCGAATCGGCGCAATCATCGGGTTCGGGAACACACCGCATCCTTTCGGTTCACAAGCTCGATATCGCTGCGCTGTCGATCTGAGATCATCACGACAAAATAAGATTATTTATTTTTGTTCCGCGCTCGTTCCCTTGTGCGAAATGGAAAGCCGGGAAATCCGGCGCGTCGCGCCATCGCAGCCGCAACACCCGTCGCCAGACCGAATCAAAATTGCGATGAACCGAGTCCTTAAAACGTCATTTACTCTCTTGCACCATTTTGAACTTAAGGCACTATGGGTGGTGACTTCGGTCGGGGGCGACACAATGACTGGTATGATTTCAGGCTGATGGCTTTGCCGCAGCCACAACAGCTCGCGCCCTGTTTAACCGGGAACAGATGTGCAACGTCTTTTCCCCAATGCCGATAAAAATGCTACAAGGGAGGTTCGCCTCCGAGTCGAACAGAAATAGAACGAGAAATGGGGCGCATGATGGATTTCAAAGGTAGCGAAGCGACGATGAACGATATGGCGAGCACCCTGATGGACTCAGTGACGCGTGCGGCAGTCGAAGATGCGCCCATCAGTGAGTCGAAGCGAATCAATGCGCAGCTTTATACGGTCGACGTCGATCATTCGCGCGATGCATTGCTTACCGATTTCGGCAAGGAGACATTGAAAGACCGCTATCTCCTGCCGGGAGAGAGTTTCCAGGATTTGTTCGTGCGCGTCGCCAGCGCTTATGCCGATGACCAGCCGCATGCGCAGCGGCTTTATGACTATATCTCGCGGCTGTGGTTCATGCCGTCGACCCCGGTCCTGTCGAATGGTGGCACGGGGCGGGGCTTGCCTATTTCTTGCTATCTCAACTCGGTGCCTGACAGCCTTGAAGGCATTGTCGAGACCTGGAACGAGAATGTCTGGCTGGCGTCGCGCGGCGGCGGTATCGGGACTTATTGGGGTGCGGTGCGTGGCATTGGCGAGCCGGTCGGCCTCAATGGCAAGACCAGCGGGATCATCCCCTTCGTCCGCGTGATGGATTCGCTGACGCTGGCGATTTCGCAAGGCTCGCTGCGCCGTGGCTCGGCGGCCTGCTATCTCGACGTGTCGCATCCCGAGATCGAGGAATTCCTCGAAATTCGCAAACCGTCGGGTGATTTCAACCGCAAGGCGCTGAACCTGCACCACGGGGTCTTGCTGACTGACGCCTTCATGGAGGCTGTTCGTGCGGGTGCAGAGTGGAACCTGCTCAGTCCCAAGAACGGCAGCATCCGCGCGACCGTCGATGCGCGCAGTCTTTTCCAGAAACTCGTTGAAACGCGCCTTGCCACTGGTGAGCCTTATATCGTTTTTGCCGATACCGTGAACCGCGCGATGCCACGGCATCACCGCGAGCTTGGCCTCAAGGTCTCCACGTCAAATCTGTGCAGCGAAATTACCCTCCCGACGGGTCGCGACCATCTGGGGAATGACCGCACGGCGGTCTGCTGCCTGTCGTCGCTCAATCTCGAAACATGGGACGAGTGGAGCGGCGACAAGCAGTTCATCGAGGATGTCATGCGCTTCCTCGACAATGTCCTGACCGACTATATCGACCGCGCCCCGCCCGAAATGGCGCGCGCCAAATATAGCGCGAGCCGGGAACGGTCGGTGGGCCTCGGCGTCATGGGCTTCCACAGCTTCCTGCAAGCACGCAACCTGCCGTTCGAAGGAGCAATGGCGAAATCGTGGAATCTCAAGATCTTCAAGCATATCAGCACTGCGGCCAACGAAGCCTCGATGATGCTTGCCACCGAACGCGGCGCCTGCCCCGATGCCGAAGAGCGCGGCGTGATGGAACGCTTCAGCTGCAAGATGGCGATCGCGCCGACTGCGAGCATCAGCATCATCTGCGGCGGCACCAGCGCCTGCATCGAGCCGATCCCGGCGAACATCTATACGCACAAGACGCTGTCGGGCAGCTTCTCGATCAAGAATCCGTATCTGGAAAAACTGCTCAGTGAGAAATCGAAGAACAGTGACACGGTGTGGAACTCGATCCTCGAACAGGGCGGCAGCGTCCAGCATCTCGATTTCCTGACGCCTGAGGACAAGGACACCTACAAAACCAGCTTCGAGATCGACCAGCGCTGGCTGATCGAACTTGCCGCCGACCGCACGCCCTATATCGATCAGGCGACGAGCCTGAACCTGTTCATCCCCGCCGACGTCGAGAAATGGGACCTCCTGATGCTCCATTTCCGCGCATGGGAACTGGGCGTGAAATCGCTCTATTATCTCCGCAGCAAGAGCATCCAGCGTGCGGGCTTTGCGGGTGGCGTCGAGGCCGACAACACCGCCCTTGCGCCGGTGATCGAGCTGGCGGAAAAGGATTATGACGAGTGTTTGGCTTGCCAATAGGCATGTTAACATGTATATGTTAATGCGTATGCGGAGGCAAGTATGAAGACGGATCGACTGACATTGCTGATCAGCCCTGCGGACAAGGCCGCCATCAACGCGCGTGCCGAATTGCTGGGCATTTCAGTGAGCGAACTGGTGCGGCAAGCCGCGTTGGGTTTTGATCCCGAAGAAGCCGTGGCCAAGGCTGAACTCGAAGTCTTGATGCCCGAGTTCGAAGGGGCGGTTGACCGCATCCTCGCGTCGCTCGACCGGATGCTGGCAAAAGCCGATGCGCATGACGTCGAGATGGCGCGGCTGCGTTCGCCCGAATATCGCGAACAGGTCCAGCGCGACGTCGAAGCCGATCCGCGCATTGATTGGGACTGGATCGCGAAACTGCGCGGCGGCGCGCTTCATGCGAAAGCGGTCGCATGAGTCTGTGGGAGCGCATGCTGTCGGGTGCCCGCACGATGGTATTGGTCGAAGACCGGATCGACCGTCTGGAAAAGTCGGTCGACAAATTGCGCGGCGAGGTCAGCAACCAGGAGCGCCGCCTCGCGCAGATCGAGTTCATCATCTACGGACCGACGCATCCCGATAATTTGAGGCTGCCGCGATGAGCTGCAAGCGACCAATTATGGCTGATGTTTTGGCATTCCCCTCAATAACTGACCTACCGGAGTAACCCCCATGTCCCTCACCGAAGCCCGCACTCAGTATAAGCCCTTCGAATACCCCTGGGCCTATGATTTCTGGAAACGGCAGCAGCAGATCCACTGGATGCCCGAAGAAGTGCCCTTGGGCGAGGATTGCCGCGACTGGGCGCAGAAGCTCACTGATCATGAGCGCAACCTGCTCACGCAGATCTTCCGCTTTTTCACGCAGGCCGATGTCGAAGTGCAGAATTGCTACCACGAACATTATGGCCGCATCTTCAAGCCGACCGAGATCAAGATGATGCTCGCCGCCTTTTCCAACATGGAAACGGTGCACATCGCGGCTTACTCGCATCTGCTTGACACGATCGGCATGCCCGAAAGCGAATATGGCATGTTCCTTCAATATGAGGAGATGAAGAACAAGCATGATTATCTCCACACATTCGGGGTGGAGAGCGATCAGGATAT
>CAXTTJ010000054.1:0-10194 GCA_964247235.1 uncultured Sphingomonadaceae bacterium
GACCGCCTGGTGCAGGACTGCAAGGCCGATGTTTACGCCGGTCATCACTGTGGCGATGCCCAGCAGGATTTGCAGGCCGAATGCGCTGTGGATTGCAATTGACGCGCCGCGATCTCCGGCCTGTTTTGCGCCGCGTGCAAGGATCAGGAGCGCGGCAACGGCGACCCACGCCCACCAGCGGTGAATGAAATGGACCAGATAGGGATCGCTGGTAAACGCGTTCATGATGCCGCGTGACCAGTCGATGCCGGTCGGCACGAACCGGTCGCTCATCAGTGGCCACGCCTGTGTCACCTTCCCCGCGCGCAGACCGGCGACCCAGGCCCCGTACAGAAGCTGGACATAGATGATCGCCGCGACAGCGACCGCTGTACCCGTCATCCGTGCCGGCCGGGCGGTCGGGTCATGCGCCAGTCCACGCAGGTCGAGAGCCGTCCAGATAAGCGACGCGAGGATCGTGAGCGCAAGCAACAGATGGATCGCGAGGCGATAATGACTGACCGAAACGCCCGCGAAAAGCCCTGACGTGACCATCCACCAGCCGATCGCGCCCTGCAATCCGCCGAGCGCAAGAAGCGCCACCAGCCGCACTCCATAGCCCGGCGGGATGGCCCTGCGCGCGGCAAACCAGAGCAAAGGCACTGCAAAGGCAAGGCCGATCATGCGCCCCAGCAAGCGGTGGACCCATTCCCAGAAAAAGATGAATTTGAACGCGCCCAGTGTCATCCCGGCATGAATCGCGGCATATTGCGGTACTTTTTTATACTCATCGAATGCCACCTGCCACGCAGCGTCGGTGAGTGGCGGAATGGCGCCACTGACGGGTTTCCATTCGGTGATCGACAACCCCGATTCGGTCAGGCGGGTGATGCCCCCGACGACGACCATCAGAAAGACCAGCGTTGCGACCGCCAGCAGCCATTGTACCATCGCACGTGGTCGGGCGGTGTCGGGAATGATCATGCGTGAAACGCGTGTCGCCATCCCGGGGCTATATCGTCATCACAGCGATGACGTAAGCGGGTTTGACGAATCATTTCACCGGGCGGGCTGGCATCGCGGCTGAAAAGCGATCACACAAGGGCCGGGTCCGGAGATATCATCATGAAGTTTGTTTTGCTCAAGTCGCGCGGTGGCGATTATATGGTGGTTGTCGCAAACGTCGCGTACCTCCGCACCGATGAGAACGGCCAGACCAAGGTTGGCATGGTCGGCGGTGACGCCATCCTTGTCGCGGGAACGATCGACGAAACGGCGGCGACGATTTTGGCAGGATGATCATGTGCGCGGGGCGCTATCCTTGCCTGCACCGTGCCGGAGAGCGTGTGACAGCGCATCGGTCCAGCCATCGATACGCGCGGCGCGTGTGGCTGCGTCCATCTGCGGCGTGAAGCGCTGTACCGACCGGCGCATGATAGCGGCGTCGCCGAGCGAGGGATAAAGCCCCGCGCCGACACTCGCCAGCATCGCCGCACCCAGAGCTGTGGTTTCGATGAAGTCCGGACGTTCGACCATAATGTCGAGCATGTCGGCCAGATCGTGCGCCATCCAGTCATTGGCGACCATGCCGCCGTCGATCCGCAATTCGGCCCAGTCGGCGCCATCGGCGGCAAATGCAGTCTTCAGGTCATGAGTCTGATGCGCCATCGCTTCGAGTGCGGCACGCACGATATGCGCTTTTCTGGTGGCAAAACTCAGTCCCGTAATGGCGCCCCGCGCCGCTGGTTGCCAGTGCGGCGCGCCGAGGCCCGACAGCGCAGGGACGATGTAAACGCCGCCATTGTCGGCAACGCTGCGTGCGAGCGCGCCGGTTTCGGCAGCATCTTCAATCAGGCCGATGTCATCGCGGATCCATTGAACAAGGCTGCCTGCGACAAAGACCGATCCTTCAAGTGCATAATGACGGTCACCGCCGATTTGCCAGGCAATCGTCGTCAACAGCCGGTGGCGGGACTGCGGTCGTCGTCGTCCGGTCTGTGTCAGGACGAAGGCGCCGGTCCCGAAGGTCGCCTTCGTCTGCCCCGGAGACAGGCAGGACTGGCCGATCAGGGCCGCCTGCTGGTCACCTGCCATGCCGCAAATGGGAATCGGGACCCCGAACAGGTCCGGCTGCGTGGTGCCGAGCGATCCGGCTGAATCGACAATGTCCGGCAGGATGCTGCGCGGCACGCCGAACAGCTCGCACAATCCGTCATCCCAGCCAGCATCGCCAATCGCCATCAGCGACGTGCGCGACGCGTTGGTCGCATCACTGATATGCGCACCGCCGGTCAGGCGGAAGACAAGGTAGCTTTCGACTGTGCCGACCGCAAGATTGTCGCCCGCGTCTTTCAGTTGCGGCCAGTTGGCGAGCGCCCAGCCAATTTTCGAGGCTGAGAAATAAGGATCGAGAATGAGGCCGGTCCTTGCCTGCACGGCCGGTTCATGCCCGTCGGCTTTCAGGCGTTCGCATATGTCGGCAGTCCGCCGGTCCTGCCATACGATCGCGGGGCCGAGCGGTGCGCCGGTGCGTCGATCCCAGAAAATAATCGTTTCGCGCTGGTTGGTGATGCCGATTGCCGCAATCCGGCTCGCGCCGCCGGCTGCGGTGACGATGTGTCGGGCGCATTCGAGTGTCAGCGTCCAGATTTCCGCTGCGTCATGTTCGACCCGGCCGGCGGCGGGATAATATTGTGTGAGCGGTCGGCTGCACATGTCGAGACAGGTGCCGTCCGCGCTGAACAGCATGGCACGCGTCGACGTCGTTCCTTCATCGATCACGAGAATATGGTCACGCATGCGCAGTAAAATCCAGCAGCTCAGCCTGTCATGATCCGGTTTGCGATCAGATCGTCGACAACCGACGGATCCGCAAGAGTCGAGGTGTCCCCCAGTGTCGACACGTCGCCTTCGGCAATCTTGCGAAGAATGCGGCGCATGATCTTGCCACTGCGCGTTTTGGGCAGCGCGGGTGCGAACTGGATCGCGTCGGGTGACGCAATCGGCCCGATTTCGGTACGGACCCATTTGATGAGTTCGCTTGCGAGGGCAGGGGTGCCCACCTCTCCCACGTTGAGCGTGACATAGGCATAGATCCCCTGACCCTTGATGTCGTGCGGCATGCCGACGACGGCGGCTTCGGCGACCCTGGCGTGCAGGACGAGCGCGCTTTCGACTTCGGCTGTGCCCATGCGGTGGCCCGACACGTTGATGACATCATCGACCCGGCCGGTGATCCAGTAATAACCGTCGGCGTCGCGCCGCGCGCCGTCACCGGTGAAATATTTGCCGGGAAATGTCTGGAAATACGTCGAGAAGAACCGGGCGTGATCCCCCCAGACAGTGCGCATCTGCCCCGGCCATGACCGTGCGATGACCAGACAGCCTTCGGCCGCACCCTCCATGACGCCGCCATCATTGTCGACAATCTGCGGTTCGACACCGGGCAACGGGAACGTCGCCGATCCGGGTTTCAACGGCGTATGAGCGGGCAGGGGGGCAATCATCCCCGCGCCGGTCTCGGTCTGCCACCACATGTCGATGATCGGGCAGCGGCCGCCGCCGACGACATCATGATACCAGCGCCACGCTTCTGGATTGATGGGTTCGCCGACCGAACCGAGCAGGCGGAGCGAGGCACGGCTGGTCGCCGTCACAAAGCTGTCACCCTCGCGCATCAGGGCACGCAGAGCCGTTGGCGCCGTGAACAACGTCTGCACCTGATGCCGGTCGACGACCTGCCAGATGCGCGATGCGGTCGGCCAGTTCGGCACGCCTTCGAACATCAGTGTCGTGCCACCGTTCGCAAGCGGGCCATAGACGATATAGCTGTGCCCCGTGACCCAGCCGACATCGGCCGCGCACCAGAAGATTTCGCCGGGCCGGTAATCAAAGCACGCGGCATGCGTCATCGCCGACCATAGCAGATAGCCGCCCGAGCTGTGGACCACACCCTTGGGCTGCCCGGTCGACCCGGATGTGTAGAGGATGAACAGCGGGTCTTCGGCACCCATGGGTTCGGGCGCGCAGTCATCGCTGACTGCGCAGTCATGGACCCAGACGTCGCGGTCCGGATGCATCGTCACCTCACCGCCCGTCGCTCTGACGACGATGACTTTCTGCACGCAGCCCGCAATTGCGGCGGCTTTGTCGACATTGGCCTTGAGCGGGACGCGCTTGCCGCCACGACGGCCTTCATCGGCCGTGACAATGATGCTCGAATCGCAGTCGGTGATGCGGCCTGCCAGTGCATCGGGCGAAAACCCGCCGAACACGACCGAATGGATCGCGCCGATCCGTGCACAGGCGAGCATAGCGAACGCCGCCTCGGGAATCATCGGTAGGTAGAGCGTGATCCGGTCGCCCTTTCTGGCACCCGCAGATTTCAGGACATTGGCAAAGCGGCAGACTTCGGCATGAAGCTGGCGGTATGTGAATCGACGCGGTTCTTCCGAAGGGTCATCGGGTTCCCAGATGATCGCAACCTCATCCCCGCGCGTGGCCAGATGCCGGTCGATGCAATTGGCCGACACGTTCAGCACGCCATCGGCAAACCAGCGGACGCCAAAGTTCGCTTCGTCAAAACGTGACTCGTTCATTTTCGTCGGCGTCTTGACCCAGTCGAGCCGCTTGACCGCATCGCGCCAATAGCTGTCCGGATCATTTAGTGCGCGCGCATAATCCGCCACCGGATCGCCCTGTGCCCGCGCCGTCCAGCTATCAGGAACCGGAACGATCATGTCAGCCATCTCAATATCCTGTTTATCAAACGTCGGTTAAGCCGCATCGGAACATCCGGGGTGTGCCGGACCTTCTTTGCTGACCGCCGATAGGCCGTAGATACCCTGTTCGTCGACAGATTTTCGCCGCAGCTGGTACGTGATGCCGTTCAGAACGTCTTGCGGACAGTAACGCCATATGTGCGCGGCTGATTGGGGTAACCGCTGTAGCTGCCATCGCCATCCTGTATCGTTGTCGGAAAGGTCGCCTGCAAATAAATGTCATTGGTCAGGTTGCGGACCCAGAACATGACATCAACCTGTGCATTCGCATCGGACAGGGCGGCGCTGGCATTGATCATGCTGACGCCCCAGGTTGCCAGCGCGCGGGGGGTTGATTCGGTCAGGTAAGTGTTGCTTGTATAATCATATTCGCCGCGGATATATCCGCCCAGCCCGCCACCGAAATCATGTGAAAGCGTCGCCGATGCGGTCGTGCTCCATTCGGGGATTGCCGACGGTTTTTCGCCGGTCAGGTCACGCGTTGCAGGAATGCGCCCCGTGAGCGGAGAGACCGGGCACCGGACACTGTCATAATTCACGCAGGTCGCACCCTTGAACGAGTCGTAGCGTCCGTTGAGATAAGTTGCGCCGCCCGCCAGTTGCAGCCAGGCAAATGGTCGATAGGCGGTGTCAATCTCGAACCCGCGCACGGATTCCTGACCAGCGTTGATCAGGGTATAGCCGGTTCCGGTAAACTGGTTCGACTGGAATCCCCTGATCGACTGCTTGAACACAGCGAGCGTCACGAATCCGCCCCGAAATTTCGCTTTGACGCCCGCTTCATAGACCGTGACATTTTCTGGATCGGCCGAGCGACCGACGCCGAGCCCGGGGGGACGGCTGTCAGAGGACAGGTTGACAGCGCTGGCTTTCCAGCCCGTGGCATAGCTGAGATAGGCGTTGACCGCGCCGAAATCATACGCGATCCGCGCGGCATAAGTCAGCTTGCCCCCTGTAATGACGCCCGATTCCGTCGCGTTGGGAATGTCGACCGGTGCATGATTTGCGGTATTTCCATAAAAAAACTGGGCACCGTTGAGCGCGAAAGGGTTCACGCCACCCAGCGATGGGGGGCACGGCGCCGATCCCGGTCCCGGCAGCGCGGCGCCAAGACTGGCCCCGAAAAGATTGAGCGGCGCCGTTCCACCCGTGCTGGCCGGATTAAACCCCTTTTGCAGCAGGCAGCCGGAAAGGCCAGGCGGAAGCAATGCGAACGGAATGAACGACTGGCCAGTCGCCGGGTTGACCGTGAACGCCGATTCAAGGTTCAGCGCGGCGAATTTGTCGCTCAGCACGACGTGCGATGTGGTCGCTTTGCGGTCGTTGAGATAGGCAAGGCCGCCCGTCAGCGTCAGCCGGTCGGTCACCTGGAAATCGGCCTGTCCGAACAGGGAAAAGGATCGCTGGTTCAGCCGGTATCGGTCTGAAATGGCCTGGCCCGCGGCAAAATAGGTCTGGCCGGGGACGATGGCGGGGTTCGTCACCCGCTGAAGCGATTCCAGCGCCGTGACCAGATTGCCGGTAATCGCATTGACATAGGCGCGGGCGTCCCTGCCATAGCTGATGTCGCGTCCGCTATCGAGTTTTTCATCCTGGAAAAATCCGCCGACAAGCCAGGTCAATGGCCCTTTTCCGTCCGACGCGAGCCGAAATTCCTGCGTGAATGTCCCGATCCTGTTTGCGGTGACATTTCGCACGATGTCCGCGCCGGTATAATCGATATCCTGATCGGACTGGTTCACCTGGTCACGATAGGCCGTGATCGAGGTCAGCCTGGCAAAACCGATCGTCCAGTCGATCTGGGCAGAGAGGCCCTGTCCGCGCACGCGGTTTGCCGGGACCAGATTGTCGACAAGCGCCCGGTCGAACGGCCGCGCTGGATTTGTGATCGCAAAGCCCAGATTGATCCCATAGCGGTTGTTGGGCAGCGGCGGTGTCGCAGGACCGATCGCGCGCGTCTGATCGCCGTTGACGAGCGACGTCACGCCACAGCACCGTTCGCGGATCAGATTATAGTCACCGATCACGCGCACCGAAAAATCGGCAGACGGCTGCCACAGCACGTCCCCCCTGACTGACCAGCGATTGCGATCATTCACGCTTTTGCCCGTCGTGCTGTTTCTGAAATAGCCGTCGCGTTCGGACAGGTTGCCCGAAAGGCGCATGGCAATGCTGTCCGACACCGGACCGGTAATGGTCATGCGCGGGTTGACGTTACCGAAATTGCCGAGCGTGATTTCACCTTTGGCGCCGAATTCATACTGGGGTTTTTTCGTCACGATGCTGATCGCGCCGGCTGACACATTCTTGCCGAACAATGTCGACTGCGGGCCGCGCAGAACTTCGACCCGTTCGATTTCCGGCAGATCGTCGAGGGCCGCCGCCGACCGCGAGCGATAGACGCCGTCGATGAAGACGCCGACCGAACTTTCGATGCCGTCATTGCCATTGCCGTTGCCGAAACCGCGCAACTGGAAATTGACCTGTCCGCTGGCATTGAACTGCGTGACTTTCAAAGAGGGGACGACTGATTGCAGGTCGATCAGATCGCGGATCTGGGCGCGTTCGACGGTCTGGCTGCTGGTCACCGACACTGAAATCGGTACATCCTGCAACGTCTGTTCGCGCTTTGTCGCGGTCACGATGATGTCGTCTGGCGATGCGCCCTGCGCCACGACGGGACTGCTGGTGAGCAGGACGAACGGCGACGCGCCGATCAGGACAAATTTGTTCACTCAGTCTGACCCCTGCAAGGAAACCGCGATGCGGCAAACGGTGCGTTTTGCACCTCTCCCCCTTGTTCTGCGTCTGCGCCATGAACGCGTCAATGCAGTTATCGGCAAAAAACCGGTCAATTTCAAACTGCGACGTATTGCGCAGTGCACCAATGCTGGTTGCCGTAGCGGCACCGTCATGCTGTCCAGTCTGCTTGACAATTTTTAGTTGCAACCAGGCGTGGTCGGCGTAGGGCAAGCCATGGCTGATCATCATCACTCCATTGAACCGTCTCCCGAAAAACAGAAACTTGCCGTGCCGCAGGAGGTTCAGGATGCGGTCCGCACGATCCTGCGCTGGGCCGGTGATGATCCGGATCGCGAAGGGCTTGTTGATACGCCGGCGCGCGTCGGGCGGGCATGGCGCGAATATTGCGAGGGGTATCTGGAAGATCCCGGCTATCATCTGTCGCGCACATTTCAGGAAGTCGGCGGCTATAACGAACTGGTCCTGCTGAAGGATATTCCGTTCCAGTCGCATTGCGAACATCATATGGCGCCGATCGTCGGAAAGGCGTCGATTGCCTATATGCCCGGAGATCGTGTCGTCGGCATTTCGAAGCTGGCGCGGGTGCTGAACGGCTATTCGCGGCGCTTGCAGGTTCAGGAACGGCTGACCGCCGAAGTCGCCAACTGCATCTGGGAAAACCTCCACCCGCAGGGCGTGGCAGTGGTCATCGAGGCGCAGCACGGCTGCATGACCGGGCGCGGCGTCCGCACGCACGGCGTCGGCATGACGACAAGCCGGCTGATGGGATGTTTTCTCGACGATCACCGTAGCCGCAAAGAAGTCCTCGGGCTGATGGGGTATTGAGCGGGGAGACGGTCAACCCCCGCCCCGTCAAAAGCATATTAATTTTTCGCTGTCCTACACGATGCCAATCGGCATATCGTTCGTGCGATGACTGAAACTTTTCCCTTACCAGACGTGCGGCGATCCAGGCCTGTCCTGCCGGAAGTTCACACATATACAGGGTACGTAGTGTGAACTTCCGCTCGAATCGTACGGTGTCATGTGCGTTTTCTGTGCCAGATCGGGATCAGTGATGCCGTGGAATGCTGCGCATACCCCAAATGGGGCTTGTTGGGTTGCGACCGATCTATAGTGTCGAGCCACGGCATCTATTTCATAAAATAAGGAAATATCGTGATCAATTTAAGCTTTGGTGCGAAATCGGCTCGGGTTAAGCGTTTTGCCGTAAAAAGCGGTGCTTTGGTCACCTTGGGCACAGCCCTGTTTTCTTCACCGGCAACGGCTGCGCCAGTGACGTATTTTTATGATTCCGGCGCATTCACCAGTTCCCCCCGTGCCCAGACGCCAAGATTTGGAACCCATTTTACAGCAGCGTTGACGTTCAGTGATGATCTCATTCCGGGCACATTGGGTTTCGATTATCTGAACCGCGTGTCTGAAGTCGGGAATCCTCCTGGACCATTTACTCTTTATCAGCATGCTTCGTTGCTGGACTGGACAGTGACGAGTGGTGAATTCACGCTTGATGCCCGTAATGCGACCATCACTGCTGATCTTTATTCGTTTACGAGCGCCAGCACCAGTTTCATTCCGATCGTGTATTTGTCGTTCGATGCGACAACAAAGGATATCATACCCGGCGGCACGCTTCCCGTGGACATCACCGCGCGATCTGATCTCAATATCACATCAGGCATCGGGCCTTATCCGGGCAGCACCTTTTCCCTGCGAAATTTCAATCTGGGGGGAGGGCTTTTTACAAAGCTTGCCGTGCCCGTTGGCACATTGCCTGAACCATCGACCTGGGGCACGATGTTGCTTGGTTTTGGCTTGATAGGCACAAGCATGCGCCGGCGCACTGCGGCGGGCCTCACTGCTGGGGCGTCACCGTGCACCTAATGGCAGGCATCATCGAAAACCCGCATTCCCAAAAACCCGGCAGTTTGCACTGCCGGGTTTTTGAGTATCACGTATCGAAAATGGCTTAATTCTCGATCGGCGCCTCTGCGGCAACCGGCGCATCAACCGCGATTTCGCCCGGCTCCGCGTTGGGATCATAGCGTTCCGTAAAGCCTGCCTCGTCCTTTTCGAACATCGTCGCCATGACGTCGACGCCCTGGGTTTGCAGGTCGGCTTCTTCGGGGCTGCGCGCGACGTTCACCTTGATCGTCACCGCGACTTCGGGATGCAGTTGCACCCGGACATCATACAGGCCAATTGCCTTGATGGGCTTGTTCAGCACGACCTGTGTCTTTTGAACCTGCGTCCCGTCGACATCGAGTGCCTCGACGATATCACGCACCGCGACCGATCCGTAAAGCTGTCCGGTGTTCGATGCCTGGCGGATGAGCGTGACCGATTTGCCGTCAATGTCTTTCGACCGCTTTTCCGCTTCGCCGCGGCGATTGTCGTTTTCGGCGACGATCTTTGCCTTGTTGGCTTCGAACAGTTTCAGATTGGCAGCGTTCGAGCGCAGCGCCTTTTTGTTGGGGAGCAGGAAATTGCGCGCAAAGCCGTTCTTCACAGTGACAACATCACCGATGACACCAAGCTTTTCAACGCGTTCGAGGAGGATCACTTCCATGGGTCTGGCCTCACTTCACGATATAGGGGATGAGGCCGATGTGCCGGGCACGCTTGATCGCCTGGGCGAGTTCGCGTTGCTTGGGCGCACTGACGGCGGTGA
>CAXTTJ010000055.1:0-7883 GCA_964247235.1 uncultured Sphingomonadaceae bacterium
AACGCGCGCCCCAGCAGCAGGGAGGCAAAGGCAAAGGGCAATGTGACCGCAAAAACCCACGGCCACGGCGCCGATGCCACAATGACCCCGCCCAGTGTGGGGGCAAGCGCTGCTGCACTTGAAACCACCACGCTGTTGACGCTCAGGCCGCGTCCGAGCTGACGCGCGGGATAGATCGACCGGACAAGCGCTGACGACACGCTGAGCGCGGCCGCAGCACCGATCGCCTGCAACGCGCGCACCACGAGCAGGAACGGAAGGCTGCGCGCAAAAAAGCACAACAGCGTCGCCACAGTGAAAATCACCAGACCATGCTGATACAGCCGTCGGTGACCAATGCGGTCACCCAGTGCCGACAGCGGCAGCAACGTCATCACCAGAAACAGCTGATACACCGTCACGACCAGAACGGCGGAGGATCCGTCGATATGCAAATCCCGTGCGATCGTCGGCAGCGCGACCGTCGCAATCCCCCCGTCGATGACGACCAGCGCCGTGCCAAAGGAGATGGCGATAACAGCGATCAGACGACGTGGATTTGGCAAGCCGTCAACCATTGCTATTCGCCTGTTTCGGGGCGGCATAAGTGCCGTGGACGCGATCAGTCAGAATGCGTGCGATCGTCTGTTCCCGCCGCCAACGCAACCGCTTCGCTTATAATGTCCAGATCACCGATATGGTTGAACAAGGTCAGGATCAGCCGCGCGTTGATCCGCAGGCTCTCGTCAGCCGAGCATCCTGCATGAAGCGCAACCAGCATTTCATAGGCATCGTCAGCCCGCGCCAGATTCGCCACTCTGATCAGTTTCACGACACACGCCATTGCGCGCGAGCCAGTGCTGCGGCAACCCCTGCTGGCGACGGCGCGCGCCACCGCCCGGCGATATAGTGATCCGGACGGAACAGATAGGCTGACCCCGCTGTCATGGCATAACGATCACGCAAGACCTGAACGGCATCACTCTGGCGCGACAGGTCGATAATCGTCACCCCGGCCAGTGGTCCGTGGGACCAGCCATCGGCAAGCAGCACGAACCGTCCGCCCAGTTTTTCGAGTAGCCAGCCGGACCCCAGGGGCGCGTCAAACGCCGGCGCGCCCGGCCGCACGCCACCGCTCCACGCCTCGGCATCGGGCGTGCTCAGCGGGCTGTCGGGATAGGCGACCGCTGTCGACAATCGCCCTGAATTGACGAACGGCCGCGCAAAGGGTTCATCGCGCGCGAGTTCGAGCACGGCGTCGCGAAATGCCCGGCTGACCGCTGATTTAGGTGTCAGGAAATCGGTCGACCGCGTCGAGTTCAGGATGTTTTCGTCTGCTGTCACGATCGCTTCATGATCATAGCTGTCAACAAGGTGCGCCTGCGCCTTGCCCGAGAGGATCAGATCGAGCTTCCACGCCAGATTGTCGACATCGGCAAGGCCGCCATTGCAGCCCCGCGCACCGAATGGCGAGACAAGATGCGCACTGTCTCCGGCGAAAATGATATTGCCGTGGACGAATTTCGCCATGCGGCGGCACTGGAACGTATAGATGCTGTACCATTCCGGTTCATAGTCGATATCGTTGCCCAGCATCCCGCGCACATAGGGTTCGACATTTTCGGGCCGGACCGCCGCGTCCCGGTCGATGTTCCAGCCGAGCTGAAAATCCAGCCGCCACACATTGTCCGGTTGCTTGTGCAGCAGCGCCGATTGCCCCGGATTGAACGGCGGATCGAACCAGAAACGGCGCTCGCTCGGCATGTCGGCGGTCATCCTGATATCGGCGATCAGGAAATTATCCTCAAACACCCGCCCGTCGAAATCAAGGCCCAGCGCCTCGCGGATTGTCGAGCGGCTGCCGTCACAGGCGATGACCCAGTCCGCCTCAAGTTGATAACGTTCATCACCGGCCGCGACCTCAAGCCGCGCTCCACCGCCCGCGCGGTGCGCTGCATGAGTCACGCCATGCCCCCAGCGAATATCGACGTTGGGAACCGCCGTCAGGGCGTCGATCAGGATCGTCTCAACATGATATTGCTGGATATTGATGAACGCGGGCCGCTTCTGATCCTTCACGGGCAACAGGTCGAACTGATAGACAGGGTCGGGGTTCGCGCCCCAGAACACCTTGCCGGTATTCCACGTCACGCCTTTGGCAACTGCGGCATCGCCAACGCCCAGCCGGTCGAAAATATCGAGGCTTCGCTTGGCAAAGCAGATCGCCTTTGATCCTGCGGCAACGAAATCAAGCCGGTTCAGGACAGTAACCGCATGCCCGCGACGGCCGAGATCAAGTGCGAGTGCAAGGCCCACCGGCCCTGCCCCGACGATCACGACCGGCGCGTGCGCGTCCATCCCCCCGTCCGCCACTGGCATTGGTGACGGTCCGACATCTTTCCAGACCGGAATGCCGGTAACATTCGCCATGGCCGGATCAATCCTGCAGTTCAGCCCAGACTTCACGATCGCGCGCCATTGTCCATATGCGCGGCCAGTCGATGCCGTCGAATTCGTCCCACAATCGCTGTACATCGAACGGCAGGCAATGTTCAAAGATCGGCCAGCGCCCGAACTTCGGCGCCAGTTCGGCATGCGTCGCCTCGAACGCGTCCTTCAACGTGCCACCGCGCTTGTGAACGTCGCCGACCTTTGCGATCATGTCGGTCAGGAACGCGCGGGTCTGTTCGATGGCGGCATCGGTCGCAGCGATCCCGCGCGGAATGACCCCGCGTCCGCCGACCAGCGTTTCGGCGCGATAGGCCTTTACCCGGTCGAGTGTCGTGGTCGACCAGTCGAAATGAAAGGCATCGCCGGTGTAAAGCGCCGCCTCGGCCTCGACCAGGTCGCCGGCAAACAGCGTTTTCGATTTGTCATGCCACGCAACAATATCACCCGCCGTATGTCCCCGGCCGCAAAATTGCAGGTCGACCCGCCCCCGGTTGCCGCCCAGTTCGATCGTGTAATGATCGTCAAAAGTTTCCGTCGGCCAGGTCAGGCCGGGAATCTCGTCATGATCCTTGAACAGGCGCGGCATCCGGCCATATTCGCTTGCCCAGTCCTGTATGCCGCGTTCTTCGATCAGTGTGCGGGTGGTGGCACTGGTGATGATATGTTCGGCCTTGAAGGCGCTGGCGCCCAGCACGCGGACGGCATGATAATGTGTCAGCACGAGATATCTGACAGGCTTGTCGGTATGTTCGCGCAGCTTCACAAGCCAGTCGCGTGCCGCCGCCGGTGTGGCCCGCGCTTCGAAACAGACGACAAAGTCTTCGCCCTCGATCGCGCCGACATTGGGATCGCCCTCTGCCGTCAGCGCATAGACTCCGTCTGCCAGGACCTCGAACCGTTCGGTTTTTTCGGTCAGATCGGCAGAAGAGGCGAAGGGTTTTGCCATCAAAGGGTCCTTTTCAAAGACACCGAGGGGCACCTTGCGGCACCCCCCGGCGAGAGTCGTGTATGGATATGTGTAATCATTACCATTTCTTGCTGATGCGGACACCAAATGTACGCGGCGCGCCGGCAAAACCAGCAGGCGCCACCCCGTTTGCCTGGAACGCAAACAGATATTGCTTGTCCGCCAGATTCTTGCCGAATGCCGTAATCTTGAATGTCTTGTCAGGTGACGAATAGCTGAGCTGGGCATTGATCAGCGCATAAGGTGCCTGTGTGGTGTAAATGCTGTTCTGCGGATCATAATATGTCCGGCCTTGGAAATAGACATCGGCACGCGCACTGATGGTGCCGCCGCCGGTGCCGATCGGGAAGTCATTTTGCGCGGCAACCGTTCCCGAATATGGCGGGGCATAGTTGAGTTTGTTGCCCGTTGCGTCGAATTCGCCGCGGATGGCGTTGTAACGCGGGTCGGCCGCAATAAGCGGTGCAAGCGCCGCGGCAACCGACGATGTCGTGAACTTGCTGTACCGGGCATTCAGCAACGACCCGTTGGCACTCAACGTGAATGTCGGCGTCAATTTGGCAATCACTTCGGCTTCAAGGCCGTCGACCTTGGCCTGCGCGGCATTGCCGATGCTGACGACGCCGGGCGAAATCGACGACTGGATTTGCAGGTTGCTGTAATCATAATGAAACGCCGTCATGTTCAGCCGCAGATGCCGGTCGAACAGGTCAGCCTTGAACCCGCCTTCATAACTCCACATCGTTTCCGGATTGAACGCGGCTGTTGCCAGCGAGTTGGCGGCATAGTTGGTGCCCCCGCTCTTGAAGCCCTTGGTCGCCGAAGCATAGAACAGGACATTGGGCGTCGCCTGCCAGTCGATCCCGAACTTGGGCGTCCACGCGCTGTAATCAGGCTGCGTCTGGAAAATGATCGGGAACCCGGGCAATGTCGCGTTCGGCGGTGCCAGTCGTGTTCGCGTCACGAAAACGTCAATCCCCTTTTTTTCGGTCGTATAGCGGATCCCGCCCGTCAGGCTCAGCGTGGGGGTGATGTGATACACGCCCTGTGCAAAACCGGCGTAGGACCGCGTGAAGAAATTAACGAGCGAATTGATCTTGATATTAGCGGGCACGATGATTGTCGCCGACACATCCGTAAACGCGGTGTCGTGGAAATAATAAAGACCCGCCACAGCATCGAGATTGCCGATCTTCGCGCTCAGGTTGAATTCCTGCGACTGTTGCTTTTCCGTTTCAAAGAATGCGCCTCTGATCCGGTCGAGCTCGGTGCCGTCATTGTCTGTCGTCAGCCGATAATTGTTCCAGCGAAATCCGGTGATCGATTTGAGCGTGACGTTATCTGCCAGCCGGATGTTGATTTCTTCCGAAACGCCATAGGCATGATATTTGTTCGTCGACGGGGTGTTGATGGCAACCTTGTGATAATTGCCGATCAGACCAGACGCTAGCGGTGCCAGCGCAAATGCCCGTTGCAAATGATAAGGCCCGGGCAGATCTTCGTCCTGCTTGACATAATCGGCGCGCGTCGTTGCATCGATATCGTCGGTCAGCGCAATGCGGATCTGTCCGCGCACACCGCCGCGTTCGGCATTGAACACACCGTCCTGCGCCGCATCGGGGGCAATATTCTGTTCATAGGCATTGTGGCGCGAAAACGTCGCGGACAGGCTTGCCTGAACCTTGCCGGGCACGATCCCGCCACTGATATAGGCCTGCCCCTGAACCGTGCCATAATTGCCGACTGTCAGCGATGCCTCGCCGGTCACGTCGTCGGTCGGCTTGCGTGAAATGACGTTGATCGTGCCGCCGATTGCGTTGCGCCCGTAAAGGGTCCCCTGCGGACCGCGCAGCACCTCGACCCGTTCAATGTCGATGAAATCATTTGCCTGCGCGGACGGCCGTGCATAATAAATGCCGTCGACCTGCATCGTCACATCGGGGTCGGACCCGTTGAAGACATTGTTGGTGCCAACGCCGCGCAAGGTGATCACCGGATTGGCAGTGACCTGCGATATGTTCATGCTGGGAATGAATTGCGCCAGATCGCGGACGTTCGACGACAATGTCTGCGACAGCTGATCCGCCGAAAATGCCGAAATTGCCAGCGGCGTTTTCTGGAGCGCCGACGCGCCCGATTTTGTCGCCGTCACGATGATATCGGCAATTCCGACATCGGCCGTGCTCGTCGCCGGTGTGTCGTTTGCGGCCTGGGCGAGCACAGCCGTGCTCGAACCGAACACCACAACGCATGCAAAACGCGCTGCGCACGACAGCAGATATGCAGATTTCTTCATAATCCTCCCCTTTTTCCCTATTATATTTTTTCCGGTTCCTTTCTTTGAGGAACTCGGCACGATGCGTTTTAAGATGCCAGACGTATCGCCTGACCCTGGTCGGTCGGCACATGGACGAACGGCATCACCGCGTCCTGAAACCGCTTGATCGATTCAACCGCGGCTTCGTGCGGCATGTCGCCCATATTGCACTGTATCAGGAGCCGTTCGATGCCACTGACCTGTAACATGTCATTGAGTTTTTGCCGCACTGTCGCCGCGCTGCCGGCAATGTAACTGCCCATTTTTGCGGCGTGCGCATAGCTGGTCGGCAAGGTTTCGCGCGGCGACGCATTGTTGGCGCGCCACAGATATGTCATGCTTTTATACCAGCTGTCGAACGCGCTTGTGGCAATGCGCTCCGCCTCGGCATCCGTCTCACCCACGAACACCTGATAAAGGCAGGCGATTTTCGGTTTTGCCGCCAGCGGCTGCCGCTCGGCCCACAGTTCCAGATAGCGTTCGCGCAACTGACGCAGCCGCGGCGGCGGGCCGTTGAGAGTGATGTTCAGGCCATTGTCAGCGGCAAAATCAAGATTGCGTTCGGTAAACGCTCCATAAAACATCGGTGGCCCGCCCGGCTGCAATGGCTTCATCGTTAGCGGCACGTCATAATATTTGAAGAACTCGCCACGGTGCGACAACATGTCGCCCGACATTGCCTGCTTCAGAACACCGAGAGCTTCTTCGAAAATGAAGCGGGACTGCTGATTGACGATGCCGAACATGCTGGTTTCGAACGGTGACGCCCCGCGCCCGACCCCAACGTCGAGCCGGCCATCGCTCAGATGATCGAGCATGCAGAATTCTTCATACAGGCGCAAAGGATCATAGGCTGGCAGAACATGGACCATCGATCCGATCCGGATGCGGCTTGTCCGCTGCGCAAGTGCCGCGAGCAGGACATTGGGTGACGCCGCATGGCCAAGCGGCGTGCAATGATGTTCGGCTATGTAATAAGCCGCAAAACCTGCGTCTTCGGCGGCGGCGGCAAACTCCAGCCGGTCGCGATACAGCTTGGCCACTGGTTCGCCGCGGGCGTCGATATGATCGAATACGCAATAATCTGGCTTCAGCATGCAATCGCTCCGGTCTGTCTATGGTGAATAGGGGCGTTGCCGTGGCCGTCCCATCACAGCTATTTGCGACGCCTGGCAAACGATCAGAACGGCAATTACGCGACGAAGGCGATCGTCCGGGCTGATCAGTGATCGACGTGTCATCATTTCGTGCGACTGGATTGGCACGCCCGTCCTGCTCGACCCGAAAACGATGTGGTCGATGGTCACTGTCGTGCGTTACAGGTCGCACAAAGCTGGGACTGCGCAGGGCGGCAATGGCGGGCATTACAGGTCAACGGCAGTATCGCTGCCGCAGGGAGACTATGATGAAGTTCGGCTTATTCGGGGGCGCTTCGGTCGCCACGACGACGGAAACAACCGACAGCACGCGCGGCCTCGATGAATTTGTCGATCATGTGTGCGAAGCAGAAGCGCTTGGCTATCACGGCATTGCCCTCGTTGAACATCATTTCATGGGAACGGGGCAGATATCGTCATCGCTCTCGCTGCTGGCCTATCTTGCCGCCCGCACAAAACGCATTCGCCTCGGCACCGGTGTCGTTGTCCTGCCATGGCACAACCCGGTCCTCCTCGCCGAACAGATCGCGACGATCGACCAATTGTCGAACGGCCGCTTCGATTTCGGAATGGGCAAAGGCTATCGTCCGAATGAATTTGCCGGGTTCAGAATGACGCCCGCCGAAGCATCGGCGCGGTACGAGGAAACCTATGCCTTCCTCAAGCGCGCGTGGATGACACGCGAGCCGTTTGATCATCGCGGCGAATTCTGGTCGTTCGACAATGTGGTCATCGATCCGCCGGTCGTCCAGAAACCGCATCCCCCGATATGGGTCGGTGCCGCCAGCCGCGATTCAATCATCCGCGCCGCGCGAGAGGGCAATAATCTGCTGCTCGATCAGATCAGCACGGTTGACGTCATTGCAGAACGCATCGCCACCTATCGCGCTGCTGTCGAACAGGCTGGCCGCGTCTTCGAACCTGCCAGCGTTGGCGTCACCCGGGCGCTGCATCTCGTCAAGAATGATGATGAATGGCGCGAAGCACATGAAATGCGCGCCAAGCTGCTTGC
>CAXTTJ010000055.1:7983-9427 GCA_964247235.1 uncultured Sphingomonadaceae bacterium
CGTTGCGCAGCATTGCCGCGGCCGCCGCATAAATCGTCCACCGGCAACCGCGCATGATCGCGCGGTGCCGGCACGAAGGGGGACGGATGGACGATATTTTCCATACGACCAGGTTTGGCCGTGTTCACTGCCGGGAAACCGGCCACGGGCGTCGGCTTTTGCTCATGCACAGCAATGGCCGGTCGGGCTATGAATTCGATGATGTTGCCATGGCACTCGCCGACCGGTTTCGTGTTGTTGCGTGGGACATGCCGGGGCACGGCGATTCGGATCGCGCGCGCACGCATATGAGTGTGGCGGACCTTGCCGAACTCGCGGTCACGATCGCCGGCAACAGCGCAGGTGAAAAGCCGATCATCGGCGGCTCGTCGATCGGCGCGACTGTCGCGTTGGCTGCGGGTGTCGCGCACGGCGATGCGGTTGGCGGGGTCATTGCCATCGAACTGCCGTTGAACCGCGGACAAAGCTGGTGGGCAGACAACTGGTTTCAGGTCGAAACGATGTTCGGATGTCCCGATGAACTGCCTGAGCTGGTTGCAAAACGCTATCGGGCCGTACCCCCTGCACTCGCAACGCGCCTGAAAATTGATCGCCACAAGGCGGGGGGCGCAACCATGATGCAGGTGCTGTGGGCGGGACGGGCCGTGGCGGATTTCACCTGCGATCGCATTGTGGCGCTGACCATGCCCTCGCTGTTCATCAACGGCGATCATGGCCTCGCCACTGATGCCGCCGATGTCTTGCCGCAGCTCAACCCGACTGCGCGTCTGGCAGTCATTCCCGACAGCGGCCATTTTCCGCAGACCGACGATCCCGAAGCTGTTGCGGCAGCCATCATCGCAACCTTCGCGCCTTGATCAGCCCGATGCCATAAGGACAGGACCGTGAGCATATATTCGGACAATTTCGTCACCGTCGACGGGCACCGCCTGCACTATATCGAAGCCGGCACTGGCCCGGAAACAATGCTGCTTCTGCACAGCGGCGGGGCGTCGTGCCACCAGTATGAGGCTGTGCTGCCATTGCTGGTCGATGCCGGCTATCATGTGTTCGCATGGGACATGATCGGTCACGGCGATTCCGATCCGCTGCTTGCGCACATGACGATGGAACAGCACGGTGCCATGGTCGAAGGTTTTGCGGCAGCATTGGGGCTGAACGGCTTCATTCTCGCCGGGTCGTCGATCGGCGGCTATATCGCCATGGCCCACGCCACCTCGGGCACGACGCGGATATCGCGGCTGATCGTTGTTGAGGCGCCTTTGCGAAGCCCCGAATGGTATGCCGAAAACTGGTCGGGGTTCGAAGCGATGTGCGCCATTCCCGATAACAGCGCAGAAGATTTGAAGGGTCGTTTTCGCACTGTCACTCCCGAACTTCACAAACGCTGGAACATCGACCGGAACAAGGCGGGGAGCTGGACAATGGTCGACATCGCCTGGGC
>CAXTTJ010000056.1:0-9249 GCA_964247235.1 uncultured Sphingomonadaceae bacterium
CCGCAGGACCGGCTGTGCGAGGGCAATTGCGTCATCGAATTTTCGGGCCATGGCGCGGTCACGATCGGTTCGGTCGAAAAATTCATCACTGATACCGCATGGGAAGAAGGCTGGGTCGAACCCATCGTCCCCGGCCCGTCGCGCGGGCAATCAGTCGGGATCATCGGCGCGGGGCCAGCGGGCCTCGCCACTGCCGAATATATGCGCGTCGCGGGGTATGAGGTGCATGTCTACGACCGGCATGACCGGGCGGGCGGGTTGCTGACTTATGGCATTCCCGGCTTCAAGCTCGAAAAGCCCGTCGTGATGCGCCGCGTCGATCGGTTGAAAGCGGGCGGCATCGTTTTCCATGAAAATTTCGAAGTTGGGCGCGATGCGACGCTTGACGCGCTGCGCCAGAAGCATGACGCGATCCTGATCGCGACGGGTGTGTACAAGGCGCGCGCGATAAAGGCGCCGGGCGTGGGCAGCGGCGGCGTGGTCGACTCGCTCGATTACCTTATTGCATCGAACCGAAAGAGCTTTGGCGACAATGTTCCCGCCTTCGACAGCGGTGCGCTCGATGCACAGGACAAGAACGTCGTCGTCATCGGCGGGGGCGACACCGCGATGGATTGCGTCCGAACCGCGGTGCGTCAGGGCGCGAAGTCGGTCAAATGCCTCTATCGCCGCGACCGCGCGAACATGCCGGGCAGCCAGCGCGAAGTCGCCAATGCCGAGGAGGAAGGCGTCGAATTCGTCTGGCTCTCCGCCCCCGAAGCATTCGGATCGGCCGACAGCGGCGCGGTCAACGACGTCCGCGTCGCCAAAATGCGTCTCGGCGCTCCTGACGCCAGCGGCCGCCGCGCACCCGAGGCTGATCCCGGCAGCGAGTACAGGATCGACGCCGACCTCGTCATCAAGGCTTTGGGCTTCGATGCCGAAGACCTGCCCAAGATGTTCGGATCGCCCGACCTCGGCGTCACCCGCTGGGGCACGTTGCGCGTCGATCACAAGACGATGCAAACGAGTCTGGACGGCGTGTTCGCTGCGGGCGACATCGTCCGCGGGGCGAGCCTCGTCGTCTGGGCCATCCGCGACGGGCGCGACGTGTCGGATCACATGCACCGTTATCTGAAGGCAAAGGCTGCGATGGAAAGGAAAGCCGCATGAAAGGATTTTTGATCGCTGCGACATTGGCTCTGGCTCCGGCAACGACGCTGGCCCAGACTGCGACTGACCCCGCCGCGCTTGCCGCCGCCACGCGCATTGCCGGCGTACTCCTGCCCGACGGCACCTATGGCAAGATAATGAGCGGCACGTTCGACAAGATCATGTCGGGCATGATCGACCAGATGGGCAATCTGCCCGTGCGCGAAATCATGATCGCCGCCGGGATGAACGAGGAGGACGCACCGAAACTGTCCCCCGATGCGTTGAAACAGGTCATGGAAATCACCGATCCGGCGTTCAGGCAACGCATGGACCTCGGCATGAAGGCGATGATGGGCAGCATGGCCAACATGATGTCGAAATATGAGCCCGCCGTGCGCGAAGGGCTGTCCGAAGCCTATGCCCGCCGCTTTACGCCGGTGCAGCTCGGCGATCTCGAACGCTTCTTCGCGACGCCCACCGGCAAGGACTATGCCGCGCAATCATTGCTGATCTACACCGACCCCGCCGTCATGAACCGGATGATGGCGATCATGCCCGACATGATGAAGGAAATGCCAAAGATGGTCGGCGCGATGACCGAGGCGACCAAGGATCTGCCCAAACAGCGCAAATATACCGACCTGACCCAAGCCGAACGTGACCGGATCGCGACGCTGCTCGGCATTGATCCGAAGAAGATGCAAAAGTGAGCACCCCCTCCGAACGCATGCGTATTGCCCGTGACGGCATGTATCGCCCCGAATTCGAAAGCGATGCCTGCGGCGTCGGGCTTGTTGCCGCCACTGATGGCCGCGCATCGCGCCGGGTCGTCGCCTCGGCCATCGATGCGCTGAAGGCGGTGTGGCACCGCGGCGCGGTCGATGCCGATGGCATGACCGGCGACGGCGCGGGGCTGCATGTCGATCTCCCCATGCCCTTCTTTGCCGATGCCATTGTCGCGAGCGGGCACAAGCCGATCGACAATAGCTGGCTAGGCGTCGGCATGGTCTTTTTGCCGCGCACTGACCTCGGCGCGCAGGAGACGTGCCGGACCATCGTCGAATCCGAAATTATCGATGCGGGCTTCACCATTTATGGCTGGCGGCAGGTGCCGGTCGATGTGTCGGTGATCGGGCGCAAGGCACAGGAGACGCGGCCTGAGATCGAACAGATCATGATCGCTGGGCCGAATGCCAAGACCACTGACCTCGTCGAGTTCGAAAAGACGCTCTACCTCGTGCGTCGCCGCATCGAGAAGAAGGTGATCGAGGCGCAGATTCAGGGCTTTTACATCTGCTCGCTGTCGGCGCGCTCGATTGTCTACAAGGGGCTGTTCCTCGCCGAGAGCCTGTCGGTGTTCTATCCCGATTTGCAGGACGAACGCTTCACGTCGCGCGTCGCCATTTTCCACCAGCGTTATTCGACCAACACCTTCCCGCAATGGTGGCTGGCGCAGCCGTTTCGCTGCCTCGCGCATAATGGCGAGATCAACACGATCCGCGGGAACAAGAACTGGATGAAAGCGCACGAAATCCGCATGGCGAGCCTTGCGTTCGGCGATGCGTCGGACGATATCAAGCCGGTGATCCCGGCGGGTGCCAGCGATACCGCCGCGCTCGATGCCGTATTCGAAGTCATCGCGCGCAGTGGCCGCGACGCGCCGACGGCAAAGACCATGCTTGTCCCCGAAGCCTGGCAGGATCGGCCCGACATGCCGCCCGAACACAGCGCCATGTATGCCTATCTGGCCAGCGTCATGGAGCCGTGGGACGGCCCCGCGGCACTTGCGATGACTGATGGCCGCTGGGCAGTGGCGGGGATGGACCGCAATGCGCTGCGCCCGCTGCGCTATACGCTGACCAATGATGACCTGCTGATCGTCGGGTCGGAGACGGGGATGGTGGTTGTCCCCGAAGCGACCGTCCTGATGAAAGGCGCGCTGGGGCCGGGGCAGATGATCGCGGTCGATCTCGACGAAGGGAAGCTCTATCAGGACCGCGAGATCAAGGATCGCCTCGCTGCCGAAGCACCGTATCGCGACATGGTGGGCGATTTCCTGACGCTCGAAGAGCTGCCAGCGATCGAGGATGCGCCGACTTATTTCGCGCGCGCCGAACTCGTCCGCCGTCAGGTCGCGGCGGGGCAGACGATGGAGGATATGGAACTGATCCTGTCGCCGATGGTCGAGGATGGCAAGGAAGCGATCGGCAGCATGGGCGATGATACGCCGCTTGCGGTGGTGTCGGACAATCCCCGCCTGATCAGCCAGTTTTTCCGCCAGAATTTCTCGCAAGTCACGAACCCGCCGATCGATTCGCTGCGCGAACGCCAAGTGATGAGCCTCAAGACGCGCTTCGGCAATCTCGCCAATATCCTCGATCAGGATTCGGGGCGCGACCGGGTGCTCGTGCTCGATACGCCGGTGCTGACCTCGGGCGACTGGCTCCGCCTCAAAACCCACTTCGGGGCCGCCGCCGCCGAAATCGACTGCACATTCGAAATGGGGTCAGGCGCCGATGGCTTGCGCGCCGCCATCGCGCATGTCCGCGCCGAAGCCGAACAGGCGATCCGAGAGGGGCGCAGCGAACTGTTCCTGACGGACGAGCATGTGTCCGAAAACCGCGTCGCCATTCCGATGGTCCTCGCCGCCGCTGCCGTCCACACGCATCTCGTGCGCAAGGGGCTGCGCTCCTACGCGTCGGTCAACGTCCGCTCGGCCGAATGCCTCGACACGCATTATTATGCCGTGCTGATCGGCGTCGGCGCGACGACGGTGAACGCCTATCTCTCCGAAGCCGCGATTGCCGACCGCCAGTCACGTGGCCTGTTCGGTGCGATGCCGCTCGACCAGTGCATCCAGAAGCATAAAGTCGCGATCGGTGACGGTCTGCTCAAGATCATGTCGAAAATGGGGATTGCGGTCATCTCGTCATATCGCGGGGGCTATAATTTCGAGGCGGTTGGCTTGTCTCGCGCACTCGTCAACGATCTGTTTCCCGGCATGCCCGCAAAGATTTCGGGCGAAGGCTATGCATCGCTGTACATCAGTGTCGGCGAACGTCACGAAGCCGCCTTCGACAAGGCGGTCGCCACATTGCCCATCGGCGGTTTTTATCGCCAGCGCGCCGGGGGCGAGCCGCATGCCTACTCCGCACAGCTGATGCACCTGCTGCAAACTGCGGTTGGCACCGACAGCTATTCGACCTATCTGCAATTCGCGCGCGGTGTCCGCGATCTCCCGGCGGTCTATCTGCGCGATCTGCTCGAATTCAACTATGCCAAGGACGCGGTCAGAATCGACAGCGTCGAAGCAATCACCGAAATCCGCAAGCGCTTCGTGACGCCCGGCATGTCGCTTGGCGCGCTTAGCCCGGAAGCGCATGAAACACTCGCGATCGCGATGAACCGCATCGGTGCCAAAGCCGTCTCGGGCGAAGGCGGCGAGGACAGCGTCCGCTTCAAACCCTACCCCAATGGCGACAACGCCAATTCGTCGATCAAGCAGATCGCGAGTGGGCGATTCGGCGTGACCGCGGAATATCTGGGCGCGGCCGAAGAGATTGAGATCAAGGTCGCGCAAGGCGCAAAACCCGGTGAGGGCGGCCAGCTGCCCGGCTTCAAGGTCACTGAATTCATCGCCAAGCTGCGCCATGCGACACCGGGCGTCTCGCTTATCTCGCCGCCGCCGCATCATGACATTTACTCGATCGAGGATCTCGCACAGCTCATCTATGACCTGAAACAGATCAACCCGCGCGCGCGCGTCTGCGTCAAGCTCGTCTCCTCGGCGGGTATCGGCACGGTCGCGGCGGGTGTCGCAAAAGCGCATGCCGATGTCATCCTGATCGCGGGGAATACCGGCGGGACCGGGGCCTCGCCGCAAACCAGCATCAAATATGCCGGGACGCCGTGGGAAATGGGCCTGTCCGAAGTCAATCAGGTGCTGACGCTGAACGGGCTGCGCCACCGCGTCAAACTGCGCACCGACGGCGGACTGAAGACGGGCCGCGACATCGTCATCGCCGCGATCCTTGGCGCGGAAGAGTTCGGCATCGGTACATTGAGCCTCGTCGCGATGGGCTGCATCATGGTCCGCCAGTGCCATTCGAACACCTGCCCCGTCGGCGTCTGCGTGCAGGACGAGCGGCTGCGCGCGAAATTCACTGGCACCCCCGAAAAAGTCATCAACCTGATGACCTTCATTGCCGAAGAAGTGCGTGAAATCCTCGCGCGCCTCGGGTGCAAGTCACTCGACGAAGTGATCGGTCGCACCGAACTTCTCCGCCAGGTCAGCCGTGGCGCCGAACATCTCGACGACCTCGATCTGAACCCGATCCTTGCCAAGGTCGATGCCGACGACGACAAGCGCCGCTTCAACGTTCCCGGCGGGCGCAATCCGGTCCCTGACAGCCTCGACGCGCAAATCCTGCGCGATGCCAAGCCGGTGTTCGAGCGGCGCGAGAAGATGCAGCTGACCTATACCGTGCGTAACACCCACCGCGCCGTCGGCACGCGCCTGTCTGCGGAGATTACCGAGAAATACGGCATGTCGGCGCTCAACGATGGCCATGTCCATGTCCGCCTGCGTGGGAGCGCGGGGCAGTCGCTTGGCGCGTTCCTGTGCAAGGGCATCACGCTCGAAGTGTTCGGCGATGCGAATGACTATGTCGGCAAGGGGCTGTCGGGCGGGATCGTCACCGTGCGCCCGATGGTCAGCTCCCCGCTCGAAAGCCAGCATAACACGATCATCGGCAACACTGTCCTTTACGGTGCAACTTCGGGAAAGCTGTTCGCGGCGGGCCGTGCGGGCGAGCGCTTTGCCGTCCGCAATTCGGGCGCAGAGGTTGTCGTCGAAGGCTGCGGCGCCAATGGCTGCGAATATATGACCGGCGGCACCGCGATCATCCTGGGCGAGGTCGGTGACAATTTCGGTGCAGGCATGTCGGGCGGCATGGCGTTCGTGCTCGACACGGACGATAATTTCGAACGCCGCGCCAACCCGGACAGCATCGTCTGGCAACGCCTCGCCTCGACCTATTGGGAAACCAGGGCGCGCGCGCTGATCGCCGAACATGCGGTCAAGACCGACAGCAAATGGTCGAACAGCATCCTCGATGACTGGGACCGCTGGCGCGGGCGTTTCTGGCAGGTCTGTCCAAAGGAAATGCTCTCACGTCTGGCGCAACCGATGGACGAGGCGCAAGCGATGGTGGCAGCGGAATAGGGCGTTCAGCCTGTGGACAGCCATATGGTCCTAGCCAGGCAATGCCACCTGGATTGCAGGTGGCGTTGAAAGGACTGCCATGCGCCTGCCTTTTCTTGCCCTTCTTCTTGCGGGCGTCGCCACGTCACCCGCTGTCGCCGCCTCTCATCATGCCGAAGATGCCGACATGGCGCGCATCGCCGACAAACTCAACGATCCGCGCACGCAAAGCGCAATGTCGGGCATGATGATCGCCATGGCAGACATGTTCATGGACCTGCGCGTGGATAAACTGCGCGCGGCGATTGGCAAGATTGACCCCGATGCCGAACATGATCGCAACTGGGACGGCGCGCGCACGCTGGGCGATGTCATGGAACGCGACGATCCCTATGTCCGCGACAAGATGGCGGATGGCAGTCGTCAGGCCGTCGGCACGATGGGCGCTATGGCAGGCAGCATGGTCCGGATGTTGCCCGAATTGCGCACAATTGGCGAACGCATGAACCGCGAGATGGAAAAAGCCGTGCGACGTCTGCCCCGCGACTAGAGTCAGACCCGGTCAGGCCAGCAGTTCGATGTCCCAATAGAGCCAGTCCCGCCAGCTGTCGTGCAGGAAATTGGGTGGAAAGGCGCGGCCGTGATCCTGCAATTGCCAGGTTGTCGGGCGGATCGGTGCGATATGCAGGCCCATTTTGGCTTCCCTTGGCGTCCGCCCGCCTTTCTTCAGGTTGCATGGCGCACAGGCCGTCGTGACATTTTCCCACGTCGTGCGCCCGCCATAGGCACGCGGCACCACATGGTCAAACGTCAGATCGTTACCGACGCCGCAATATTGGCATTGAAACCGGTCACGCAAAAACACGTTGAACCGCGTGAACGCCGGATGCTGTGACGGTTTGACATAGGATTTGAGTGCGATGACCGACGGCAGTTTCATGGTATGCGTCGGCGAATGCACTTCGCGCTGATAATGATCGACAATGTCGACACGGTCGAGGAACACCGCCTTGACCGCCGTCTGCCACGGCCACACACTCAACGGGTAATAGCTGAGGGGCGTATAGTCGGCATTAAGGACGAGCGCCGGGCACCCGTCAGGATGGCGGATGAGATCGGGGTGGTACATGCGTAACCGTGTTCCCTTTCGTGTCCTCGGCGCTCATCGGGCCTTATGGTGACGCGCATATGACAGCACAGGGACCGACTCGCGGTCAACCTCCCATTTCCCGCTTTGCCCCGTCACCGACGGGTTTATTGCATCTGGGCCATGCATATTCCGCGATCCTGGCGCATGACATGGCACGTCGCGGACACGGCCGGTTCCTGATACGGATCGAAGATATCGACAGCGGTCGCTGCCGCACTGAATTTGTCGAGGCGATTTTCGACGATCTGCGCTGGCTGGGGCTGACATGGGACGCAGTCAGCGTGCAGAGCGATCATCGCGCGCGGTACGAAGCCGCCCTCGACCGGCTGCGCGTCATGGGCCTGACCTATCCCTGCATCTGCACCCGCGCCGAAATTGCCGCGAGCGCCAGCGCGCCACAGGGGGACCGGCCACCCGTTTATCCCGGTACATGCCGCGACCACCGCATCGAAGGGCCGGCGGCATGGCGGCTCGACATGGCGAAGGCGGCCGATGCGGATGATCCGGCACAATCGTGGGGCGATGTCGTGATCGCCCGCAAAGATGCGCTTGCCAGCTATCATCTCGCCGTGACTGTCGATGATGCGGCGGACGGCGTGACTGATGTCGTGCGCGGTTGCGATCTTGAACTCGCAACCGATGTCCACCGCGTTCTGCAACGACGGCTGGGCCTGCCGGTCCCGCGCTATCACCACCATGCGCTGATCTGCGGACCCGATGGCAAGCGCCTTGCCAAGCGTGCGCAATCGGCAAGCCTTGCCAGCCTGCGCGCCGGCGGGGTTGACGGCCCGTCGCTTGCCAAAGATCTTCGTGCAGGGCGGCTGCCCATTGGCTTTACCGTCGACACCGCCTAACAACAGACGATGTCCACAGTCCTCATCATCCTTATCGTCGTCGCCATGGGTGGCGCGCTGTTCGCGCTGATCAGGGGGATCATCGCGTTCCTGCAAACAACCGAAGAAGATTTGCGGTCAACCGATGGCGGCGTCAGCCGCTCGGCAGAGCGCCAGAACAAGGCGATGTTCATGCGCGTCGGTTTTCAGGCAGGCGCCGTGGTCCTGGTGGTTCTGCTGTTGCTGCTTTCGCGACAGAACTAAATGGTCAAACTCAACAAGATTTACACAAGAACCGGCGATGACGGCATGACGGGCCTTGTCGACGGCAGCCGCATTTCGAAACAGGCCCCGCGCATGGCCGCGATTGGCGATGTTGATGAAGCGAACAGCCTGATCGGCGTGGCGGCGGTTCATGCGTCGGGGGACGTCCTTTCCGTTCTGCGCATGATCCAGAATGACATGTTCGATCTGGGCGCCGACATCGCGACGCCAGACGGCGAATTCGGCTGGGAGCCGTTACGCATCATGCCGGTTCAGATCGCGCGGCTGGAATCCGAAATTGATCGCATGAATGCCGGGCTGTCTCCGCTGGAAAGCTTCATCCTTCCCGGCGGATCGGCGCTGGCGGCGCATCTTCATGTTGCCCGTGCCGCGGTTCGCCGGGCCGAACGCAGCGCCGTTCACGCGACTGGCCTCAATCCGCAGGCACTGAAATACCTCAACCGTTTGTCGGATCATCTGTTCACGATGGCGCGTGTCGCCAATGGCAATGGCCACGACGATGTCCTGTGGGTGCCGGGCGCGTCACGATAGCGGTGTCAATGTCAATGTGGCAATAGCCGATCGGGCAGCTCTTGAACTTGCGCTTCGGCTCTTTGTCGCTAGAGTCGGATGACATTACATTGACGCATATCCGGAGTTTCTGA
>CAXTTJ010000057.1:0-9126 GCA_964247235.1 uncultured Sphingomonadaceae bacterium
AAAATGACCCAATGGGAATCCCCTTTGAATCAGTCAAATGTCATCCCGCTCTAGGATTTAGCGCTCGCTAAATCCAGTGGTTCGCGTCACGCCCGGACGGCGGCACCCGCAGTGCCGACCGACGACGTGGCTTTGCCACGTCGCGCTTGTTCGTTAGATGTCCCACCATGCTCCAGTCGCTTGCCATTCGTGACGTCGTCCTGATCGAAGCGCTCGATTTGAATTTCGCGCGTGGACTGGTGGTCATTACGGGTGAGACGGGGGCGGGCAAATCGATCCTGCTTGATGCGCTGGGCCTGGCGCTGGGTAGCCGGGCCGCGGCAGGACTGGTGCGGCAGGGCGCGGTTCAGGCGAGTGTCACGGCGACATTTGATTTTGATCCGGGAGTCGAGGCACTCCTGTTGGCCAACGACCTGTCTGGTGATGCCAGCGAACCGCTGATCATCCGCCGCACGGTCAAAGGCGATGGCGGCAGTCGTGCGTTTGTCAACGATCAGCCGGTTTCGGCCGCATTGCTGCGTGAAATCGGCGCGATGCTGGTTGAAATTCATGGCCAGCATGATGATCGCGGGTTGCTCGCCCCGGCGGGCCACCGTGGCTTGCTCGACATGTTCGGGAACATTGATCTGACGCGCGCCTCCGCGGCATTTCGGGCGATGCGTGTGGCGGACGCCGCATTGATGACAGCGACGTCAGCGCTTGAGGATGCCGGACGTGATCGTGACTGGCTGACGCATACTGTAGCCGAACTCGACGCTTTCGCCCCCGAACCAGGTGAGGAGGAAGCGCTCGCCACCGCACGCGCGACGATGCAGCGGGGGGAGCGGCTGTCGGGGGAACTCGACGTGCTGACGGACCTGATCGAAGGGGCGGAGGGTGCGCTCCCCAAACTCCGCGCTGCCGCCCGCGCGCTTGACCGGGTGGCGCGCAATCATCCGGCGCTGGCCGAAGCGCTCGCCGCGATCGACCGCGCGATCATCGAGGGGGCGCTGGCCGAAGAGCAACTCGCGGCCGCCGCCCGCGCGCATGTCTATGACCCCGCGCGGCTTGAAGCGGACGAGGCGCGGCTGTTCGACTTGCGCGGGTTGGCGCGCAAGCACCGGATTCAGCCTGACGATCTGGCAGCGCTCGCAGACGAACTGCGGGGCAAGCTGAACGCGATCGAGGCGGGCGGCGCGGGGCTGGCAAAGCTTGAGGCCGACCTTGCGGCGGCGCGCGATGCCTATGCGACTGAAACGGCGCGCCTGACCGAAGCGCGGACGGCGGCGGCCGCACGGCTCGATGCGGCGGTGGCGGGTGAGCTGGTGCCGCTGAAACTCGATGCCGCGCGGTTTCGGACTGTCGTCGCGGCGGGGCCGGACAGCGAGGTGGGGAAGGACCGCGTCGAATTCGAAGTTTCGACCAACCCCGGCGCGCCGTTCGCGCCGATGACCAGAATCGCGAGCGGCGGCGAACTTTCGCGCTTCATCCTCGCGCTCAAAGTCGCGCTGGCCGAGGAAGGCGGGGCGGGCACAATGATCTTCGACGAAATCGACCGCGGCGTCGGCGGCGCGGTGGCTAGCGCGATCGGGGACCGGCTGGCGCGGCTGGCAAGCGGACGGCAGGTTCTGGTCGTCACCCACAGTCCGCAGGTTGCCGCGCGCGGCGGCGAACATCTGCTGATCGCAAAGAACAGCGACGGCCTCGTGACGCGCACGAACCTGCGGACACTGGATGCAGTCGAACGGCAGGAAGAAATCGCGCGAATGCTGTCAGGCGCCGAAGTGACCGATGAGGCACGCGCGCAGGCCGCGCGACTGGTGGCGGCTTGACTATAAATTTAGGTCAATTAATAACATTTCTATTAATTGACCTAATATGAGGGGTGTTTATGGACCGCCGGATTAATCCATATGCACCGGGTGCCGGCTTACAGCCTCCGGAACTGGCTGGTCGCGATCAGCTCATCAACGACGCAACGGCCGATATGGACCGTGTTCTACGTGGGCGCCCCGCCAAAGGGATTATGCTTCTTGGGTTGCGGGGTGTTGGAAAGACGGTGTTGCTCAACAGACTGTATCGCGAAGCTGACAAGCGATTGTTCAGCACTGCAAAAATCGAAGCGCCTGAGGGTGGCCAGCTCCCGCACTTGCTGATCCCGGAATTGCGCCGCATGCTTTACGAACTCGACCTGATGAAGGCTGCGGGCCAAAAAGTTCGTCAAGCTGCGACGATCGTGAGGAACTTTGCTGCCGCATTTAAGGTCAATATCGGAGAAATGGAATTTGGCATTGAGCCCGCACCGGGCCGCGCTGATACAGGCGATCTTGAACATGATTTACCCGACTTGTTGGTCGCGATTGCTGAAGCAGCGCGCGAGAAGGATCGTGCGGTCGGTCTTTTCATAGATGAGGTCCAATATCTTTCAGCCAATGAACTGGCAGCGCTTGTCGTTGCATGCCACGAGTTGTCGCAGCTTGGATTGCCATTTTTCTTTGTTGGGGCCGGACTGCCCCAAATTGCCGCTTTGGCAGGCAACGCAAAATCTTATGCCGAGCGATTGTTTGACTATCCGGAAATAGGGCCGCTCCAGCAAGATTCCGCGCGTGATGCGCTCGTAAAACCAGCAGTTGAAGAGGGAGTCAATTTCGATGACGCGGCCGTTGAAGACGTGCTTAAACTGACCCAATGTTACCCCTATTTTATTCAGGAATGGGGATTTCGTGTCTGGAATCAGGCCCCCGGCCCCGCAATACATATCGAAGATATTACCAATGCAACACCTGGCATCATCGTTCACCTTGATGCAAATTTTTTCCGCGTTAGATTTGATCGCCTCACTCTACTGCAACAGAAATATTTGAGGGCAATGGCTGAACTGGGACCGGGCCCCCACAAAACCGGAGAGATTTCGGGCGTCTTGCAAGTGAATGCAGGAGCAGTCGCGACTGTTCGGCAGCAGCTTATCGAAAAGGGCATGGTTTGGAGTCAGCGACATGGTGAAACAGCATTTACCGTGCCACTTTTCGACGAATTCATGAAACGGCAGATGCCCGAACTTGAGCCGCACAGACCGCGCCGCCGCAGAGAAAAATGACCGAAGCCGACGCCGCCGACCGCCTGATGCGTCTCGCCTGGGAGATCGCGCATCACAACCGCATGTATCACGGCAATGACGCGCCCGAGATTTCAGACGCCGACTATGACGCGCTGGTCCGTGAGAATGCGGCGCTGGAGCGGGAGTTTCCGAATCTCGTCCGCGCGGATTCGCCGTCGAAGGCGGTGGGGGCGGTGCCGACGTCGGCGCTGGCCAAGGTCACGCATGCCAAGCCGATGCTCAGCCTCGACAATGCGTTTGCCGATGACGAGGTCGAGGAGTTCGTCGCACGGGTGCGGCGGTTTTTGAACCTGTCCGCTGATACCCCGGTCGCGCTGACGGCAGAGCCGAAGATCGACGGGCTGTCCTGTTCACTGCGCTATGAAAACGGTGTGCTGGTGCAGGCGGCGACGCGCGGCGACGGCGCGGTGGGCGAGGATGTGACGCCCAATGTGCGGACGATTGGGGATGTGCCGCAGACTCTAAACCCCTCCCCTTCAGGGGAGGGGTTGGGGTGGGGAGTGTCCGCGCAAGCATCTGACTTCGGCTCAGGCGAACAGTCCCCACCCCCTGCCCCTCCCCTGAAGGGGAGGGAGTTTATTCCAGCCATCTTCGAAATTCGCGGTGAAGTGTATATGGCGAAGGATGATTTCGCAGCGCTCAACGAACGGCTCGCTGGCGAACGCGTCTTCGCCAATCCGCGCAATGCGGCGGCCGGATCGCTGCGGCAGAAGGATGCCAGCGTCACCGCGAGCCGCCCTCTGCGCTTTCTCGCGCATGGCTGGGGAGAGGCGTCGGAGGTGCCGGGCGACACGCAATATGACGTGATGCAGGCGATCGCATCGTGGGGCGTGCCGGTCAGCGATTTGCTGATCCGCGCCGAAACCGCCGACGCGCTGGCGCATTATCGCCGGATCGAGGCGGGCCGCGCCGATTTGCCGTTCGACATTGATGGCGTGGTTTACAAGGTTGACCGGCTCGACTGGCAGGCGCGGCTGGGCTTTGTGGCGAAGGCGCCACGCTGGGCGATTGCGCATAAATTTCCGGCGGAACGCGCGCAGACGACATTGCTCGCCATCGACATCCAGGTCGGGCGGACCGGTAAGCTGACCCCCGTCGCGCGGCTCGAACCCGTCACTGTCGGCGGAGTCGTCGTGACCAACGCGACACTGCATAATGCCGACGAGATTGCGCGGCTCGGTGTGCGCGTGGGTGACCGGGTGACTATCCAGCGCGCTGGCGACGTGATCCCGCAGATACTCGAAAACCTGACGCCCGAAGTGGATCGCCCGGCGTTCGCCTTTCCAGCGGTTTGCCCCGAATGCCAGTCGGACGCAGTGCGCGAAGACGGGGAAGTCGATATCCGCTGTACCGGCGGCCTGATCTGTCCGGCGCAGCGGATCGAGCGGCTCAAGCATTTCGTATCGCGCGGCGCGCTCGATATCGATGGGTTGGGTGACAAGACGATCGTCGAATTTTTCGAGCTCGGCTGGCTGCACGCACCCGCCGATATTTTCCGCCTGCAAAACCATCGCGACGAACTTCTGGCGCGTGAGGGCTGGAAAGAAAAGTCGGTCGACAATCTCCTCGCCGCCATCGAAGCCAAGCGCGCGCCGGATCCGATCAAATTCCTGTTCGGCATCGGCATCCGTCATGTCGGCGCGGGCACATCCAAAGACCTCATCCGCGCGTTCAAGACGGTCGGACATGTCGCCGACGTTGCGCAACATGAAGACGCCGTTGCCGAACTGGCCAGCGTCGAGGGGGTCGGCCCCGTCGTCGCAAAGTCACTCGTCGATTTCTTCCATGAAGAGCATAACCGTGCGGCGTGGGTTGACCTGCTCCGCGAAGTGTCGCCGCCCGCCTATGTGTCGAACGTCAAAGCCTCCGCCGTGACCGGCAAGACCATCGTCTTCACCGGCTCGCTCGAAACGATGAGCCGCGACGAAGCCAAGGCACAGGCCGAAGTACTGGGTGCAAAGACGTCCGGATCAGTCAGCGCCAAAACCGATCTCGTCGTCGCGGGGCCGGGCGCAGGATCGAAGCTCAAGAAGGCCGCCGAATTCGGCATCGACGTTATCGACGAAACCGCTTGGGCGGCGATTGTGGCGGGTGATTTGCCCTGATAACATATGGTATCGCCTGGCATGGCCGTTTGCCATTCGGAAAGGATGTCCTCATGTTCAGTATCCGTGCGGTCCTGATGGCGTGCGCTGCAGTGCTGATGCCGCTTGCCGCCAATGCCAGCCCCGCCAGACCACAGCTTGGGACATGGGGTGTCGATCTTACGGGGCGTGACCTGAACGTCAAACCGGGCGATGATTTCTGGGCATATGCCAATGGGTCATGGGACAGGCGTACCGAGATTGCGCCCGACCGGACGAGTGTCGGTGTCTTCACGACTCTTGCCGACCTGTCCGAAAGCCGGGTGCGCGCGATTGTCGAGGACGTTGCAAAGCGCGGTGGCGCGCCCGGTACGCCCGCACAGCAGATCGGCGACATGTATGCCAGCTGGATGGACGCCGCTGCGATCGAGGCACGGGGCGCAAAGGTCATAACGCCCTATCTCGCGCGGATCGAAGCGGTAAACGACAGGGCCGGACTGTTGAAGCTGTTCGCGTCAAACGAATATTTCGCGCCGATCGGGATCGGTGTCATGCCTGATCCGGCCAATCCCAGCCGCTATGTCGCGGCTGTTGTACAAAGCGGTCTGGGTCTGCCCAATCGCGACTATTATGTGAAGGACGAGCCAAAGTTCGTCGCGTTCCGGGCGGCCTATCGCACGTATATGGTCGACGTGCAGACATTGGCGGGACTGTCCGATCCGCAAGGGCGCGCCGACCGGATCATGGCACTCGAAACTGCGATTGCCACAGCGCACTGGACGCCCGAGCGCAGCCGCAATCTGGTCGAATCGCTGAACGCGATGGACCGCGCCAAGCTGACTGCGCTCGCGCCGGAGTTCGACTGGACCATATTACTGGCTGATCTGGGCCTCGGCCACGTCGATACGATCATCGTTCGCCAGACCTCTGCAATTGCCGCGGCGGGCAAGATGATCGACAGTGTGCCGCTGTCGACGTGGAAGGAATATCTCGCCTATCATTTCATCCGCGCCAATGCGTCGAGCCTGCCGCGCGCCTTTGACGACATAAATTTCAACTTCTTTTCAAAGACGTTGCGCGGTCAGCCGGTCCAGCGCGACCGCTGGAAACGCGGCGTGCAACTGGTCGGATCGGCGCTGGGCGAGGCGGTCGGACGGCTTTATGTCGAGCGTTATTATCCGGCATCGAGCGATGCCAAGATGGCGGAACTGATTGCCGATCTGCGCGCCAGTCTCAAGGACCGGATCGCCGGCAACGACTGGATGGATGCCGCGACGCGGACGCAGGCGCTGGCCAAGCTGGCGGCATTCGATCCGCGTGTCGGCCACCCGGCGAAATATATCGATTATTCGACCGTGGTGACGAACCGTGACGATCTGCTCGGCAATGTGCTGCGGGCGCGGAAATTCGATTGGGACTTGCAGCTGTCCCGCTTGCCCAAACCCGTCGACCGGACCCTGTGGGGCATGACGCCGCAAACCGTAAACGCCTATTACAGTGCGTCGACCAATCAGATCACGTTCCCTGCGGCCATATTGCAACCGCCATTCTTTGATCCGAATGCGGATCCGGCCGTGAATTATGGTGCGATCGGGGCGGTTATCGGGCATGAAATCGGTCATGGCTTTGACGATCAGGGCCGCCGCTTTGATGCCAGCGGCACGTTTCGCGACTGGTGGAGCGCTGAGACTGCCGCAAAATATCAGCGCCGCGCTGATGCTCTGGGCAGGCAATATGATGCCATCGAAGTGCTGCCCGGCGTTCATATCAGCGGCGCGCTGACGATGGGCGAAAATATCGGCGATCTGTCAGGTGTGGAGACCGCTTATGGCGCGTGGCGCCGCTATGTCGCCAAACATGGCGAACCAGCGATCAGGGACGGGCTGACCGGTGATCAGCGGTTCTTCATGGCCTATGCACAGGTGTGGCGTGGCAAACGGCGCGAAGGCGCTGTCCGCGAACAGGCGCTGACAGACCCGCATGCGGCCGAATTCGCGCGCGTCAATGCCGTCGTCCGCAATGTCGATGCCTGGTACAAGGCCTTTGGCGTCAAGCCGGGGGACAAGCTCTACCTGCCCCCCGAACAGCGGGTTCATATCTGGTAAAGACAATGCTTTCGCTATGCTGACAGCGCAATTCAGGAACCGGTCAGCGCCGGCGCGGCACACATCGTCGATGGGCACCGGCTGTACTGATGCGGCATGGCCCCGTGAGGACTGAACCGATGCGTCATCGCATGATCATTGCCGCCCTTATGGCGGGCTCCGCTTTTTCTCCTGTCCTGGCACAAGAGGTTGACGCGACGATTGCCGCCGAAACCCGGTTGCCCTCGATCGGTGTCGTACAGCCCCGCGGCATGGCCGCTGCCGTTCAGGACGAGCGCCGTGACCGCGGCGGCGGCGATCGCGGGCCACGACAGGATTGGCAACAACGCCAGCGCGAACGGCCACAAATCCAAACTCAGGAAACTCAGGTTCAAGCCCAGACTCAGCCCCAGTCGCAAGCGCAGGGACAACAACCGGACTGGTCTGCGCGCCGTGCCGAACGCATGGGGGGCCGCATGCAGGGCAATTGGGATCGCCGCGATACGCAGCCGCCGCCGCCGCCCGCTGCGCAAAACACGGGAAACTGGAACCGCGATGCTGATCGCCGCACGCCGGGTCAGGGTGACTGGCATCCTCGTGACGACCGTTGGGGCAACCGCGACGGCAACCGCGGGCGCGACGACAACCGGCCGCCCCAGACTGCCGATCGCGGCTGGCAAAACCGCGATGCTGATCGTCGATGGGATCATCCGCAAAACCCGGGCTGGCACAACGACCGCCGCTGGGACAATCATCGCACATGGAACGATGGCGGACAGAGCTGGGGAACTGATAACCGGCGCTGGAACCGCGATTGGCGCCAGGACCGGCGCTATGACTGGGAACGTTATCGCTATTCAAACCGCGACCTTTACCGGATGCCGCGATATTCTTCGCCTTACGGCTACGGCTATCGCTACGAGCGTTTCGATGTCGGCATCACGCTTGACTCGATCTTTTTCGGATCGCGCTACCGGATCAGTGATCCGTGGCGGTACCGCTTGCCCGACGCGCAATGGCCCTATGAATGGATTCGCTATTATGACGATGTTCTGCTCGTCGATACGCGCAACGGCTATGTCGTCGACGTGATCTACGATTTCTTCTGGTAACAAAGTTAGACTCGGAGCCTTGGCGGTTCCGGGTCTCTTTGTTAGCGCGATGTCATGGCTCTTACTCGCCTTGCCGCCATCGGGCGCACCACGACGGCGCGGCTTGTCAAAAACCCGTCCGTTCAGTCGGTTTCGGGACATGGCATCGACCTTTACGTGGTCCAGAATTTCCTGATGCCAGAGGAGTGCGGCGGCCTGATCGCAATGATCGATTCGGATCGAAAGCCATCGGGCCTGCTTTCGACGACGGACGACCCCGCGTTCCGCACATCCGAAAGTTGCGATCTCGACCGCTGGCATCCCTTTGTCGATGGCATCGATCAGCGGATTTGCGCGCTGATGGGCATGAAGCCGCGTCAGGGCGAAACCCTGCAAGGGCAACGTTATACCGCCGGTCAGCAGTTCAAGGCGCATCATGATTATTTCCACGTCGGCGAACCCTATTGGCAGGTGGAAAAAACGCGCGGCGGTCAGCGGAGCTGGACCGCCATGATCTACCTTGATGAACCGGAAAGCGGCGGCGAAACCTGGTTCAGTGCCGCGGGTTTGAAAGTGACCCCGCAAACCGCAATGCTGCTGACCTGGAACAATATGGACAAGCGGGGCGTGCCGAACCCCAACGCCCTCCACGAAAGCATGCCCGTCACCGCCGGGTCGAAAAATATTGTGACAAAATGGTTCAGGGAACGATTCTGGACTTAGACCCAAAACCGTTCAGGTTGAATCGGGGATTCTCTTTTTTGTATTTT
>CAXTTJ010000058.1:0-8536 GCA_964247235.1 uncultured Sphingomonadaceae bacterium
AGGAAACGCTGGTTTCGCGCCTGATCGACCGGCCGATCCGCCCGCTGTTCCCCGAGGGTTTTTATAATGAAATCAACGTCATTGCGCAGGTCATGAGCTATGACGGCGTGAACGAGCCCGACATTCTCGCAATGGTCGCAGCCTCTGCCGCGCTCACCCTTTCTGGCGTCCCGTTCATGGGCCCCATCGCCGCCGCACGCGTTGGCTATGTCGACGGCGAATATATCCTCAACCCGACCGACGAACAGGTTGCGGCGGGCGATCTCGACCTCGTGGTCGCTGGCACGCACGACGCGGTCATGATGGTCGAATCCGAAGCGAAAGAGCTATCGGAAGACGTCATGCTTGGCGCCGTCATGTTCGCGCATCGCGGCATCCAGACAGTAATCAAGGCGATCATCAATCTCGCCGAACAAGCCGCCAAGGATCCGTGGCCGATGGCCGAACAGGCTGACCTTTCGGCTGCCAAGGCCAAGCTGAAGACGCTGATCGGCAAGGATATTGCCGCTGCCTACAAGGTGACTGACAAGTCGAAGCGTTCGAACCTGCTCAACGAAGCGCGCGCCAAGGGCAAGGACGCCTTTGCCGACGCCACGCCGCAGGATCAGATGGCCGCGGGCAAGCTGATGAAGAAGCTCGAAGCAGAAATCGTCCGCACCGCGATCCTGAAAGATGGCGCGCGTATCGACGGCCGCACCACGACGCAGATCCGCCCCATCGAAGCGATCGTCGGCTTCCTGCCGCGTACGCACGGTTCAGCCCTGTTCACGCGCGGGGAGACGCAGTCGATCTGCACGACGACGCTGGGCACAAAGGACGCCGAGCAGATGATCGACGGCCTCAACGGCCTGAGCTATTCGAACTTCATGCTCCACTATAACTTCCCGCCCTATTCGGTTGGTGAAGTCGGCCGCTTCGGTGCCCCCGGGCGTCGCGAAGTCGGCCACGGCAAGCTCGCCTGGCGCGCGCTGCACCCCGTGCTGCCTTCGAAGGAAGACTTCCCCTACACGATTCGCGTGTTGTCGGACATCACCGAGTCGAACGGTTCGTCGTCGATGGCCACTGTCTGCGGCGGTTCGCTGTCGATGATGGATGCAGGGGTTCCGTTGAAGCGTCCGGTCTCGGGCATTGCGATGGGCCTGATCCTCGAAGGCAAGGAGTTCGCAGTTATCAGCGATATCCTCGGCGACGAGGACCATCTCGGCGACATGGACTTCAAGGTTGCAGGCACGTCCGAAGGAATCACCACGATGCAGATGGATATCAAGATCGCCGGCATCACCGAAGAGATCATGAAGCAGGCATTGAAGCAGGCTGCCGAAGGGCGCACCCACATCCTGGCTGAAATGGCCAAGGCACTGGGCGAAACCCGCACCGAGCTGTCCGAATTCGCGCCGCGCATCGAAACGATGCAGATCGACAAGGCGAAAATCCGCGACATCATCGGCACCGGCGGCAAGGTCATCCGCGAGATCGTGGCGACGACGGGTGCCAAGGTCGACATCGACGACGAAGGCCTGATCAAGATCAGCTCGTCCGACCTTTCGCAGATCGAAGCCGCGCGCAAGTGGATTAGCGGAATCGTCGAAGAAGTCGAAGTCGGCAAGATCTATGACGGCAAGGTCGTCAACATGGTTGATTTCGGTGCGTTCGTGAACTTCATGGGTGGCAAGGACGGCCTCGTCCACGTCAGCGAAATCCGCAACGAGCGGACCGAAAAGGTCACCGACGTGCTGAGCGAAGGGCAGGCCGTGAAGGTCAAGGTCCTCGAAATCGATCCGCGTGGCAAGGTGCGTCTGTCGATGCGCGTCGTCGATCAGGAAACCGGTGCCGAACTCGAAGACACCCGCCCGCCAAGGGAAGAACGCCCCAGAGGCGAAGGACGCGGTGATCGTCCGGATCGCGGCCCCCGTCGCGACGGTGAAGGCCGTGGTGACCGTGGCCCCCGGCGTGACGGTGGCGGTGGTGATCGCGGTCCGCGTCGTGACGGTGGCGGTGCCAGAGATGATGGGCGTCCGCCCCGTGGCGACGGTGGCTATGGCGGCGGACGTGCGCCGAAGTCGGACGATGACGGCCCCGCGCCCGAATTTGCCCCCGCTTTCCTCACCGGCGACCGCGACTAAAATCAACAGTCCCGGAGATACCAGCGAAAAGGGGTGACCGAAAGGAAGCCCCTTTTTTTGGCGCGCTCGAACAGGCAAACTGCCTATCGTCGGCGCTATACCCTGTGAAGCACCTACGCCTTTTCAAGCGTGCATTGCAGGGGGTGCTGGTTCGTTTTGGCGAAATCCATCACTTGCGTGACTTTGGTTTCGGCGACTTCATAACTGAAAATACCGCACACACCGACGCCCTTCTGGTGGACATGGAGCATGACGCGCGTCGCATCTTCCATGCTCATCCGGAAAAAACGTTGCAGGCACAGCACGACAAATTCCATCGGCGTATAATCGTCATTGAGCATCAGCACCTTATAGGGTGCAGGCTGTTTGGTACGCGTCCGGGTGCGTGTGGCAACACCCACACCCGTTCCACCCTCGTCGTTTTTCCGTTCGTTCGCACCCAGAATCTGCATAAGGCCATGATATGGCATGGCGGGTGCGCGGGGCAAGCACCTGGTCACAAAAAAAGGTCGCCCCGGTTTCCCGGTGCGACCCTTTTATCGTGGAGGCGAACGGCTCAGGCGGCGACGGCCGTCTTTACCTTTTCAACCGCAACAGCATAGCGATTCTGGATCGGCTGGACGATTTCGCCGAGCAGTTTCATATAGCCTTCGGCAAATTTGGAAGCTTCGCCGACCATTGCGTCGAGTGAGGTTTTCGCAACTTCGGACTGGAGCGCAAAGAATTCGGTCGGCGATTTCACGGCCGCGAATTTCTTGGCATTTGCGTTGGCGTCTTCAATCGACTTGCGGCCATAATCCGCAGAATATTTGGCAATGTCCTGCGCGCCCTTGGCGGCAACGCGGCCCGATGTGACGATGGCTTCAAGATTGCCCTTTGAAAAATCGACAATGTCTTCAAGGCCCTTCGACCCTTTTTCCATTGCCGTCTTGGCGCGGGCCGAAACATCGCCGAACATTTCGGAGGCGCGCGCCGTTGCATCGGCAGTGAATTTCTGGGCAGTTTCCTGAACTTTGGTGACGGTATCGTTCATGACTTTGGTTCCTTCTGACGGACGGGGAGTGATGATCGCCTGGACCGGAGCCTTGACGGCTTCGATGGTTTTATCGAGCATGGTTTTCACAACTGTCGACGCAGAGGCGGATGGCGCTGGCACAACAGATTCAGGCTGCGCGGTTTTGGCCGCAACGGCAGCGACAACTGGTTTTGCAACCACTGCTGCTTTGGCCACAGGCGCCGTGACAGCCTTGGCGACAGTTTTGCTTTTTACAGGTTTTGCAACCATGAGCGGCCTCCATAACGACTTTGCTGCACTGCAATATATATCATACGCACCAGATTGCAAGTGTTTTTGTGCAGCGCAGCATTGATGATGGGAAATCTGGTTAATTTACCGCGATTTTACGTAGCGTCCGGGTGCGTCTTCAATGGCTTTTAGTGCTGCTTTGCCGGGTATCCGTGCGCCGCTGGCCACAACGTCATCGCCGCCGAAACTGCGGATCCAGCGACGCCAGTCGGGCCACCAGCTGCCCTTGTGCTCGGTCGCGCCCGCGATGAAATCATCGAGCGTCGCCGCATCGCTCTCATTCGTCCAATGCTGATATTTCATCGCGGCGGGTGGATTGACGACACCGGCGATATGGCCCGATCCTGCCAGTACGAACCGAAGCGACCCCGCCAGATGCTCGGTGAGTTTCCACACGCTGGCGAGCGGGGCGATATGATCCTCGCGGCCCGCCTGAATATAGGCGGGGGTTTCGATTTTCGTCAGGTCGATCGCCGTACCAAGTGCGTGAAGCGCGCCTGGCACAACCAGCTTGTTGTCGCGGTACAGGTCGCACAGATAAGCTTTGTGCCACTTTGCGGGCAGGTTCGTCGTGTCACCGTTCCAGTGGAGCAGGTCGAACGCCGGATACTCCTTGCCCAGCAGATAATTGCTGACCACGGTGTTCCAGATCAGATCCCTGCCGCGCAACAGGTTGAAGGTGAGCGCGAGATAGCGGCCGTCGAGAAAGCCGCCGTTCGAGAGCTGATCGATCATTGCCAGATTTGCATCATCGACGAAATTGAGCAGTTCGCCGGCTTCGCTGAAATCGACTTGAGCCGTGAAGAATGTCGCCGATTTGATTTTTCTGGCTTTCCCTTTCGCCGCCAGTATCGCCAGCGTTGCGGCCAGCGTCGTCCCCGCTACGCAATAACCGATGGCATGCACCGATTTGACATCGAGCAATTTGCGGATCGTATCGATCGCGTCGATCTGTGCCGCGATATAATCGTCCCAGATGATGTCGGCCATCGACGCATCGGCCGATTTCCAGCTCACCATGAAAACACTCAGCCCTTCGTCGACCGCCCAGCGGATGAACGACTTTTCGGGTGACAGGTCGAGGATGTAGAACCGGTTGATCCACGGCGGGAAAATCACGAGCGGCGTCCGGGCCACTGTCGGCGTCGTCGGCGTATAGTGAATGAGCTGATACAGCGGCGTTTCGTAAATTACCTTGCCCGGCGTCGTCGCGATGTTAACGCCGACTTCAAAGGCTCCGGCCTCGGTATGCGTCAGCTGCCCGCGCTGCATGTCCGTCAGCAAATGCTGGAACCCGCTGGCCAGACTGGCGCCATTGGTGTCGAGCGCTTTGTTCAGTGCAACCGGATTGGTCAGGGGGGAGTTGGCTGGCGACATGGCTTCGACCAGAGTCCGCATTGCAAACGCCATCTGCATTTTCTGATGCGGTTCGCCGGGTGCAGCGTCGACCGCCGCCATCATCGCGTCGGCCATGACCGCATAGCCCTGACGCATGACATCGAACACCGGATGATCCCATTCCGGCCCTGCGAACCGCTTGTCCTTGGGGTCGACCTTGTCGCGGTTGGCCTCGGCAATCGGCTTCAGAAGCGCGCCCCAGCTGTCGAGGATGGCGCGGATGCCCGATGCGGGGTCGGCGGTTATCGAGACTGGCATCGGCACTGGGTCATCTGCCACGGGGGGCTCCTCCGGAATCTTTCTGTCTTACGGGATTCCCGCTTTGACGGGAATGCCGTATAGCGTGATTTCCTCCAACCCTCGCAAAGGGTCGAAATGTCCGACGAATTCTATCGCATGAAGCGCCTGCCGCCCTATGTCATCGCCGAAGTCAATGCGATGCGGGCCACGGCGCGCGCGGGCGGAGAGGATATTATCGACCTGGGCATGGGTAACCCCGACCTGCCGCCGCCGCGGCATGTGATCGACAAGCTGTGCGAAGTCGCCATGAAGCCCGACGCGCACGGGTATTCGGCGTCGAGGGGCATTCCCGGCCTCAGAAAAGCGCAGGCAGGCTATTACAAGCGGCGCTTTGGCGTCGAGCTCGATCCCGAAACCGAAGTCGTGATGACGATGGGGTCGAAAGAGGGTCTGGCGAGCCTGGCGACCGCAATCACGGCGCCGGGCGATGTCGTCCTTGCGCCGAACCCGAGCTACCCGATCCATACCTTCGGTTTCATCATTGCAGGCGCGACGATCCGCAGCGTGCCGACGACGCCGGATGAGAATTACTGGCGTGCGCTCGACCGGGCAATGGTGTTCACGGTGCCGCGGCCCTCGGTCCTCATCGTCAATTATCCGTCGAACCCGACGGCGGAAACGGTCGATCTCGCCTTCTACGAACGCCTCGTCGCGTGGGCAAAGCTCAACAAAGTGTGGGTGCTCAGCGATCTTGCTTATTCAGAATTATATTTCGACGGCAATCCGACCCCGTCGATCCTGCAAGTGCCGGGCGCAAAGGACATCGCGGTCGAGTTCACGTCGATGTCGAAGACGTTTTCGATGGCAGGATGGCGTGTGGGTTTTGCGGTCGGCAATGCGCATCTCATTGCGGCGCTGACGCGGGTGAAGTCCTATCTTGATTATGGTGCCTTCACCCCGATTCAGGCCGCGGCCTGTGCGGCGCTTAACGGGCCACAGGATATCGTCGAAACCAACCGCCAGCTTTACCACAAGCGCCGCGATGTCCTCGTCGAAAGCTTTGGCCGCGCCGGATGGGACATCCCCAGCCCGCGTGCCAGCATGTTCTGCTGGGCGCCGCTTCCGCCCGCGCTCGCCCATCTCGGATCGCTGGAGTTCACAAAGCAACTGCTGACGCACGCCGGTGTCGCAGTCGCGCCGGGTGTCGGCTATGGTGAGGATGGCGAAGGGTTTGTCCGCATCGCAATGGTCGAAAATGAACAGCGCATCCGGCAGGCGGCCCGCAACGTGAAGAAATATTTGCAGAGCATGGGCGTGAACACGGGCGCAAGATCGGCGTGACGTTCGTTATATGCTAATATCCTACGGAGCTTCCCCATGCGTCTGCCTCTTATCCTGCCTGCTGATCTCACATCTGAACAACAAGCGCTTTATGCGGATATGAAAGCCGGCATTTCGTCGAATTTCAACGACTTCAAGACAGTGAGCGAAGATGGCGCGTTGATGGGGCCGTGGAATCCGTGGCTGCACGAACCGGTGATCGGCAAGGCGATCTGGGATCTGACCAAGGCAATGACTGCACAGGCGTCGCTGCCCGACCCGGTGCGACAGGTCGCGATTCTCGTCGTTGGTGCGCATTTCGATGCGGCCTACGAAATCTATGCACATATTGCCGTTGCCGAACGTGAGCAAATGTCGAAGCGACGGCTCGCGACCCTTGTTTGCGGCGAAAAGCCCGATGATCTGACTGAGCCCGAAAGCATCGCTTATGATGTCACTTTTGCGCTGGTGAACGGCGGTATCCTGCCCGAACCGGCCTATGCGCTTGCGGTTGAGACGTTCGGGCAGCACGGCGCCAATGAGCTGATCTATCTTGTCGGGCTTTATGCGATGGTGTCGATGACGCTCAACGGCTTCAATGTGCCCGTGCCGGAGCGTGAGTAGGTGAATTATGTCATTGCGGTGACGGACATTGCCCGCACGATCCAGCTGGCCGTGGCACCGGTGTTCCTGCTTGCCGGGATCGGCGCGTTCATGAATGTGATTGCGGGGCGGCTGAACCGGGTGGTCGATCGCGCGCGGGTTCTCGAACGGCTGCATCCCGATTCGAGCGGCGCGGAACATGACCGCCACGTCTGGGAATTGCGTCTGCTCGACCAGCGGATTTCGCTCGCGTCGAATGCGATTTTCCTGTGTGTGGCAAGCGCGATTACCGTGTGCCTCGTTGTGACCTTGCTGTTCGTGGCCGAACTGGCGCACCTGAATTACGGGGTCAGCGTGTCTGCGCTTTTCGTACTGGCAATGGCGTTGCTGGCGACGGGGCTGGCACTGTTTCTTGTTGAAACGCGGGTGGCCGTGCGCGGCATCCGCATTCGTGACGAATTACTGGAGCGGGCAAAACGACGCCGTTAATGCCCCGCCTGTTCGCCGCGCTTTAGCCCTGATGCCGCCAGCTGCGCATCGATCATCGCCATCAGCCGGTCGAGTCCCGCCTGATCCTTTGCTTCCGCGCGCGCGACAAGGACGTCCTGTGTGTTGGACGCACGCAAAAGCCACCAGCCATCGGGCGTATTCACGCGCGCGCCGTCGGTCCGGTTCACATCGGCGCCTTCACCCTCTAGCCGGTCGAGCACTTCGTCGATCACCGCGAACTTGCGGCTTTCATCGACCTGAAACCGCATTTCGGGCGTGTTGACCATCGGAGGCATCGCATCCTTGAGCGCGGTCAGCGACCCGCCCTGCGATGCGATCGCGCGGATCAGCTGGATCGCGGCAAATTGCGCATCATCGAACCCGTAAAAATCATAATAGTCGGCTGCAAAAAACACATGGCCGGACATTTCCCCCGCAAGTGGTGCGCCGGTTTCCTTCATCTTGGTCTTGATCAGGCTGTGGCCGGTTTTCCACATCAGCGGCTCGCCGCCGAGTTCGGACACGCGATCATAAAGCGCCTGTGACGCTTTCACGTCCGCGATGATCGTTGCGCCGGGCAATGCCTTCAGCACCGGTTCGGCAAGGATGCTCAGTATCTGATCACCCCAGACAACGCGCCCCATGCCATCGACCGCGCCGATGCGATCGCCGTCGCCGTCAAAAGCCAGTCCGAAATGGAGATTGTTGTCGGCGACGAGCGTTTTCAGGTCGCTAAGGTTTTTTTCTTCGGTGGGGTCGGGATGATGATTGGGGAAGGTGCCATCAATATCGGTGAAGATCGTGTGATGCTCGCCGGGCAGCAGCTTGACGAGCTTCTCGATGACTTCGCCCGCGGCCCCATTGCCCGCGTCCCAGCCGATGCGGAACGAGCCCGCATCATAACCCTGGACCAGCCGCGCGACATAATCGTCGATGATGACATAATCGCTGACCGTGCCCGCGCCCGTCTCCCAGTCTGCGCCTTCGCTCAACCGGTCGAGGTCGCGGATGTCCGCCCCGTAAAAGGGCGCATGGGCAAGCACCATCTTGAAGCCAT
>CAXTTJ010000059.1:0-8503 GCA_964247235.1 uncultured Sphingomonadaceae bacterium
GCCAACTACATCAGAAACTCCGGATATGCGTCAATGTAATGTCATCCGACTCTAATGCGGGATGACGTTAGATTGCACCACCGTGACGGAGCGGATTTTGGCGCAGGGTGAGGCGTAAGGAGGCGAGCGGGGCTTTGCCCCCGCGACCGACGCACGACGACGCCCTGCGCCAAAAGGCGCCCGCCCCGAAGGGGTTGCCCTGTGACGCCCTCCGGGCGCGTCGCGACGCTTGCACGGGCAACACAGCCCGCGCTGCGCGCCACTCCTCCCCAGAGGACGCCACAGGGCAATCACGGTGGTGAAATCTGACGCCATCCCGCTCTAGACGCGGAACGGCGAAGGAATATTGGTCCAGACATGCTGTGCCAGCAGCACCGCTGCATAGCCGGCACTCATCCCTGCGAGCACCGCTGACCAGAGGATGATTTCGCCGCGCAGGCGGAAAATGCCCATTGCCCGCATCTTTATCCACACCGCAGCCTGTGTCCCCATGCCCGAAATGGCAAAGGACCAGACCAGTCCGATCGCGCCCCACCGGACATAGAATATGGGTGCGATCACGCCGATCAAGACTATTCTCAAGCCATTGAAATAAAGTTGTTTCTTGACTTCACCAACAGCAACGAGCAGCTCGTTTTCGGTCGTGATGACAAAATTGATCAGGCTGGTGATCATCAGGACCGAAAGAAATTCCGACGCTCCCAGATAACGGTCATCATACAGCAGCGCGATGGCGATGGGCGCCGCCGTAATCGCGCCGCCGCACAAAAACATGAATGCCATGCGGATGGCAAAGCCGGTCGAATAAAAAATCTCTGCCATGACCCCCGGATGTTCGCGATGCCCGGTTGAAAAGGCCGGATACAGAATGCGCGAGGTATAGGATGCCATCAGGCTCAGCGGCGCCGATGCAAGGTTCGACGCGAGCGAATACAGGCCGAACGTCTTCAGATCGAACGCCCGCGCAAGGACAAGCTTGTCGCTCTGATTGATCAGCAGCGTGATGATGCTTGACGGCATCACGAATCGCCCGAATGCCCAGACATCGCGGAATGTCTGCCGGTCGATCACGAAACGGCGGCGTGATCCGGGAAACATGCCATAGCTCAGGATGGTTTTCAGCAGCGAACCGACACAAATCCCGCAGATGATGGCCCAGTAATTCCTGATGACGATCGACACGCCGATTGACACGACAATCGACGCGAGCGCGGGGATAAGGTCGAGCAGCGACAACAGCCCGATACGCTGGTCGCGCGCTGCGGTCGCAAAGGCCATCGACGACAGGCCATCGAGAATGAGCGTCAGCGCGCCGACGGCAAACGCAGGCGCGAGTCCCGGCACCTCGACATACCAGGCCAGCGGCTTTGACAGTGCGATGAAAACCAGTGTCAGGGCGGCATCACGACACAGGCGGACGGTCCAGACCCTGTCCAGAAAATCAGGATCATGCGCGCGCGGCGACCGGACGACAAAGGCATAAAAGCCCAGGTCGGTCAGCATCACCACTATGAACGAAAACGACATGACCATGCCAACCGCGCCAAACGCTGTCGCATCAAGAAGCCGTGTCAGCACCATCGTGCTGACGATCCGCGCGACCAGCGCAACGCCATTGGCGCCGATCAGCAACGAGGAATTCTTCCCCATCATCGAAACCAGCTGATCAACCCGACGACGAGATCCGGTCCCTTGCAAACGCGTCATCGAAATTGGTCGGCTTTCGGCTGTTTGCGGGCGGTTACCACTGCGCCTGACCCTGCGCAAGCAATGCCCGTCCCGTCCTGCCACTTGCCAACATGTCCTTGTATCGGCCAGATGACATGTCCGCCATCAACGGCGCCTGAACCGGGGAATGACAGTTTCTATGGCCTATGCTGGCATGCCGCAGGTGCGCCGGGCACAGAGTGCGGAGTCTGACGACGATATCGCGCCGGACGACAACGTCGCGGTCGTGATCGTCAACTACCGCACACCCGAACTGACACTGGCCAATGTGGCCGCGCTGGCACTGGAACGGCGGTCGATCCCCGATTTGCGCGTGATCGTTGTCGATGGCGGGTCGGCGGACGGATCGGCCGACCGGCTGCGCGCGGGACTGTCCGGTTATGACTGGGTCGATCTGCTGGCGCTCGATTTCAATGGCGGCTTCGGCTGGGCTAATAATCAGGCCATCCTGCACCTGCTTCAGGGGGATGCGCCGCCTTCGTTCATCCATCTGCTCAATCCCGATGCCGTGATCATCCCTGACGCGGTGGTCATGCTGCGTGCGGCACTGTGCGCACACCCGACCTGCGCGGCGGCGGGCAGCCAGTTGCTCGATGGCAACGGCGCCCCGTCGGGATCGGCATTCCGCTTTCCGACCGTCGCGCGTGAATTTTTCCGCGGTGCGCAGATGACGCGTGCGGGTCGCGCGCTTGGCGTCGCCGATCTGGTCGTGCATGCGACGTCGGCCACTCCGGTCGACTGGGTAACCGGGGCAAGCGTCATGCTCCGCGCGGCTGCCCTGCGTCAGGCCGGTTTGTTCGATACCGGCTTTTTCCTTTATTATGAGGAAGTCGAACTGATGCACCGGCTGAAAACGGCGGGGTGGGACATATGGTTCATTCCCGACAGCCGTGTCGTCCACATCGAAGGCGCGGCGACGGGCATGTCGGGGGCACCGGCGCGCATTCCCGACTATATGTTTGCCTCGCGCCGCCGCTTTTTCGTACGGGCGTACGGCGCGGGGTGGGGGCGGGGCGCAACTCTTGCATGGCTGGCGGGAAATCTGATGCTGCGTATCGTCAAAATATTCGGGGTCTTTGGCGATCGCGCCTCTGCGGATGCGGAACGCGCCGGGTTGCTGCGCCACGGCATCGGCGCGTCGCGGCGCGACACGACGCCGGCCGTGACGGCATGGACCGATGCGCCGGGCGCTCTCCCCGCATGGCACATGCCCGGATGACCACCGGCTGCGTCGTGATCGGTCGTAACGAAGGGGCGCGGCTGTCGGCGGCGCTGGCGTCGGTCATCGCCGCCGGTCTGCCCGTCGTCTATGTTGACAGCGGGTCGCACGATGACAGCGTGGCGATCGCAAGATCATGTGGCGTCGCGATCGTCCGGCTTGACCCCGCCCGTCCCTTTACCGCGGCCAGGGCACGCAACGAAGGGCTGGACGCACTTGTCGATGATCATCCGGACTGTGCCTTTGTCATGTTTCTTGATGGGGATTGCCAGCTGGACAACGGGTTCGTTGCGGTCGCGCATGCGACATTCATGGCATCGCCCGACTGTGCGATCATTGTCGGCCATCTCGAAGAGGCGCAGGCCGCATCATCGGTCTATGCCCGGCTCAACGCGATGGAATGGTCGTCTGCGACGGGCATCATTACCGATTTCGGCAATCTCGGCGGAATCATGCTGGCGCGTATCGCCGATATCGCGATGGTCGGCGGCTTCAACGCGGCCATGATTGCGGGCGAGGATTCGGAACTGGGTGTGCGGCTGGCGCTTGCGGGACGGCATGTGATGAAGATCGACGCGCCCATGGCCACGCACCGCGCCGACATCGTCCGCTTTAGCCAGTGGTGGCGGCGGTCGGTCCGCGCCGGGCAGGCACTGACGCATCGTTACCGCTTGCATGGCACGTCACGACTTCAGGATTGCCGACGCGCATTCTGGAGCACGCTGATCTGGGGTGGCGTAGTCCCGGTCAGTGCGTTTCTGTTCGCGCCGCTGACATCGGGTCTGTCACTTTTGCTTCTGGCTGCCTATGGGGCGCTGATGTTACGAATGACATATCATTATCGCCGGACGGGGGCGTCGACCGGTGGTGCGGCACGGGCGGCTCTGTTCGGCATATTGGGCAAGTTCGCGAATTTCATCGGCCTCGTCCGCTTCTTCATCCATCAGGCGCGGGGCACGACCGCGCTGGTCGAATATAAATGACAACCGTCGGGATGCTTGGTGCAGGCTATATCCTGCAAGCGCACGCCACGGCCGTTGCCGCGCTGCCGCAGGTCAGGCTGGGCATGGTCGCCGATGCCGCGCTCGGCCGCGCACAGGCCGCAGCGGCAAAATTCGGCTTTGCCAGCAGCAGCGATTCGATTGATGCGATGGCTGCGTCCGACTGCGACATCGTCCACATTCTCCTGCCGCCTGCGCTCCACCTGTCGGCGGCGACGACGCTGGTCACAGCGGGCAAATCGGTGTTCCTCGAAAAGCCGATGGGGCTCGACAGTGCGGCGTGCAATGCCCTGTGCACATTGGCGGAGGATCGCGGCCTGCGTGTCGGGGTCAATCATAATTTCCTGTGGTCGGCCACTTACGACCACCTGCGCGCCCGGATTCAGCGTGGAGAGATCGGGCGGATCGATCAGATTGCGGTCAACTGGCATTTCGGCCTTGCCCAGCTGCGCTACGGCCCGTTCGACACCTGGATGCTGACGGATCCGTCGCATATCATTTTCGAACTGATGCCGCATCTTGGCGCGTTCCTGATCGATCTTGTCGGCGAAGCCGTGCTGACCAATGTGTCGGCAACCAACCCTGTCACGTTGCCGGGCGGCGCCGTCGTCTACCGGCACTGGACGATTGTCGGCCATGCCGGTCCCGCGACCATCCTCCTTTCGCTCTCGCTGACCGATGGGCATCCCGAACGCAGCCTCTATGTGCGTGGCAGGGGTGGCAGCGCGCGTCTTGATTTCGGTCGTGATTTCGGCTGGCTGAACATGACCGCGACGGACAATCCCATCTTCGACGCGCACGCCATGGCCGACACCACGGGCAAGACATTGCGGAAACAGGCGGCACGCGATCGTCGGCGCAGGCTGCGGTCTGCGCTTGCCAAGCGGCCTGACGCCAACCCCTTCGAAGACAGTGTTTTCCGCAGCATTCAGGGATTTTACGGTCCCGCCCTTGACCCCAGGCACGACGGGCGCAACGGGGCCAAAGTGATCCGCCTGTGCGAACATATCGTCGCGGCCGCCACGCTCGACCCGCCGGTAAAGGCGCTTGCGTCCCCTGCAGCGCGGGTCGTGACACCGACCGTGCTTGTGGTCGGCGGCACCGGGTTCATCGGTCGCAAGCTGGTCCGCAAACTGGTTGCACAGGGCGTCGGCGTCCGCGTTCTGACGCGCGGCGCGCGCGGTGCGGCACTGCTTTTTGACGGACTCGACGTCGACTTTGTCGAAGGGTTGCACGGCAACCGCGACACGGCACAGGCCGCCCTGTCGGGAATCGAAACCGTCTATCACCTCGCCAAAACCGAAGGAAAACGGTGGCAGGATTATGTGCACGGTGACATTGAACCGACGCGTGTCTTTGCCGACGCCGCCGTCGCCGCGGGGGTGAAGCGTTTCATCTATACCGGCACCATTGATTCCTACGCCGCCGCCGATCCGCGGGTGACGATCGACAATGGCACGCCTGTCGACCGCGATATTGCCAGCCGGAACCATTATGCGCGGTCCAAGGCGATGTGCGAGGCGATGCTGTCGGCGATGCCGGGTCTGCCGCTCGTCATTCTCCGTCCGGCGATCGTCATCGGCGAAGGCGCGCCGCCTGCGCATCCCGGTGTCGCGCGGTTCGCCTCCGAAACGCGGGTCGACTATTGGGGCAATGGCGACAATTTGTTGCCTCTCGTTCTGGTCGATGACGTCGCTGATGCCCTGGCTCTGGCGCGCACGGCGCGGGGTGTGGAGGGCAAGGCTTTTCTGTTGACCAGTCCGCCGCTGCTCACGGCGCGCGATTATGTCGCGCATCTCGCGATGGCCATGGGTACGCGCATCACCGCCGCGCCGCGCCGCGCCTGGCGCAACTGGATCGCCGACTGGGTCAAGGAAGGCGCGAAAAATGCAGTCCGCCATCCCAACCGCCGCTGGCCCAGTCTTCATGACTGGACCTGTCGTGGCCAGCTGTCAGCCTATGACGCCACCGCGACCGAGGTTGCGTTCGGGTGGACGCCGGTGCGCGACCGCGATCTGCTGATCCGGCGCGGAATCATCGACGCAGTCGACGCCTACCTTATCTGACCGGGGCGTCTTTTGGTCCGCCATTTGCTGTGGTCACGGGCAGATAGCTGGCGACGGCGCGCGCTTTGGGGGCATCGCTCAGCGGCTGCCCCAGATATTCGCGGATGCCCCACGCGCCATCGCCGCCGATGCCCCCGGCGTCCTGCATCAGGACCATCAGGTCGCCGTTCCGGTCGCGCCACTGATCGATATAATGGCGATAGGCCGTTTCCATGCGCGGGTCGCGGTTGATTGCCTTTAACAAGGCGACATTGTCACGCAGGACGATGTGCTGACCCGCCTCATAGGTGATCAGGCGCAGGCCATATTGATCGGCGATCGCCCGCTGTTTGGCGATTCCGTCCGTGACGCTGGCGATGCTGGCATCCATGCCATCGAACATCGCCGCCGACACCCCCGTCATCGGCACTCTGGTTTTGTCAAAGGCGAAATAGGGCGCAATCGCCAGCGCATCCACCCATTTGGCGGTGTCGGCATAACTCAGGATGCTTGTCGATGCATACAGGTTGACATATTGGCTGCCCGCGATCCGCACCAGCGCCTGCGGGCGGTCCTTGTAAACCGCTGTCCAGATTTTCATGACTTCGGTCACGCGCTGGGCGTAACGGCGGAACAGGGCTTCGTACGGATCGGTCGACAGCTTGCGGGCAAGCCCCTCTTTCTGGGCGACGTCCGACACATCGAACGCGCCGTTCCAGACTTCGTTGCTCACTTCGACATGCGCGATCAGTGCGGGGTCAAGATGGTCGTGGACATAGCTGGCAAAGCGCCGTTGATAGTCCTCATCCGCGCTCCACGGCATGTTGAACCACGGACTGACATGCGCGGTATTGGCCAGCGCGACCAGATCCTCCAGCGCCATGCCCTCTGCGGTTGTCGCGCTTGCGTTGGTCGGTTTCTTGCGCGTGTCCCATGTCACCTGCGGCATGAAATTGGCGTTCATCGGTCCCAGATACCGCATCACGGCAAATCCGCGCAGCATCGCGACATAGTCGGGATTGAAGCGGACGGACGGGGCCAGCGTCGTTTCCCGGCAATCGATATCGCGGATCGGATCGGCACGGTTGATGTTCCTGACTTCGATCAGGATATTGTCGGTCACGTCACGGTCATCTTGCGGTGGCTTGGTTGTCCAGCGAAACCGAAGCGTTCCCGGCGACGTGCGCCGGTCGCTGATCAGTCCGTGCCATGTCACCTCAAGATCGGCCTTGCCCGCATAGCGACAGATGATGTCGGCAACGCCGTTGCGGAAATTGGGGTGGTTCATCGAACGATAGGCAATCGTCCCGGGCGGCAGCGCGGTCAGCCAGCCGTCGGCATTGATCATGCCGGGCGGCACGGGCACGCCTTCCCCTTTTTCCGACAATAATTGCCAGTGGTTGCCCAGAATCAGGTTCGCGTGAATCCGGCTGTTGCCATACCAGTCTTCCTGACCGACATTGATGCCCAGCGCAAAGGGGCGGCGGACGGCGGCATGCCGGGGTTTGGCCGGGGGTTCGGCCGGGCTGGCCTCAGACCCCTTGAAACATCCCTGTGTGACCAGACTTAAGGCAAAAACGCAGACCAGACGACCACTCATCGCGAAATATTCCTTGTTGTCCTCACGCGATCACGCGAACGTCATTCTATGCGCGTGACCCGGCAAGGAAAAGGTGCATATGTCCGCAAACGTCGAACCGGGACACTGCCGTTTGAAAATCGCCTATCTCGTCAATCGTTACCCCGCGCCAAGCCATAGTTTTGTTCGTCGCGAAATCGCGGGCGTCGAAGCGGCGGGGCTGGACGTGCGCCGCTATTCCATTCGCCCCGCGCCCGACGATCTGCCCGATCCGCATGATGCCGCCGAACGCGCCCGGACGACAAACGTGCTGGGCGCCGGCATGGTTGTCCTGCTGGCATCGCTGGTGCGTGAAGCGATTGCGCATCCGTCGGGATTTCTGCGTGCGCTTGGCCGTGCCTCGTCGATGGCGCGTGCATCCGGGGGCAGTGGCTGGCGACAACTCGCCTATCTGGCAGAGGCGGCATGGCTGTGCCGTGAATGGCGGCGTCATGACATTGCGCATGTTCATGTTCATTTCGGGACAAACCCCGCGGCTGTTGCGCGTCTGGCGCATGCATGGGGCGGTCCGCCCTATAGTTTTACCGTCCATGGTCCCGACGAATTCGATGCGCCCCACGCCATCGACCTTGGCGGCAAGATTGCCGATTCGGCGTTTGTCGTGGCGATCAGCAGCTTTGGCCGCAGCCAGCTCATGCGCTGGTCGCGCCCGCAGGACTGGGAAAAAATCGCAGTGGTCCGCTGCGGGGTCGACGCCCTGTTCCTTGATGCGCGCACGCCGGGCCCTGCCGCTCCGCCCGACAACGCCCGTCTGTGTTGCGTCGCGCGGCTCAGTCCGCAAAAAGGGCTGCACATCCTGATCGATGCCGTGGCGCAGGTTGCCCGTGAACGGCCCGATCTGTGCGTGACGATCGTTGGCGATGGCCCCTTG
>CAXTTJ010000060.1:0-8360 GCA_964247235.1 uncultured Sphingomonadaceae bacterium
AGAAAAATACAAAAAAGAGAATCCCCGATTCAACCTGAACGGTTTTGGGTCTAGGACGTCGGGTCGATGGCGATTGACGCAATGATAAGCGCCGGTGCGCGCACGCTGGTTCTGGTCAGCTGGGACGGGCAGTCGGACCCGTTGCGTCTGCTCCGGCGCGATGCCGATCCTGCGTTCGATCTGATCCTGTTCGATTATAGCGGTGGCAAGGAACATCCTGAAACCGGTATGCCGGTCACGGATATTCTGCGCGTCAAAACCGAATGCAAAGGTCAGATTTTTAAGGCATTTCACACCTATATGGTGACGCTGTCAGAGCAATATGATTATGTCGCCCTGATCGACGATGACATTTGCGTTGCGATTTCGGCGCTGAACGAAGCGATCGTGCGCGGAGTCGCCGCCGGTCTCGATAGTTTTGCGCTCTCCCTGACGCCCGACAGCTATTGTGATCACCGGCGGTTTATTCAACAGGCGGGGCCGCCGCTGCGGACCATGCCGTGGGTCGAGGTCATGATGCCCTTTTACCGCATGGCGCTGTTTGATGCGGCAGCACCCTTTTTTCAGTCGACGATTTCATCCTACGGCCTTGACCAGTTCGCCATGCCGCTGGTTTGCAGACTTACGGGCATGGCCAATATCGCCACGATCGACGCCCGCAGCGCGCGCCATGTCCGGCCGGTTTCAAGCGGCCGGACGGTCTATTCAAACGGACTGACGGCACAAGAGGAGCGGCGTGCGATGTGGCGGCGCTGCGTGGCCATGATCCGCCGCGACCATCCCCGGTTTCTGGCCACGCGCTGGTATTATGCGACCTATGCGCCGTTGAACGGTCCGGTGCGATTCTGGCGCCTGTATCTTTTGTGGCCGGTGGATTTGGTGCGGCGGCTTGTGTCGGCGCGACTTCCACGGCAAAAGCCGGACGGGTCGCATATCGGAAGCCTATGACGGATAGCCAACTTTTCGTTTTGTCGCGATGAATCGGGCAGTGGCAATCGATTCGCATAGCGACGGCAACGACCCAAAGCCGTTGAACGTCGCGACGGGTGGTGTGATGCGCTATCTGGGGCGCGCCATCTCACTTGCGGTGCTGGTGGCGGTCGTTTTGCAGCTCCGCCATCTTGATGTCCGTTATGTCCTGTCGATTGTCCCGACATCGCCCTTGTTCTGGGTGGTGTTTGTCGCAACTTATTTTCACGCATCGGTTGCCGACTGGCTGATCTTCCGCCGCATCTGGCATATTCCCCTGGCCGGACTTGTCCCGCTGGTGCGCAAGCAGATCGGCAATACGCTGTTGCTCGGCTATGTCGGTGAGGTGTATTTTTATGACTGGGCCCGCAAGCGCGCCGATATCACCGGTTCGCCGTTTGGCGCGGTCAAGGATGTCGCGATACTGTCGGCGGTGATGGGCAATGTGGTGACGCTGATTTCGGTCATTCTTGCCTGGCCGCTGATCATGCAGCGCAATATGGGGATCCGGCCCGATCTTTTGCTCGCGTCGATTGCATTTCTAGTCATCTCGACCGCTGCCATCCTGCTGTTCCGGCGGAAGCTGTTCAGCTTGCCGAATGATCAGCTTCGCTACACGACGGTCGTTCATTTCTTGCGGATCGTGATCGGATTGATGCTGACGGGAATTTGCTGGCATTTGGCGCTCCCCGGCGTCGATCTGAGCTGGTGGGTCGTGCTGTCGGTGGCGTCGATGCTGATCGGGCGGTTGCCGTTCATCACGAACAAGGATTTTGTTTTTGCGGGCCTCGCGGTGTTTCTGATCGGGCATGACACCGACATTCCCGCATTGATGACAATGATGGCGAGCCTTATTCTGGCAACGCATGTGGGTTTGGGCGCGGTGTTGATGATGTCGGATCTTTTTTCGCAGGAGCGGGGTCGATGAGAGTGCTTGGGGTGATGATGGTCTGCCTGATCGGGTTTGCGGGCACTGCGCAGGCACAGGTGGCAACCTCGCCGTCGCTGGGCATGGCCGAAGGGCGGTGCCGGGCCGGCGAACCGGGGCCGGCGTTCCTGATCACGGTCACCGGACTGAAAGACCGCGGCGGGACGATGAAAGCGGAACTCTATCCGGCGAACGACACCGATTTCCTGGCCGATGACAATGTCCTGATCAACGCGCACAAGACATTTCGGCGTGTCGTCATCGATGTGCCCAAATCGGGACCGGTAGAGCTGTGCATCCGCGCACCTGCGGCCGGGGCTTACGGCCTGTCGCTGCTTCATGACCGTGATGGCAACCGCAAATTCGGACTGTCGATCGACGGCGTCGGCTTTGGCAGCAATCCCGACAGTCTGGGTCCGTTCAAGCCCAAGATTGCAGTGGGTCGGGTCGTGGCGGGTGGCGGCGTGACGGCAATCAGCGTCCGGATGATGTATCGCCGTGGTCTCTTCTCCTTTGGTCCGATGAAATAACCGGCATGAAGATCGTCGACGTTTGCGCTTTTTATTCGCCGCACGGCGGGGGCGTAAAGACGTATATCGACCGTAAGCTGATGGCGGGCCCGGCGGCAGGGCACGAAATCGTCGTGATCGCGCCGGGATCGGAAAACCGGGTCGAGCACCGCGGACCGAATGCGCGGATCATCTTTCTCGACCAGCCGAAATTTCCGCTCGACCGCAAATATCATTATTTCCGCGATGAAATCGCGCTGCACGCCACGCTGACCGCCGAAGCACCCGACATCATCGAAGCGTCATCGCCGTGGCGCAGCGCCCGCCTGGTCGGCGAATGGCCGGGGGACGCGCCACGCGCTCTCATCATGCATGCCGACCCTTTGTCGGCTTATGCGTACCGGTGGTTTGGCGCGATTGCCAAACGTGAGACGATCGACCGGCAATTCGGATGGTTCTGGCGACATCTGCTGCGCCTTGATCAGCAATTTGCCGTGACCGTCACTGCGGGGCAAAGCCTGTCGGATCGCCTGATCGAAGGGGGCATGACACATGTTGTCACCAATCCGATGGGCGTTGCAGAGACGGTCTTTTCTCCCGGTTTGCGTGATGAAGGGTTGCGGGCGCGGTTGCTCGAACGGTGCGAGCTTGCGGCCGATGCGACACTGCTGATCGGCGCCGGCCGTTTTGCGCCCGAAAAGCGCTGGCCTATGGTGGTCGAGGCCGTCACTGCGGCAGGGGTGAATGCCCCCGTGGGTCTGCTTTTAATCGGCGACGGGCGCGAGCGGGTGCGGGTGGCGCGTGCAGCCGAAGGCAATCCGCATATCGAATTATTGTCACCGATTTCGGACAGGCTCGAACTGGCACGCTTGATTGCGAGCGCCGATGCGCTGATCCACGGGTGTGAGGCAGAAACATTCTGCATGGTCGCAGCGGAAGCCCGGGCATCGGGGCTGCCACTGATCGCGCCCGATGGGGGCGGTGCGGCGGATCAGGCGCGGCTGTCGGGTGGATGGACCTATGCGTCGGGCGATGCCGCCAGTGCCGCCGAAGCGATCGGCGATTTCATTGCCAGTGGCCGGGTGCAGGCACATGCCCGCGCCGTAGCCGATGCCCCCAGCGTGCGGACGATGGAAGCGCATTTTACCGACCTGTTTGCACTCTACGAGGCCTTGATCCGCCCGAAACGGATGGCGGCATGACCTTGCCACTGGTCGCGGCGGTCGAGATGGGGGGGACAAAGATCAATCTGGCAGTCGGATCAGAGCCGGGTGACCTGCGCGCAGAGTCAATCCTGCCGACCACCGACCCGCAATCGACGATGGCTGGCATCATCGCGTTTCTGAACGCGCACGTCGGCATCGGCGCGGTGGGTGTTGCCGCCTTTGGTCCGCTGTGCCTTGACGCAAAGTCTCCTGACTGGGGCATGATCACCACAACCACCAAAGCGGGCTGGTCCAACACGCCCGTCGCCAGCGTGATCGCCGGTGCCACGGGATTGCCCGTCGCATTCGACACCGACGTCAATGGCGCGGCATTGGGCGAGCATCGCTGGGGCGCGCTGAACGGCGCAGCGGTCGGCCTGTATCTTACGATCGGGACGGGTGTCGGCGGCGGTGTGGTTATCGACGGCGTCCCACTGCACGGGCGCATCCATCCCGAAATGGGGCATATCCGGATCAAACGTTGCGCGGGTGACGATTTTGCGGGGAACTGTCCGTTTCATGGCGACTGCCTCGAAGGCCTGGTGAGTGGGCCCGCGGTCCTTGCCCGCCTCGGTCACTCGCTGAGCCAGACCGTGGCAGGTGATGCCGGGCGCGGCTATGTGACCGATGCACTGGGGCAGGGGCTGGCCACGCTGGTGCTTGCACTGTCGCCGGACCGGATCGTCATCGGCGGCGGCGTTGCCAAGACGCCCGGCTTTCATGCCGAAGTCACTGACCGGCTGACGCATTGGCTGGGCGATTATGTCGCGATTCCCGATCATTTTGTCGTGCCGCCGGCGCTGGGTGATCATGCCGGTGTCGCCGGGGGGATTGCGCTGGCGCAGGATATGTTCGAACGTCATCGCAAAGGGCAAACGACTCATGTTTAGCAAAAACGAACAACGGCCCGCCGGGCGCAGCGGCAGTGGCGCCTTGAGTTTCCTTGGCGCCGAAGTGACGGTCACTGGCAATATCGGCGGGCAGGGCAATCTCCACATCGACGGCCGCGTCGACGGTGATGTGTCCTGTGCGTCGCTGATCGTCGGCACCAGCGGCCAGGTCAATGGCAACATCACGGCCGATGACGCCAGGATCGCGGGATCAATCAACGGAACGGTTGCCGCCAAAGTCCTGACGATCGATGCGAGCGCCCGGATTACCGGCGATCTGAGTTATGATATGGTCAGCGTCGAAACCGGCGCGCAGGTTGATGGCCGCGTCAAACGGCTGACGCGCGACGAACCAGCGGGTTTGAAATTGATCGCCAGCGAATAGCTTATCGTACCTCGAACGGCCTGATCCCCGCACCCAGCTTGTTGGTGCCGATCGCGAGTCGTTCGTGACTCCAGTCGGCGACGAAGGCTGGGCCGGTTGGTGCGCCGGGCGCGAGCGATGCGACATTGTCTTCGATCCGCAGCCCCGCCGACGGGTTGCTCCGCGTTTCAGCGGCGATGGCAATGAGCGCGGAGTGGTTTTCCTTGCCGCGCCCCTGAACAAATTCGTTGCGCGCGATCAGGCCGACTGAGCCTGCGGGCAGGTCGATCATGTAATTGGTGTTGCGGCCACCACTGTCGTCAAAGCTCGAATCGATGATTTCGTTGATCGGCGCGCGACTTTTGACATAATGACCGCCGGTTCCTTTTTCGAAACGGCAGTGCGAGACCGTCAGCTTGCCATAGCCGCCGACATAGACCGAATGCGCACAGCCATTGGGCGGGCATCCGCCCAGCCCCGAAAAGGTCGAGTGCTCGATGGTCAGCGACCCGTTTTCGTTGCTGCCCGTCAATATGCCTTCTTCCGACATGCGGAACGTCGACCGCGTGACCAGCAGGTTGCCCCATTCGAGGCGGATTCCCGCGCCATTGCCGTCGGGCACGCGGATATTCTGAAACACGATTCCGTCGACAACGGCGTTCATGCCGTTGAAGACCAGCGTCGCCTTGCCACCGCAGGCGCCGCCATCGAAAATCACGGTCGAGGGGGTGGCGGCGCGCAATGTGACACTGGCGCCGCCGAAAATCGCACAGTCGGCATAGTTGCCGGGCGCAATGATGATGGTGCCCGCACCCTTGCCGATGGCCTGCACCGCGTCATCGAGACGGTCGAATGCACGGCCGGTTTCGGCCAGCACGAACGCGCCGCTTGCATGCGCAGTCAACGGCGTCGTGACGAGTCCGGTTGCGATCACAAAAGCAGTGGCCGTGATTCGCAAAAGTGCTTTTTTCATGATCACTTCCTTGTCCTCGTGACGTGTCGTGCACAGGCTGTTCATCGGCATATATCACATGTCGAAACGCCCGGCGAACGGCAAGCTGTCGTGCTGCAAACGACCGAAATGCTCCGAATGAACGTTAACGTCCCGTTGTGGGACGCGTTAAATCTCTGTGTTGCAATGCGGTAAACGATTCATTAAACGACAAAAATCGATTTGAAAGTTGGACATGCGACCCTCCAGCTGCGATGTGTTTTAGGGGTAATGTAATGATGAAGAAAATTTTGGTAGCTGGTCTGGCTTCGGTGATTGCCGCAGTGGCCACGCCTGCATCGGCTGCGACATCTTTCCTGGGAACGTTCCCGGGCTCATTCTCTACGCCCTTCGGCAACAGCAGCGCCACAAGCGGCGCCATCAGCGACACGTTCAATTTCACTACGACAGTTGGCGGCGCCAGCGGCAGCGTGATTTCGTTCGCTCAGCCAACCAAGGACATTGTCCTGACAAGTGTCAAGCTTGACGGAATTTCTTACACCCAGACATTCACAGGTGCGACCGAATTGTGGCAGCTCGCTGTGACAAACCTTACTGCTGGTGCACACAGCATCACGGTTCTCGGTACCTGGGATACAGCGGGTGGGTCCTATGCTGGCCAGCTTGACTTCAACAGCACACCTGCTGTGCCTGAACCGGCAACATGGGGCCTGATGCTCGTTGGTTTCGGCGTTGCCGGTGCCGCGTTGCGCGGTCGTCGTAACGCTCTGGTTTCGCGCATCGCGTAACCTGTCCGCACACTTATATAAAATCGGGCGCGATGAGCAATCACCGTGCCCTTTTTTATGTCTGTTCATAGCCGAATTCTCAGTCAAGATTGGGACGCAGCCAGCGGCGAGCCGTTTCAGGATCGACATTGCGACGAATGGTATAGTCGGCCAGCTGGTCCTCGCCGACGCGCGACACGCCGAAATATTCGGCTTCAGGGTGGCCGAAGTAGAAACCTGAGACGGCGGCGGTTGGCAGCATCGCAAAGCTCTCGGTCAATGTAAGACCCGTGTTCGCAGACGCGCCAAGCAAGTCGAACAGCATCGGTTTCAGGCTGTGGTCGGGGCAGGCGGGATAGCCAGGCGCGGGGCGGATGCCGCGATATTCTTCCTTGATCAGCGCCTCGTTGGTCAGCTGCTCGCCGGGGGCATAACCCCACAGCGTTGTCCGGACATGCTGGTGCAGGCGTTCGGCAAAGGCTTCGGCGAAACGGTCCGCGAGCGCTTTCAGCAAAATGTCGGAATAATCATCCTTGTCGGCCTGAAAGCGCGCGAGATGCGGCTCGATGCCGTGAATGCCGACGGCAAAGCCACCGATCCAGTCGCCGTCATGGTCAATGAAGTCGGCAAGGCACATGTTCGCGCGGCCCCCCTCTCCTCTGGCGCGCTTGGCGATCTGCTGGCGGAGGAAGGGAATGCGGACGTGCGCAAAGTCGGACGAAGGGACCACCCCCGACTCCTCCACGAAGGCGTGGAGGGGAGAGGCTTGTGCACTCTGGCTCCCCTCCAGCGCATTCTGGAGGAGTTGGGGGTGGCCCCTTTCCTCCATATGCACGATCACATCATCGCCATCGCGGCGGCAGGGCCAGAGCCCGGCGACCCCGCGCGCGGTCAGCCATTTCTCGTCGATCAGCGTCTTGAGCATTGCCTGCGCATCGACCCAGAGCGCCTGTGCTGCCTCGCCGACCACATCATCAGTCAGGATCGCGGGGTAGTTGCCGTGCAGTTCCCATGCGCGAAAAAACGGCGTCCAGTCGATCACGTCGGCGAGATCGGCGAGGTCCCAGCTGTCGAACACATGCACGCCGGGTTGTTCGGGCGGCGGTGGTTTGAGGTGCATGTCGGCCACGAACGCGTTGGCGCGCGCGTCTTCGATGACGATCAGCGCATTCTGCCCCTTGCTCGCGCGGACTTCGCGGACATGGGCATAATCGTCGGCGAAATTTTTGACATAGGCATCGCGACCCGTGTCGCTGACCAGCGCGGTGGCGACACCGACTGCGCGACTCGCGTCGAGGACGTGGATGACGGGGCCGTCATAAGCTTCGTCGATGCGCAGCGCGGTGTGAACTTTCGATGTCGTCGCCCCGCCGATGAGCAGCGGCATCGTCATGTTCGCGCGCTGCATTTCCTCGGCCACCGTCACCATCTCATCGAGGCTCGGCGTGATCAGCCCCGACAGGCCGATGATGTCGGCATCATTCTCGTTCGCGGCCTCCAGAATCTTCGTCCACGGCACCATCACGCCGAGGTCGATGACGTCATAGCCATTGCACTGGAGCACGACGCCGACGATGTTCTTGCCGATGTCGTGGACGTCGCCCTTGACGGTCGCCATGATAATCTTGCCCTTGGCGCGCGCGCCGGGCTCCTTCGCGGCTTCGATGAAGGGGATGAGGTGCGCGACCGCCTTTTTCATGACGCGCGCCGATTTGACGACTTGCGGCAGGAACATCTTGCCGCTGCCGAACAGGTCGCCGACGACGTTCATGCCGT
>CAXTTJ010000061.1:0-8102 GCA_964247235.1 uncultured Sphingomonadaceae bacterium
TATAATAATGCTGCCCGTCGCGTTCGAAAAAGCTGGTGGGGATATAGACTTGCAGTTCCTTGGCGAGTGCCTGCATCGCGACGACGCTCGGATGTTCGGCGACGGGCTTGGCGGTTTCGAACCAGCGCAGTTCCTCTTTCTGGCAGAAATACGGCCCCTCGAAGAGTTCGGGCGGCAGGATGATCTTTGCACCATGCTGCGCCGCCTCGCGGACATGCGCCTCGACGGTCGCGAGGTTGGCGGCAAGCGGCCCGGGGAGCGCGCACTGGATCGCGGCGACAGTGATGGTTTGAGACAATTAAACCTCCGCATTCCCGAGCATGGCCGAGGGACTTGTTCGAGCGGAGCCGAGAACAGCACACGCACGAAGAAAGCCTCGGCCTCGCTCGGCATAGTCTCTCGGCGTCGCTCGCGAAAGCGGGATCAGGCTGGCACCTGCTGCGAAATGCAATGAAAACTCCCGCCGCCCGTAAGGATGTGTCCGGTCGGCAGGCCGACAACCTCCCGGTCAGGAAACAGCGCAGCGATGGCGCGGACAGCGGCATCATCATTTGCCACGCCGTGCACGGGCACCGCCACCGCTGCGTTGCCGATATAGAAATTCATGTAACTGGCCGCGACCACATCGCCGTCGACCTCGACACGGCCGGGTGAGGGCAGGGGAACCAGGTCGATCCCCCATTTTCTGGCCCGCGCCCATGCATCGGCATAGACCGCCGCATTGGGATCGTCCGTCCCGTGCGCTTCGGGCAGCGCGAGCACCCCCGGAGCCACAAACCGCGCGAGATTATCAACATGCCCGTCGGTATGGTCGCCCATAAGGCCCTCGCCGAGCCATAACACGCGCTGAATCCCCAGATCGGTCATCAGCTGCGCCTCGATATCGTCGCGCGTCATCGCGGGGTTGCGGTTCGGGTTGCGCAGGCATTGTTCGGTCGTGATGAGTAGCCCCGCGCCATCGACATCGATCGCCCCGCCTTCGAGGATCATGCTGCGCGGCTGATGCGGCAGGTCTGCCGAGGCGCAGAGCAGGCCTGCCAGCGTATCGTCGAGCGGCGACGGATATTTCCCGCCCCAGCCATTGCCCCTGTAATCGATCGCGGCTCCATCGGACAGCACCAGCGGCCCGGTATCGCGCAGCCAGATGTCGAAAAACGCGATCTGCATGATCACTGCGCCCGTGTTCAGCGCTGCCGCACGGTCGGCCGCTGCCTCATTGGCGCACAGCAGTTGCACGGTTTCACCCTTGCCCCCTGCGCGTACCGCCCGGGCAAAGGCGGCAACCTCTTGCTGCGCAGACTGAAGATCGTCCAGCCACAGGTCGGGGGCAGAAGGAAACCCGATCCAGACGGCACGATGTGGTGACCATTCGGCAGGAAGATGCGCCATCATCGTGCCGCGCGGTCCATGATGCCAGTCATGTCATCTCCGTTCGGAATATTGTGCATCGCTTGTCGATGTTTCAAAGGCGACAAGGACTCGCTAGACCTTGATCTGTTCAGGCTGACGCAATCCTGTGCTCCTGCGAAAGCAGGCGCGTTGGACGTTTGAGCACGGCTCTCAGTCTCCAGGGCTCCTGCCTTTGCAGGCGTACAGGATTCACGTAAAACCGATCTTGCTCTAACATGCAAAAAACCGCTTTCCTACAGGGCGCGGCCTGACATATCATCCCTTGGATGACGACCGCGTGTCCAGCCTACCCTTGCCTGACAACAGCCATCATCCATCCCGAAGTTCACACAGTCACAGGGGACGTAGTGTGAACTTCCGCCCGAACGACGGATCAGCGCGAATAAAATTCGACCACCAGATTGGGTTCCATCTTCACCGGATACGGCACTTCGTCCAGTGTCGGCACGCGGGTGAACGTCGCTTTCGCGCTGCCATCGATACCGATATATTCGGGAATGTCGCGTTCGGGCAGACTTTGCGCTTCCATCACGAGCGCCATTTCCTGCGCTTTGCTGCCCAGCGTGATTTCGTCGCCGACGTTGCAGCGGCGCGACGCGATATTGCACTTCACGCCATTCACGCGGATGTGGCCATGGCTGACCAGCTGGCGCGCCGAAAACACGGTCGGCGCAAACTTCGCGCGATAAACAATCGCGTCGAGGCGGCGTTCGAGCAGGCCGATCAGATTCTGCGACGTGTCGCCTTTCATCCGCGCGGCTTCGGTATATTGCTTCTTGAACTGCTTTTCGGTGACTTCGCCGTAATAGCCTTTCAGTTTCTGCTTGGCCTTCAGCTGGAGGCCATAGTCACTGACCTTGCCCTTGCGGCGCTGTCCGTGCTGGCCGGGGCCATATTCGCGTTTGTTGACGGGCGATTTGGGGCGGCCCCAGATGTTCTCGCCCATGCGGCGGTCAAGCTTGTGCTTTGCGCTGATACGCTTTGACATATAGATCCCTTCAATTGCGTTGCTTCTTCCATGCCCGGAACCGCGCTACGTCGATCAGAAGATCGGGCAGGACCACCGCTTCACCGGAGTGCGGGGTCAATTGCGAAGCGGTGCCCCTAGCGTGGTGGGCGCAGGAGTCAAGTTTTGGGTCTGGGTTTCGCGATCGCGGTGATCACCCCGCGCAGCGTACGCACTTCCTGTGCATTCCACGCGGGCTTGGTCAGGATCGACCGGATGGCGCGTCTGGCCGTCGGCACCTTGTCGGGCGGGAAATAAAAACCGGCATCGTAAAGCATCGCATCGAGCTGCCCGATCAGCCCGTCGAGCTCGGCTTGCGGCGCGGGGGGTTCGTCATCGACTTTGGGCGGCTGGGCAAGAATCTGGTGCTTCGACCATTCATAGGCGACGACCATGACTGCCTGCGCAAGGTTCAGCGATCCGAACCTCGGGTTGATCGGCACCGTGATGATCGTCCGCGCAACCGCGACATCGTCGGTTTCGAGTCCCGTGCGTTCGGGACCGAACAGGATTGCGGACCGGCCCGGCAGCGCCTGCATCTGGTCTGCTGCGGCTTCAGGGGTGAGCACCGGCTTGATCACCCCGCGTTTGCGCACAGTGGTCGCATAAACATGGTCGCAATCGGCAGTGGCGTCGGCAACGCTGTCATAAACCATCGCCGTGGCGAGCACCTCGTGAGCCCCCGACGCCGCAGGCCCTGCACTCGGATTGGGCCAGCCGTCGCGCGGCGCGACCAGCCGCAATTCGGTCAGCCCGAAATTCATCATCGCCCGCGCCGCCTTGCCAATATTTTCGCCAAGCTGCGGGCGGACAAGAATGAGGATGGGCTTTTTTACCGCCTTCCCGGGCGCAGCCGAGGGGCGTGTTCGAGCGTAGCCGCGAACAGCATTCTCGCGACGAACAACCTCGGCTCCGCTCGCTAGTGCCCCTCGGCTTCGCTCGGATATGCGTTTGGTTCGTTCTTTGGGCGGTACTGCGAAAAGCTTCAGGCGGCTTTCATTGTCTGCAATCTTCGCCTCTTTCTTCGCCCGCGACCAGCCCTTGACGACCCGCTCCGCCTCCATCGCCTGCGCCCGTTCTTCAAACGCTTCGGACCAGACCAGCTCGACCGGCCTACGCGTATGGGTGTAACCCTGCATGGCTCCGGTCTGATGCTGATGAATGCATCGTTCCAGATCGTCACTGTGCCCGGTATAATAAGTCCCGTCGGCACAGCGAAGCATATAGGCCCAAAAGGTCATTCAGACGCCACCGGCATCCTTCACCGATCCCGCAAATTCCTCGAAATCCCGGGCCTCGGTGAAATCCTTGTACACGCTGGCAAAGCGGATATAGGCCACGCTGTCCAGTCCGCGCAGCCCGTCCATCACCAGTGCCCCGATGTGTCGCGCGTCGATCTCTGCATCGCCCATCGTTTCCAGCTGCCGCTGTATCCCCGACACCATCTGGTCGATCCGCACCGGCTCGATGGGCCGTTTGCGACAGGCGATGGCGACGGACCGGGCAAGCTTGTCGCGTTCGAACGGTTCGCGCCGCCCCTCGCGTTTCAGGATGGTGAGTTCGCGCAACTGGATGCGTTCGAACGTGGTGAAGCGCGCGCCGCACCCTTCGCATTGCCGCCGCCTGCGGATCGCCGCGCCATCTTCTGTCGGCCGCGAATCCTTGACCTGGCTGTCGTCATGAGCGCAGAACGGGCAGCGCACTATGCGCCCCCTTGGGGGATGCATAGCACACGCAAGCTACAGCTCCGGATAAATCGGAAAGCGTTCGCACAGCGCGCGGACCCGGACCCGGACGTCGGCTTCTACTGCGGGATCGCCCTGCTCACCCTTGTTGCGCAATCCGTCGAGGACATCGGCGATCATGTCGGCGATGTCGCGGAATTCCTTGACGCCGAACCCGCGTGTCGTTCCCGCCGGCGATCCGACGCGGATGCCACTGGTCTTGACCGGCGGTTGCGGATCATTGGGAATGCCATTCTTGTTGCAGGTGATCGCGGCGCGTTCGAGCGCTTCATCGGCATCCTTGCCGGTGATGCCCAGCGGGGTCAGGTCGACGAGCGCCAGATGTGTGTCGGTACCGCCCGAAACCAGGTTGCATCCGCGTTCGTTGAGCCGTGCGGCCATTGCCTTGGCATTGTCGATCACGGCGCGCGAATAGAGTTTGAAATCGGGCTGGAGCGCTTCGCCGAACGCGACCGCTTTTGCCGCAATAACATGCATCAATGGTCCGCCCTGCGCACCGGGGAATACAGCGGAGTTGAACTTCTTGGCGAGCGCTTCATCATTGGTCAGGATCATGCCACCGCGCGGACCGCGCAACGTCTTGTGCGTCGTCGTCGTTGCGACATGCGCGTGCGGGAAGGGCGAGGGGTGGACACCGCCCGCGACAAGGCCCGCAAAATGCGCCATATCGACCCAGAAGATCGCACCGACCGTATCGGCGATCGTCCGGAACCGCGCGAAATCGATGTGACGCGGATAAGCCGAGCCTCCCGCGATGATGATCTTTGGCTTGTGCGCGATCGCCAGCGCCTCGACTTGGGCAAAGTCGATCAGGTGATCGTCGGCATTGACGCCATATTGGATGGCGTTGAACCATTTGCCCGACATTGCAGCACGCGCACCGTGTGTCAGGTGACCACCCGCGTCGAGGCTCATGCCAAGGATCGTCTCGCCCGGCTTGACCAGCGCGAGCATGACGGCGGCATTGGCCTGCGCGCCGGAATGCGGCTGGACGTTGGCAAAGCCACAGCTGAACAACTGCTTGGCGCGTTCGATGGCAAGCGTTTCAACCGCATCCGATGGCGCGCACCCCTGATAGTAACGCTTGCCGGGATAGCCTTCGGCATATTTGTTGGTGAAAACCGATCCCTGCGCTTCGAGTACGGCTTTCGAGACGATGTTTTCCGATGCGATCAGCTCGATCTGATGCCGTTCGCGCTCGATCTCGCGCGTCAGGCCCGAAAACACCTGCGGATCGGATTCGGCCAGCGTGCGCGTGAAGAACCCATCGGGCTGCACGTCGTGAAGCGTGTTGGGGTTGCTGCTCATGCGAGTTCCTTTGCAAAATGCGGATGGCCAAGTTTGTCGACGCGCGTCGTATGACGATCACCCAGAAATGGCGTTGCGAGAAACGCAGCCAGGCAATCGCGCGCCTGATCCGGTCCGATCAGCCGGGCACCGAACGCGATGACATTGGCATCATTGTGCGACCGCGCAAGGCGTGCGGACAGGATTTCGCCAACCTGGGCACAGCGGACCGCCGGATGCCGGTTTGCGGCAATGGCGATGCCAATTCCCGAACCGCAGATAAGGACGCCAAAGCGGGCATGCCCCTCTGCAATAACCTCCGCAAGGCGATAGCCATAATCGGGGTAATCGACCGAAATCGTATCCTGCGGACCAAGATCGCGCACCGAATGACCCTGCGTCCGCATCCATTCCCCCAGCGCTGTTTTCATGTCATAACCGGCATGGTCGGATGCAATGGCAATTTCGAGCGGATCGGGGCGGCTGCTCATGGGCATGTCCTGACGAGTCGGGCGGAATTGGGTCGCTGTAACAATCTGGCGCGCGAATGCCACTGCCGACTTGCCTGGACATGATAAATTGCTGCAATATCATTGTCGCAATGTTGTAATGCGACCGTCATTGGGGCGTTGTAATCATAGTGTCGTAACCAGGGATGACGCATGGCCGCCACAGCAGTTGACCGATCGCGACATGTTGCAGTCAAATCGGCGGTGCATCAGCATGACAAGCTTTCGAAGGCGGGCTTGCTGGAACGTGCGTTTACATTTGCGTTTCGCGGACTTGTCTATGCCCAGATATGGGAAGACCCCGTGGTCGATATGGACGCTTTGGCAATTACGCCCGATTGCCACATCGTCACCATTGCCAGCGGCGGGTGTAACGCCTTGAGCTATCTGACGGCGGACCCTGCGGCTGTCACGGCGGTCGACCTGAATACCGCGCATGTCGCGTTCAACCGGCTGAAAGTGGCGGCGGCAAAGCATTTGCCCGACTATGCGAGTTTCCACCGCTTCTTCGCGCAATCCGACATGAAAGCGAATGTTCGTGCCTATCGCGTGCATATTCGCCCCTTTATCGATGACGCGACGCGTGAATATTGGGAAGGGCGCGACATCATCGGGCGCCGCCGGATCGGCGGGTTTGCCAAGAATATCTACAAACGCGGCCTGCTCGGCAATTTTATCGGGTCTGCGCATCTGCTCGCCCGGCTTTACCGTGTCGATCTGGGCGAATTGCTCGAAGCCAAAAGCATCGAAGAACAGCGGGTGATCTTCGAAACCCGGCTGGCGCCGATTTTCGACAAGAAATTCGTGCGCTGGCTGATCGACCAGCCGGCATCCCTGTTCGGCCTTGGCATTCCGCCGGCGCAATATGATGCGCTGGCTGCCGACGATGCCGATGGCATTGGCGCGGTCCTGCGCGGCCGCCTTGAAAAGCTGGCATGTGATTTCGATGTCCGCGACAATTATTTCGCTCATCAGGCATTCGGCCGCGGTTATGCTCAGGGCGCCGATGCCTCGCTGCCGCCTTATCTTCAGCACGCGCATTATGCCGATGTTGTCGCGCGGATCGGTCGTGTCGAGATTCTGCACGCAAATTTCAGTGCGCACCTCGCCGATTGCCCGCCGCGCAGCCGGGACCGCTATCTCCTGCTCGATGCGCAGGACTGGATGACCGATGCGCAACTGACCGAATTGTGGACCCAGATCACGCGCACCGCGCGGCCGGGCGCGCGCGTGGTGTTCCGCACGGCCGCGGCGCCGACGCTGCTGCCGGGGCGCGTGCCTGCGGCCATTCTTGATCAATGGGACTACCGGGCGGAGGACTCGATCGCCTATACGCAGCAGGACCGGTCGTCGATTTATGGCGGCGTGCACCTTTATGTGCTGAAGGGCTGAATGGTGCCGGAAAGCGCGGCGCGAATGGACGCGATTTATGCGCGCCAGCGCCACTTTTATGATGCGACGCGGAAATATTATCTGCTTGGCCGCGACAGACTGATCGCGCAGCTTGATGTGGCGGCGGGCGGGACGGTTCTTGAAGTCGGTTGCGGGACGGGACGAAACCTGATTGCCGTCGCCCGCCGTTATCCCACCGCGCGGCTGTTCGGCCTCGACATTTCGCAGGCCATGCTGGCGACAGCGCGCACCAATGTCGCATGTGCGGGATTGTCGGGGCGGATCATTCTGCAACATGCTGACGCCACGCGTTTCGATGCGCGGACAATGTTCGGGCACGCCCGGTTCGACCGCGTCTTTTTCAGCTACACATTGTCGATGATCCCCGACTGGCGGGCGGCATTGACACAGGGTGCACAGGTGACGGGCGGCACGATGCATATCGTCGATTTCGGCCAGCAGGAGCGCCTTCCCCGCTGGTTCGGGCGAGCACTGGCGGCGTGGCTGGCAAAGTTTGACGTCGAACCAAGGGCCGCGTTGCCCGCGTTTCTTTCGACACTCGGGCGGCATGTCCGTTTCGAGCCCTTGTACCGGGGATATGCCTGGAGCGCGATGCTGTCAGGACCTGACACCCGCTAAGCCGCCATCCGCAGTTCAAGTCGCCCGAAGATTTCGACGAGCGCGCCGGTGAGTTCGGTCATCATCTCGGCGGTATGCGCTGGCCCTGGCGTGAAGCGAAGCCGTTCGGTGCCG
>CAXTTJ010000062.1:0-7956 GCA_964247235.1 uncultured Sphingomonadaceae bacterium
GATGGCGGAATTGGTAGACGCACCAGCTTCAGGTGCTGGCGATCGCAAGGTCGTGGAGGTTCGAGTCCTCTTCCGGGCACCATATGGCAAACGGGTTATGGCGTGGACCATGCCGACCGAAAGATTGGTGGCCAGAGCCAGGCGCTCGAACCCGCCCCGCGCATAACCGCTCTAATCGACGAAGACGGGCGCGCGTTTTGCCAGGTTGGCGGCGACGGCTTCCATCATGTTGGGCTTGCCGATGACGGCAAGCTGTTCGCGCGTTTCGGCGGCCAGCATAGTCAGCGGATCGGCGTCATGCGCTATATTGCACAAACGTTTTGCACCGCGAACGGCGTGCGGGCTGCGACCGGCGATGGTCAGTGCAAGCGCCATCGCGGCTGCGTGCGGATCGTCGGCGATGCGCGTGATGAAACCGTGGTGCAGCGCCTCTTCGGCCCCGAATTCGCGCCCGGTGTAGACCAGTTCACGCAGGACATCGTCACGCACCAGCCCGCGCCAGATCAGGAATCCCGCCATGTCGGGGACCAGCCCCCAATGGCTTTCGCGGATTGCAAAGCGCGTTCCCGGCGCGGCAATGCGGATGTCGGCGCCCGACATGATCTGGAACCCGCCACCGAACGCCACCCCGTGAATCGCGGCGATGACCGGCATCGGCAGATTGCGCCAGCCCCACGTCACATGCTGGGGCAGGACCGCCCCCTGATCGTTGCGATCAATGCCGGTGCCTGATCCGCCTGCGGCCATGCTCGCCATGTCGAGACCGGCACAAAAGGCCGGGCCCGCGCCCGACAGGATGACGCAGCGGACTGCGTTCATCGGCGCGAGGCTGTCGATCGCGGCCCCGATCTCGGCGAACATGGCCGGGTCGATCGCATTCATCTTTTCGGCACGGTTCAGCTTCACGTCGGCGATCTGGCCGGCAATATTGATCGTCACACGGTCAGTCATATCGGTTCCTTTTCACCCCTGTGCTGAACGCAAGGGACACGTGCGCATACAGCCATCGCTTGACCTGAGCGACAAGAAAACCGACTGCATGCCGACACCCGCGCCGCCAGCGAGAAGGAGGACGATAGCGTGAGCGAAACCGATCTCCACACTGATCTCCACACCGGCACCGCGCCCGAAACCCAGCTTGACGAAGATGATCGGCTGCGTCCTGAATTCGTGCGTGACGTTCTGGCGCGCGTGGACAGCGGCGATGATCAGGGTGCGCGTGATCTGGTGGCGCCGCTGCATCCGGCCGACATCGCCGACCTGTTCGAGCTGACACCGTCAGAGCGGCGTCCCTCCCTGGCGGCGGCGCTGGCCGATCTGCTCGACGGCGATGTGCTGTCCGAAATGAACGATCATGTCCGAGAGGAAATGATCGACGCGCTTGAACCGCATCAGGTGGCCGACATTGCATCGGAACTTGATACCGATGACGCGGTCGCCATCATCGAAGACATGGACGACGCCGGTCAGGCTGCGGTGCTGCGCGCGCTCGACCCCGATGACCGTGCCGCGATCGAGGCGGCACTTGCGTTCCCCGAGGAATCCGCCGGCCGCCTGATGCAGCGCGAACTGATTGCGGTGCCCGAACATATGACAGTCGGGCAAGTGATCGATTACCTGCGCGACAATCCCGATCTTACGACCGATTTCTGGGAAGTTTTCGTGGTCGACCCGCAACATCGGCCGATCGGCACCTGTCAGTTGTCGTGGATTCTGCGGACGCCGCGCACATTTGCCCTCGCTGACGTCATGAAGCGCGAACAGACGCTGATCCCGGTCGACATGGATCAGGAAGAAGTTGCGCTGCGCTTTCAGAAATATGCGCTGATTTCGGCGGCTGTGGTCGACGACGGCGGCCGGCTGGTCGGGATGATCACCGTCGATGACATCGTCCACGTCATTCAGGAAGAAGCCGGCGAGGACATATTGAAACTGTCGGGCGCAGGCGATGGCGACATCAACCAGCCGATCGTGATGACAATCCGCACGCGGCTGACCTGGCTGATCGTCAATCTGGGCACGGCAATGCTGGCGGCCAGTGTCGTCGGCCTGTTTCAGGGCGAAATCGGGCGGTTCGCCCTGCTCGCCGTGCTGATGCCGATCGTGTCGGGGATGGGCGGCAATGCGGGGACACAGACACTGGCGGTGGTCGTGCGCGCACTGGCCACGAATCAGCTGACCAGTTCGAACACCATCCGCATGATATTGCGCGAATTCCGCATCGCGCTCGCCAATGGAGCAGCGCTGGGTGTCCTGATCGGGTGCGGCGTGGCGATGATTTTTGGCAATGCGATGCTGGGCGGCGTGATTGCGACGGCCATGCTGATCAACAATCTTGTCGCCGGTCTGTCGGGCATATTGGTGCCGGTTGCACTCGACCGTGCCGATATCGATCCTGCGGTGTCTTCAGCGGTGTTTGTGACGATGATGACCGATGTCATGGGGTTCTTCAGCTTTCTCGGCCTGGCGGCGCTGGCGGGGCTGGCGGGCTGACGATGCTCCATCTGACCAAGGTTGCATTCGGCTGCACCAGCCTTGACCAGCTGTGCGATCGCATCGCAATGCGCGGCGACGTGGCCCGCCTGACGACACGTTATCGCCCCAAACGTCATGAAGAGATCATCGGCGGATCCCTGTTCTGGATCGTCAGACACCATCTTGTCGGGCGCAGCGAGGTTGTCGGATTTGACGATGCAGAGGGCGGAAAGACCGACATCGTGATCCGGGCGCGCGTGATTGCTACCAACGCCCAGCCCAGGCGCGCGCATCAGGGCTGGCGGTATCTTGACGCAATCGAGGCCCCGCGCGATCTTGGCGAAGGGGCCGACGGGGCAGACGCACTGCCCGCCGCTCTGGCCGGTGCGTTATCGGCGATGGGGCTGATTTAACAGCCTATGCATCGCCAGGCTCGCTATGCCGCCGGTTTGTTATAGATCGCCGCCGATGCCCGCAGAATGTCGAGCAGCTTGCCGAGCGCCGTCGGCTCGTCCACCTGTTCCATCGCCGCCAGCTCGCGCGCAAGCCGCGATGCCGCCGCTTCGAAAATCTGGCGCTCGGAATAGCTTTGTTCGGGCTGGTCTTCGGCACGAAACAGGTCACGAACCACTTCGGCGATCGACACGAGGTCGCCCGAATTGATCTTTGCTTCATATTCCTGTGCCCGGCGCGACCACATCGTCCGTTTGACGCGCGGCTTACCCTTGAGCGTTTCGAGTGCTTCGTCCATCTGCTTGTTCGACGAAAGCTTGCGCATCCCGACGCTTTCGGCCTTGTTGGTCGGGACACGCAGCGTCATCCGCTCTTTTTCAAAGCGCAGGACATAAAGTTCAAGCGCCATCCCGGCGATTTCGGATTTTTGCAGTTCGATCACGCGACCCACGCCATGCTTTGGGTAAACGACATAATCGCCGACATCGAAAATAAGGGCACTCGAAGCCATTTATCGACCTTTCTTGACGGACCCTTATCGGCGATGTTGCAAAAGGTGCCGCACCGGTTGAGGTGCAGAGCAGCCATGAACAACGATGCGCGTGAGTCCTTTGGATGTTATTCGGACAGGGACGCCGGGTCGGCCTCCTGCTGTTTCGCAAATGGCTTTAACAGATTCGCAACAAAAATGCCAGCCTTTCGCATTATGTTGCGCGGTGCCGCAGATATTGCCTAAAGGCGGCGCGAAATCGAAAGGAAACCCTGTGGCCGAAATTCTCACATTGACGCTTGATACCGGTGAGGTGACGATCAAACTGCGTCCCGACCTGGCCCCCGGCCATGTGGATCGCATCGCCGATCTGGCCAATGACGGCTTTTACGATGGCGTCGTGTTCCACCGTGTCATCGATGGTTTCATGGCACAGGGTGGCGATCCGACGGGAACCGGGATGTCGGGATCATCAAAGCCCGACCTTACGGCCGAATTCAGCCGCGAAAGACATGTGCGCGGGGTGTGCTCCATGGCGCGGTCATCCTCGCCCAACAGTGCGAACAGCCAGTTTTTCATCTGCCTCGACGATGCCACGTTCCTTGACGGACAATATACCGTGTGGGGCGAAGTGACGTCGGGCATGGACGCGGTCGACGCGCTGCCCAAGGGCGAACCCCCCAAAGTGCCCGGCAGGATCATCAGCGCAAAGGCTGCTTAAGCCGCCATCGCAGCGACAAGCCAGTCCCGGAACACCCGCACCGGGCGCATCTCAAGTGCCCGGGGGCGACACACGAACCAGTAACTATACGGGCTTTCGACATCGACATCGAACAGCTTGACCAGCCGTTCGTCGTTGGAGTCAGTAAAGTGGCTTTCATGCATGAAGGCAACGCCAAGCCCCTGCGCGGCGGCGTCAAGCATGAGCTGGCCCGAATCATAATGATCAATCGCGGCCGGTTCGAGATCGGTCAGCTTCATCGTCTTGCGCCATTCCTCGAACGTGTCGGGCATGTCGCGATGGATGATGACTGTCAGTTCGCGCAGCTGGTCGGGCCGGGTGATCGCGCCGGGGCCGCTGCGGAAATGTTTTGCGGAGATGGCAAAGACCTTGTTGCGGTCAAGCCGTTCGGCATGCAGCGCCGGGTCGGGGTCGCGGGTCAGGATGATTGCCGCATCAATGCCGTCGCCAAGACGCGTCGCTGCATGCGGCGCCGTGTCGAGGTCGAGATGAAGTTTGGGGTGCGCGGCCCGCAAGGCCGAGAGTTGCGGCATCAGCCGTTGCGTCGCAAACAGTGGCAGGACGCCCAGCCGCAAGCGCATGACATCACCATTGCTTGCCACGCTTTCGATCGCATCGGACAATTGATCGATGGCAGGCGCAATGAGCGCGATGAGGCGTTCGCCCGGTTGCGTCAGTGCCATTGCCTGATGCCGCCGCTCGAACAAATCGCGCCCGATAAACCGTTCCAGCGACTGGATCCGGCGGCTGAGCGCAGGCGAGGACAGCGATAATTCTTCGGCAGCCGCCTTGACCGACCCGGTCCGCGCGACCGCGACAAAAGCCTCGATCCCCGACAAGGACGGCAGTCGTCGCATGATCTACCCTTTATTGTGCGCTGCACGCATGATCGCGACAGTGACATGAGGCCAGCAACATGACGATTTCAGAGAGGGTTTCAAGATGCAATCTTTGCATGCGCGATTTTTCTTTTCGCACTTGCAGCATTTCTCGCTGCGCTGCACATAGAGTGTGCCTTTCAGGCATCCTCTCCTATAAACTTTCACGGCCGGTCCTTTATGGATCGGCCCTTTTTTTATCCGGACGGCTTTAGTGCACGGGCCGCATAAAGAGCCAGCACCGTGCATGCCGCCGCGGCGACGAAATAAGGCAGTGGCCGCCAGAGTTCATAAAGGCCCACACCGATCGAGGGGCCAAGCACGAACGCGGCGCCATTGACCGACGTGACACGGCCTGCGACCACCCCCTGAAGCTCCGGGCCGACCGCGAGCGACGATCCCGCCGTATAGCCCGGCCGCGCAAATCCGAACCCGGCCGACGCCACGGCAAAGCCCATGGCAATACCGTAAAGCGACGCAGCCGTGCCGATCATCGCGCAGCCCAAAGCCGCCAGAATCAGTCCCGTCAGGACCAGCGAGCGCGGTTGCAGGTTAAGCTGGGGTATGACGCCCCATTGCACGAGTAATGCCGCGCCTGCGCCCGATGTCAGGACCAGTCCAATCGTCTGTTGCGACAAAAGTGTCGCCGGGTCGAGGTGGAGACGATCGATCACCAGAAACGCCATCGCCTGCCCGGCCATCGCCTGGGCATGACCCATGATCAGCCCCACCAGCAGCCATGGCCAGATGCGTGGATCCATCAGCCTGATCCGTGCCGTCGACGGTGCAGCCGTTGCCGCAGTGACACTAGCCCCGGTAAGATTGCCCCCGATCGAGGGATAGCTCGTAACAGCACCATGGGCCATGCTGCCCGGCGTGTCGTCCGGCAGCCAGCGCCAGGTGATCGCCAGAACAATCAAACCGACCAGCGCAAAGAAATAGGCAGGCCCCGCAAGTCCCACGCCCGGCAATACGAAGTAAGAGGCGAGCGCAGGCCCGATGATCGTGCCCAGTCCGAACGCCGATGCGAGCAGTGTCAGCGCTCTGGTCCGCTCTGTCCGCGTTGTTCGCGACGCCAGTATCGCTTGCGCCGCTGGTGGTGCGGCGGCGCCGAACAGGCCATAGATCATGCGCGCCGCAATGAAACATCCGATTGTCGTGACCGGGGCGATCAGGCCATGAATGCCCGCAGTCAGGAAACCGCCGCACAGCAGAACCGATATCGCAAATCCAGCGAGGCCGGTCAGCACCATCCGCCGTCGTCCCGTCCGGTCGGACCGCCGCGCCCAGACCGGTGCCGCAATGACCCAGATAAGCGCCGAGACCGAAAATGCCAGCGCGATGATGCTGTCTGATATGCCAAGTGACCGACCGACGGCCGGCAAGATCGATTGCAGTGCGGTATTGCCCGCGCCAATGGTGAGCATCGCGACAAAGAGCAGCGCAAATTCAGGCGCGATTTTCGGGCGGGTGACAGGCATTCGGGGTTGATACGGGGAACAGGCGCGAACGCAAGGCGTGTTCCCGGGGGGCAATCTTTACAACTTGCTAACCAGTTCTGGTTACCCGATGTCGCATGGCAACGTCATTTCACGCATCGACGACCCGCACCATGAACAGCCGCACCATAAGTCTGGCCAGTCTGGGCGCCATCTGGGCCGGACTGCTCATTTTCATGGGCATCATTTTTCGCACTTATGACATCGCGATGCCGACCGGTGAGCAGGAGTTCCTGCGCCAGATCGGATCGCCGGTTCTGATCGTTGAAATTGCCACCATATTGTTCGCCTGTGCCAATGGACTGGACTTTGCGCGCTTATGGCGACGGCAACATGGTCTGGTTCGTGCCTTGCTGGTGATATTCCTCGCGACCTTTTCGGTCAGTTCGGTTCTTGCCTCCAAATCCCCGCCATTTTCGATGATGCTCAATCTTGGCACAATTATCCAGATCCTGTTTGCACTCGCGCTTTCACACAGTCTGGCAGTCGTGGATCGATCAGGCCTGTCGGCGATGCGCACGAACATGGCGATCGGGCTTGCTATATTTGGTGTGATGATTGTTCAGATATTCGTTTTCACGACCCCGCCGCACGCTATGGCGACCTGGCAGTTTGCAATTCCGGGGTTTATTTCGGTGCGGCTGTTCGGCGCGGTTTGCGGCGCCGTTTTCACATTTTTCACGCTACAGCTTTTCGCAGACGAAGAGGTGCACCTTGCGCGGCCGTGGCATTATGCCGCGTTGACGCTGGTCGCGGGCCTGATGATCTGGACAGGCACACGGGTTGCGATTTTGGGTTGCGCGTGCGCCATTGCAGCCGCAGTATGTCTGTATCGGATCAGGCCGCGATTGCGTGTCGTGGTAAAGGTTTTTGCGTGTTTGCTGGTCGCTGCGATCGCTGCGACGCGGCTTCTTCCCGCCGATCCGGTGTTCGCCCTTTACGATCCTGCCGACTATGTTTCGGGCGACAGCGCGATGAGTGGCCGGCTTGAGCTCTGGGCGGCAACCTGGCACGCCTTTTTGACCGTGCCGCTGTTCGGCGCCGGTGCCGGATCAAACAGCTGGATGATGCCCACCGGGATATTTCATCATGTGCAGCCGCATAATGTTGTGCTGCAGTTTCTGTTGAATTGGGGCGCCATCGCCGCGGTCTCTGCGCTGTCGTTGCTTGCCATTGCGACATGGCGCGCGCATCAGATCACTGTGCGGAACCGGGCCTTGCTCCCCATTCTTGCCATGCTCTATTGCCTGCTGGTCATGGCATTTTTTGACGGCATTTTGCATTTTGCCCGCGAAACGATGATGGCCATGATGTGTTTCGGAATTATTTTCCGTGCGGGGCGTGAAGACACTGCCGTCATCCGACTCTAGACTCAGATTCGATCAGGTTTGCACATATCCTGAGTGTTTGAGGTAATTT
>CAXTTJ010000063.1:0-7563 GCA_964247235.1 uncultured Sphingomonadaceae bacterium
GAGGGTAGCGAAGTGAGTATCCGGCGCGATGAGCAGACCGGCGATGTCATCCTGTCGCGCAAGCCGGAGAGCCTTGCGGAGTTTTTCGCGTTTGCGCGAAAACTGAAGGCTGACATTCCCGGCGACTTTCTCGGGGAGGATGAGCGGCGAATAGCGCCGCAGGATCGCGATCCCTTCGAGGGTTGGGAAGAGGCGTGAGTCCCGCGCAAACTGGGCGCTATTTGCTCGACACCAATGCGGCCAGCGCGATCCTGCGGCAGCGGGAGCCGGTTTGCACCCGCGCCGCATCGGTGCCGCTTTCGGAGCTGGCGATTTCATCGGTAACGGCGGGCGAGATGCACTATGGTCTGGCGAAGCGCCCGCAGGCGACGGCACTTGCCAAGCTGGTGCGCGAGTTTCTGCGTTATACCGACATTCTGCCCTGGAGCGATGCCATCGCGCCGCATTACGGAACCCTGCGCGCCGCGCTCGAAGCCAAGGGCGTCACCATCGCACCGCTCGACCTGATGATTGCGGCCCATGCACTGGCGATTGATGCCACGCTCGTCAGCGCCGATCAGGCGCTTTCGATGATCGACATACTCAAGGTTGAGGACTGGAGCGTCTGACAGCATCAGCCAAGCCGCAACACATGACATGACTCCTCATTCTGCACAACACTCCCCGTCCGCGTATCAGTCCCTATCCTTGATTGACGGAAATTGGCCGCTTGCGCCGCCTTGATGCCCGCAAGCAAAAAACCGGCGCGTTGCGCCTACGGTTTCCATGAATGGAGCCTCCGTTTTTTGGCTGGCGCGCAGGAGGCGCGCGGCCCTGTCATGTCCGTCAGGACATTTCGCCTGACACGATCAGGAGACAGACAGTGCAGAACATCGTCGAATTTCACATCATCGGACGGCTAGGCAGGATCGACGCCGCCAAGAAAGTCACCCACATCTCGGTTGCCACCAATTACAACCGCCGCGAAGGCGAGACATGGAAGTCCGATCCGCAGTGGCACCGTATCACCCTGTTCGACAAGATGCGCGACCGGCTCACCAACGCCACAATCGGCGATCTTGTCCGCATCACCGGGCGCATCGGCCAGTCGAAATACAAGGTCGATGGGCACACCCAATACTCGGTTGACCTGATCGCAGACGGCTTCGCGATCCTCGCCAAAGCCAAGGTGAAGACTGTCGAAGACGATATGCAGGATTGACCATCCAGCGGGGCGGCTAGGCCGCCCCGTTTTGGTTGCATTCGAGTCAACGACGAAATTGGGTGGTCAATGGATACTCGTCTGAACGCACTACCGTTTTGGGCCGTGCACGGCGTTGTAACCCATGAAGTCGATTAACGAATTCATGAACGCGCCGCCGAACCTAATTGTCCGTTCCGTCGCATGATTTCCGACAATTAAGCCGATAGGAAGAGATTTTGCACCATCGATCAGAGCCATGTTGGTTGGAATGTATATGCAGCCGTCTATTGATCGGAATGACGACTTATCAGCTAAAATTCGCTCTATGCACCCCGTGGCATCATTTAAGTCAATATCATAGAATGCATTATCTACGATAACTATCATGGAGCCATATCGGCTATCATTAACGATTTTCAGCGTGCTTTTAATTTGATCATTTGCTGAAGAAATGACCTTCTTTATCCGACTATGAAAATGATCAACATAGGCGCGCCTCGCAATATCAATGTTGCCTTGAACTGTTCTCGATTCCGAATCATCGATCAATTTTGATCTCAAAGAATCGTTTTCAAAAGGGTCGGATTCCAAGGTTTTCAATTCAATAATCATGGCGTGATTTAGAAAAATGTAATCTGCGCTGCGCTGTCCGGCCGGGATTGGAAGATTTTCATCGCACCGAAGCCCATCCACAGACTGAATGAATCGATCCCAGAAACTCTCATCCCCAAAGCGGGTTTCTCGGGCTTCAGAAATCGTCGACACTGCGAGGTCAGCGCCAACGCAATCGACCGGCACAGGACTATGAGAAGGGATTTCGTGAGTGACAGCAACGGTCTGTTTCTGACTGAAGAGCCTCTTGAATGTTCGATATAAGCCCATCAATGATTACACCTTCCCTCCTGTAGACACACCGAGATTCCCATTTTGCGTGTGTTTTTGATCAAGTTTGGCATTATCGACCGCGACCTCAAGCCGCATCGAACATCCCCAGAAATTCGTTGTCAGCGTAGTAGCGCAATTTCTTCACGATGAGCGGGTGTTCGCCGACGCGCATGAGCAGCAGCGTATCGGGCGCGAGCTTCATGATTTCATTCGGGTCCATGAGATTACGGGTGGCGAGGTGCTGGGTTTTGCTAAAGGATCGTTCGGGGTCTTTGACCATCACATCCTTTTCGCTTTGCCCACCAGTTTCATAGGTGATGGTTTCGCGCCCCATCGTCTTTGACAGCATATCGGCGGTATCATAGTCATTGACCCCGAAGGCTTGGAGGACTCCGGCGTTGGACAGGAACGTCCCCGCGCTGGTGCCGTAGAGACTGCGGAGTTGGTGGATGTCCTGCAAAATCGGCCAGAGTTGTAGCCCGTAGCCTGCCATCAGGCCCATCGCGCGCTCGACAGGTTGCAGCCGACCGAGCGCGGCAAATTCATCGAGCAGGAACAACGCCGGGCGCGGCGGCTTAGCCGACGACCGCGCCATTTCGCCTATGGCTTGCGCCACCAACAGGCGCAGCCAGCGCGAATAGGTATCGAGCCGATCAGGCGGCAGGATCAGGAACACCGTCGCCACGCTGTCCTTGAGATCGGCAAAGGCGAAATCGGAACTGCCGACGACCTGGGCTATGCGCGGGCTATCGAGGAAATGGGTGTGCCGCTGCGCGCCCGACAGGACCCCCGCCGCTTCGCGGTGCGACTTGCTCAAATACCGATTGGCGGCGCGCGCGATCAATCCGCCCGCGCCCTCGCTGGCCTGCATGACGGTCAGCAATGCGGCAAAGTCGTCAGGGGCTAGCGTCAGATAATCCCGAACGCTGGAAAGCGTCCGGTGTGCCGGATCGTCATGGCAGACGACGTAAAGGATGATGCCCGAGATCAGGGCTTTGGCCTCTTCGTTCCAATGCGCCTCGGTTTCATTTTCGTCGAACACCAGTGCTTCGGCGAGCGTCATTGCATCTTCGGCCAGATCAAGGCTGTCCACGTCAAGCCGGTAGAGCGGATTATAACGCGCGGTTGGCCGCCCCGAGATGCCGAACGGGTCAAGGCAGTGAACCGGCCCGAATGCCTCTCGTGCGCGCAGTGTCACACGGGCATTCTCACCTTTGGGGTCCATACACACGACCGACCGATTGGCTGTCAGCAGATTGGGAATGATCGTGCCGACACCCTTACCCGAGCGTGTCGGGGCAATAGTAATGAGATGGGCAGGGCCGTCATAACGGAGCAATCGGCCAAAGGTATCGCGCCCGATCAGCAGATCGCCCTTGTTCTTCGCCAGCGCATTCACGTCGGCGCGCGATCCGAACTGCGCCGAGCCAAGTGTATCGTCAGGGCGAGTGAACCTGACCTTGAGGTAAATGCCCCCGATCCAAACAGCGAGGCCACCAATCAGAATCGACCAGAATGCCGTTTGTGTCTTTGGTAGCCACCACGCAATCAGCAACATCCCGGCAAACAGCATTAACGCGCAACCGAGGAGCCGACCTTTCACCGATCAATCCTCCCCGTCCGCTGCTTCGGCTTCGGCATCAAAAGCCCGCTTTCCCCGCCGCTTCCAAAGCGCCAGCGAGTTCGCGCCGTCAACATCGCCGCCCGCGACAAGTTGCGCGATCATGGCGAGCTAGGCGCAGATGTGAACTTGAAAACCGAACGCGGTAGCCGCGACTTTGCCAGCGGCGACCGGATGATGTTCCTGCGTAATGAACGGGGCATGGGCGTGAAGAATGGAACGCTTGGCACGGTTGAGCAGGTGACGCCCGGACATATGGCCGTCCGCACCGATGACGGGCGAAGCGTCGCTTTCGACCTGAAAGACTATGCCCATATCGACCACGGCTATGCTGCCACCTTCCACAAATCACAGGGGGTGACGGTCGATCAGGCGCATATACTGGCAACGCCGGGAATGGACCGGCATTCGGCCTATGTCGGCCTCACGCGCCATCGCGACGGAATGCAGCTTCATTACGGGCAGGACGATTTTGCCGATCAGAGCAAACTTGTCCGCACCTTGTCGCGCGAACGATCGAAGGACATGGCAGGCGACTATCCGCTTCCCGATGCCGCAGCGCGCGGCTTTGCCGAGCGGCGCGAGTTCCGGTTCGGCGAGGTCGCCCGCGATATGGTCGCCAAGGCGCGTGGCCTGTTTGCCGATCCTGACCGGATTGCGGCCTTGCGGGGCCGTCTCGACAAGGCGCTGGGGCGCGAGCCGTCAGCAGCACCCGAGGCGAGGCGCGATGCCGCCAAGCAGCCGGAGCAGGACCATGGCACGGATACCGCAGCGAACCGTCTCCGCACGCGCATGGCCGAATTGGGCAAGCAGGTGCGAAAAGATGATGAGCGGGATCGTGACCGGGCAAAGGCCAAAGAACGTGACCAAGACCGCGACCGGGGAGGGCCAGGACGATGAGCGACACGCAGGACGATCCACTTTTGGGGTTGCTGACCGATATTGCCGAAGGAGTAGCGGCGCTGTCCGCGCGGGTTGACGCGATGGAAACAGCAGCAGCGGCGCATCGCGCCCAAGTGAACGAGGCGCTTGGCACTATTGCCGAGATTTCCACACGCACCTACTACGCCAGCAAGCCGTCAGGTGCCTTGCCGGGGGACGTCATCAACTCCGCAGTGATGACACCCATGATCGAGCGGTGGCCGGTCGAATGGCCAGTGACGTTCCCATCTTCGGAGTTCAAGATATTCAATGACCTTGAGGCCATTAGCACCGAGGAGATCGAGGCGCTTCTCCGCGCGCGGGCTGTGATCGCGGAAGACGCAACCAACGCTCAACGGCTTCGTCATACACGGGCGTTGTTGATGCTGAACGAGGAAATGAGCAGGCGGTTCAAGGCCCATGAGAAGAGCCAAGAGCGCGACGGACCGGGTCGAAGCCGATAGCGCAATGACGCGCTGTGCCGCGGGCTTTGGCCTCTTGCGTCGAATAAATTACTGAAAAATCGGAGAATCTTTTCGCCGCCAATCGGCGGCGACTCCCCAAATTCTTCTACACAAATCCTACACAGGCAAAAAACCGGAGATTTAATCCAGTTTTATCAATGGATTAAACAAATCCAAAGATTTTGGAGCGGGTGAAGGGAATCGAACCCTCGTCATAAGCTTGGAAGGCTTCTGCTCTGCCATTGAGCTACACCCGCGATCGACGTCTCATACGCGACGTCGGCATGGGCGGCAAGCTGTGACTGCGGCATTCATCTTCATATGCCAGAGATGATGTCAGGGCGTCACCGGTTGAGGATCATTCCGCCGTCCAGCCGCCATCGACGACGATGCTGGTCCCTGTCACCAGCGATGACGCATCGGAGGCGAGGAAGACGACGGCACCCATCAGATCCTCGACCTGGCCGATGCGGCCAAGTTTGATTTTGGAAAGTACCGACGCCTTGAACGCAGCGTCTTCGAAAAAGGGGCGTGTCATCGGGGTTTCGATGAACGTCGGCGCGATCGTGTTGCTGCGGATATTATGCGCAGCCAGATCGAGCGCAAACGCCTTGCTCATCCCTTCAAGCGCCCATTTCGATGCACAGTAAAGGCTGCGGTTCGGGCCGCCGACATGGCCCATCTGGCTGCCGACATGAATCAGGCTGCCCGATTTCACTTCGGTCAGCATTTTTCGGACGCAGGCTTGTGCAACGAAAAAAGCCGCTTTCAGATTAAGGTCGAGAACGGCATCATAATCAGCCTGTTCGACGTCATGCATCGGTTTGGGCCGGTTGGTGCCGGCATTGTTGACAAGGATGTCAAACGCGGGTCGCGCCGCAAAAAAGGCCCGAACGGCAGCGATGTCGGACACGTCGAGTACGACCCCGTCGCCACCCATCGCCGTTGCCGCTGCGTCGACCTCACCCGCTGTTCTTGCAACCAGCGTCACCTGTGCGCCCGCTTCGGCGAGTGCTGCTGCGAGCGCAAGGCCAATGCCCCGCCCTGCCCCCGTCACAACCGCGCGGCGACCGTCAAGGCGAAAGCTGGGTGTCCGCGGCAGATTCAAGCCGCTTCGGCCTTTCCGGCATAGGGCACGTTTTTCCCGCCATAGCGCCGCACGCGGATGTTGGCCTGTTCGCCGTGGCCCGAAAATCCTTCGAGCGCGCACAGCCGCGAACAATATTCGCCGATCATGACACTGGCTTCGTCAGTCAGGATGCGCTGATAGGTGCAGGTCTTGATGAACTTGCCGACCCACAAGCCGCCGGTATAGCGCGCCGCTTTCTTCGTCGGCAGGGTATGGTTGGTACCGATCACCTTGTCGCCATAGCTGACATTGGTGCGATTGCCGAGGAACAGCGCGCCGTAATTGGTCATATGGCGCAGGAAATAATCGGGGTCCCGGGTCATCACCTGGACATGCTCGCTGGCGATGTCGTCCGCGATGCGAACCATTTCGGCGTCATCCTGCGCGAGGATGACTTCGCCAAAGCTTTCCCACGCCCGCCGCGCGATATCGGCCGTTGGCAGGATGGTCAGCAGCCGCTCGACCTCGCGCATCGTATCCTCGGCGAGTTTACGCGATGTCGTCAGCAGAATTGCGGGCGAATCCGGGCCATGTTCGGCCTGCCCCAGCAGGTCCGTCGCGGCGAGTTCGCCGTCACAGCCGATGTCGTCGCAGATCACGAGCGTTTCGGTCGGCCCTGCGAACAGGTCGATGCCGACGCGTCCGAACAGCTGGCGCTTGGCTTCGGCAACATAGGCGTTGCCGGGGCCGACGAGGATATCGACCGGGGCCATGCTCTGCGTCCCGATCGCCATTGCGCCGACCGCCTGAATGCCGCCAAGGCACCAGATTTCATCTGCCCCAGCCATCGCCTGCGCGGCGACGATGGCGGGCGCGGGCTTGCCGTTGAACGGCGGTGCACAGGTGACGACGCGCGCAACGCCCGCAACCTTTGCCGTAATCACGCTCATATGTGCAGACGCCAGCAGCGGATATTTGCCGCCGGGGACGTAACAGCCCGCGGCGTTTACCGGCAGATGCGTGTGGCCAAGGACGACACCGGGCAGCGTTTCAACCTCGACATCGACCATCGAGTCACGCTGGATTTGCGCGAAGCCCCGCACCTGTGTCTGGGCAAATTCGATGTCCTTCAGGTCCTGTCCGGTCAGCTGATCGATGCAACTCTGGATTTCCGCCGCAGTCAGGCGATAGGATTCGCGGTCCCAATTGTCGTACTTGATCGACAGGTCACGCACGGCCGCATCACCGCGCGTCGCGATGTCGGCCAATATGCCCTCGACGGTATCGCGCACTTGCCGGTCGTTGTCGGCCTTTGCCGCCGCCGACGCTCCGCGCTTCAGCCATTCCGCCATGGTCAGTTCCTTCCGGCTGCGGCCGCGAAAATGTCGATGCCCAGTTGATAAAGCAGATCGGGGATGTC
>CAXTTJ010000064.1:0-6715 GCA_964247235.1 uncultured Sphingomonadaceae bacterium
AACCTACGAATGGCGGCATCAAAAGCCGCTGCCTTACCACTTGGCGACGCCCCAGCATATGTGCGAAGCCGCGCTTTAGGCAGGCTTTGCGTGCTTTGCAATCGCGTCAGTCGATCCGCTGGACCCAGCCATAAGGGTCCGTTGCCGTGCCACGCTGAATACTGACCAGCCGCTCGCGCAGGCGTTGCGTGGTCTGCCCCGGGCCGCCGGCGCCGATTGTGAATGTGTCGTTGCCGCGGGTCACGCTGCCGACCGGTGTTACCACTGCGGCGGTGCCACAGGCGAACGACTCCGTCAGCTTGCCGCTTTTGGCATCGGCCTGCCACTGGTCGATCGCATAGGGGGTTTCGCGCACCGTCAGCCCCTCGTCACGGGCAATGGTGAGCAGGGCATCACGTGTGATCCCCGGCAGGATCGTGCCGCTAAGTGGCGGCGTTTGCAGCGATCCGTCGGCAAACACGAAAAACAGGTTCATGCCGCCCAGTTCTTCGATCCAGCGCCTCTCGACGACGTCGAGATAGACGACCTGATCAAAGCCCTGGCGGATCGCCTGAGCCTGCGCGACAAGGCTGGTTGCATAATTGCCGCCGCATTTCGCCGCCCCCGTGCCACCCGGCGCGGCGCGGGTATAGTCTTGCGATACGAGCAGCGAAATTGCCGGTGCGCCCTTGAAATAATTGCCGACGGGCGAAGCAATGACGAGGTAAAGATAGTCCGCAGATGGCTTGACACCCAGGAACACCTCGCTCGCGATCATGAAAGGGCGCAGATAGATTGCGCCGCCGTCGACGTCGGGGAACCAGTCACGGTCCGCCCGCACCAGCGCCTTGACGGATTCGATGAACAGCGCTTCGGGCAATTCGGCCATGGCCATGCGCTGTGCCGAGGCACGGAAGCGCGCTGCATTGGCGTCGGGCCGGAACAGCGCCATGCCGCCGTCGGCCAGCTTATAGGCTTTCAGTCCTTCAAAGATTTCCTGGGCATAATGCAGCACTGATGTCGCCGGATCGAGCACGAGCGGTCTGCGCGCCGTAATCTGCGCATCGTGCCACCCGCTTGCTTCGGTATAGCGGATAAGCGCCATATGGTCGGTGAACACGCGGCCAAAGCCAGGGTTGGCGAGCAATGCGGCTCGTTCATTGACATCGACCGGTGTCATGTTCGGATCGAACGCAAAAGTCATGGTCGGCCTGTGCTCCTGATGTTCCGTCTTGCCTTTGGTTAGGCAGTGTCGCAATATACGTCAATATGGCTGTCCAAACTCCTGCCGCATCCCCGCTGTTTTTGCGCGAAGGCGAAATCCGGCGCGGTGTTGAACTGCTGTATTTCGGCTATAGCCATCTGACGCGCAGCGTGGATGATCTGTTAAGCGGGCAGGGGCTTGGCCGCGCCCATCACCGGGCCCTTTATTTCATCGCGCGCCAGCCTGATCTTACGGTCAGCACGTTGCTGCGCCTGCTTGCCATCACAAAACAGTCGCTCGGGCGCGTGCTGACCGACCTCACGACACGCGGGTTTGTCGTCACCCGCGCGGGGCCGTTTGACCGGCGACAGAAATTATTGCGTCTCACAGAGGATGGGGCGGCGCTTGAAGCGAAATTGTTTGATGCATTCCGCGAACGCCTTGGCGCTGCCTACAGCCATGCGGGACAGGCATCGGTCACAGGGTTCTGGCATGTTCTCGAAGGACTGATCCCGGTTGAAGATCGCGCGCTGGCCATCAGTCTCAGCTGGAACGCGTAACGTCCGACAGCGCCCGGTTGCGTGTTTCTGCTGCCGTCAAGGCCGCACGGATCAGCCCCGAAAGCGCGCCGCTGGCATCAAGGATATCCAGCGCCTCGCGTGTCGACCCCCCCTTGCTTGCGACACGATCGGCAAGGTCGCCAAGCGTAACATCGCTTTGCGCGGCCAGCGTTGCAGCCCCTTCGACCGTTGCCAGCGCCAGCCGCGCCGCCTGATCCACCGGAAGCCCCAATCCAGCCCCGCCCTGTGCCAGTGCCTCGATAAACCGGTAAACAAAGGCCGGACCTGATCCACTGAGTGCCGTCACGGCATCGAGATGCGCTTCATCCGCGATCCATTCGACAAGGCCGAGTGGCGACATGAGATCGATCACTGCCGACTGATCGTCCGTGCAAAGCGTGCCGCACAGGCCAACGACACCTTTGCCGATTGCCACGGGCAGGTTGGGCATGACGCGCAAGACGGCCCGTGCGTCGGGAAAACAACTGGCCAGCCTTGCCGTGGCGGTGCCCGCGAGAATCGACATCACCAGTGCTCCGTGCGCTGCTTTTTGCAAGCCTGGCACGACATCACCGAGCATCTGCGGCTTGACCCCGAGCATCAGCATATCCGGCGGCGCTTCGTCGGGAGTGTCACGCAGGACACGGACATCGCTGCGCGTCGTCAGTGGATCAATGACAATCACGCCACCGGGATCGAGGCCCGTCGCCAGCCAGCGCGAGAGCATCGCCCCTGCCATATTGCCGCAGCCGACCAGCCAGAGTCCGTTCACGCTTCGCCGCGCGTTTCGACCATTGCGGCGGTGATCGCGTCCCTTGGCGATTTGCCGCCCCATAATACGAACTGAAACACGGGGTAAAAACGGTCCAGCTCATCCACGGCGGCCTCGATCAGCGTCTCTGCCTGGTCCAGCGACAGGCCGGGCTCATCGCCATCAAGAAGCACGGCATGGCGGAACAGTACCGTTCCCGGCGTGGCCCAAAGCTCGAAATGGCCCAGCCACAGCTGTTCGTTAATCAGGCCGATCGCTTCGTAAACCGTCGCGGTCTGATGCGCGGGAACCGTAATGTCGGGAAAAGCAAGAAACTGGAGCACATTATCGTCGTCACGCCACACGCCGCGCAATTCGTAACTGCCCCATGCGCCCTGTGTTGACGCCACGATTTCTTCATCGCCGACGCGTTCGTTCGACCAGCCATGGGCTTCGAACCACGCCTCGAGCATGTCAATCGGTGCGGCCTTGCCGCCATCATCATCGATTTGCACGACAGTCATGACGTTTGCGTGGCGGGAGTTGTGGGGAGTCGCAAGGGCGTGCGCCACAAAACTGTGGATAAGCTCAGGCCCTGGGTCTGGCTTTCGCCTTTCCCTCCAAGGCATCAAGCCGGGCTTTCAACGCATCGGCGTCGTTGCGCGCCGCCGCCGCCATGGCCTTGACCGCTTCGAATTCCTCACGGCTGACGAAGTCGAGACCGCCGATCCAGTCCTTTGCCTTTGACCGCGCCGACGCTTCAGCTTCGCGGCTCATGCCCGCAATCGTACCAGCGGCGCCGTTCAGGAACTTGGCGAGGTCGTCGAAAATCTTGTTGTCCGTCTGCATAATGAAAGTCCCGTTCTGTCAGACATCAATCTGGGTAACCCGATGCACGGGTGCAAGGGTCTCTGCATCGGGATTCAGGACATGCGTCTGCCAGTTCAGGATGCTCGCAAAGCTCAGCCATAATAAATATGGCAGCATCAGCCACGCCGCCGCTTGCCGCACCCGGCCAAATGCAATCGTCGTCGCAATGCCGAACGCCAGCATGAACAGGATCAGGAAAAACGCTGCAAATACCTGATGCGCAGCAAAAAACAGCGGTGACCAGGTCAGGTTCGCCGCAAAGGCAATGGCAAACAGGGTAATGGCATAAGGCCGATAGCGATTGCCGCGCGCATTCAGAACGATCGCCAGTGCCAGACCGAGCATCACGTATAGAATCGTCCATGCCACCCCGAATGCCCAGCCGGGTGGCTGGATGTCGGGCTTGATCAAAGCATCGTACCAGGGATTGTTGAAACCCGAATTCGAAAGGCGACCCATCAGCAAGCCGAGGAACAGCGTCGCGGGAACACTGACCAGCGCCCAGCGAACGAACGACATGCGGATCTGGCCAGCCGAAGCGATCTCACTCATGCCGGTGCTTTAACCAGATCGACGGAGTCGTACCAAGCCCTCAAATATCCGCCGACACACTAAGGGTGAAACGGCGCGTGCCATTGGGTGTAAAGCCGCCGGTTCCATCTACATTCCATCCGAACGTGTTGGTCACATTGGCCACAAGTGCGCGGACCAGCACCGGTCGGTCAGCGATTTTCAGGCGATAGCGCATGCCCAGATTGACAATGGCCCGGGGCGGAATGCGAAGTGTTCCGGTCAGATTCGCGGTCCGGCTGCTGGTCGATTCAAAATAATAATCGAACGACACTGCGGGGCGGCTGGGCAATCGATAGTTCAGGCTCAGGATCGTCTTGCGCGTGGTCGCCCCGATCGGGCGGCGCCCGTTCGACAGTTTCTGGTCTATCAGCAAATTGCCCAGAACCATGCTCAGTCCAGGTGCAATTTTTCCGGTCAGCGAAAATTCGACGCCACGGTAACGAACGTCACCCAATTGCCGGAATTGCTTGGCCGTATCCAGATTGAAAAACGGTTTGGAGACTTCAAACACGCCGACAACCGCGGACAGGGTCTTGCTGATCGTCCAGCGCAGACCGGCATCCTTTTGCCGGGTGCGGATGGCGGGTGGCGCTTCATTGCGGTTGATCGCATTGCCGGGTGCGATCGGTGCTTCTTCCAGCCCGCGCGTATAGCCGGCATAAGCGGCAAGCTGTGGCGTGATGTAAAGCGCACCGGCCGCGCTCACCAGAACAGGGCTGTCGTGCATGGTCGGGGATGGGGGCGTGGGCGGGGGGTCCACGACAGTTTTGCTGTAGCGTGTTTTCTGGATGCCGATCGTCACTTCGCCGACGTTCAGCCATTTGCCTTCATAGGACAGGCCGAATGTCGTCTGCCGCACGCGATCGCGTGATTTTGTGCCGAAAACCGGGGTTGTTGGCGCACGAACATCGGGAATGTCGCTGCGGCTGGCAAATGCGGCTTCGACATATTCGCCGCCATAGTCCCGGTCCTGCGCGCGTCCGCGAAATGATGCCGTAAATATGTGGCGACGCGTCCCTTCGGTAAAGCTGCGGCTTATGCGCAACTCACCCGATGTCGACCGTCCCGTGTCGCCGCGCGAGACGACGAGTTCGCGTTCGCCCACGCTGCCATCGATTTTTGTATCATACAGCGAATCGGACACGTCCTGATCGATTCGGTATGTCGACCTGAATATTCCGAGGCGCACATCGAAGCCGAACGGGTCGGCACGTGCCACGACACCATAATTTGACTGGACACCCGAATAAGTTGCCCATGGCTGCCCCGTAAAGACATTGCGCGGTGCACGCTTTGGCAGTGTCAGACCGCCCGTGTAGATCATCGGCAGCACCTCCTGATCCCAGTCGCGCGTGCGGCTCCAGAACGGGGTGATTTCGATGCCGGCGCGTGGCGCGTAACGAAGAAGCACTGCGGTCGAAACGCTGTCGCTGATCGTGCCATATTGCGTCCCGCTGTGCATGCGGTCGACACCCGCCGCGATGCCGAGCCGGTCACCGGCAATCGGAATTTGCAAATCGATTTCGCCCGAAACACCCTTCCACGGGCCCTGTGTGACCTGAATAGAGGTCAATGGCCTGTCGGTGGGCCTGGCAAGGTCATAGTCGATCACGCCGGTCGGCGCGGGAAAGTCATAGCCTTGCGCCGAAATGCCGACCCGAACGCTCGACCCTGTAATAAGACGGCTGTTCACATTGCCTTGCAGGTCGAAATAAAGCCCTTCGATCCGCACATTGCCTGCATCGATCGGGGAAAAGCCGCGGACGCTGGTCTCGCTATAAATGCCGATGGACTGGTCGCCAATGCTTTTGCCAAAAGCATCTTCGGCCGCTGTCACGGCATTATTGTCCGTCTTTTGCGCATAAGCGGGGTGCGCAGAGACGACTGCAGCGCCAAATAATATGCGTGTTGTGGCCCCCATCATCTTTGGCTGACACGTCCGCTATTCGGCGTCAAGCTATGGTTAACGCCTGTCGACGCTGCAATCAGAAACTCGACATTGCCGCTGGGACCGGCAATCGGACTTTTCGTGATCCCCTGAACCATCCAGCCTTGATGCGTGATCCAGTCGTTCACGGTCTGGCAAACCGCCTCATGAACAGCCGGATCGCGAACGACACCGCCGGTCTCGACAAGGTCGCGCGCCGCCTCGAATTGCGGTTTGATGAGCGCCATCAGTCGTGCCGCAGGACCAATGAAGGTGAAGGGGCGTTCGAGCACTTTGGCAAGACCAATGAAACTTGCATCGCAGACGATCAGATCGATCGGTTCGGGAATGTGCGCGGCGGTCAGGACACGCGCGCTGGTCTTTTCGTGGACGATGACCCTCGGGTCCTGGCGCAGTGTCCACGCCAGCTGGTTCGTACCCGAATCAATCGCATAAACCTTTGCGGCGCCTCTCGTGAGCAGAACATCGGTAAATCCGCCGGTCGATGATCCCACGTCCATTGCCACGGTGTCCGTCACGTCCCAGCCGAAATGGTCGAGACCGTGCGACAGCTTGACCCCGCCGCGCGAAACCCACGGGTGGTCGCGACTTTTGATGTTTGGCACCGCATCGGCGGCAATCATGGTCCCCGCCTTGTCGATGCGCATGTCGCCCAGAAAGACAGTGCCCGATAGAATCAGCGCCTGTGCCCGGCTCCGCGTATCGGCGAGGCCAAGGTCGACAAGACGTTGATCAGCACGGTTTTTGGGCATATTGGAACCTTTAACTGCGATTTGCCGTGTTGCCAGTGAGGCTGGCCTGCTATACATGTATAGCGAAGGATGTTGCCA
>CAXTTJ010000064.1:6815-7028 GCA_964247235.1 uncultured Sphingomonadaceae bacterium
TGCTTGCCATGCTTGCCATGCTTGCCATGCTTGCCATGCTTGCCATGCTTGCCATGCTTGCCATTCGCCTCGACGCTGAGCTTGAAGCCCGTTTGACGGCGATTGCCGCTAAAACCGGACGCACAAATACCTTTTATGCGCGTGCCGCTATCGCTGAGTATATCGACGATATGGAGGATTATGCGCTCGCCGAAGAAGCGTTGCGCGATTATG
>CAXTTJ010000065.1:0-6077 GCA_964247235.1 uncultured Sphingomonadaceae bacterium
TCAGAAACTCCGGATATGCGTCAATGTAATGTCATCCGACTCTAAGTGACTCCTGTGGTCCCGCGAAGGCAGGAGCGCAGGATTGCTTAAGTCTGAACGGATCAAGCTCTAATTTTCCAGATGCCCTGCCGTCATGCGGGCAATGACTATTCACTGATGCAAAGAATCTGTCGTGCCGTCCGCGCCGTCTGCACGATGAAGAGAATGACAAGCATCACTCCCAACCCGCCAATGAATAAGTCAAACGCCGAAAGACCGGTTGAAAACACCGTGTCTGGCCCGACGACGAACATGCTCAGCGTCATGGCAATCAGCAAAAGCCTGAGCTCGGTCGGTCCGGCAGCGACATAGGACAGACGGAATTCATCAATCACGCGCGCGGCGACGAATGTGTGGATCGACAATAACAGATAAGCGCCAAGACCGAACAGCGCGACATCCATGCGGACGAAAGGACTGAGGCCAAGTCCCACCATGATCAGCATATTGCCCAGTGCATCGGTGCTGTGATCGATGAAATAACCGAATTTGGGCCGTTCAATCTTGCGGAACCGCGCCAGACTGCCGTCAAGCGAGTCACCGAACCAGTTGATGAAATAGGCGGCGACCGACAGCCAGAGCCAGCCACGGTGCAGCATGCTCAGGGCATAGCCCGCTGACACCAGCGCAGCCCCCAGAAACCCGACGCTCGTCAGTCGGTCGGGCGTCACAAATGGCGGCATCCGCGATGCGAGCCATGTGAGCAAGCGCCGTTCCCCGACCGCCAGAATATTTTGCTGGATGCGCTGAACAGGTTGTATCGATGCCATCAGTATGAGGTCTGCCCTGCAAAATATTGCCGAATTCACAATCCTTACCGATATTCGTCATAAAAGTTAAACAAATAAGCATGGTATTCTTGTCTGCGGCAAAATCGGCCGTGATTGCTGCGGGCGTGGCCGGCCCGGTGTTTTTGTGCAGATTTGCCGATATGTGTGGCGGACCGGCCAGCGGCACATTGGCCCCGACGCTAGTTGATCCTGACGTGCCCCGATGATGGATAAAGCAGCGTCCGTAATCCCTTGCGATCAAAGGGTTTCCACGCGCCGTCTTGCTGTGCCAGCCGATCAGCGACAGCATAGAGCACGACAGGATTGACGCACAGGCCGCAATGGCTGCCCGGCACTTCGATATTGTCGGTCGTGTCCGATTCGGGTTCGATACAGCTTTGCCATGCGACGATGCCGTCATATTTTGAATAAATGGCCGTGGACGGGACCGGCGGCACACGGAGACTTTCGTGAAGCTGGGATTTCGTCTCCGGGTCTTTCATGCGCTGTCCCGACATCAGTTCATAGAGTCGCCAGACGTTGGTCGATCGCGGATCCCCGGCAAAGGGTGATCCGAGCGTCACGATCTGGCGGATGAGATCGGGGCGACGCCACGACAGTTGCCGGGCGAAAATGCCGCCCAGGCTCCACCCGATCAGTGATATTGTCCTGCCGGTCGCCGCATGGATATCCTCAAGTCTCGCGTTCAGTTTTTCCCCCTCACGACCAATGGCGCGCGGCCCCAGATTGCGGCCCAGTTCCCACGCATGCACATCATACCCCAGTCGTGCGAGATAGTGCCGCAGCACGGCCGTCGACCGGTCGGTGGTCGTAAAGCCCGGCAGGACCAGCACGGGATGTCCGTCACCACGCGGCGCCATCCGCAGGAACGGGGCGGCAAGCGGCAGGCTCGCCCGTTCAGCCAGCGCGCGCGGCAGTTCAGTGAGCGCGAGCAGCGGTGAGGGCGGTCGCAACCGATGATCTGCCCGGACCTTCAAGACGATCCTTGTCCGCCCATGCTACCCTTGGTCATCCGATCCGGTCGTCATCGTGGCCAGATCGTCCAGCGCCCGCATCCGCGTAAAGCCGACAATCTGCTGCGCCAATATGTCGAGCTGCTTGAGAAGCGTCGGATCACTGACGCTGCCGTCGTCACCAAATACCGGCTGAACCGAATTGACTGTCACGGCCATCGGCGTCGGCCAGCCCCGCAGCGCATGGACAATGCTGCGCAACGTGGCAAGAGTCGTTCCGGTCGCCTGCCAGCCCGCCGCCACGGCGATAAGGCCAACGGCGCGCGCCTCGAAATAGGGGCGGTCGTCCTTCGCCATGTCCTCGACATAATCGAGCGCATTCTTGATCAGGCCCGAAACAGTCCCATGATAGCCCGGCGATGAAATGACGACGCCGTCGGCACGGCGCAAACCGTCGATCAGCGCAATCGCCTTGTCCGTGCGCGGCGCGCCATAGCCGTACATCGGCAGGTCAAGCGCCGCACCATCGAAACATAATGTCTGTGCGCCCGCTGCCGAACATTTCGCGAGGACATGAAGCAACAGGCGTTCGGACGAACTGCTGTTCGACATCGTGCCGCCGATGCCGACGATCAGGGGCTGGGCATGGCTCATGCGGGGCGCTTCAGCCGCTCGGCATGCCAGCGCACATGATCGGCCATGAAGCTCGATATGAAGTAATAGCTGTGGTCGTACCCCGCTTCCATGCGGAGCGTGAGATCGATACCGGCGTCGTCGCAGGCGCGTGACAGAAGATGCGGCTTGAGCTGCTCGGCAAGGTAATCATCGGCACCGCCCTGATCCACCAGAAGTTCTGGCACATGCGCGCCGTCTTCGATCAGGGCACAGGCGTCATACGCACGCCATGCCTCACGATTGGTGCCGAGATAGCCGGTCAGCGCCCGGTCCCCCCACGGGCAGTGCATTGGCGCGACGATCGGGGCAAAGGCACTGATACTGCGAAACCGGCCGGGATTGCGCAGGCCGATGGTCAGCGCGCCATGCCCCCCCATCGAATGTCCGGTTATCGCCTGACGCGCCATGTCAGCCAGAAAATTCGCCGCGATCAGCCCGGGCAGCTCGGATTCGATATAGGTCCGCATCCGGAAATGCGTCGACCACGGGGCCTCTGTCGCATCGACATAAAATCCGGCACCCTGACCGAAATCATAGGCATCGTCGTCGGGCACGTCGGCCCCGCGCGGGCTGGTATCGGGCGCGACGAAGATAATGCCATGATCGGCACAGGCGGCGCGATATTCCCCCTTTTCGGTGACATTGGCATGGGTACAGGTCAGGCCCGAAAGATACCAGAGAACCGGCAATGTCTCATCCGGCGCGTGATCAGGGACAAAGACCGAAAACACCATATCGGTTGCGGTGGACGACGATGCGTGGCGGTACACGCCCTGCGTCCCGTGATGGCACCGCGTGCTCGAAACGGTTTCGAGTGTCACGCCGTGCGAAACAGCTGCGCCGATCCGAACCAGCGGGGCAGACCCAGCCCGAGGACGGCACGCAGCACCACAAGACCGGCAAACCACATCACATCATGACGTGCCACTGTCGCGACGATGTCCGGTGTCGAACTTTCGAAGCCATCAAGCGCGACGGCACCAAGGAACATGATCGCCTGATACGCAAGGATCGATGCGGCAAGCGCCGCTGCGGACCGAAGCGACATCAGGCGCGTTTCATGACCGTATATCCGCGTCGCCGCCGCCAGCGCCGCAAATGCCGCCACACCGATGACAAGGCCCCATGCCAGTGCCTGACCATCATGCGGATACCCCAGGGCCATGAATCCAATAATCTGATTGACCGCCAAGACGGCCCCCGTCACGGCAACGGCCTGACGCGACGGCATCGTCATTGCGGCGATCGCAGCAATCGCTGCAAACGGGAAAATGCACGCCAGCCCATAACTGCCCAGTACCGCGACCAGGCCCAGTACAGTGGACCAGAGCACTGGTGCCGCGGCGGACTTATGTTCTGTTTCTGTCGCAACCATCGTCTGATTTCCTGTCGTCACTGGTAATCGACTTTAGCGGATGCAGCCGTTGTGTAAACCATTGTCCTGACCCTGAAGGCGGCAAATTCATGATGAAACCGTGTAAAAACGGGTCAGCGCAGTGGTGGGCTCGCCGGGATTCGAACCCGGGACCTACAGATTAAAAGTCCGTTGCTCTACCGACTGAGCTACGAGCCCACACCCTGCGCGGGTAAACGCAATACGATGATCACGCCGGGGAAGCCCGCGCCCTATGCGCAGGGGCGCTTTCGGTCAAGTCGCGCAAGCAATTGCCGTGCCGTCATATGTGTGACCGGGTCACGCCATCGGGGCGCAATTTCGACGATTGGCGCGAGTACGAAACGGCGTTCGCGAAAGTGCGGATGCGGAATCGTCAGGTCGGGCGAGGCCCAGATGCCGCCGCTCCACGCGATAATGTCAAGGTCGAGCGGGCGATTCCCCCAGCGCCGTCCGCGGCGGCGACCAGCGCCACGTTCGATCTTTTTCAATTTCCGCAGCAGTTTCTTGGGCGAAAGGTCGCTCTCAATAACAGCGACAGCATTCGCATAATTCCGCGTGCCGGGTCCGACCGGTCGACTGGTGTGGATGCGCGAGCACGTCAAAACTTCCCGCAATGCCTTCGTGCCTTCGTGCCTTCGTGCGAAACCCTTTTTTTCCTTTCTCGGCGCAGAAGAAGGGATTGCTTCACACGAAGGCACGAAGGCACGAAGAAGAGACGCCAAAATTGCCTGCGGCGCGCCAAGCCGGGTGCGCTGGTTGCTCCCCAGTGCGATCAGATAGGTTGCCGTGCTCACGCGCCCGCCCTAACCCCGCGCGATGATCACCGAAAGCCCTGTCCCGCAATCCGAACCCGACCGCGATTGCCCGCTCTGTCCGCGCCTCGTTGCGTTCCGCGAACAGTGTCGCACAGAATTTCCGCTGTGGCACAACGCGCCCGTGCCTGCGTTTGGCGATCCCGACGCGTGGCTCGCGATCATCGGCCTTGCGCCGGGCAAACATGGCGCGAACCGGACGGGGCGGCCGTTTACGGGCGATCATGCCGGGTTGCTGCTGTTCGAAACGCTGGCAAAATTCGGCCTGACCGAGGGGGTTTATGATGCGCGCGTCGATGACGGCTTCACGCTGAATGGCGCGATCATCATCAACGCGGTCAAATGCCTGCCGCCCGAAAACAAGCCCAGCCCTGAAGAAATCCGCACCTGCCGCCCGTTCCTCGACCGCGCCGTGGCGGCACTGCCCAACGCCCGCGTGTTCGTGGCCCTCGGCGCGATCGCGCACCAGTCAGCGGTCAAAGTGCTCGGCGGGCGGCTCCCGAAGCCCAAGTTCGGGCACCTGAACGAACACCGGATGCCGGGCGGGCACATCCTGATCGACAGCTATCACTGCTCGCGCTATAACCAGAACACGGGCCGCCTGACGCGCGCGATGTTCGAGGCGGTGTTTGCGCGGGCGGTGGGGTTGCATTCCGAAAACGAGGGATCCCAGCTTTCGCTGGGATGACGTAGGTGCTTTAACAGTCAAAGTACGAAAACGATTATCAAAATGAGCACAATTATGGCTGCCAATATTGCAAGCTGGATGCGCACCGGCAAAAAGTCGAATAGGTCCGACCACTCAGACATCCGCCACCAACCGCCCATATAGGTCCGGCCGCCGGTCCCTGAAGAACCCGAATGCTGCACGGTTCTTCGCGCATTCGGTCAGGTCGAACGTCGCGACCAGCACCCCGCTTTCGCCCGCGCCAAATTCGCCGACGAAATCGCCGCGTTCGTTGGTGATGAAGCTGTGCCCGTAGAAGGTCTGATCGCCCTCGCGGCCGATGCGGTTCGACGCCACCACCGGCACGACGTTGGATACCGCATGCCCCACCATCGCCCGCCGCCACAGGCGTGACGTATCCAGATCCTCCGCCTCGGGCTCGTCACCGATCGCGGTCGGGAACATCATTATGTCCGCGCCCATCAGCATCAGCGCGCGCGCGGCTTCGGGATACCATTGGTCCCAGCAGATGCCGATGCCGACGCGGCCATATTTGGTGTCCCACACCTTGAAACCGGTGTTGCCGGGACGGAAATAGAATTTCTCTTCATAACCCGGCCCATCCGGGATGTGGCTTTTGCGATAGACGCCCATGATGGCACCCGCGTCGTCGATCATCGCGAGGCTGTTATAATAATGCTGCCCGTCGCGTTCGAAAAAGCTGGTGGGGATATAGACTTGCAG
>CAXTTJ010000066.1:0-4887 GCA_964247235.1 uncultured Sphingomonadaceae bacterium
AAAAATGACCCAATGGGAATCCCCTTTGAATCAGTCAAATGTCATCCCGCTCTAATAAATTTCCGACGCTGTCCGCCCTTATCCGGTAGACGTGAGGGTATATCTGGTGGTATATCTTCGATGTTGGAAATAAAATTCGTTCAATACCAGTGCTTTATGGCCCATTCTCGATTCCCGTAGGGGTCACCATCCAGGCGATTTGTCGCCTATCTGCGTGCCGGCTCAGACGAGACTGACGAGTGCTTTGCCCTGATTTTCGCCTGCCATGAGCCGGGCGAACGCAGCAGGTGCCTGATCAAGGCCATGGGCAATATCTTCGCGATAGATGAGTGTTCCTGCGGCAATCATTGCACGGTGCGTTGTGATCATCTCCTCACGCAGATGCTCGAAATCATAGACGACAAGGCCCTTCACCGTGGCCCGCGCCGTGATGATTTCCAGCGGGAGCGGCCCGGGTGCTGGCTCGACAGCGTTATAGTCTGCGACAATGCCACACAGAACAACCCGGCCATAGGGGCGCAGACCGCGTATCATGGCACGCAGCAACTCTCCGCCGACATTGTCGAAATAGGCGGTCGCCCCGTCCGGAACCTGATGCGCGAGAGCTGTTGCCGGATCTTCGGTGCGATAGTCGATACAGGCATCAAAGCCGGCTTGCGTCACAGCCCAGCGGCATTTCTCCTCTCCGCCCGCGATGCCGATGACATGTGCGCCCCGCGCCCTGGCGAGCTGACCGACTGTGGCGCCGACCGGTCCCGACGCAGCAGAGACGACGAGAATATCCTCGCTGCTCAGGTCCAGCAGAGCATTGACACCCGCATGCGCGGTCAGGCCGGGCATGCCAAGCACGCCCAGTGCCAGCGACGGCGGCAGTGTGCCGAAATCTATGCGCCTCAGCCCCTCTGCGGGCAGCACGCTAAGTTCGCGCCACGGCGAGAACCCCGCCACGACATCCCCCGTAGCAAAGCGCGGAGCGCGCGATTCAACCACACGCCCGACCATTTCGCTGGTAATGGGATCGCCGGGGCTGAGATTGTCAATGAGATGACGCCCCGCCATGCGCAGGCGGATATAGGGGTCCAGCGATATCGTCTCGATCGCGACCAGCACGTCGTCATTTTCGAGGGGTGGCAACACGGTGCTCGTGATTGCGAAATCACCGGGGCCGGGCACCCCCGCCGGCTGTTGCGTCATGACGATCTGCCGCGTTTCCAACGGATCAGCGGCCCTTGCGCGCGCTGCGCACAACCGGGATCGGATAGCCGGGATTGGGAAAGCAGATGCAGTGGTGGCGAAATGGTGTATCGGAGCGCACGCGCCACACCACCCGGCAACCGCGCGGCATGTAATAGACATCCCTTGCCTTGACAGTCACCGTGCCGGTTTCGATCATCAGCGGCGGCAGATGATATTCAATCTCGCATTCGCCAGAGACGACGACATGCACCTCGTCATGCGACAGCGTCCACGGGATTTCCGTGCCCTTGTGAAAATCTTCCAGGTTGATCTGAACTGCTGGCTCATTAATGCCCGTATTGGCGGCACGAAAGCGTGACCCTTCGACAAAAGGGAATTGCAGATCGGGCTCCTCGGTCAGGTCGCCATCGTCATAATGATAAACGGCAAATTTTCCCCAGGTGATCCGGTCCATCGTGCTCGCCCTTTATTGCCGCGACAACGCGCCGGGAGTCATCATCCGTGTCGGATCGACGCCGCTTTCGGCGCCCGCAACTTTTCCGGCCAGACTGGTCTCCATAACCCCTCCGATAACGAGTCGACAAAATTGTATGCAAAATGGCCTGTCAAGACAAGCAAGCATTGCAAACGGCGCTGACGCCGAACTCTCCGGAACCGGCCTGCGAGTCAGCCTCACGTTAATTCTTTTTCAAGTGCTGCGTGTCGGGTGACTTGGATTCAAGTGACTACCGGCCCTTGAACGCCGCCTTGCGCTTTTCAAGGAATGCTCGTCTGCCTTCGACGGCATCGGCAGTGCCCCCTGCCGTGCGCTGGTTTTCCGCCTCGCGCTGCAATGCGGTGGCATAGTCGCCGTCAAGTGCGTCTGCCAGGCCCTGCCGGATCAGGCCGAGCGCGCGCGTCGGCCCTGTCGCCAGCCGCGTCGCGATGGCGCGGGCCTCATCCATCACGGCATCGTCGTCGGCGCATCTGTAAGCCAGTCCCCATTCGACGGCCTTAGCCCCGTCGATACGTTCGCCAAGCATCATCATTTCAGCCGCACGGGCTTTGCCTATCAGACGTGCCAGCATCCATGATGCGCCGCCGTCCGGAACAAGGCCGATGTTGACGAACGACTGGAGGAAATACGCACTTCTACCCACCACGACGAAGTCCGCTGCCAAGGCCAGACTGCACCCGATCCCGGCCGCCGGACCTTTGACAGCGCTGACAATGGGAATGCTCAGCCGCGACAGTTTCAGCATTGTCGGGTTGTAACTGCGGGTCAGCGCGTCAAACGCGGCATCGCCCCCGGAAACCCCCTCGCTGCCGCCCGCCGACAAGTCAGCGCCCGAGCAAAAGGCGCGTCCCGCACCCGTGATCAGCAGCGCACGCGCATCGCCCAGCGTTTCAAGAGCATGGGCCATTTCATCAAACATCTGTGGCGGTGCAGCGTTGAGACGGTCCGGCCGGTTCAGCGTGATGGTCATCACCGCGCCGTCATTGGAAACGTCGATCATTTCAAAATTCACACGAAGTTCCCGCCACATCAACTCGAACAAAACTGCCCTTTGCATCAATGGAAGTCCAGTGTCGTTCTTCAGGCGCATTTCCAAACGGGCGCAAATTTGCACTCGACTGGAACAAATATAGAACTTATGGTGGGGCCTCCATGCAGAATGCGCCGATTCGCAAGATCATTCATGTCGATATGGACGCGTTTTTTGCGTCTTGTGAACAGCGCGATGATCCTTCCTTGCACGGCAAACCCGTCGCCGTTGGCGGCACATCGGCGCGCGGCGTTGTCGCTGCTGCCAGCTATGAAGCGCGCGCCTTTGGCGTGCGATCGGCGATGGCATCGGCAAAAGCACGACGTTTATGCCCGGGTCTGATCTTCGTGCCGCACAGATTTGACGTTTACCGCGGTGTTTCGGCACAAATCAGAGCTATTTTTCGTCGTTATACACCACTTGTACAACCACTCTCGCTCGACGAGGCCTATCTGGACGTCACTGACACGCTGGTTGGTGACATATCCGCCACGCGGATCGCGCAGGACATCAGGCGCGAAATCAGGCAGGTCACAGGGCTGACCGCGTCCGCTGGTGTGTCGTACAATAAATTCCTCGCCAAGATTGCATCGGACATCAACAAGCCAGACGGTCTGTGCGTCATCAAACCGGCGCAGGGTCTGGCTTTCGTCTCCGGTCTTGCCGTGCGCAAATTCCATGGCGTGGGTCCGGTCACAGCCGCGAAGATGGAACGGCTTGGCATCACAACCGGCGCCGACCTGCAGGCACGGCCACGCGAATTTCTCGACAGGCATTTCGGCAAGACGAGCAGCTATTATTACTGGGCGTGCCGGGGCATCGATCATCGGCCTGTGGAGCCCAATCAGGACCGCAAATCGATCGGATCGGAAACGACATTTGCGACGAACCTTCACACCGAAGACATGTGCCTTGCCGCGCTTCGGCCGCTGATCGAGACCGTTGCCGGGCATTGCGCCGCACGCGGCATTGCCGGGCGAACGGTAACGTTGAAGCTGCGCTATGCCGACTTCACGACAGTGACACGCTGCCGAACGCTGGCTGCACCCGTCAGCGATGCGAGCGAGATTGCCCCTGTCATTGCGGGCCTGCTTGCCATGTTGTGCCCGCTTTCACATGGTGTCCGGCTGTTGGGCATTACGCTGTCCAGTCTGGACGGAAACGCCGCAGTGGCACGACCGTCCGATGACAGTCAGGGGCGTTTGCTGTAAGCTGAGAATCAGCCGGTTTCCATGATTTCCGTGAGTATTCCGCCCATATCCCTGGGATGAACAAAAAAGATAAGTGTTCCGTGTGCGCCGATGCGCGGTTCGCCGAGCACCTTCTTGCCCATCGCGATGAATTCGGCGCGCGCCGCGTGAATGTCGGTCACTTCGAAACAGACATGATGCTGCCCGCCGAGCGGGTTCTTCGCGAGAAATCCGTGGATCGGCGACTCCGCGCCCAGCGGTTCGATCAGTTCGATCTGCATATTGGGGGTATCGACAAAGCACACACGCACGCCTTGCGTCGGCATGTCGAACGGTTCGTGGATTTTCGTCGCGCCCATCACGTCGCGCCAATGCGCGATGCTGTCGGGGATGGATGGCGTGGCGACACCGATATGGTTGAGACGACCGAGGGTCATCCTTCGATCCTTGGCGTTTGCGCGGCCTGTCGCTCGTTCATTTCGATCATCGTTTCGATGCGCACCACGCGCTTGTCGACGGCCATGACATAGTCATTCAAACCGCGAACATCGCCGTTCAGCCGCTCGACGTCACGTTGAACGCCCTCGACGCGCTCCTGGAGGAGCATGACATTTTTGATCGCTGTAAACGCGTCACTCAACGCACTCACTTGCGGATGCCCGCCGCGCGCAGTGTTCGATCAACCTGTTCATGAGTTTCGCGCAAGGAGCGGCTCATCTCATCAAACGCCGCCTCCATTTTAGGAATTGCCTCATTGACCTGCGCCACCAGCGCCGCAAGCTCCGCTTCCTCGTCGTTTGCGACACGAGGCTGCGAAATAAACTGGCTCGTCGCTTCGCGGACGACATTGCCGACTGACTGGCCAGTGCGCGTCGCATAGGCATCAAGCGCGGCCTTGTGGTCGCGGCTGGTGAGGAAGGTCACACGTTCGGTCTGCATCGCGGCACTCCTTATCATGTGATTATAATGTGGAG
>CAXTTJ010000067.1:0-4559 GCA_964247235.1 uncultured Sphingomonadaceae bacterium
ACGCTGAATCAGATCATCGCCGCTTTGGGAATCCCATTTATGAGTTCACAGCCTAAATGATAGTCGTCGAACGGATCAGCGGAGCGTTGTACGAGCGGGATATGGGTGACCCGCACGGACGCGGTGCCGAGGCGGTTTATCATCCGCCCCGCATCATGCCGCGTCATTCGTCCGCGGAATTCGGGCCGTCGCGTGACGTCGCGCAGTTCGGCGAGCAATATGTCATGGGTCAGCAGGATATATCGGTCTGCTGACCACGCATCCAGAAGCTTTGCACCAATGCCATGTGGCGTGATCAGCGCGCTGATAACGATATTGGCGTCGAGGATAACTTTCACGACGGATAGGGAGCAGACCAGTCGCGTGCATTCCAAAAGGATTTGCGGCCTTCACGCACCGCCGACAGCGCATGTTCAGCAAGGTCGAGCGTGTCGGCCTCGCTCAAATCGCTGTTGCGTTCGTGGACGTCGCGCATGGTTTCGAGCAGCAGCGCTTTTGCCACCGCCTGTTCAATGAAAGCCGAAAGATCGCCCTTCTTGCCGCCGCGTTCGGCAAGAAATGTGCGCAGATCGGTATCGAGTTGCTGCGCAACTTTGAGATTCCAGCGGACTTGAACGCCCATAAGTCACCCTTGAACGTTTAGACGTTTATCTGCTTAGGCGTTTTTGTATCAGGACTCAATCCCGCAGCAATTCATTGATCGCTGTTTTTGCGCGTGTTTGTGCGTCCACCCGCTTGACGATGACGGCGCATGACAGGCTTGGCCCGGGGGAGCCATCGGGCAGGGGTTTGCCTGGCAGTGCGCCTGGCACGACCACCGAATAAGCCGGAACGCGGCCGATGAAGATTTCGCCCGTTGCGCGGTCGATGATTTTGCTCGTGGACGATATGAACACGCCCATTGACAGGACGACGCCGCGTTCGATGTGGACGCCTTCGACGACTTCGCTGCGCGCGCCGATGAAGCAGTCGTCCTCGATGATGACGGGTCCTGCCTGCAACGGCTCAAGCACGCCACCGATGCCGACACCGCCCGACAGATGGACGTTTGCGCCGATCTGTGCGCAGCTGCCGACGGTCGCCCAGGTGTCGACCATCGTTCCCTCGCCGACGCGCGCACCGATGTTGACGAAGCTCGGCATAAGGACGACATTTTTGGCGATGTGCGCGCCGTGGCGGACGATGCTGCCGGGAACCGCACGGAAACCGGCGTCACGAAACCTTGCCGCGTCCCAGTTCGCGAATTTGGAGGGCACCTTGTCCCACCAGTTTGCGCCGTCCGGGCCGGGCATGACGCTGTTGTCGTTGAGGCGGAATGAGAGGAGCACGGCTTTCTTGAGCCACTGGTTGACCTGCCACCCGTCGCCGACCGGTTCGGCGACGCGCGCGCTGCCGTCGTCGAGCATGTTGAGCGCGCTGTTCACCGCGTCGCGGACCTCGCCGGACGTGGCAGGGCTGATCGTATCACGCGCATCCCACGCGGCGTCGATGGTGGCTTGTAGGCTCATGCAAATTCCCCTGTAATTTCGTGCAGCCAATCGCTGAGATCGGTGATTTCATAATCGACGTAGGACGGGCATGGCGCGCCGCCCGCCTGATCCGAACCATTGTTGATCCACACCGTCGTCATGCCCATTGCCTTGGCGGGCGCAAGGTTGCGGACCATGTCCTCGACAAACAGGGCAGACGCCGGGTCGATTGCCCACCGGTCACACATGGCGGTGTAGCTGGCCGGTGCAGGCTTCGGCACATAGTCCATTGCGTGAATATCGTGGATCGCTTCGAAGCTCGTTCCCAGCCCGATCCGGTCGAGCACGCGCTGTGCGTAAGGCGCGTCACCGTTGGTGAAGACCAGCTTGCGTCCGGGCAGGCGCGCAATATTGGCGACCAGCCGGGCATCTGTGCCGACGCGGTCAAGGTCGATATCGTGGACATAGTCAAGAAACGCATGCGGATCGGTCTGATGATCGGCGATCAGTCCGGCAAGCGTGGTGCCGTGCGCGCGGAAATAGGCTTTTTGAACACGATGCGCCTCCGCATGCGCAATCCCGCGCAAATTCGCGATGTAATCGGTCATCCGCGCGTCAATAAGGGCGAACAGATTCGTCGCCGCCGGATACAGGGTGTTGTCGAGGTCGAATATCCAGGCGTCGATATGTGTCAGTGCGGGAGCCATGGGACAGCTGCCCTAAACTTAAATCGACCGTCCGCAACATGTTAATCTTGTTTGTCGGTTCTGACCGTCGTTAGTTGTTTTTTAACGAGTCGGAGCAGACGCATGGTGAGTCGAAATCATTTATGGCTGGGGACAGTCATTCCGTTGATCCTCTTGTCAGGATGCGGCGGTGACAGCGGTGTTGCCTCGACGCCAACGCCCCTTGCCGCGCCCGCAGCCGCGCCACCACCGCCACCGCCGCCGCCCGTAACCGCGATCAATTATGATACCGTCGAATATAGCCGGTCGAACGCTGCCGTACAGGCGCAGGCGCTCAGCGCGTATCAGACGGGTGCCACGGGAAAGGGGATCACGGTCGCTGTCATCGATAGCGGCATCAACCTGAACAGTGCGGAATTTTCAGGCAAGATCAGCCCGCTGTCCGCAGACCTTGGCGGGTCGCGCGGGCTTCAGGATGAAGACGGGCATGGCACCGCCGTGTCAGGCGTGCTGCTGGCGGCAAAGAATGACGTGGGCGCGCATGGTGTCGCGCCGGATGCGACATTGCTGGTCGCTCGTACCGACATCCCCGGCACCTGCACTGCGGTGACGACGACGAACGACGGGTGTTCGCACAATGACAATAATATTGCACGCGGTGTCGATCTGGCCATCAATGCCGGCGCGCGGGCGATCAATATCTCGCTTGGCGGCGCGCCTGCCAATGCCAATCTGCGTGCGGCGATCGGGCGGGCGACATCGGCGGGGATCATCATCGTGATCTCTGCGGGCAACGACGGGGTGACCAATCCTGATAATGCCGCAAACCCCGATCTTCTTGCGCAGATTGCGATCGATCCGATTGCCCACGGCCTTGTCCTGATCGCGGGTGCGACCACATCGCGCAAGACACTTGCCGATTTTTCGAACAAGGCGGGCAACGGGTCTGCCTATTATCTGACAGCGCTCGGCGTTGACGTTTTTGCCAATAATCAGGCCGGTGTTCCCTACATCTGGAGTGGCACGTCCTTTTCCGCCCCCGTGGTCTCGGGTGCGGTGGCGTTGCTGGCTCAGGCATTTCCCAACCTGACCGGTGCGCAGATCGTCGACCTGCTGCTGCGGACGGCAACCGATCTGGGCGCGACGGGGACAGATGCTGTCTACGGTCATGGCGAGCTCAACCTGGCAAAGGCGTTTGCCCCGCAGGGCGCGACATCGCTCGCCGGGTCAGCCGTTGCGGTCTCGCTCAGCAATAACGGCAGTGTCTCGGCGGCAATGGGCGATGCGACGCAAAGCGCGATGGCGGCAACGATCAGCGATTCCTATGGTCGTGCCTTTGCAGTCGACCTGTCAGCGACGCTGTCACCGCCCCCTGCCACCCGTGTGCTGACACCCGCATTGAATGATACGATGCGTCATGTGAGCCTGCGCGGGCGCACGACGACAATGGCGCTGTCCATCGCCGATCAGCGGCCCGAACCGCTGATGCTCGATCGTGGTGGCTATGCGAACGCACGGGCATTAGCCGGATCGGTCGCCACCCGTATCGGTCGCGGAACGGCGCTGGCACTGGGATTTGCAACGGGCAGCGACGGGCTGGACAACGGCCTGTCGGCGCACACCACACCGGCATTTCTTGTCGCCGACAGCGCCCGCGGGCTGGACAAGGCACCGCAGGGCGCCTTTGCCTTGCGTCAGCGGCTGGGTGGCCTTGCTGTCACTCTGGCAGCCGAAACGGGCGACATGCAGGTCTGGGAACGGCAGGACATTGATGCGCGAGGCGACCGTCATCGCGGTTATGGATATGGCGCTGTCACACTGGGTGTCGATGGCCATGCCGGACCGCTCGAACTCGGTGCGCGGTTGAGCCGCATCACCGAACGCGAAACTGTTCTGGGCGCGCATTTCCTGAATGCGCTGGGCGGCGGCGGGGCGACAAGCTGGCTTGCCAAAACGAACCTGAGCGTACGGCCTGCCAGTCACTGGCGTGTCGGGGGTGAATTCGTGCGCGGATGGACGCTGGTTCCGCTTGGCGCTGTACGCACGGCTTCGACACTGGCCACGCAAGCGCTGGCCTTTGACATTCAGAAGACATCGCTGCTGACCCGCGACGACAGCTTTGCCATTCGCTGGTCCGAACCCTTGCGCGTGACAAATGGGGGCATTCGCCTGACCGGCTTTGACCTCTTCAGCCTGGTGCCAGAGGGGCATGAGCGTGACCTTGAGGTGGTTTATGCCCGCGACGTCGGCCCCGGCGCGCTGATGATCAACAGCTTCTGGCGACAACAGCCGGGAAATTTTGCGGCGGCGCCCGACGATATCGGGTTTGCCGTGCGCTATTCGTTCGGATTTTAGAGTCGGATGACATTACATTGACGCATATCCGGAGTTTCTGAGGTAGTTG
>CAXTTJ010000068.1:0-4510 GCA_964247235.1 uncultured Sphingomonadaceae bacterium
TGGACGATCCCGACCGCCAAGATGAAGATGCGGACGGCCCACGCCGTGCCGCTGTCGCGGCAGGCGCTGGCGATCCTTAGCGAGATGCGGCAATTGTCCGGAGACGGGCGCTTCGTATTTCCTTCGGTGCGGTCGAGAGCGCGTCCGATCAGCGACAACAGCGTCAATGCCGCGCTCCGGCGCATGGGTTACGCCAAGGACCAAATGACCGCGCACGGTTTCCGAACAACGGCATCATCATTGCTCAACGAGTCGGGAAAGTGGAACCCGGATGCTATCGAACGCGCGTTGGCGCATATGGTCGCAGGTTCGGTGCGCCGCATCTATAACCAGTCGACCTATTGGCCCGAGCGAATCCAAATGGCGCAGTGGTGGAGCGATCATATCGACGGTTTGCGGGAGGGAGACGTACGATGCGATCCGATCAGTCAGCTCGCCGCGTAGAATGGCTTGACGTCGAAAATGACGACCACCGCTCGTTGAAGCGCATTGCTGCGCGCCTCCTTGCGACGAAGAGTTTTGAAGAGGAGGCGCTTGTTGAGCTCGATGGGATTGCGCGCGGCATCGAGCGAAAGGTCAGGCTGCGATTTATTTTGACCGCCATCGGTGCCAGCTTTTTCTTCCTGCTGGCATTCGTGGCATTTGCCGCGTGGGTAGCGGCCCTCGTCAACAAACCAGCCGCCGGCGATGAGCTATTCTATCTTGCAGTGGGCCTGGCGATGCCTGCGTTTGGGTGTCTCTTACTATGGCGGTATCTTCAATATCCGTTTGGATTATTGGGTCAAAAGCGGCTCCCGATTTACCCCGCAGGCAGCAAGGCCACAATCGAAACGCTCGAAAAGCTGTTCGCTTGTCTGTCATTGAGGACATCGGATAAACTTTATTATCGCACGAAGAGAGGCGAAAAGCGCTATATCAGTCGTGGCTACCTTAAAAACCGCCTGCGCGGCCTGCTGCTCGCCGACGATGCTGCCGACCGCGCGTTGGTCCTGCCATCGGACCGTCTATGGTTTTCGCATGAAATCAAAGTCGAGGCAGAGCCGGAAAAGATCATAGCCGCGCTAAAGGCGCGTCCGCGAGCAGGAGGACGACCAAAGCAAATCGACTATGAAGCGATCCTGCTGGAATTGATCGAACAGGACCGATTGCGCGCAATCGACCCTGACGAGCGGGGGAGCGAGTCGCAGGTTATGACGCTGATTCACGCGCTTTGCGACGCGAGCGACGAGCATGACACGGATATTCGAGTGCCGGAATCGACCGAATTGCGGGCCTTTGCCAAAAAAGTTCTGGATGCAGTCCGGAAAAATCGCGCTCGCAAAAAATAGCCCGTCGCCGGGGTTTTCCGAACTTTGGCGGAAACGCGCGGGTCCGCGCAGAAATCAGTTAGCGAAGATTCGAGAATGCTGCGGTTTTCTGCGGCCTTCGGGTTACCGTGCGACCCACCAGCGATTGTCTGCAACTTCAAGCGTCTCACGCCGCGAATCGGCATTTGTCAGGAGACGCACATGAACATCGAACCAGTCACCATTTCGGTGAACACCGCCGCGCGCACGCTCGGCATCGGACGGACGTCAATCTACGCGCTTCTCAAGGAAGGTCGCCTCGACTCGATTAAAATCGGACGCCGGACGTTGCTGACTACAGCATCGATCCACCGGCTGGCGCATCCTCAGCGCGCGCTATGCCGATACCCAGCGAGCCCGCACCTACACCGCCGATTTCAACGCGCGCATTCCGCTCACAAGCAAATTGCGCATCTCGCCTTCCACCCGCCCACGTTATACATGGGCTACGTCGGCATGTCGGTCGCGTTCAGCTTTGCCGTCGGCGCGCTGATCACGCGCAAAGTCGATGCGACATTCGCGCGCGCCATGCGGCCGTGGGTGCTGGGGGCTTGGGTGTTCCTGACGCTGGGGATCACCGCGGGAAGCTATTGGGCCTATTATGAACTCGGCTAGGGCGGCTGGTGGTTCTGGGATCCCGTTGAAAACGCCTCGCTGATGCCGTGGCTGGCGGCGACCGCGTTGCTCCATTCGGTAACCGTGCTGGCCACCCGCGATGGCTTGCGCGCGTGGACGATCATGCTCGCTGTTGTCGCTTTTTCGATGTCGATGGTCGGCACCTTCCTCGTCCGTTCTGGTATTCTGACGAGCGTCCACAGCTTCGCCGTCGATCCGCGTCGGGGCAGCTTCATTCTGATGCTGCTTGCACTCTACATCGGTGGCGCGATGGTCCTCTTTGCAATGCGCATCGGGACGGTTCGGGAGGGTAACAAGTTCGATCTGGTCAGTCGTGAAGGTGCGCTGGTCTTCAACAATCTGATGCTGTCGATGATCCTCGTAATCGTCCTCGTCGGCACGCTCTATCCGCTGGCACTTGAAGCGACAACGGGCGACAAACTCTCGGTTGGCGCACCCTATTTCAATGCAACCGCGGGGCCAGTCGCGCTGATCCTCGTCTGTGCGATGGCCGCTGGCCCGCTCATGCGCTGGCGGCGCGACGATGCCTCGCTTGTGCTGGGCCGTCTCGCGATCCCGGTGCTCATTCTCGCGGGCGCGTTTTTCGCCGTCGTGCTGTCCTTCGGCAAGATCGGCATCCTGTCGCTGCTCGGATTGACCGTATCGGTCGGTGTCGCCGCCGCAAGCATTGCACCCTTATGGAAACGTAATCTGCGCCGCACGCCGCTGTTCACTTACGGCATGGTCCTCGCGCATCTCGGTTGCGCAGTCAGCATGTTCGGCATGGCGGCAGAAAGCGCCTTCACACAGGAATCGCTGACCGCGATGCGCATCGGCGACACGCGCACACTCGGCCCCTATTCGGTGACGCTCAACCGTGTCAGCGAAGTGCCCGGCCCCAACTGGTCAGCGCTTGACGCTGAAATGATCGTGAAGCGTGGCAGTGCCGCGCCCATCATCATGCATCCGCAATCGCGAACCTTCACCGACCCGCCGATGGAAACCAGCGAGTCTGCGATCAAGACGAGCTGGAACGGTCAGCTCTATCTCGTCGTCGCGGCGCAGACAGAGGCCGATGTCTGGCCGGTGCGGATGTGGTGGAAGCCGTTCGTCACTTTCATCTGGCTCGGCGGTGCGATGATCGCAGTCGGCGGCGCCTTGTCGCTCTTGGGTCGGGTCGATCGTGACCTCTTCAGCATCCGGCGCTGGCGAAAGGCAACGGCATGAAGCGCGTCTGGCTCTGGGCCCCGCTCATCCTCTTCGGATCGTTGTTCACAGTTTTTGCGACAGGGCTGTTCCGTCCGGTGGATCGTTATGTGGCGTCGGGCATGGTCGGCAAGCCTGTACCCCAGATCGCGTTGGTTGGCGCAATAGCGCCAGATCAAAGCCTTGCGACGCCCTATTTCACCGATGGCAAGCCGCGCCTCCTCAATGTGTTCGCCAGCTGGTGCGTGCCCTGCGTCGCTGAAATCCCCGTCCTGCTCCAGTTGAAGCAGCAGGGCGTTGAAATCACTGGCGTCGCCATCCACGACCGACCCGAAGACCTCGCCAAGTTCCTCGCCGAAAACGGTAATCCCTATTCGCGCATTGGCCTCGATGCGAACAGCCGCGCGCAAATCGCTTTTGGCTCGGCGGGTGTTCCCGAAACTTTCGTGGTGGATGGGAAAGGCGTGATCCGCCACCAGCATATCGGTGTGATCGAGCCGGGTGATGTAGCCGGAATCCTCGAACAATTGCGGCGGTTGCAATGAGCGCGCGCTTCGCTCTGGCTTTGCTTATGCTTGCCCCCGCGCTGGCATCGGCGGCAGATTATAACAGCACGCAACTGCCCGACCCCACGCAGGAACGCGCGGCCAAGGACTTGATGGAGTCGATCCGATGCGTCGTCTGTCAGGGGCAGTCGATTGCCGACAGCAATGCCGACCTTGCTTCGGACATGCGCGGCCTGATCCGAGAGCGGATTGCAGCAGGAGAGAAGCCCGAATCGATCCGTGCCTGGCTGATCGATCATTATGGCGCGTGGGTTAGTTTCAAACCCGTTTTGGCACCCGCCTCCGCACCTTTGTGGGTGATACCGATTTTGGCGTTGCTGGCCGGTGCGTTCCTGATGCGTGGCCGCTTCAAACGGAGGGCGCGTTGATGGGCTGGCTGTTTCCGATCCTGTTTGCGGTGCTTGTATTGGCAGGCCTTAAATTCAGCGGTCGCCTGTCGCGCACCGCGCTTGAACTCGCGGTGGTTGCCGCCCTCGTCGGTCTTGCAGGCTATGCTTGGCAAGGCTCCCCCTCGCTGGCTGGGTCGCCCGTGACCCACGCTACCACCAAGTCATAATCGTGGAGTGCCCGATATGAACTACGACCGTATTTTCAGTGCCGCCATCGACCGGCTTCATGCCGAGGGGCGTTACCGCGTGTTCATCGACATCCTGCGCAACAAGGGCAGCTACCCGAACGCGCGCTGTTTTGCTGGGCATAACGGGCCAAAACCGATCACGGTATGGTGCTCGAATGACTATCTGGCGATGGGGCAGCACCCAAAGGTGATCGCGGCGA
>CAXTTJ010000069.1:0-4359 GCA_964247235.1 uncultured Sphingomonadaceae bacterium
CGCCACAGTGATGACCGGCGTAAACATCGGCCTTGCAGTCCTGCACCAGGCGGTCGGCGCTGCACTTGTCGCGAGCACGGCATGGGGCGCCCATTCGATCGGGCGCGTCACAAATTCAGGGCGCTAATTCGGGGACACTATACTTAATTCCGGCGCCTGACCGGTCTCATTTCAATCACCGCGAGATAATTAAGTATAGTGTCCCTGAAATTGGATAGCTCTATTTGCCGAATGACGAATATTGTTCGTTTCCGACAAAGCCGAGCTTTGTGATCTCGGATTTCTTGACCACCGCCAGGACCTGATCAACAATATCATAACGCGCCTGCGGATCGGGCTGCACATGCAGTTCGGGCTCGGGCGTCATGACTTTGGTCGAATCGAGATACTGACGCAATGTGACGAGATCGACGGCCGATCCGTTCCACAAAACGGCACCGCTGGCGTCAATCGACAGCTTGTTGATGTCTGGCTTGATCGGATTGTCAGGCGGCGTCTGTGAATTTGCCGGAAGGTCAATCTTCACGGCATGCGTCTGAATGGGAATGGTTATGATGAACATGACCAGCAGAACGAGCATGACGTCGATCAGCGGCGTCGTGTTCATTTCCATGATGGGCTCGCCGTCGTCCTGCCCTGCACTCATTGCCATCTGGCAAACTCCTTAAAAATACATGTGATCAAGCGGTCAGGCTATGCCCGGGGATTGCCACCGGGCGGGGGTTCGGAAATAAACCCGACCTTGGCAAATCCGGCGCGCTGCATCACGTAGATTGCCCCGCCGATACAACGGTAGGGCGTGTTGATGTCCCCGCGGATATGTGCTTCGGGAAGTTCGAGACCGGGCGCGTTGACGCCACCCTGCTTTTCGATTTCCAGTTTCAGCTTGGCCACTGCCCGGTCGAGCAATTCGTTTGAATCGACCCGGGTCAGATTCCAGTAGACTTCGCACGCACCGGTGCCGGGCGTCGCCTTGATCGACAGCGAAACATTTTCGGGTTTGGTCACTGTCGGGTCGAACCGCACCTTCGGAAGCTTCATCGTCACTGTCTGCACCACAACCGGAATCGTGATGAGGAAAATGATGAGCAGCACCAGCATGACATCGACGAGCGGTGTCGTGTTGATGTTCGACATCGGCTGTTCTTCGCCGCCGCCCTCTGAACCTACACTCATTGCCATATATTCTGTCCTGTCGCGCCCGGAAATAAGAGGGCTGTCATATTGAGGCGAGCCGTCGTGACCCGCCTCTCCGCATCCGTCGAGTCGCTCTGCTCAGGCCTTGACAGGTGCTGCGACGGGCTTGGCAGCCGCAGCCTTGGCCGCGCCGGCCCGCACCGGACGAACCGCACCATTGGATGCCATCCAGCCGTGGACATCATTGGCGAACGTGCCCATTTCCTCGATGATCGCCTTGTTCCGGCCCTGCAGCCAGTTATAGGCAAGCACCGCGGGAACAGCGACCGCGAGACCGATTGCGGTCATGTACAGTGCTTCGCCGACGGGCCCTGCGACCGTGTCGATCGACGCCTGTCCCGCGGCACCGATTTTCACCAGTGCGGTCAGAATGCCCATGACGGTGCCGAACAGGCCGACGAACGGCGCAGTCGACCCGACTGTTGCGAGGAAGGACAATCCGCCCTTGAGCTTCGATTCGATCGCCGCCCGTGACCGCGACATCGTTGCCAGTGCCCAGTCATGCTGGTCGACCGGATCAGTCAGCAGCGTATGCTGTTCCTGCGCGCGCAGGCCGTCGTCGATGATCTGCTTGTAAGGGGTATCCTTGTCGAGCTTTGCAGCGGCTTCCTTGAGCGAGTTATTGCCCCAGAAACTGGCGCGCACCTTGCGGCCCTGTCCCATGATCTTGTTCTGATCCCACCATTTGGTGAGCAGGATATAAAGCGTCCCGGCCGACATGATGACGAGAATGCTCAGCGTCAAAATCGTAACCGGACCGCCTTCGCGAACCGAGGCCACCAGGCCATATTGTGCGGCCTTCGGAGCGCCTGCCGCGGCGGCGGCTGCAAACTGGATCAACATAATCGGTCTTCCCTCATTATAATCTAATTGGCTGTTTCAGAATGTTTATTTCGGCAATCGCCACGTAATCCGCTGCGTTTTCGTCTGCGCAATCGGCTGCCCGCTTGCATCAAGCGCAGGCTTGAAACGGAACCGGCGGACGATCAGTTTGCACGTCTCGGCATCCAGCGATGCGCTCGCCCCACTGGCATTGCAGGTCGCGACTTTCCCATCCGTGCCGACAGTAAATGTCGCAACGCTTGTGCCCGCTTCCTCGTTGCGGACCGCAGCCGGCGGATAATCCTCATCCGTAATCGAACCGCCTTTCTGCACGGCGCCCGTCGCCATCTGAGGCTTCGGCGGCGGTGGCGGTGCCGGGCGCGGGGGTTCCGGCGTCGGCACGAAAACCGGTGGTGGCGTCGATTGAGTCACGACCGGTGGCGGCGCCTGATTCGTGTTGACGATCGGCGGCGGTGACACAACAGGCGGTGGCGGAATATTCTTGTCCGGCGGCGGCGGTGGTGGCGGCTCGACCGGCGGTGGCGGCTCATCCTTCACATCGAAAGTGTTGAGGTCCGTCGCAACTTTCTTGACGACATTATATCCGCCCTTGATCAGCGCATAGCCGATAATGGCGTGGACGAGGACGACGATCACGATCGACCACATCCGTCCAGGTGTCATCTCTTTATTGTCAGAATAGGACATCCGGCGTTCTTACTCCCTCAAACCAGACCGAGAGCGAGACCCCAGACCAGCGGACCGGAACGCTTCCCGACCGTAGCTGCAACCCCGCCCTGCCCGAACTCTTCCGTGTTTCATCAGCAGAAGCGAAATACTATCGTTCCCGCCACGCCCGCGCAATCGCTTAATCCTCGTTCATCTTTGTCCGTGCAACGCAAACGTGGCAGGACCGTTACAAAATGCAATAATGTAAAAAGGCGCAAACGACCATGATGTTCCCCCGGCCGCACAAACTAATCCGGTTGGCCCTCGTTCCGGTGGCGATATTTTCGGTGATGAATCTCGGATTTGCGGCAAATTCAACTGTGTCGACAGCTTCTCCGGCGGAGGCATGGCGCTATGCGGACGTGGCGGACATGTTCGCGGCGTCCCCGGTCGTATTGCATGCAAAAATTGCGTCGGCGACGCCGCTCAAGGGGGCATCGGCGCCTGCCGGAACGGTTCGATTCTATGTCGAAGCCAATGTCATCGCGCTGATTCGCAGCGCCCGGCCCGTGTTACCGCATCTTGCCTGGCTGGTTGATATGCGCCCCGATTCGCGCGGCCGAATCGCAAAGCTGAAGAATGCCGACGTCCTTGTCGCCGCCTTTCCCGTGCCCGATCGCCCAGGCCAGATCCGCCTTGCCGCACGCGACGCGCAGGTCGCGTGGAGCCCGGCGATCGAGGCCCGGGTCCGCGCCGTCATCACCAGCGTCGCCGCACCGGGTGCACCGCCGGCGATCACGGGTGTCACCAGCGCCTTTCATTCGGCCGGGACCGTGCCCGGCGAAGGTGAAACGCAGATATTCCTGTCGACGGTTACCGGCGCGCCAGTCTCCATGACTGTCCTCACCCGCCCCGGGCAGCCGAAACGCTGGGCCTTTGCCCTGGGTGAAATTGTCGATGAAGCCGCGGCCCCGCCCGCGCCCGATACGCTGGCCTGGTATCGGCTGGCCTGTTTCCTGCCGCGTGTCCTGCCCGATGCGGCCACCGCCGAACTCGGCGACACCGACGTTGCCGCTGCGCGCGACGATTATGCCTTTGTCGTCCAGTCGCTTGGCGCCTGTTCCCGCACCCGGTCATGACGAAACGACCGGTCCCATCGCTGGGGCCGGCCGTTCTCGCACTCGCTCGGGTAGATAGAGCTTCGGGGGAATTCTGTGGTCAGGCGACTTGCACGTCGTCCAGCGCCATCGCCATGTCTTCGGGGTCGCGCAGGACATAGCCCCGGCCCCAGACAGTCTCGATATAATTTTCGCCGCCGCATGCCATGCTCAGCTTCTTGCGCAGCTTGCAGATGAAGACGTCGATGATCTTGAGTTCGGGTTCGTCCATACCGCCATACAGGTGGTTGAGGAACATTTCCTTGGTCAGCGTCGTGCCCTTGCGCAGCGAAAGCAGTTCGAGCATCGCATATTCCTTGCCGGTCAGGTGGACGCGGGCGCCATCGACTTCGACGGTCTTGGCATCAAGGTTGACTGCGAGCTTGCCGGTGCGGATGACCGACTGCGAATGCCCCTTCGACCGGCGGACGACGGCGTGAATGCGGGCGACGAGTTCGTCGCGGTGGAACGGCTTTGTCACATAATCGTCGGCACCAAAGCCGAAGCTGCGCAC
>CAXTTJ010000070.1:0-4268 GCA_964247235.1 uncultured Sphingomonadaceae bacterium
TGAAGAACAAGCATGATTATCTCCACACATTCGGGGTGGAGAGCGATCAGGATATCGCGCGCACGCTCGCGATGTTCGGCGGGTTCACCGAAGGGTTGCAGTTGTTCGCGTCGTTCGCGATGCTGATGAACTTTCCGCGCTTCAACAAGATGAAGGGGATGGGACAGATCGTCAGCTGGTCCGTCCGCGACGAAAGCCTGCATTGCGAGGGGATCACCAAGCTGTTCCACGCTTTCACCAAAGAGCGTGATTGCCTGACCAAGGCGGTGAAGGACGACATTCTCGATTGCTGCCAGACGACGGTGCGCCTGGAGGATGCGTTCATCGATCTTGCGTTCGCCGATGGCCCCGTCTCGGGCATGACCGCCAAGGACATCAAGAAATATGTCCGCTTCATTGCCGACTGGCGGCTTAATCAGCTTGGTTTCAAGCCGATGTTCATGATCGAGGAGCATCCGCTCCCGTGGCTCGCCCCGCTGCTCAACGGCGTCGAACACGCCAATTTTTTCGAAACCCGCGCGACCGAATATTCGAAAGCCGCCACGCGCGGTAACTGGAACGAAGTGTGGGATTCGTTCGACCGCCGCGGCAAGGCGAAGGCCGGGCCAGCCGCGAATGAGGATATTGCCGAGGGCGATGTGGACATGTTCGGGCAGGCGGCAGCGGAGTAGGGACGCAATAAAAATATGGCGGTGCGGCGGCTATCGGCCGCGCATGATCAGCACTGGCCATTCGCCCGTTCCATGTGACATCAGGCGCATCCCCTGCAGCCGATAGGCGCGCGCCACCGCACGCGCCTGTGAATCGAGCAGACCGGCAAGCATCAGGGTGCCACCGCGCACTACGCTCGCGGCAATCCACGGCGCCATGTCGATCAACGGCTGGGCCAGGATATTGGCGATGACCAGATCGTAAGGCGCGCGCGTGATCAGATCGCGGTGTGACAAACCGTCCGCGACAACCAGATGCAGTCTGTGCACGTGGTTCAACGCGGCATTATCACGCACGACATCGATCGAGATCGGGTCGATATCCGACGCTGTCGCCTGCGCTGCGGGCCACAGACGCATTGCGGCAAAGGCCAGCAATCCGGTTCCCGTGCCAATGTCGATGATATTGCGGAACACCTTGCCTTGCCGTTTGAGTGCATCCAGCGCGACGAGACAGCCGTAAGTTGTTGCGTGCTGCCCCGTGCCGAACGCCAGCCCCGCCGGAATCACGAAATCCACAGCGCCCGCAATCGCCGGATGGTCGGGCGTCCGCACGTAGAAGCGACCCGCATGAAGCGGTTCCAGCCCCTCCTGACTTTTCGTGACCCAATCTTCGGCGGGAAGCGGTACGGGATCAAGCGGTGTCGCCTGCGCGCTGGGCACCAGCAGGGCGATGGTTTTTAGCAGGTCGTGCGACGGCCGGGTTTGGAAATAAACATCCAGCTGCCACTGATCGGGGTCGTCAGGATCAGGCTCTGATGTGACCAGCACGGGCGCAGAGTCGCCAAGCAACACATCGTCGGCATGCTCCCCCGCCAGCATCCCGGCCTCGGCACGGGTGCAGGGAAGCGTGAGTTTCCAGCCATCAGCGGACATCGCTGATAATCCCGGGCACGGCCATTCTGGTGTTCAGGTCACCGACTTTCATCGCGCCGCATGTAACGCGATGTGGCCGGTTATACCACCATCATGCCACCGTCATGCCACCGTCATGCCACCATTTTCACATAATCGCTTGTCGCATCCTGTAACGTTGCAAGCTTGGCATTCACGCTTTCGAATCCGGTTTCGAGGCTGTCGAGTTCGCTTGCGACGTCTTCGGTGTCGGCACGGATTGCGGCAATCGTGGTCGACATCGTGTCAGCGGCAAGCGCGGTTTCGTCAACCGCCGCGGTAATCATCGTGACGGTTTGCGCCTGGATTTCCATGGCCTCGCGAATCCGGTGTGCGGATGCCTGAACATCGGCGACCGTGTCGCGGATCGAGCCGTTGGTTTCGACGGTCGATTTCGTTGCGGCCTGAATGGCGGCAATCTTTGCGGCGATATCATCGGTGGCGCGCGCAGTCTGATTGGCGAGGCTTTTTACTTCCTGCGCAACCACCGCAAAGCCGCGACCGGCGTCGCCTGCGCGTGCCGCTTCGATCGTGGCATTTAGCGCGAGCAAATTGGTCTGCCCCGCCACATCACGGATGAGGCCGAGGATCGATTCGATCGACTTGGCGGTATCGGACAATGCCTCTGACACTTTGACGGCTTCTCCGGCCTGTTGCGATGCGCGGGTGGCGACGTCAGCGGCCAGATCGACTTCGGTGCGGGCATCCTCGATCGCGCGGATCAGGCCGGCGGCGGTATGAGCGGCGTCGCGCATGGCCGTTGCCGATTGTTCGGCGGCCGCAGCAACCTCTGACGCCTTGCCCAGCATGCCGCGCGTTGCCACGGACGCATTGCCGGCCTGCGCCCGCAATTTGGTTCCCAGGGCCGACGCATCACTGACTTCCACGACGATATTTTCGCGGAAGAGATCAGCACGTCCGATGCGCTCCCTGTCGGATTCTTCGGCCTTGATCGCTGCATAATTCGCCGCCAGCATCTCGCATTCGATCATGCCGAGCTTGAACACGCATCCTGCCGCGGCACGCAGTTTCGGCATGTCGTCGCTATAGACTTCGCGCATGATCTGGAGCGTGGCCTGATGGCTCGCCTCAAACGCTGACAGGACCAGCGCCACCGAATTGCCGCGTCCATAAGCGATGCGTGCATGTGCGGACAGGACATCAGACCATTGTTGTTCGGTCGGTTTGGTATATTTCAATATGACATATTCGACCAGCGCCCTGATCGCATTTTCAAGTGCCGGGCTGACGATTCGCTGTGCCGGAGTGCAGATGTTGTTGAAATGCCGCCAGAAGGCCTGCGCGATTTCATATTCCCGGTTCGCCATGGCTTCACTGACGACGACGGCTTCGGAGGCCAGCGTTTCTGCGCCCTCGAAAAATTCCAGCCGGTGGGCAACGTCGACGGGCTGAGCCGACGACAACGCCCGTCCCGCGGATGACTGAATCTTGGCGCTCATCGATTGAATATCCCGTGATGCTGAACTGATCCTGTTCCTAGCCGAAGACAGGTAAACAGACCGTTAGCCATTTTGGCGCACCGTTTGTGTTGCATCGCCGCACGGCAGGGGTAAGGACAGCGCAACCATTCAGGGATTGATTGATGACGACCACCCGCACGCGGCCCACATCGCCGCACCTGACCGTTTACAAATGGGGGCCGCACATGCTGGTCTCTATCTTGCACCGCATGATGGGGATTGGCCTTGCGTCGGTCGGCATCCTCGGTTTTGTCTGGTGGCTGGTTGCGCTGGCGTCGGGCAAGGATGCCTATGCGACGTTCCTCGACTGGGCGACCTGGCCCCCGGCGCGCGTCATTCCGATCGGCCTGTCGTTCGCGTTTTTTCTTCATATGGGCAATGGTATCCGTCATTTCGTCCTCGATACGGGGGCGGGATATGAACTGAAGGGCAACCGCATCGGCGCGATGGTCGTGATTGCGGGCGCCATCGTGCTGACGGCGATCCTGTGGCTGATCATTTTTGCAAAGGGTCTGTGATGCGCGGTGGTTCTGAACTTGCGCGAGTGCGCGGCCTTGGCTCGGCCAGGGAAGGTGCGCATCACTGGTGGCATCAGCGGGTCACGGCGTTCGGCAATCTGTTCCTGATCCTGTGGCTGATCTTTTCGCTGGTCCGCCTGCCCGACATGAGCTTCGTCACGGTCCACGGCTGGCTGCAATCGCCCATCGTCGCCGTGCCGATGGCGCTGATCGTCTTCAACACGTTCTGGCACATGAAAATGGGGCTTCAGGTCGTGATCGAGGATTATATTCATGATTCGAGCCGCATAATTGCGCTTGCCGCACTGCATATATGGACATTCGGGGCCGGTGGCCTCGCGCTGTTTTCTATTCTGAAAATAGCGCTTTCGGGGACTGCGACGTGAGTGAAGCCTACAAGATCATCGATCATAGTTATGACGCCGTTGTCGTCGGCGCCGGCGGTTCCGGCCTGCGCGCGGTCATGGGAGCGGCCGAGGCGGGCCTGAAAACCGCGTGCATCACCAAAGTCTTTCCCACGCGCAGCCACACCGTTGCGGCACAGGGCGGGATTGCCGCAAGCCTTGGCAACATGGGACCGGACCACTGGACCTGGCACATGTATGACACAGTCAAGGGCAGCGACTGGCTCGGCGATCAGGACGCGATCGAATATCTCGTCCGCG
>CAXTTJ010000071.1:0-4266 GCA_964247235.1 uncultured Sphingomonadaceae bacterium
ACAGGATGACATCGCCGGTCTGCTCATCGCGCCGGATACTCACTTCGCTACCCTCAAAGCGGTAGCTTAGCGGCAGGCGCACGGCTTGGCTTTTGCCGTTCTGAAATAGCTTGGCGGTTTGACCCATGACGGAGACTCCTTGGTATATACTTTAATCTATCACAGCTTGATGATTGGTGAAAGGCAAAAACTTGCTCCACCCCATTTCGCGCATCGGCGCGGCGGCCATAAGCCGCCGCGCCGATGATAGGCCGATGGCGAAGGTATCGGGCTTGGCCCGTCCCCCAAGGGACGGACCGCGAAAAGTTGCGTGACAGTCAGAACATTTCAATCTGGTCACGCATCGGATTCCAGAATCCGATGTCGAGCGGGCGCTGGTGGCGGCGCGGCTGCATCGGCTGGTTCGCAAGCCACCCAAGCCGCTCTTCCATGCTAACAGGCGCAACGCCCGCCATCATCATCTGATCGGCGTCGGGCGGCGCGATCTGCGGCAAGGTGTTGCGCTTGGTCATGGCCTCCCCCTCCTTCAATATTCATCGGCGAGCATGATGGTCAGCACCCGCCGCGTAACGGCGGGGTTGGCGGGGTCTTCGCTCCCGAAACGCAAATCGCGGTGCGATAATAGATCCTATGCAGGTTGGGTTGTCTGCCGCAGTTTCTTGGAGGTGCTCGACGGAAGGAGACGAGATTATGGACGACGACACGATTACGGCCATCGAACCGGCCCCGATTTATGTAAGCATTGAGCTTAGCAAGCGAAGCTGGCTCGTGGCCTCTTTGCTCCCCGAAAGCGCGAGGCCGTCGCTTTTTACGATAGCTGCTGGGGACAGCGCGGCGCTGCTTGGCCATTTGCACAAGCTCGAAGAACGTGCCGTCCGTAAGATTGGTCGATGCGTTGTCATTCGACTGTGCTTCGAGATCGGCTACGACGGATTCTGGATTGCGCGGATGTTGTTGGCGAAGGGGATCGACACCTACGTTCTTGACCCTGCCAGCTTTCTGGTTTCGCGTCGCGGCAGGCGGGTTAAGACCGACCGTATCGATGCCGAGGCCATGATTGGCATTTTGAAAGCGTATCTCGCTGGCGACACGAGCGTGTGCCGGACGGTTGCAGTGCCAACACCGGAAGAAGAAGATGCCCGTCGCCTGATGCGCGAACGGGGCGATCTCGTGCATGAACGCACCCGGATCATCTCGCGCATTCGGGGGCTTTTGGCGCTGCATGGCATCCGCGAGGTGCGCGCCGTCTGGGGTGGCAAGTGGGCCGATCAACTGGACGACATGCGCACCGGCGATGGCAGGCCGCTGGCGCAAAACCAGCGGCATCAGATCGAGCGTTGCTTTGGGCGGCTGGCGCTTTTGAACGACCAGATCAAGTTGGTTGAAGCCGACAGGGCGCAAGCGATCACGAGCGAGGCAACGTCGTTCCCATGTCCGGAAAAAGCTGTCAGGCTGGAACAGTTGAAGGGGATCGGTGCGAACAGCGCGGCGATGCTGGTCGCGGAAGTTTTCTGTCGCCAGTTCGGTAACCGGCGGCAATTGGCGTCGTTTCTCGGGTTGGCACCCAGCCCCTATTCGAGCGGCAGCGTCGAACGCGATCAGGGGATCAGCAAGGCGGGCAATCACGGAACCCGTGTTCTTCTCGTGGAACTCGCCTGGTGCTGGCTGCGCTATCAGCCCGAAAGCGAACTGTCGGTGTGGTATCGTGACCGGTATAAGGGTCGCGGAAAGCGTTCGGCGAAAGTCGGCATTATCGCCTTGGCGCGAAAACTCTTGATTGCCCTTTGGCGCTTTGTGGAAACCGGTCTGGTTCCGCAAGGTGCCGAGCTCCGCGCGGCCTGAAGCCATTGTTGCAACAGGTTTTATAGGAAGCGCGGATTGGTTGGATGTGTGACCGTGAAGATTGATGGCGCCTGAAAAACGCCCAGTAATAGTTTGGTCCGCGTCCGCCTTTGCTCGATCCAAGGATGTGAATACGGATTGTGGTGCGGGGCAATGATCCCGACCGGATACAAGTCTATGCACGGATTGTGCATCTATTGGCCTTGGAACGAAGTAAGCTGATCTGCCTGCAACGATGAAGGAATGCGCATTGACAAACTGATCCTCATACAAATCCAATTTCCAGAACACCCGTTCGCGCTCGTCGTCGCGCGCCCTCGGGCGCTCGGTCGTCCAGCGACCGCACGCAAGCTGATAGACGGCCCCGAAATCCCGCTCGCCGTGCGGGTAGTTGTCCTCGTCGAAGGCGTCAAAGGTTTCGATCAGTTCGCGGACACGCCTGCAAGCAGCGGCGCGAACAATGCGATACCGGCAAGGGCTGTTGTCACATTAGATTTGAGCGGGGCCAAATCGTCTATGCTGGCAGGTGTCGTGCCGGTCACTTCTTGATGGGATGCGGTGATACGTGAAGCGATACCGGCAAGGGCGCGCTGCCCCGTCGTCACCTCGGTTTCCAGCGTGGAGAGGCCAAGGTCGCTGTTGACGTTGCGCGTGTTGCGCGCGCCGTCCAGCGCCTGTCGCAAGCCGGAATAGCGGCTAAGGCCGACAAGGGATGCGAAGGACCGCCCCCGATCCAAGGGGGTTGAATCCACGAAGGACGCAAAGCGCGGATAATCGACCAGCACGAAATCTTCCCGAAGGCTGGCAAGGAAGGCTTCGGGGTCGGTATGTCCGGTCGGCGATGTAACGGTGCGTCCGCCTGCGGCGGCGCGCGTCACAGTGATAGATATGTCCGGCGTGGCATCGTCGCTGGCGAACACAAGGTCGATGGTCGCTTTCTGGGCGGGATGGAACTTGTTGATGATGTAGCTTGGCCCCTGCTCGGCATCCTGCAAGGTTTCGAGCCGTGGCACGGTGCCGTGGATGGCGAAATGCAAAGCCTCGAAAATCGAGCTTTTGCCAACGCCGTTGGGCGCGTGAACGGAATTAACGCAATCGGCGCGGAAACGAAGGACAAGCGGATCGCCGTCATTGTTGATCCCGCGAAACCCCTCGATGGCGGCTTGTTTCAGGAAATTCCGGCTCATGGCGCCGGGTCCGGCAGAGCATTGAGCGCTGCAAGGACAGCACGGTTGAACTCCTGTGTCGCCTGCCGATCTCGCGCACCGTCCCCTTGGCGCATCAGCGTGGCCAGATTGTCGAACAGGATGCCGGCGCACTCGGGATCAAGCCGTTCGGCCTCGGCCCTGAACAGCGCAAGGTTATCCTCAAAGGATAATGCCTGATCGAAGTTCACGCGGCACTCCCTGTTTCTGACTTTACCAATCTCGCTCCGCTCGGATCGTAAACGAACCCCGTGATTGTACCGTCTTTGATCCGTTCGACAGCCTTGTCGATCGCATAGAGGGGAACGAGAAACCACTCGCGGGGGCGGACTGATTTGCCAAAGCGATCAGCGATCTCGATGTCGTATGCGGCGTCGGCAAAGAATCGGTGGATCAGCTTTTCCAGTTTCGTCCGATTGATATTGAAGAGCTTATATTCGGCGATGATCTCGACACCGGCGAGAAGATAAGTCGCGTCGTTCTCCGCAGCCGAAATGCGCGTAGTGACACTGCCAAATACCCAGCCAGTCGAGGCGCAACGCGTTGCCGCAGGTGATCCAGTTTAGCGCGTTCAGTGGGAGCAGTTCGGCCAGCGCCTCTTTCTGCCCGCGATAGGTCACGTCGCACTGATATTCGGCGATGATAAGCGCGAGGCGCGCAATCTCTGCCGGGAAGTCGCGCAGCTCGATGCCGCGAAAATTGGTGAGCGGAATATCGCTTCGCCGCTCTTCCTCCCCGCGCCGCGCATTGATTACAGCCTCGATGGCGCGCATTTCCTTGTAAGCGATGACAAGGAAATTGCCGCTGCCGCAGGCCGGGTCGAACACACGAATTTTTGACATGCGGTTGCGCAAATTGAGCAGCTTGCGTCCATTGTCGCCAGCCTCCTCCAACTGCGCGCGCAGGTCATCGAGGAACAACGGGTTCAGAACCTTCAGGATGTTCGGGACGCTGGTGTAGTGCATCCCGAGTGAGCCGCGCTCTTCATCGTCGGCAACGGCCTGAATCATGCTGCCAAAAATGTCTGGATTGATCTTTTTCCAATCGAGACTGCCGATGCTGACCAAATAGGATCGCGCGATCTTGCTGACCCCACACGTCTTTCAACGTCCGGGCGAAATCCGCCAGATGGAATGGAACGAGATTGACGTTGCCAAGGCAGTGTGGACGATCCCGACCGCCAAGATGAAGATGCGGACGGCCCACGCCGTGCCGCTGT
>CAXTTJ010000072.1:0-3898 GCA_964247235.1 uncultured Sphingomonadaceae bacterium
GTCACGCTCGACGAACTGCTTGCCCGTGCCGATTTCATCACGCTGCACACGCCGCTGACCAGCGAGACGCGCAACATCCTGTCCGCCGACGCGCTCGCCAGGACCAAGAAGGGCGTCCGCATCGTCAATTGCGCGCGTGGCGGGCTTATTGATGAGGTCGCGCTCAAAGCTGCGCTGGATTCGGGCCAGGTCGGCGGCGCGGCGCTCGACGTGTTTGTCGACGAACCAGCAACTGCATCGCCGCTGTTCGGCACGCCAAATTTCATTTCGACCCCGCATCTGGGGGCGTCGACCAGCGAAGCGCAGGTCAATGTCGCCATTCAGGTCGCCGAGCAGCTTTCGGATTATCTGATGAGCGGCGGTGTCACCAACGCGCTCAACATGCCATCGCTCAGCGCCGAGGAAGCGCCCAAGCTCAAACCGTACATGGCGCTTGCCGAACGCCTTGGCGCGCTTGTTGGCCAGCTTGCGCACGACAACCTCACCAAAATCAGCATCGAAGTCGAAGGGGCCGCCGCTGAATTGAACATCAAGCCGATCACCGGCGCGGTGCTGGCGGGCCTCATGCGGCGCTATTCGGACACGGTGAACATGGTCAATGCGCCGTTCCTTGCCAAGGAACGCGGCCTCGACATCCGCGAAATCCGCCATGACCGCGAAGGCGATTACCACACGCTGGTGCGCGTTTCGGTCCAGACCGAAGACGGCGAGAAATCAGTGGCAGGGACCTTGTTCGGTAACGCCAGCCCGCGCATCGTCGAGCTGTTCGGCATCAAGATCGAGGCCGATCTGGCGGGCGACATGCTCTACATCGTCAATGACGACGCACCCGGCTTCATCGGTCGCCTCGGTTCCACGCTGGGCGAAGCAGGCGTCAACATCGGCACTTTCCACCTCGGGCGGCGGGCGGCGGGCGGTGAAGCTGTCCTTCTGCTTTCGGTCGACAGCCCCGTGCCCGAGGTGGTTTCGTGGCAGCTCTGCAACCTGCCCGGCGTCCGCCGCGTGAAGACGTTGAAGTTCGCTTGATTGATTTTCAACAGTTCTGGTTTAGATAGGCGCAATGCAAGCAGCGATCGACACTTTGAAAACTGCACGGTCATTCGAGACCGCAGGTTTTGCCAAGGCGCAGGCGGAAGCGCTCGCGACCGCAATGGCCGACGCCATGCAGTCGTCGCGTGAGGACCTTGTTACCAAGGACTTCCTCAAGGCCGAACTCGCAGAATTGCGTGGCGAAATCGCTGAAATGCGTGGCGAACTTCGCAACGAAATCGTCCAGTCGAAAAACGATATGGTGCGCTGGCTTCTCGGGTCGCAGGCTTTGCTTGTCGTCGTCCTTGTCGCTCTGACCAATTTTACAAAGGCGTTCGGCTAAACGCCGAACGTCGTCGAGACGTGACCGCACTTCCCCCCGGCCTCCTTCCCGAAGGATTGCGCGATCGCCTGCCCGGTGAAGCGGCGGCACAGGCGCGGACCGTGCGCTCCTTGCTTGATCGTATCGAGGCGCAGGAGTATGAACGCGTGTCACCGCCGCTTGTCGAATATGAGGACTCGCTTGCCGCACGGCTGAAGTCTTCGCGCACCGATATGGCGCGTTTTGTCGATCCGTTGTCCCAGCGCACACTGGCCATCCGCCCGGACATCACGCCGCAGATCTCACGGATCGTTTCAACACAGCTGGCCGCTGCGCCCCGGCCGCTGCGCCTCGCTTATGCCGGGCCGGTCCTGAAGCTCAGTGCTTCACAGCTCAATCCGCAGCGCGAGACGATGCAGGTCGGCGCCGAACTGATCGGCAGCGATTCTGTCGAAGCCGCGTGCGAAATCGCCGGCATTGCGGTGGATGCGCTGATGGCGGCAGGCGTGACGGGGCTGACCGTCGATCTGACGCTTCCCGATCTTGTTCAGACACTGGCCGGACAGATCCTTTCCGCGGCCCAGATCGTCGCGCTCGACCTGCTCCTCGACATGAAGGATGCCGGCGGCCTTGTCAGCGCAGGCCATGCCGACTGGCTGCCGCTCATTGCCGCGACTGGCCCTGTCGGGTCCGCGCTCGCGGCATTGCGCACATTCGATCATGCCGGTCTGATGAGCAGCCGCATCACAGGCATCGAAGCCATTGCCGCAACACTGGCGACGAGGGACGTGCGCGTCACGCTCGACCCGACCGAACGCCATGGTTTCGAATATCAGAGCTGGTTCGGGTTTTCGCTGTTCGTCGCAGGACTGCCCAATGCCATCGGGCGAGGCGGGAGCTATGTGATCGCGCATCCCGATGGTCGCAACGAACCGGCAACCGGGTTTTCGGTTTATCCCGACAGTTTATCAAAGGACGCATGAAGTGGCCAACGTCACCGTAATCGGCGCGCAGTGGGGCGATGAGGGCAAGGGCAAGATCGTCGACCTGCTCGCCGCCCGCGCAGACGTGGTCGTCCGTTTTCAGGGCGGGCATAATGCCGGGCATACGCTTGTCGTCGACGGGGCCGTGTACAAGCTCAGCCTGCTGCCCAGTGGTATCGTGCGCGGCACGATGTCGATGATCGGCAATGGGGTCGTGCTCGATCCCTGGCATTTCCGCGACGAAGTGGCGAAACTTTCCGGGCAGGGCGTGACGATTACGCCGGACAATCTCCACATCGCGGAAACCTGCCCGCTGATCCTGCCGTTTCACCGCGACCTTGACGGCCTGCGCGAGGATGCATCCGCATTCAAGATCGGCACGACGCGGCGCGGCATCGGCCCCGCCTATGAAGACAAGGTCGGGCGGCGGGCGATCCGCGTGTGCGACCTTGCCCATCTCGACGCGCTCGCGCCACAGATCGACCGGCTGTGCGCGCATCATGACGCCCTGCGCGCCGGGTTCGGCGAACCGCCGATTGATCGCGCGGCATTGATGACAGCTCTGTCCGAAATCGCGCCTGCCATCCTCCCCTTTGCCAAGCCTGTCTGGCATGAACTCAATCAGGCGCGCCGCGGGGGCAAGCGCATATTGTTCGAAGGGGCGCAGGGCATGCTGCTCGACGTCGATCATGGCACCTATCCGTTCGTCACGTCATCAAACACGGTGAGCGGGACTGCGGCGAGCGGATCAGGACTTGGGCCTGCGTCTGCCGGGTTCGTCCTCGGCATCGTCAAGGCCTATACCACGCGCGTCGGCGCGGGCCCGTTCCCGACCGAACTCGAAGACGACACCGGCCAGCGCCTTGGCGAGCGCGGCCATGAATTCGGGACAGTCACAGGGCGCAAGCGCCGCTGCGGCTGGTTCGACGCCGTTCTCGTCCGCCAGTCGGTCGCGGTCAGCGGGATCACGGGCATCGCGCTCACCAAGCTCGACGTTCTCGACGGATTTGAAACCCTCAAAATCTGTGTTGGTTACCTGCTGGGCGGCAAACTTTATGATTATCTTCCGCCCCATGCGATCGACCAGGCCGCGGTCGAACCCGTTTACGAGGACATCGCAGGCTGGAGCCAGTCGACCGCAGGCGCACGCAGCTGGGCCGACCTTCCCGCCCAAGCCGTCAAATATGTCAAGCGCGTCGAAGAACTGATCGATTGCCCCGTCGCCCTGGTCAGCACATCACCCGAGCGCGAGGACACGATCCTGGTCAGGGATCCGTTCGCGGATTGATTGCATTCCAGATGACGATCGCTATATTTAATTCATGGCGACGCTTCTTGACCCTCACGAGCTTAATATTCGCGAGCAACTCGTCCGCATAGACAAGCAATTGGCTGAGATTGACAAACTCCGGGTCGATACGCGATTTGTGCCTTGGCATTTTCTTGTTGGTGGCATCACGGCGGGCGGTGCATTGGTTGCGGCAACGGCAGCCATCGTGAAGATCTTTTTCTAGAGCGGGATGACATTTGACTGATTCAAAGGGGATTCCCATTGGGTCATTTT
>CAXTTJ010000073.1:0-3610 GCA_964247235.1 uncultured Sphingomonadaceae bacterium
GCATCACCGAAGTCCGCGACCTCGACAAGCTGGTCGCCGGTTTCACCTATACCGAGTCGCAGAACGGCACGCCGATCTATACATTGCGCGGCGTCGGGTTCAGCGACACGAGCATCGGTGGTCGGCCGACAGTCAGCATCTATAACGACGAAGCCCCCGTTCCATTTTCGATCGAGACGCGCGGCGCGCAGCTCGATCTGGAACGGGTCGAAGTGCTGAAGGGGCCGCAGGGCACATTGTTCGGTCAGAACGCCACGGGCGGCGCCATCAACTATATCGCGGCCAAGCCGACCGATGAATTTGCAGCGGGCATCACCCTTGGCGCAGGGCGTTTTGAAACGGTCAAGGCTGGCGGGTTCGTCAGCGGTCCGATCACCGAAACGCTGAAAGCACGCGTTGCATTCGATCAGACCTATCAGGGCGACTGGCAGCGTAGTTACACGACCACCGCGACACTGGGGGCGGGCCGGTTCCTGACCGGACGCGTGCTGCTCGATTGGCAACCCGATTCGCGACTATCGTTCAAGCTGAACATCAACGGGTTTCACGACACGCGCGACCAGCAGGCACCGCAACTGATCAACGTGAACCCCAGTGTCCCCCGGGCCGTGGGACTGGTGCCCGGTCTTGCGACCTATCCGCACGCGCCGGAAAACGCACGGGCCGCCGACTGGTATGCGCCGCAGGATTTTTCGCGCGACAATACGTTCATTCAGGTCAATGGCCGCATTGATTTCGACCTGACACCCACTGTCAAGCTGACGTCGCTGACGTCGTATAGCAGCTATCAGCAAAATCAGGTGTTTTCGAACACCGGAACGAACCTGCCGACTTATGTCCGGTCGCGCGGCAATGTCGACACGATCTTTCAGGAACTGCGCGTTTCGGGATCGATCGCGGGTCGGGGAAATTTCATTGTCGGCGGAAATTACGAACGCGATACCGTGTTTCAAGGCAACGACATCACGCAGCGTGGTGGCACGATTCAATATTCGTTTGTCGGACTGGGTTTGCCCGTTTTCACCAATTTCTTCGAATCGACGGACCAGAAGTCGGACTCCAAATCGGTGTTCGGCAATCTCGACTATAAGCTGACCGATACGCTCCGCATTCAGGGCGGTGCGCGCTACACCGAATCGCGAACCGATTTCACGGGATGTTCGTACGATTCGGGCGATGGTGTCGCGTCTGCTGTCTTCATCGGCTTTTATAATTTCCTCCGCTCGCGCGTGCCGCCACCAGGGGGGCCTCTCCCCGCGCTGCCGCCCGCAGCGCGTGGTGCATGCCTGACATCGGGTCCGGCCATTTCGCCGCAGCTGGCGCAAAACATATTGCGCGAACATAATGTGTCGTGGCGCGGCGGAATCGACTGGAAACCGACGTCGGACACGATGCTTTATTTCAACGTCAGCCGCGGCTTCAAACAGGGCAATTTCCCCGATCTTGGCGCGACGCAGGTCGAACAATATTCGGCGGCGACGCAGGAAAAGCTGACCGCCTATGAACTGGGTTTCAAGACCCACGCCCTGACGCCCGGCTTGCAGATCAACGGCGCCATTTTCCATTATGATTATCGCGACAAGCAGGTCTTCGGCTATTTCGTCGACCGCGTGTTCGGGCCGATCAACCGCCTCGTCAATATTCCCAAGTCTGAAATCAACGGTGCCGAACTGGAGGTCTCGTGGCGGATCGTCGATGGCCTGACATTCAATGGCAATGTGTCCTACATCGATTCGAAAATCCTCGATAACTACACGAACTTCAATGCCTTGGCGGTGCAGCAGAATTTCGGAGGCCTGCCCTTTCCCAACACGCCGAAATGGAGCGGTGCCGGTTCGCTCGACTATCGCTTCCCGATGTCGGAAAGCATGTACGGCTTTGTCGGCGGCGACGTGACCTATCAGGGTGCGACCAACAGCCAGCTGGGTGAACAGCCGCTGACCTACGTCAAGGCGCACACCTTGCTCGATCTGCGGGCAGGCGTGGAATCGCCCGACGGCAAGCTGCGGTTTACCGTTTATGGCCGCAACGTCACCAATGAATATTACTGGAACGCCGCTTACCGGATCACGGATACGACCGTGCGCTATACCGGTCAGCCCGTCACTTATGGTGCATCACTGGCGTTCAAATTCTGAGAGCAGCAACCACGGGCGCCGGGGTCATTCCCAGGTGCCTCTGGTTGTCGCGGGGCGGAGATACGTCATGACGGATATCGAACCCGGATGCGAGCCGGTGGTGGCGCAACTTCGCCGCTGGACGGAAGGCCTTATGGCGGGCGAAGTGGATGTGCTTGAAGATATCCTCGCGCCCGAATTTCAGTTTTCGACAGGGCCTGACATGCCCGGCGACCAGATGGACAAGCCGCAGTTTATCGAGATGGATCGCAAGGTCAGGAATTGCTCGATCGAGTTCCTGTCCATCGTCGCGCGGCGAATGGACGCCGTCGTTTCAACGCTTTGCCACGCGCAGGTTGCGCTGGATTTCGCGGGCGACGCGGGGTCCGCACTACCCGGTACGACGGACGTATCGGCCAGCATGAAACCGGCCCGGCTCTGCTATGCCTCGGCCTGGCGTCAGGATGATGCGGGGCAGTGGCAATGTTTCAGCCATCATGTCCTCGGGCACAGCAATTGAACAAACACAACGCAGCCAGCCGGTTCCGGAGTGCCCGACTGCTGTCCGCGCCTTCTCTGGCTTGCGCATCGTCGGCGTCTCGGTAATGGCTGCCGCACAGCAGCATCAATCGGCGCAGCTGTCGGCGGGACCAATTTCAGGAAAGCACGTAATGACTGACGGCGAAAAACTGTCCGAGCTGGAACTTACGCTGACAGTGTTGTGGAATTCGGTCCGCCGCTGGATGAGCCAGCGGAGCAACACCAGCGCCGTCAACGGCCTGTCCGACCTCGATGTCTTTTTGCTGCACCTGCTGGTGTATCGCGAAAAAAGCCTGCGCGCCGTTGATCTCGCCTTTGCATTGTCGGTCGATGACATGCATCTTGTGCTGTATAGCCTGAAAAAACTTGTTAAACTTGATTTCATCAAAAGTTCGCGGATCGGCAAGGAAGTGTTCTACACCGCAGCCGACCTGGGTTCGAAGCATTACAGCGACTTCCTGAAGGATCGCCGCATGTTCCTCGAACCGATGATTGCCAAGGGATTGAGCACACAGTTCGACTTCGAAGCGCTGAATGCGGCATTACGCGGATTGTCTGGCGTATACGAACAAGCGGCCCGGGCCGCCGCCTCGGTCAAGGGCACGGCGACCGACGCCTGACCATAGCTGTATCACGGTTTGTGTGTAAATCGTTGACATATCGCTATCGAACTGTAGATCACTTATGTGGCATCGGTCGGATGCCCTGTCATGATCAAGGGAAAGCACATATGGCACGTGACGATCTGTCGGAGCAGTTCAAGCTGCTCTATGACGAATGGGGCGACGCGATCGCGAACAAGCGGCACGCATGGCTCGACACCTTGTTCACCGATGATTTTCTCGGCACCGCGCAGCCCTGGCCGACGCTGCTTGTCAACAAGCAGATGATGATCGATCTCGACAAGGATATCGAGGCGATGGACGCGACCTGGATCAAGGTGACGGCGCATC
>CAXTTJ010000074.1:0-3610 GCA_964247235.1 uncultured Sphingomonadaceae bacterium
GCATCACCGAAGTCCGCGACCTCGACAAGCTGGTCGCCGGTTTCACCTATACCGAATCGCAGAACGGCACGCCGATCTATACTTTACGTGGGGTCGGTTTCAGCGACACGAGCATCGGCGGGCGACCGACGGTCAGCATCTACAACGACGAAGCCCCCGTCCCATTCTCTATCGAAACGCGCGGTGCGCAGCTCGATCTGGAGCGGGTCGAAGTGCTGAAGGGGCCACAGGGCACATTGTTCGGCCAGAACGCCACAGGGGGTGCAATCAACTATATCGCGGCCAAGCCGACCGATGAATTTGCAGCAGGCATCACGCTGGGCGCAGGCCGTTTTGAAACGGTCAAGGCCGGCGGGTTCGTCAGCGGTCCGATCACAGACACGCTGAAAGCACGCGTAGCGTTCGATCAGACCTATCAGGGCGACTGGCAGCGTAGTTATACCACAATTGCGACGCTGGGGGCGGGCCGGTTCCTGACCGGGCGGGTGCTGCTCGACTGGCAACCCGAATCGCGGCTGTCCCTCAAGCTGAATATCAACGGTTTTCACGATACGCGCGACCAGCAGGCGCCGCAGCTGATCAACGTGAATCCCAGCGTCCCCCGGGCTGTCGGACTGGTGCCGGGTCTTGCGACCTATCCGCACGCGCCGGAAAATGCACGGGCCGCCGACTGGTATGCGCCGCAGGATTTTTCGCGCGACAATACGTTCATTCAGGTCAATGGCCGCATTGATTTCGACCTGACACCCACTGTCAAGCTGACGTCGCTGACGTCGTATAGCAGCTATCAGCAAAATCAGGTGTTTTCGAACACCGGAACGAACCTGCCGACTTATGTCCGGTCGCGCGGCAATGTCGACACGATCTTTCAGGAACTGCGCGTTTCGGGATCGATCGCGGGTCGGGGAAATTTCATTGTCGGCGGAAATTACGAACGCGATACCGTGTTTCAAGGCAACGACATCACGCAGCGTGGTGGCACGATTCAATATTCGTTTGTCGGACTGGGTTTGCCCGTTTTCACCAATTTCTTCGAATCGACGGACCAGAAGTCGGACTCCAAATCGGTGTTCGGCAATCTCGACTATAAGCTGACCGATACGCTCCGCATTCAGGGCGGTGCGCGCTACACCGAATCGCGAACCGATTTCACGGGATGTTCGTACGATTCGGGCGATGGTGTCGCTTCGACTGTCTTCATCGGTTTCTATAATTTCCTCCGCTCGCGCGTGCCGCCACCAGGGGGGCCGCTCCCCGCGCTGCCGCCCGCGGCGCGCGGTGCTTGCTTGACGTCTGGCCCGAATATTTCCCCGCAGTTGGCACAAAACATATTGCGCGAACATAATGTGTCTTGGCGCGGCGGAATTGACTGGAAACCCACGTCGGACACGATGCTTTATTTCAACGTCAGCCGCGGGTTCAAGCAGGGCAATTTTCCCGATCTTGGCGCGACGCAGGTCGAACAATATTCCGCGGCGACGCAAGAAAAGCTGACGGCCTATGAACTCGGCTTCAAGACCCACGCCCTGACGCCAGGCTTGCAGATCAATGGCGCCATCTTCCATTATGATTATCGCGACAAACAGGTGTTCGGCTATTTCGTCGACCGCGTGTTCGGGCCGATCAACCGCCTCGTCAATATTCCCAAGTCTGAAATCAACGGTGCCGAACTGGAGGTCTCGTGGCGGATCGTCGATGGCCTGACATTCAATGGCAATGTGTCCTACATCGATTCGAAAATCCTCGATAACTACACGAACTTCAATGCCTTGGCGGTGCAGCAGAATTTCGGAGGCCTGCCCTTTCCCAACACGCCGAAATGGAGCGGTGCCGGTTCGCTCGACTATCGCTTCCCGATGTCGGAAAGCATGTACGGCTTTGTCGGCGGCGACGTGACCTATCAGGGTGCGACCAACAGCCAGCTGGGTGAACAGCCGCTGACCTACGTCAAGGCGCACACCTTGCTCGATCTGCGGGCAGGCGTGGAATCGCCCGACGGCAAGCTGCGGTTTACCGTTTATGGCCGCAACGTCACCAATGAATATTACTGGACAGCCGCTTACCGGATCACCGACACGACCGTGCGCTACACCGGTCAGCCCGTCACTTATGGTGCATCGCTGGCGTTCAAGTTCTGAGAGCAGCAACCATAGGTGCCGGGGTCATTCCCCGGTGCCTGTGGTCGTCGCAGGGCGGAGATACGTCATGACGGATATCGAACCCGGATGCGAGCCGGTTGTGGCGCAACTTCGCCGCTGGACGGAAGGCCTTATGGCGGGCGAAGTCGATGTGCTTGAAGATATCCTCGCGCCCGAGTTTCGGTTTTCGACCGGCCCTGACATGCCCGGCGACCAGATGAACAAGCCGCAATTTATCGAGATGGATCGCAAGGTCAGGAATTGCTCGATCGAGTTCCTGTCCATCGTCGCGCGGCGAATGGACGCCGTCGTTTCAACGCTTTGCCACGCGCAGGTTGCGCTGGATTTCGCGGGCGACGCGGGGTCCGCACTACCCGGTACGACGGACGTATCGGCCAGCATGAAACCGGCCCGGCTCTGCTATGCCTCGGCCTGGCGTCAGGATGATGCGGGGCAGTGGCAATGTTTCAGCCATCATGTCCTCGGGCACAGCAATTGAACAAACACAACGCAGCCAGCCGGTTCCGGAGTGCCCGACTGCTGTCCGCGCCTTCTCTGGCTTGCGCATCGTCGGCGTCTCGGTAATGGCTGCCGCACAGCAGCATCAATCGGCGCAGCTGTCGGCGGGACCAATTTCAGGAAAGCACGTAATGACTGACGGCGAAAAACTGTCCGAGCTGGAACTTACGCTGACAGTGTTGTGGAATTCGGTCCGCCGCTGGATGAGCCAGCGGAGCAACACCAGCGCCGTCAACGGCCTGTCCGACCTCGATGTCTTTTTGCTGCACCTGCTGGTGTATCGCGAAAAAAGCCTGCGCGCCGTTGATCTCGCCTTTGCATTGTCGGTCGATGACATGCATCTTGTGCTGTATAGCCTGAAAAAACTTGTTAAACTTGATTTCATCAAAAGTTCGCGGATCGGCAAGGAAGTGTTCTACACCGCAGCCGACCTGGGTTCGAAGCATTACAGCGACTTCCTGAAGGATCGCCGCATGTTCCTCGAACCGATGATTGCCAAGGGATTGAGCACACAGTTCGACTTCGAAGCGCTGAATGCGGCATTACGCGGATTGTCTGGCGTATACGAACAAGCGGCCCGGGCCGCCGCCTCGGTCAAGGGCACGGCGACCGACGCCTGACCATAGCTGTATCACGGTTTGTGTGTAAATCGTTGACATATCGCTATCGAACTGTAGGCCACTTATGGGGCATCGGTCGGATGCCCTGTCATGATCAAGGGAAAGCGCATATGGCACGTGACGATCTGTCAGAGCAGTTCAAGCTGCTCTATGACGAATGGGGCGATGCAATCGCGAACAAGCGGCACGCATGGCTGGACACCTTGTTCACCGATGATTTTCTTGGCACTGCGCAGCCTTGGCCGACGCTGCTGGTCAACAAGCAGATGATGATCGACCTCGACAAGGATATCGAGGCGATGGACGCGACCTGGATCAAGGTGACGGCGCATC
>CAXTTJ010000075.1:0-3186 GCA_964247235.1 uncultured Sphingomonadaceae bacterium
CTGGTCCGCGCGCATGTCGCCATATCGCATCAATTTCCACTGGAATCGCAGATATTGTTCATCGATCAGGGGCGGCTGTCGCCCGAAAGCAATGCGGCCAACCGGCGGCTTCAGCAGGCTGTTTTGCAGATATATATCGACGTCTTGCGGGCGCTTTCCGATGCGAAACTCATCCGGTCCGATGATCTCAAGCTCATGGCGCTTAATGTGCTTGGTGTCATAAACTGGCATCTGCGCTGGATGCGGCCCGACGCGACGGTAAAGCGCCGTGCCACCGAAACCGATGCCATCGTTGCCTTTGTCGTGCGGGCAATCGCTGCATGAAAGCGGGACAAGCGCCACGTGCCGACACCGTGCATGACCTGCTCGATCTGCGCGCGCGTATGTGCGGCGATGCACCGTTTCTGACATTCGAAGATCAGCAATGTTCGTTTGCCGAATGTGCCGATGCGACGCAGCGGCTGGCTGCGGGCTTTGCCAGCGCGGGGATCGGCCGGGGTGACAAGGTCGGCATCATGATGTCGAACCGGCCTGAATTCCTGCTGAGCTGGTTTGCACTGTCACGGCTGGGTGCCGTTGAAGTGCCCGTCAATACAGCGCATCGTGGTACGATCCTGCATTATATCCTGGCGCAGTCCGACTGTTCGGCATTGATCGTCGAAGCCTGTTTCTGGGCACAATTGTCGGCGGTTATCAGCGACCTGCCGTTGCTGCGCACAATCATCGTCGTGGATGGGGAGGTTCCGGACGCGCTCCCGTTCGACGCATTGGCGGCATCGACCGACCCGTTCGAACAGCCCGTCATTGCCGCGAGCGACCCGATGGCGATCATCTTTACATCAGGCACGACCGGACCGTCGAAGGGCGTGGTCCTGCCGCAGGCCTATGCGTTGCGCCAGGCAGAAATCATCGTCGATGCCTGCGCCTATACGTCCGACGACTGTCTGTATAACGCGCTGCCGCTTTTCCACGGCAATGCCCAGTTTCTGTCGACCATTCCGGCGCTTGTCGCAGGGGCGCGGATGGTGCTGGCGCGCAAATTTTCGGCATCGGGTTTCTGGGAGGATATCCGTCGTCACGGCTGTACCGAATTCAACTATATCGGCGGCATCTTGCCGATCCTGATGAAGGCCGAGCCGAGCCCGCAGGATGCCAGCAGCGGGTTGCGCCTGATGATGGGGGCGGGATGTCCCGGCGATCTGTTCGATGCGTTCGAACGACGGTTCAACCTGACACTCGTCGAAGGATATGGGATGAGCGAGATCGGCATCCCGTTCATCAACCGGATCGACGACCGCAAGGCGGGAAGCTGTGGCCGGGCCGGGATGACCCATGATGCGATGATCGTCGGCGATGACGGCTGCGAAGTCGGCGTCGGCGAAACCGGCGAACTGTTGATCAGGCCACGGCATATGAACGGCATGATGACCGAATATTACAGGATGCCCGAGGCGACGGTCGCCGCCTGGCGCGACCTGTGGTTCCACACCGGGGATGCCCTGCGGCGCGATGCCGCGGGTTATTATTATTTCGTCGACCGCAAGAAAGATGCGTTGCGGCGGCGGGGAGAGAATATCTCCAGCCACGAAGTCGAACGCGGCATTGCGCAGCATCCGGCGGTGATGGAGGCGGCGGCAATTGCGGTCGCGTCCGACCTGGGCGAGGACGAGGTGATGGTGTGCCTGACGCTGCGTGCGGGGTCGCCGCTGATGCCGATCGATCTGCTTGCCCATTGCGTGCGCGACATGGCGCTGTTCATGGTGCCACGATATATCCGTATTCTTGACACGCTGCCCAAGACGCCCACCGAACGTGTCCAGAAATTCCTTTTGCGTGGCGAAGGCGTCACGCACGACACCTATGACCGCGAAAGCGACCCCGCCTGGCACGCACTGCTCGCCTCCGTCCGGACATGACCGGCGACGCTGCCCTGCCTGCCTTTGCCGAGGGCGTGTTCAGCGGACGTGGCGCGACCACGCGTTTGCTGGGGAACCGGTTCGGCCATGACGGGATCGAACTGCCGCGGCGGGGAACGCTTTACAGCTATACCGTCGTCAGGATGAAGCCGCCCTTCGGTCTGCCGGCCCCTTATGCGGTTGGTTATGTCGATTTCGCGGGGGTGGACCTCCGGGTATTCATGCTGCTCGACCCCGATGTCATCGGCACGCTGCGCATCGGGATGAAGCTTGAGATCACCAGCGGACCGTTGGGGATCGATCTGTCCGGTCATCCCTGTATCCGCCCCTATTTTCGTGCCGTGGTGCCGCCGTCATGAGCGCAGTCACCGGCGTTGGCATCACGGCATTCGGGCGTTATCAGGATCGTTCGCTGGCCGATCTGGGCCTGGCGGCAACGCGTGCCGCCCTTGCCGATGCCGACATTGCGCCACCGGTTATCGAAGGCGCGTTCGTGGCCAATGCGCTGGCGGGTGTCCTGTTCGGCGACACGACGGTCGGTCAGACGATCCTGGCGCAAGCGGGGATACGCGCCGTGCCCGTCGTCAATGTCGAAAATGCCTGCACGTCGGGATCGACGGCATTGTGGCTCGCCTGCAATGCCATCGACGCCGGACAGATGGACTGTGCGCTGGTGCTGGGTGTGGAAAAAATGTGTGTGCCGGGGTTCGGCCTGCTCGATTCGGGACGGACCGAAATCGATACGCAACTTGGCCTTGTCACACCGGCCAGCTTTGCAATGCGAGCAATGCGTCACATGCACGAATTTGGTACGACCCGGGCGCAGATGGCAGCGGTGGTTGAAAAAAGCAGGCGCCACGGTGCCCTCAATCCGCTGGCGATGTTTCGCGATTCCGTCACGATCGAACAGGTCCTTGCCAAACCGGTCGTGTCTGATCCGCTGACCCGTGCCGAATGCTGTGCCATTGCCGACGGCGCCGCCGCGATCATCGTGGTCAGCGACCGGCTGGCGCGACAATGTCAGACGTCCGTGCGGATCGATGCCATTGTCCTGCGCAGCGGTTCCTATGAAAATCAGGCTGATATGGTGCGCTGGAAAACCGATATCGATACCGCTGCCATTGCTTATGAACGGGCAGGGATAGGGCCGTCCGACCTCGATCTGGTCGAATGTCACGACGCATTCTCGATCGCCGAAATCGTGCATTGCGAGGCACTTGGCCTGTGCGCGCCCGGCGAAGGCGGTCCGCTTGCGGCCAGTGGCGCCACC
>CAXTTJ010000076.1:0-2834 GCA_964247235.1 uncultured Sphingomonadaceae bacterium
TGTGCCACGGTTTCCGCGATGTCGCCAATCTGGCATGGAAGCTGGCGGCGGTCGCGAACGATGCGGCGGATCCGGTGGTGCTCGACAGCTATCAGTCCGAACGCGATCCACATGTGCGTGGTGTGATCGGTGCGGCGGTTGCGGCAGGGCGCTATATCTGCATGCTCGACCCTGCCGAGGCAGCGATGCGTGATGCCACGATGCGCGCGCCAACGCCGGTAGAGACACCGCAAACTGCCGCCGATCTGATTCCGGCCATTGCCCACGGCATGATCCTGGCTGGGAGTCCGCGCGCGGGCGAACGCTTCATCCAGCCGCTGGTTGGGACCGGAAAGGGGATCGCCAAACTCGATGATGTGATCGCTGGTGGCTGGCGATTGTTCGCGCGACACGGTGGCCTAACCCCTGAACCGGGCGTCGTGATCGTTGATGCGACCGTGCTTGGCGATGGCGGCGCGGTACTCGAATGGCTTGATCGATACGCGGTCGATGCGGTGCTGGTGCGACCCGATCATTATGTCTTCGGCACCGGCGAAGTATCGGCATTGTTCGACGCGCGGTCTTCGGCATTGGGCATCGGTCGTCGTGCAACCCTTCAGGCAGCGGCATGATCCGGCTCGATCAGGCACAGCGCATCGTGCAGGAAGCCTTGGCTGCGGCGCGCGAAGACGGGCTCCAGCCGCTGGCCGTGATTGTCGTCGACAGCGGCGGACATCCTGTCGCTTTTGCCCGCGAGGACGGGGCGAGCCTGTTTCGCCACGACATCGCGCGCGCAAAAGCCATGGGCGCGCTTGGCATGGGGCAGGACACGCGCGGACTGGCCGAGAAAGCCAAGGGCAACCCTGCCTTTTTCCAGAGCGTCAGCGTCGCGGTTGGGGGCAACATCGCGTTTTCGCCCGGTGGCGTACTGGTGCGCGACGACATCGGAGTCATCATCGGCGCTGTCGGTATCAGCGGCGACACAGGTGATAACGACGAGATATGCGTGTTCGCCGGACTGGCTGCAGCCGGTTTCACCGCCACCGGTTTCATGGGGGGCGCCGCATGAAACTTCGCAGTATCGAACTCTCGCTGCCCGACCCCGCCGCCGCCGCGCGTTTCCTGACCGACATCTGGGGGATGGCCTCGGGCGAGGTTCGCGGAACGACGCGTTACCTGCGCGGCTCGGGACCATTTCCCTATCTAGTGGCGCTCGAACAAGCGAGCGACAGCTTTGTTCGCAGCACCACGTTCGTATGCTCCGCGGAGCGGCTGGCGGAACTTGCGGACAACATTGCGGCGCACGGACTGACGGCAACGCCCGTCACGTCCGGCGATCCCGGTGGTGGGCATGGCCTGATCGTCGAGCTCGCCGAGGGCGAGATCCTGCGCTTTCTCGCCGATACGACCGAGGTGGCACCGCTCCAGGGCCACGATCTGCCGGTCAAGCTCACCCACATCGTGTTCAATTCGATCGACGCCGAGGCAAGCGGCGATCTGACCGAACGCGCGCTCGGCTTTCGCGTGTCCGACCGGACAAGGGGCATGGTGTTCGTGCGTTGCAACGACTCGCACCACAGCACCGCCTTTGCCCGCGCGGGTTTTGCCTCGCTCAACCATATTGCATTCGAGATGGAAGATATTGACGCGGTCATGCGCGGCATCGGTCGGTTGCGCGACCACGCCATGACCCCGGCGTGGGGACCGGGACGGCACGGGCCGGGTGCCAACGTCTATGCTTATTTCATCGCGCCGTTTGGCCCCGTGATCGAGTTCTCCACAGCCGTCGAAAGGGTCACCGACGACTACAAGACCGGGGCGCCCGAAGACTGGACCTGGCCGCAGGGCCGCATCGATCAATGGGGCATGTCGGACAAGGATGTGGCCGCGCTGCGGGTCGCCGAGGAACGCTTCCGCTTCCGTCGCGAATGGGACGCAGCGCCGTTCACACGCCTTAAAGAGAAAGTTTCCTGATGCGTTACGTCAGTTTTCGCCGTCCATCGGGTGTGCCGAGTTTCGGTCGGGTCGACGGCGCGCGCATCGTCGATCTCGGTTCGGGCAATGGCCCAGCGGTGCTCGCCGATGCGCTTGCTTCTGGCACACTCGCTGGCTGTGCCGATGGCACGACTTATGCGCTTGCCGATGTCGTGCTGCTGCCGGTCATTCCAAATCCGGGCAAGATCCTGTGCGTCGGGTTGAACTATGCAACGCACGTTGCCGAAACCGGACGTGACCAAAAGGAATTTCCGGCGATCTTTACCCGATGGGCCGACACGCTGGTGGCGGACGGTCAGCCGCTGGTAAAGCCCAAAGCCACTGAACGTTTCGATTATGAAGGTGAGCTTGCCGTCGTCATCGGCAAGGGCGGTCGCAATATCGCGCGTGCCGACGCGTTCGCGCACATCGCCGGATACAGTATTTTCAACGATGCCTCGGCGCGCGACTGGCAGCGCCACAATATCCAGTTCACACCGGGCAAGAACTTTCCGGGCACCGGCGCTTTCGGGCCCACTCTCGTGACGTCCGACGAAGTCGCCGACCTCGGCAGCCAGCGCGTCGTCACCCGCCTCAACGGCACGGTCGTGCAGGACCAGCCGGTATCGGACATGATCTGGGATATCGCGTTCATCATTGAATACGTCTCGGCGTTCACGCCCCTGTCGCCGGGCGACGTCATCGCAACCGGCACGCCGGGCGGCGTCGGCGATAAGCGCACCCCGCCGCTTTACATGAATGCAGGCGACAAGATCGATATCGAGATCGGCGTTCTCGGCACCCTCACCAACCGGATTATCGACGAAGCATAACAACAAAAAACAGGGATTTAGGAGAAGATATCATGACCAAGCGACACA
>CAXTTJ010000077.1:0-2771 GCA_964247235.1 uncultured Sphingomonadaceae bacterium
GGCGGGCCTGAAGCCGCGCCAGATCCTGACCCTCAAGATCATATTCGCCGAAATAGGCGGTCAGTTGTTCGGGATTTTCCAGGCCGTGCCGGTCGGCATTGCTGACGAACATTGTCGTCCGCACCAGAGAGCCGCCACGCCGCCAAAGTTCGGCCAGCTGATCATAGCCGTGAAGGCGGTCGAGAAACGAGAAACGACGGAAATTGCGCGACGGATTGGTGCCGCCGTGCATGTCGTGCCAGCCGGTCAGGCCGACGCTCAGCATATAGCGCGAGATGCTTTGCAGCGAACGGCGCTCGTCCTCGGGGGTCTGCTGCTGCTGGATGGCGTTGAACGCCGCATTATATGTGTTTGCGCCCTTGGCATCCACGAGCACGCCGTCGTCACGGACCGGAATACCCATAGCGCGAAGCCGCTTGATCCCGGGCGAGTTCGTCACCGCCGGGCCGTAAGTCTGCGAAAGGCCGCCGATATTTTCGTAAAGCAGCACCGGATTGTCCGGGGCCGCCGCATCAAGGTCGGCAAGCGTCGGCAGGCGTGCCTCAGCGAATTGTCGCTGGAGCCACATCCCCATGGCGGCGAGCCAGACGCCCTTCCCGGTCGAACGCGCCTGTTCGGCGATAACGGCCTTCAGTGCCGAGATATCGCGCGCGTTTTCAACACCCATGATCTGCGTGCCCGGCCATTGCGACATCAGGACCAGATGCGTGTGGGCATCGATCAGGCCGGGAATGACCGTCCTGCCACCAAGATCGACGATGACATTGCAGGGGCCAGAGCTCGGTTTCCGGTCGTCCACGGCAACGATCCGGCTGCCGATGATCCTGACCGTCGTTGTAATGCTGTTCTTTGCGTCGAGCGTCAGGATTTTTCCGTTGATGAACGTAAGATCGTCAACAATCCCGCATTGATTTCCAGTCGGCGCAGCCTGCGTCGCAGTGCCTGCCAAGGCGGCACAAACAAGCAGCGCAAGCGCTCGGCCGTGCCGCACGCGTCGCCCGGTCACGCATGACCCGTCATGCGCCAAGTCGCGCGTAAAGATGTTTCCGCTGCGCATCCGCTCTCCCATCGGCCGCACTTCATCCGAAGCGAGCGCAGTCCTTGCATGTGGTATTGTTGCATTCTGTGTTATTGTCAATGCAATTGTTGCACGTCCAAACTGTGCGGCGTAATGCCTTTGTTCCTGAGACAGATTCGAAGACAGCGACGACGCGGTGCTAGAAAGGACAAGAGGCAGCATGGGTGCCAAACTATATTCCAGTGCCGCGGCGGCGCTCGACGGGCTGCTCCACGACGGCATGACGATCATGTCGGGCGGATTCGGCCTGGTCGGCAATCCCGAGTCGCTAATCCCGGTCATTGTCGAAAGCGGCGTCACCGGGCTGACGGTGGTTTCGAACAATTGCGGTGCCACCGGGTTTGGCCTGTGGACGCTACTGAACAATGGCCAGATCGCCCGGATGGTTAGTTCATATATTGGGGAAAACGCGCTTTTTGCAGAGCTTTACCTGAAAGGACAGCTCGAACTTGAACTGACCCCGCAAGGGACGCTGGCCGAACGGATCCGGGCCGGTGGCGCGGGCATTCCGGCTTTTTTCACCGCAACCGGAGTGGGCACAGTCGTTGCTGACGGCAAGCCGGTGGAGATTTTCGAGGGCCGCCGCTATGTCCGCGAGACCTGGCTGCGCGCCGACCTGGCGATTATCAAGGCGTGGCGTGCCGACCCTGCGGGCAACCTGTTGTTTCGCAAGACGGCACGCAACTTCAACCCCGATATGGCAACTGCGGCTAAGGTGACGGTCGTCGAAGTCGAGGAACTTGTGCCCGAGGGGTTTTTTGATCCCGATGCCATCCACACGCCCGGCATTTACGTCGATCGGATCGTTCAAAGCACGGTCAACGAGAAACGGGTCGAATTCCGCACGGTCCGTAAGAGGACTGCCGCATGACGACACTGGCAGGCTGGAGCCGCGACCAGATGGCCGCGCGGGCTGCGCAGGAGCTGCGCGACGGAGATTACGTCAATCTGGGCATCGGCATTCCCACGCTGGTGTCGAACCACATGCCAGCGGGCATTTCGGTCACGCTGCAAAGTGAGAACGGGATGCTCGGTATGGGACCGTTTCCGTTCGAAGACGAGATTGATCCCGATCTTATCAATGCCGGAAAGCAGACAATCACGGCATTGCCGACGTCGAGCTTCTTTTCATCGTCGGCGAGCTTCGCGATGATCCGCGGTGGACATATCGATGTGGCCATCCTCGGCGCAATGGAAGTTTCCGCCGCTGGCGATATCGCAAACTGGACGGTGCCCGGCAAGATGGTGAAGGGTATGGGCGGTGCCATGGACCTGGTCGCGGGCGTGAAACGCGTCGTTGTCGTCATGGATCATCAAAGCCGCGACGGCACGCCAAAACTCGTAACGCACTGCACCTTGCCACTAACGGGCGAGGCCGTTGTCGATACGATCATCTCGAATCTCGGCGTCTTCGCGTGCAACAAGGTCGCTGGTGGACTGACGTTGACCGAATGCGCACCGGGCGTGACCGTCGCGCACGTGCGTGACGCAACCGGTGCAGATTTTGCGGTTACGAAACTATTGAGCATATGAACTCGGTTTTTCTCTGCGACGGGGTGCGCACGCCGATCGGACGCTTCGGGGGCAGCCTCGCGTCGGTTCGGCCCGATGACATGGCCGCAGATGTCCTGCGCGCTTTGGTCGCGCGCAATCCCGGGCTTGATCCATCGGCGATCGACGACGTGTTCCTCGG
>CAXTTJ010000078.1:0-2360 GCA_964247235.1 uncultured Sphingomonadaceae bacterium
CTTGCGATCGCCAGCACCTGAAGCTGGTGCGTCTACCAATTCCGCCATCCGGGCACATGAAGGTAGGGGGGCGCGGATAGCGGGAACGTGGCGCTTGTCAATGCAAAGCCTGCGCGCGTAGAGCCTGTGGCATGACAAACCAGCTTATTACCGTGTTCGGCGGCAGCGGCTTTCTCGGTCGCTATGTGGTCCAGACGTTGCTTAAAACGGGTGTGCGGGTGCGCATTGCCACGCGCGATCCGCGGGGGGCATTATTCCTGAAGACACAAGGGGGGCTGGGCCAGACGCAGTTCGTTGCCGCCGACATTCGCAAGGCTGATACAGTCGCCCGCGCCTTGGCCGGATCAGATGGCGTGGTCAATCTGGTCGGTATCCTGAAAGGCGATTTTCAGGCTTTCCATGTCGAGGGCGCAGCCATTGTAGCCGACGCTGCGGCATCGGCGGGCGCCACGGCGCTGGTCCATGTGTCCGCCATCGGCGCCGATCCAGCAACCCCGTCGGCCTATGGACGCTCCAAAGGTGAAGGCGAAGCGGCGGTGCGCAAGGCTTTTCCGGGTGCAACTGTCCTGCGCCCGTCGATCGTGTTCGGGCGCGAGGATCAGTTTGTGAACCGCTTTGCGAACATGATCCGGATGCTGCCCATTGTTCCCATCATCAAAGGTGACGCAAAATTCCAGCCGGTCTTTGTCGGCGATGTCGCCAGAGCCGTTGCTGCAGGGCTCGCCGACCCCGGTGCGCACGGCGGCAACACCTATGAACTCGGCGGTCCCGAAGTGATCACCATGGGTGGCCTCAATCGCTGGATCGCCAAAGCCACCGGGCGACGGCGCGCGTTTGCCGACCTGCCCGATGTCATTGCCGGGACAATGGCGTCGGCCATCGGCTGGCTGCCGGGGGCGCCAATGACAAAGGATCAGTGGCTGATGCTGCAATCGGACAATGTCGTCGCAGTCGATGCACAGGGACTTGGGGCGTTCGGGATCGTTCCCACGCCGCTCGAAGCGATTGCGGAGGGGTGGCTCGTTCAATATCGCCGACACGGGCGTTTCGCGAACAAGGCGGCCTGACATGGACCCGCTCACGGCGATCCTGCTCGGCATTGTCGAGGGGCTGACGGAATTCATCCCGGTGTCGTCAACGGGCCATCTCATCCTTGCGGGTGAGTTGCTCGGCTTCAAGGGCGCGCAGTCGGCGACGTTCGATGTCGTGATCCAGCTCGGCGCGATTCTGGCGGTGGTTGTCCTTTATATCCGCCGGTTCACGGCAGTGGCGGCGGGGCTGATCCGGCGCGAACCGGCGTCCGTTGCATTTGCGCGCAATGTCCTGCTTGGCTTTGCGCCTGCGCTGATCATCGGGGCGCTGGCCTATAAGGCGATCAAGGCGATGCTTGAGTCGCCGGTGACGGTGGCGGTCGCGCTGATCATGGGTGGCATCGCGATCCTCATTATAGAACGCCTCGTCAGGCCCGCGCCGCAGGGATCGGTCGAGAGCATGCCGTGGAAGACCGCGCTTGGCATCGGCATCGTCCAGTGCCTGTCGATGATCCCGGGGGTCAGCCGTTCGGGCGCGACGATCATGGGGGCGCTGTCGCTGGGCGTCGATCGCAAGACGGCGGCCGAATACAGCTTTTTCCTCGCCATTCCGGTGATGGTTGCAGCAAGTGCCAAGGAATTGTGGGAGGCGCGTGCCCATCTTGGTGGCATCGACTGGTCCAGCATCGGCATCGGATTCATGGTGTCGTTCGTCGTCGCGCTGATCGTCATCAAGGCGTTCATCGGCATCGTCAGCCGATTCGGATTTGCCCCCTTTGCCTGGTATCGGATCATCGCAGGCAGTGTCGCGCTGCTCTGGCTGCTTAACCGTTAGGTCCGTTTCAGGACTAAATAAATCGTACAATCGCGGGTTTTGGGCGTTTCGGCACTTTGTGAAGTTTTGATAGGTATTGATTACTGTCGTAATCGCTTGACTCTTTGCGGATCGGCCACCAATCGCAATGCCGGAGGGCGCGATGGCCGAAAACCCGATGCTGAAATTTGTCGATTCCGCGCAGGCTTATCCCGAAAAGCGCGCGCCGACCCTGCGCGCCGAAGACTTTCGCGAAATCGCCGACAAATATGCCGTGCCGTCGGCGGAGGAGCAGTCCGCGCGCTGTTCGCAATGCGGCGTGCCTTATTGCTCGGTGCATTGCCCGCTGCACAATCATATTCCAGACTGGCTGCGGCTGACTGCGGAAGGGCGCCTGCGCGAGGCTTACGAGTTGTCGAACAGCACATCGACGATGCCCGAAATCTGCGGTCGCATCTGTCCGCAGGACCGGCTGTGCGAGGGCAATTGCGTCATCGAATTTTCGGGCCATGGCG
>CAXTTJ010000079.1:0-2121 GCA_964247235.1 uncultured Sphingomonadaceae bacterium
GGCGGGCCTGAAGCCGCGCCAGATCCTGACCCTCAAGATCATATTCGCCGAAATAAGCGGTCAGTTGTTCGGGACTTTCCAGGCCGTGCCGGTCGGCATTGCTGACGAACATTGTCGTCCGCACGAGGGAGCCGCCACGCCGCCACAGTTCGGCCAGCTGATCATAGCCGTGAAGGCGATCGAGAAACGAGAAACGACGGAAATTGCGCGACGGATTGGTGCCGCCATGCATATCGTGCCAGCCGGTCAGGCCGACGCTCAGCATGTAGCGAGAGATGCTTTGCAGCGAACGGCGCTCATCCTCGGGGGTCTGCTGCTGCTGGATGGCGTTGAACGCTGCATTATATGTGTTTGCGCCCTTGGCATCCACGAGCGCGCCGTCGTCACGGACCGGAATACCCAGCGCACGAAGCCGCCTGATCCCGAGCGAATTCGTCACCGCCGGGCCGTAAGTCTGCGAAAGGCCACCGATATTTTCGTACAGCAGCACCGGATTGTCCGGGGCCGCCGCATCAAGTTCGGCAAGCGTCGGCAGGCGTGCCTCAGCGAATTGTCGCTGGAGCCACATCCCCATGGCGGCGAGCCAGACGCCCTTCCCGGTCGAACGCGCCTGTTCGGCGATAACGGCCTTCAGTGCCGAGATATCGCGCGCGTTTTCAACACCCATGATCTGCGTGCCCGGCCATTGCGACATCAGGACCAGATGCGTGTGGGCATCGATCAGGCCGGGAATGACCGTCCTGCCACCAAGATCGACGATGACATTGCAGGGGCCAGAGCTCGGTTTCCGGTCGTCCACGGCAACGATCCGGCTGCCGATGATCCTGACCGTCGTTGTAATGCTGTTCTTTGCGTCGAGCGTCAGGATTTTTCCGTTGATGAACGTAAGATCGTCAACAATCCCGCATTGATTTCCAGTCGGCGCAGCCTGCGTCGCAGTGCCTGCCAAGGCGGCACAAACAAGCAGCGCAAGCGCTCGGCCGTGCCGCACGCGTCGCCCGGTCACGCATGACCCGTCATGCGCCAAGTCGCGCGTAAAGATGTTTCCGCTGCGCATCCGCTCTCCCATCGGCCGCACTTCATCCGAAGCGAGCGCAGTCCTTGCATGTGGTATTGTTGCATTCTGTGTTATTGTCAATGCAATTGTTGCACGTCCAAACTGTGCGGCGTAATGCCTTTGTTCCTGAGACAGATTCGAAGACAGCGACGACGCGGTGCTAGAAAGGACAAGGGGCAGCATGGGTGCCAAACTATATTCCAGTGCCACGGCGGCGCTCGACGGGCTGCTCCACGACGGCATGACGGTCATGTCGGGCGGATTCGGCCTGGTCGGCAATCCCGAGTCGCTGATCCCGGTCATTGTCGAAAGCGGCGTCACCGGGCTGACGGTGATTTCGAACAATTGCGGTGCCACCGGGTTTGGCCTGTGGACGTTGCTGAACAATGGCCAGATCGCCCGGATGGTCAGTTCATATATCGGGGAAAACGCCCTTTTTGCAGAGCTTTACCTGAAAGGACAGCTCGAACTTGAACTGACCCCGCAAGGGACGCTGGCCGAACGGATCCGGGCCGGTGGCGCGGGCATTCCGGCTTTTTACACCGCAACCGGAGTCGGCACTGTCGTTGCCGACGGCAAGCCGGTGGAAATTTTCGAGGGCAGCCACTATGTCCGCGAGACCTGGCTGCGCGCCGATCTCGCGATTATCAAAGCGTGGCGTGCCGACCCGGCGGGCAACCTGATGTTCCGCAAAACCGCCCGCAACTTCAATCCCGACATGGCAACAGCCGCAACGGTAACGGTGGCCGAAGTCGAGCAACTCGTCCCCGCAGGATTTTTCGATCCCGATGCCATCCACACGCCGGGCATTTATGTCGACCGGATCGTACAGAGCACTGTCAACGAAAAACGCATCGAATTTCGAACGGTGCGCGAACGAAACCCCGAAGAGACAGGGGCATGAACGACGTTTTTCTGTGCGACGGGGTGCGCACGCCGATCGGCCGCTTCGGGGGCAGCCTCGCGTCGGTTCGGCCCGATGACATGGCCGCACATGTCCTGCGCGCTCTGGTCGCGCGCAATCCCGGGCTTGATCCATCGGCGATCGACGACGTGTTCCTCGG